>MEOE01000036.1 GCA_001768565.1 Bacteroidetes bacterium GWF2_33_16 | reverse complement strand
CCTAAACAAAAGACTATAAGCTAAAATATAAATACGCTAAAAATAACAACATAAAAAAACCGTCTCAGATTATCTTTTGAGACGGCTTCTTTTTAAAAACTTATTATAGATAATGCTATTCTGCAGTCCGTAAGCCCATAATATCACGATCAAAAATATAGAAATTCTTATCGCCTAGTAGATTTAGCTTGTCAATTATTGTTTGAACATTCGATTCTTCTTCCATTTGCTCAGTAACAAACCATTGAATCCAATTATTAATAGCAAAATCGTTCTCTTTAATAGCTAAAGCTACAATTTCATTAATAGATTTAGTAATAAATTGTTCATGCTCTAATACCTGATCAAACATTTTTTTAATACCCTCAAACTTCACAGGAGGTTTTGCAAAAGCAGGAACTACAGCATGTCCACCTCGTTCGTTTATAAAACTAACAAATTTAAGCATATGCATTCTTTCCTCTTCAGCTTGAGCATAAAGCCATTGTGATATTCCAGCAAAACCTTCTTTCTCAGCCCATGATGCCATTGCCAAATATAGATTTGAGGAATATCCTTCTTTTTCGATCTGATCGTTTAAAATCTTTTCAATTTTTTTTGATAACATATTGATTTTTCTTTTAGGTTAAACATTTTATAATTTGTTTTATTTATAACAAATCTAATCATATTTTGTTTAATTAATCAAAATCCAGGTTAAACTCTTGTTTTAGCTTACCCAAATCCTCATTTTTTGAAAGCAAATGCCTAAATTTTTCTTCAGAAGTATATAGTTTGCTTTCTTGAGTAGATTCGTTTAAAACTAGTTTAAGCTCTATATTTTTGTTTTTTAATTCAACTTTTAAAAATGCAATTAATTCATTTCGAATATCATTAATCATTTCCTCCTGCAAGTTATTATCAATTAGAAAAGTAACTATTGTTTCCCTTTCCAATTTTGGTTCTTTTGATGTTAAGGTGTTAAAAATTCTTGGTCTGTCGCCCAATTTATCGGAGAATTGTTGCCATTTATCAATTAGTTCAAGCTCTGAAAATGATTGATCTTTATACGAAGGCTCTACTTCATTTATGTCGCCATTTACTTCATTATCTGAAAGATCTTCAATCTTTTGAGATGATTGTCCTGAAAGATTATCTTTTATAGAGAATGATGGTAAATGATTAAGTTTGACTTTTGGGATATCAAGTTTTTTAACATCCTCATTAATTTTCTTTATAACCTTTTCTGTTCGCCATCCTTGATCAGGTTCATCAACTGTTTGTGTTTTAGTCTCTTTTTTTTCAGGATTTTCTTCTGTTTCTATGGAATCAGAGTTTTTTTTTTCGTTGGTTATATTACATAACTCAATCAATGCAAGCTCTACATGAAGCCGTTTGTTCCGGCTTATCCTGTAATTCAAATCGCACTTATTGGAGATTTCCAATGCTGAAAATAAAAAATCAGTAGTAATTGATCGAGTTTGTTCCTTATATTTTTCGCGGATATTAGCTCCTACTTCCAGCAATTGAAGTGTTATTTCATCTTTTACAACAAGAAGATTTCTAAAATGCTCGCTTAGTCCGGAAATAAAATGATGTGCATCGAAACCTTTCTCTAGAATCTCATTAAATGTTAGTAGTGATGTAGATAAATCATTCTTAAAAAAAGCATCAGTGAGTTTAAAGAAATACTCATAATCAAGAACATTCAGATTTTCAATAACTTTCTGATAAGTAATATTATCTCCAGAGAAGCTAACCACCTGATCGAAAATTGAAAGTGCATCACGCATGGCACCATCAGCTTTTTGGGCAATAACATTGAATGCATCAACCTCATATTGAATACCTTCTGTTTTTGCAATATGCTCAAGATATGTTACTGTATCATCAATTTTAATTCGATTAAAATCGAATATCTGACAACGTGACAAAATGGTTGGTATAATTTTATGCTTTTCGGTAGTTGCCAGAATAAATATTGCATGTGCAGGTGGTTCTTCAAGTGTTTTTAAAAATGCATTAAATGCTTGTGCCGATAACATGTGAACCTCATCAATAATATAAATACTATATTTACCAACCTGGGGAGGTATTCGCACTTGTTCTATCAGGTTTCTGATATCATCGACAGAGTTATTTGATGCAGCATCAAGTTCATGAATATTATAAGATCGGTTTTGATCAAATGCCTTACACGATTCGCACTCATTACATGGCTCAACTTTTTCTGTTAAATTTTTGCAATTTATAGTTTTAGCAAAGATTCTTGCACAAGTAGTTTTACCTACTCCACGCGGTCCACAAAACAAGTATGCATGGGCAAGAAGTTTGTTTTTAATAGCATTCTTTAAGGTTGTAGTAATTGAGTTTTGCCCAACAACCGATTGAAATGTTGCTGGACGATATTTTCGAGCAGATACTATGAAATTATCCATTTGTAATAATTAAGCTAATTAAGAAATACAAATTTATAATTTTTGACCAAAAATAACTGCAAACATTTTATTTGTGTTAAAAAGTTATTCACAAAAATCTAGTTAATTCGAATCGTGAAAAAATTAGATGATTATATTTCATTTACTTACCTAAATCTTTGTAAAAATTAAAAAAATGCCTAATTTTGCGGCTCATTAAATTAATTATTTATTTAAAACAAAAGTGTTATGATGAATTATTACGAAACCGTTTTCATTACAACTCCCGTTTTGTCTGATACACAGATGAAGGAGACGGTTGAAAAATTCAAAGGCATTTTGGCAAATAATGGAGCCGAATTAGTCCACGAAGAAAATTGGGGTTTAAAGAAACTCGCTTATCCGATTCAAAAAAAATCGACTGGTTTCTACTATTTAGTTGAATTTAAAGCTAAAGGCGAATTAATCAACAAACTTGAAACTGAGTACCGACGCGACGAAAGAATTATCCGTTTTTTAACATTTAAAATGGATAAATACGCTGTTGAGTATAGTGAAAAGAAAAAAACTAAGAAAGAAACTAAAGCGGAGGAATAAAAATGTCACAAAACCAATCAGAAATAAGATACCTTACACCCCCAACCGTAGAGGTAAAAAAGAAAAAGTATTGTCGTTTTAAGAAAAATAAGATCAGATATATTGATTATAAAGATCCTGAATTCTTAAAAAAATTCGTTAACGAACAAGGTAAGATTTTACCTCGCCGATTAACAGGAACTTCTTTGAAGTATCAAAGAAAAGTAGCTAAAGCCATAAAGAGAGCGCGTCATCTTGCTTTGCTGCCATATGTAACAGATATGTTGAAATAACCTTTGGAGGAACAATAATGGAAGTTATTTTAAAACAAGATATGCCAAATTTAGGCAATGTGAACGAGATAGTTAAAGTGAAAGATGGATATGGAAGAAATTTTTTAATTCCTAGAGGCTTTGCTATTAGTGCTACATCTTCTGCAAAAAAAATAAATGCAGAAAACCTTAAACAAAGAGCTCACAAAGAAGAAAAAATTAAAAATGAAGCTCTTGAAAACTCTAAAAAACTCGAAAAAGTATCTCTAAAAATTGGTGCAAAAACCAGTTCTACAGGTAAAATTTTCGGTTCAGTTAATACTATTCAGATTGCTGAAGCATTAAAAGAAAAAGGATTTGATATTGACCGCAAAAATATTACGATTGCCGAAGATCAGATTAAAGAAGTTGGAACTCACAAAGTGACTGTAAAACTTCATAAAGATGTTAAGGTTGAAGTTTCAATTGAGATTGTTGCTGAATAATTAGAATCTTTAATAAAAATGAAAGGCTGCCAACTGGCAGCCTTTCTTATTATGCTTTTGGCCTAGACTATAGAATGTGATTATTAAAACTACTTCACAGCAATTGTTTCAATCTCAATTAGCACTCCCAATGGTAATTTTACAACGCCATAAGCTGCTCTTGCCGGCGGGTTCTCTTTATAATACTCTCCATAAACCTCGTTCATAGCTTTGAAATTATCCATATCGCTTAACAAACATGTTGATTTTACAACATTATCATAGGTATAACCTGCTGCTTTTAAAATAGCTCCAATATTCTCCATAACCTGCTTTGTTTGCTCTTTTATTCCTTCGGGTATTTGTCCTGTAGATGGAATAATTGGAATTTGACCAGAAATATAAAGGGTTCCGTTTGATTCGATAGCTTGGCTATATGGACCAATAGCTTTTGGTGCTGATTCGGTAAAAATTACTTTTTTCATATGGTATTAATTTAGTTTTGATTATTATACTAAAACAAAAATAACGTAATTTGCTCATCTAAAAAAAGAAATATGAGAGTTCTTATCGTTGATAACTACGACTCCTTTACATATAACCTGGCACATTATATTGAGCAATTTGCATCAGAAACTGTGATTAATCGCAATGATTCAATTAACTTGGACGAAATTAATTTATTCGACAAAATTATTTTCTCTCCAGGCCCCGGATTACCTAAGGATTCGCCAATTATGTTTTCTATTATTGATAATTATAAAACAATTAAACCAATTTTGGGAGTTTGTTTAGGTCACCAAGCTATTGCAGAGTATTTTGGTGCTGAATTAATCAATATGCCCGAAGTACATCATGGCAGAGAAATGAAAACAATTATTACTACAGATGACTATATATATAAAGGTATAAGAAAAAACTTTAAATCTGGCAGATATCATTCTTGGACAGTTAATAAAGGTAATTTTCCAATAGACTTGGAAATTACTGCAATAGATAATAATGGAGATATTATGTCGCTAAGGCATAAAGAATTTGATATTAGAGGAGTTCAGTATCATCCAGAATCGATAATGACTGAATTTGGGAAAGAAATAATAAAAAATTGGGTATTATCTGGGAAACGGTGAATTATGAATCGTGATTGCCAAGATCTGGGATTTTTAGCTCACAGTTCACCATTCAATCTTTGTAAAATAATTGGTGTTTGTTAATTGATAATTGATTTAAAGGTTTTCTTGCCAGGTTCGTTTTTTAGGTAGTTTTAGGAAGTCTCGCAAGGTTGAAGCTTTAACATTAATCTGGAAATTATAACTCTGCATTCGACCTACAGGAATCCATGAAAAGGTCATCTCCCAACAATGTAAATCGCGATGAATATTTATTGAAGTAGATGACAATTCTCTATTTGTAATATCATAATTAGTTCTAAAGCTTAATTTCCATTTTTTTGTAAGACTAAAATCACCAGAAAGCTGAAGTGTTTGAGTAATATTTTTTTCAAAAGCAGGTTTGGAATAATTATAGTTGTATCCAACACTTAAATTCCAAGGAATATCAAAATCAACATACCCTACAATTGGTTGTTGTATTTGCGCAATGGGCAATGGGTTACCAAATTCATCTAATAACTCTGTTTCTTGATCCTTATCTTTTATATTGCCTTTACTATCTTGAGGAGAATTTAATCTAAAATCAATTGAAAGATTAAAATTTGTAAGTCGTCCAATTCTTCCAAAAAAATTGCCATCTGAAACATTCCAGTAGTATTCATTATACTTTCTTCCATTTTCATAAATTGCATATGGATCAATTGATGCACCTGCATTAATATTTACTTTATCGTTAAAAAGCGTAGTTCTTCCACTTAAACTAATTGGACTCCAATTTAAAGAATCTGCAAAAATATTATAGCTTGAACCTATTTTTAACCCTTCAATTAATTTAATCTTTCTCATCCCTGTAACAGTATCCTTATCGGATCTGATTTTCATCTCCAAGTTATTATTTAAACTTAAAGAAACCGTTCCCGATTGTCCTGGTGTTGCAGGAAAACGGTATAATCCATTTTCAAATTTTGAGTACTCAATGGTTTTCCATTCATCACCAGATAGTATGTCATATTTGCCATAGTACTGATCTACCATGTTCCCTAAATCTGGCCTATATGATATCGCTACTGAAGGCGTAACAACATGACGAACTGCTACTATTTTCGCATTTGGATTTTTAAAAGCATACATTCCATAAATATTTGGACCAACTCCTAAAGAAATAGAAGGTGTTACTAATTGAGCATATTTTAATTCATTAATAGTATCGGTAATTAATGCTCCATATGTATTCTTATCTTCGTTATAATAATTATAATCATAATACCTATTACCCAGGTAACTTGTGTACAAAATACCAGTATATTCAACCTGAGGAGATAAATTAAAATACTTTAGAATTTTTATATTGGTACTAATGGGGATATTATGTTGAAATCCATTTTCAAAATCAGAAAATTTTGTACCATTAAAAAGCAGAGAGTCTGCAGTTGTAATGCGATTCTCAAGTTTTGATTTATATGAGACCTCAATATTTTCGTACCATTTTAATTCACCTGAGGTATTTTTTCGACGAAAAGGATATTGTCTATCCATATTAAAGGTCACAACAGGTAGAGTTAAATTAACATTATTTGTCTGATTATTTTGCGAATGATTCAACTGTGCAGTAAGCCTGAATGGTCTACCAGGCCAAGATTTTGAATATGATATATTTGAAGATTTTGTATTTGTATTTAAATCCTCAATTGTTTTACTATTATACTTTTCGTAAGAACTGGTACTATAATTAACATTTGCACTAAATTTCCTTGTTGGGTTTGCTTTAGGATCTTGTGTATGTGTCCAGCTTATTTTAATATCTTTAGACTTTAGGTAATCTGGTAACCCTTTATCTCCTTTAATAAACTCATTATATTTAACACTTAAATTACTATTAAATTTATATCTCTTAATAAATCGATACCTAAGATCTGTTCCCCACGAACCTTCGGAAAAAATATCAGCGGTAATGGCAAGATCCATCATATCGCTAATACCAAAATAATAACCCCCATCTTGTAAGAAAAAACCTCTCCTGCTCTCCTCCCCGTATTTTGGAATTAAAATACCTGATGTTTGATCCTTCTGACTCGGAAAATAACCAAAAGGGATAAATAATATTTTAAATGGAATATCCTGAAGCACCAGGTAAGAATAACTAGAAATAATTTTTTCGCCAGGTATAATTTTTGCTTTCGACATAGATAAATAAAAGTGAGGATGGCTAGGATCATCGCAAGTAGTGTATTTACCGTTTTTCATTAAAAAACTATTATCTTCTAGTTTTTTTGTAACCTGACTATGCAAGAAACCATCTTCTTCTTCGGTAAAAACCTCCTCAATAAATCCTTTTTTTGTTTTGAAATTGTATTTGATGGTTTTAGCATCAAATTTATCACCCTTCTCAGTAAAAACCGGTTTACCTACTAAATTACCTAAAGTATCTTCAACACCCTGAGCAAATACAATATTGTGTTCCTGATCATATACTATATAGTCAGCCTCGAGAGTTATATCTCCATACTCTACCTTTGCTTTATTATAAAGATAAACCATTTTAGAATCGCGAGAAAGCACTATTGAGTCGGTTGCAGAATAAATAACTTTTGTATCAATAAAACTTTTATTTGTATTTTTTGTAGATAAAGAATCATCAAGCCGAGTACTTTTCTCGTTAACTGGTATAGTTGTTGTATCAGTCCTTTGATTTAATCTGGTACCGGTTTTTACAACATCCCTACTAACCTGTGAAAAGGAGGTTAAAGGAAGTACCAAAATCACTATGGATGAAAAAACGAGTATCCTTAATTTAGAAAACAATTTTATTATACTATTTTTGTGCAACTGATTTTATTTTAAGCTTCAAAACTAACTAAAATATTATATACATTATAAATGAAGATGGTTTTTATAGATATTTTTTTTAAACAAAAAAAGGACCAATTTTTAAGTTTGCTACTTACTATTAGCCTTCTTTTGTTATATTCAATTACTTACAGTCAAAATGGGGAGAAATATCTATTAAAGACGATTGTTATTGATGCAGGTCATGGAGGTTTGGATAATGGTACATCGGGCAAACAATCTAAAGAAAAAGATATTGCTCTATCTATTTCGTTAAAGCTTGGTAATCTTATAAAAGAAAACATTCCTGGAGTTAATGTAATTTATACAAGAGATACTGATGTTTTTATTCCATTGAATGAGCGTGCCGATATAGCAAACAAAAATAAAGCTGATTTATTTATCTCTATTCATTGCAACGGTAATCCTAATTCTTATGCTTCTGGCACAGAAACCTATGCTATGGGATTGCATAAAACTGATGGAAACCTTGAAGTTGCCAAAATTGAAAACTCAGCAATCCTATTTGAGGAAGATTATTCTACCAAATATGAAGGATTTGATCCAAATTCAGCCGAGTCGTACATTATTTTTAAGTTTCTGCAAAATACTTTTCTCCAGCAAAGTTTAAATTATGCATCATTTGTGCAAGATCAATTCGAAACCAGGGCACAACGCAAAAACAGAGGTGTTAAGCAAGCAGGGTTTCTTGTTTTATGGAAAACAACCATGCCAAGTGTATTAATTGAAGTTGGATTTTTAACAAATCCGAAAGAAGAACTTTTCTTAGTAAGCAACGAAGGGCAAGATTATATTGCATCGGCTATATATAGGGCATTTAAAGATTATAAGTCTATGATCGAAGAAAAAAGTCATTTTGCCTCAAAAATTGAAACCCCCGATACTATTGTCGATAATATTAATGATGAAAATAGTGTAAATATTAGTCCTGTTAGTTTTAAAGTACAAATTGCATCGGCTCGAAATCCTATTTCATTTGATTCAGAATATTTTAAAGGAATTTCAAATATTGAAGAATATAAGATTGATAATATATATAAGTATACTGTTGGTTCATCAGCAGATTATAATGAAATGGTGATTTTAAAGAAAACTATAGAAGATAAGTTTCCAGATGCATTTATTATCGCTATTGAGAATAGTGGGAAACAACTTTCGCTAACGGAGGCTTTTAAATTAGTTAATCAATAAAATAAACTAAAAATTATTTAATCAATAAAATAGTTATAAATGAAACTTACTAAAGAGACTAAAATTGGTATTACTGCAGTTATTGCCTTTGCTTTGTTAATTTGGGGACTAAATTTTTTAAAAGGTAAAAATATTATTGTAACCAGCAATTATTATTATGCAGTATATGATAATATCGATGGACTTGAAGCTGCTAGTCCTGTAATGCTAAGTGGATTTAAAGTAGGTGTTGTTGAAACCATTAAGTTTCATAAAAAGCAAAGAAGCCGCATTGTAATTCGATTTTCGGTTGATAAAGAAATTAAAATACCAAAAAACTCAAAATCAGTAATAGAACCAGCAAACTTGATTGCTGGTAAATTAGTAACCTTAGAATTATCAGATTCTCAAGAAATCCTTTCAAAAGGTGATACATTAATTGGTTTTGTAAAACCTGGTTTAGAATCTCAGTTAAGCGATCAACTTTTACCTATTAAAGAAAAAGCAGAAAGATTAATTGAATCTCTTGATTCTGTACTTTCTATTTTTGATGCAGAAAGAAGACAAGGTTTACAGAATTCATTAGATAATCTTGAAAACATAACAAATGATGTTTCAGGTTTAGTCGCTGAAGAGAAAGTAAAATTATCGAAGATCTTATCTAATTTTGAATCAATATCAGCAAATCTCAAAAATAACAACGAAAAAATTACAACTGTATTAACTAATTTCTCAAGTATAAGTGATTCGCTGGCAAAAGCTAATATTAAATCAACTATTTTAAATGCAAATAAAACACTTGCTGAGCTTGGAGAAATATCTGGTAAAATAAATAATGGTGAAGGAACTATTGGTTTGTTAATAAACAATGATTCGTTATATGTTAATTTAAACAAACTCGCCGCAGACCTTGATAAGCTGGTGATTGACCTGAATGAGCATCCTAAGCGATATGTCCATTTTTCATTATTTGGAAAAAAAGACAAGTAAAGGGGAGCTTAATATCTTCAATTTGCTTAGACTAATTCTAAATTTTTGTATTTGTTGATTTTTTTCTAATAAAAAAATCATATTCTGAATTTTTTGTTTAAATAATTTTTCTAAAAGATTCAATAGCAATTTTTTAACCCTAAAAAATCTTAAAAGCCTGAATTATCGCTGATTACAAAAAAATATATTTTGAAAAAAATTTAATCGCTTGATATAAAATCGTATATCTAATTTTTAAAAAAAACAATAGTAATTAAGTTTTTTTTTCCTTTTTTTTTTCACAATTTTGTTTGAATCGTAAAAGCAAGTAAAAATTTTTTAAACAATTAAGAGTTAAATGGATAATAATAAGCATCAGGAAATTTGGAGCAATTGCTTAAAGATTATCAGAGACAATGTCCCATCTATTAGTTTTAGAACCTGGTTTGAACCAATTATTCCCTTAAAGGTTGAGGAGAATATTTTAACCATTCAAGTTCCCAGTCCGTTTTTTTATGAATATTTAGAAGAACAGTATATTGATATTCTTCGAAAAACGCTACGTAAAGAACTAGGTAATGATGCTAAGTTGGAATATAGTGTGGTAATGGAGAACAGTGTTTATTCAAACAACAAACCGTTTACAGTCAAATTTCCAACAAACTACAAAACGGAACTTAAAAACAAACCAGTAACTGTACCTTTAAGTTCTGAAGAAAAATCTATTAAAAACCCCTTTATTATTCCGGGTATAAAAAAACTTCATGTTGATCCACGGTTAAACCCCGACAACAATTTCAATAATTTTGTTGAAGGTGAATGTAATCGTTTGGCCAGATCTGCAGGAAACGCTGTAGCTGAAAACCCCGGAGGCACGGCATTTAACCCATTGTTTATTTATGGTGATTCGGGTTTAGGTAAAACACATTTGTCTCAGGCTATTGGCATTAGAGTTAAAGAACAATACCCAGAGAAGACGGTGCTCTACGTGAATGCGAATAAATTTCAAACTCAATTTGTTGAAGCAGTTCGTAACAACAACAAAAACGACTTTTTGCATTTTTACCAAATGATCGATGTACTTATAATTGATGATGTACAAGAATTTGCTGGAAAAGAAAAAACTCAGGACATTTTCTTTCATATCTTTAATCATCTGCATCAATCTGGAAAACAGCTTATTTTAACATCCGACAAAGCACCTGTTGAAATGCAAGGCATGGAACAACGATTATTGTCGAGATTTAAATGGGGCCTTTCAGCTGATTTACAAACCCCTGATTTTGAAACACGAATAGCCATACTTCGTCAAAAGATTTATCACGACGGTATTGTTATTACTGATGAGGTAATTGACTATATTGCATCTCATATTACAACTAATATCAGGGAACTTGAAGGAGCTCTTATTTCACTTTTAGCACAATCAACTCTTAATAAAAAGGAAATAACCCTCGAGTTGGCAAAATTGATGATTGATAGATTGGTAAAAAATTCCAAAAAAGAATTATCTGTTGATTACATTCAGAAAGTGGTTTGCGATTATTTTAACCTATCGCCCGACTCGCTTCAATCAAAAACGCGTAAGAGAGAAATTGTACAAGCACGTCAGATTGCTATGTATTTCTCCAAAACTCTTACTAAATCTTCATTAGCATCTATAGGTGCACAAATTGGTGGAAAAGATCATGCTACTGTTCTGCATGCATGCAAAACCGTAAACAACCTTATGGATACCGATAAACGGTTTAAAGGACAGATTGAATCCATTGAAAAAAAGCTAAAAGTTTAAGTTTATTAAAAGGCTCCTTCAGGAGCCTTTTTTTATATTGTATAAATTTTCGTACTGTTTTATTTTTCCTATATTTTTCAATTATTCTAGAACAATCTATCAAATCATTTATCAATCATAGTATTTTTATCTAATTTCTTTTTAATAAAGGAACAATTTGTCAAATCCATTTATTTCTAAGCATTATTTTGTATTTTTCCAATCAAATTGCTTTTAAAAGCTATTCAACTAAATGAAAGAAACTAAGAGATATTATCTATATTTACTAATCACATCTTTTTTAATTCCAATTCTATCTTGTTGTAGTCAACAAAAGTATAATAATTTGATTGTTTCTATTTTTGCTGCCAGTGGCAGTATTATGCCTATTAATGAAATTTCTGATTCATTTTTAACTCAATATAGTATCCCAATTGATAAAAACTTTGCTGCATCGGGAACTTTGGCAAGACAAATAGCAGATGGAGCAAAAGCAGATATTTTTATTTCAGCTAATATTGAATGGATCAATTATTTAAAAACCAAAAATCTTCTGATTGATTCATCTATTTATAAATTAGCAGGGAATAGACTCGTTGTTATTTGCCACAAAAGCAAAAATGTTGATATTAAATTTACAAATGATTTCAATATTAAGTCAATTGTTCCGGATAAGATTGCAATTGGCGATCCTTTGTATGTACCTGCAGGGAAATATGCCAAACAAACTATGAGTATGCTTGGTTGGTATAATCAAATACAAGATAGAATTATCCTTACAAAAGATGTTTCATCTGCTTTGCATATTGTTGAGTTAAATGAATGCGATTGGGGAATAGTTTTTTACTCAGAAGCAATTAAATCAAATGAAATAAAAATTGTTGCAGACATTCCAAGTAATCTTCATGATCCAATTTTCTTTTATATGACCCTTATAAAAGAATACAGCAATGAATCAAAACTGATTTATGATTATATAAAATCAGACAAATCAATACCAATATTATCCAAACATGGATTTATAACAGATTTATTAGACAATGTTTAGTACTTATGAAATAACTGTAATACTTCTCACTTTAAAGGTGGCCATTATAAGCACGCTTTTTACATTACCCTTAGCAATATGGTTGGGCTGGGTGCTTGCTACAAAAAATTTCTTTGGCAAATTATTAGTTGAAGGAATAATCAGTATTCCATTGGTTGCTCCACCAGTAGTTACAGGCTATTTATTGCTTATTTTACTTGGTAAAAATGGAGTATTGGGACAATGGTTATTTCAGGTTTTTGGGATACAATTTGCATTCAATTTTGCGGCATTAATTATTGCTTCTGTAGTAGTATCGTTACCATTGGCGGTGAGAAGCACCAAATCAGCATTTGAACTAATTGATCCAGATTATGGAAAAGCATCCAGCTCGCTTGGAGCCTCAAAAATAAGTACCTTTTTCAGGGTTTTTTTACCAATGGCTTTTCCGGGTATATTAAGTGGAGCTGTATTAGCTTTCGCCCGAAGCCTTGGTGAGTTTGGAGCAACTATTTCGTTTGCCGGTAATATTTTTGGAAAAACACAAACTATTGCTTTAATGGTTTATTCTAATATGCAAATACCAGGAAAAGAAATTCAGGTTACGCGCCTTGTGGTTTTTTCAGTATTAATTTCTTTACTTGCCATAATTGCATCAGAATACCTGAATAAAAAGAAAAAATACTTAATCAGGCAATGATTGAATTCAGATCAATAAAATATAGTTCAGGAAACAAACAGTTTGATTATAGTTTTAAATCAAGTTGTTCGATCACAGGAATTTTTGGACCATCAGGTGCTGGAAAAACAACTATGTTTAATCTTTTATCCGGATTAAGTACTCCGGATAGTGGTGAAATTATTCTGAATAGAGTAACTTTATATGACAATAAGAAAAAGCTTAACATTTCTGCAAAAAATAGAAATATTGGGTATGTATTTCAGGAAAATTTATTGTTCCCTCATTTAACTGTTCAGAAAAATCTATTATTTAGTTCACTCTATCTAAAAAAGAATAAAAGAAAGCAATCAATATTATTGCAGGATGTAATTGAATTGTTAGATCTAAATGATTTATTGTATCAGATGCCACGGCAACTATCAGGTGGAGAAAAACAACGAGTTGCAATTGGAAGGGCTCTTCTATCACAGCCTTCCTTATTATTGCTCGATGAACCCTTTTCTAGCGTTGATTGTTCAAAAAGAAAGCAAATTATATCATATTTGTTAAAGATAAATTATCATTTTAACATTCCAATGTTAATTATAAGCCATCATTTAGAAGATATCCTGAAACTTACCCATCAGATAGTACTTATTGAAAATGGAAGTGTAACAGCAAATGATTATGTATTTAATCTTATAAAAAATGGGGAAACCCCAAACTTAATTAATCCGAAAAAATACCAGAATACATTATTTGGCAGTTTTGATTCATTTGATAAAAATGACAGTGTTTTTACTTTGCTAACTGCTAATAAAAGTCAGATTAAAGTTTCCAATCAATCTAAATTATTATCAAAAGATATTGTTAAGGGAACTAAAATTCAATTATGCATTAAACCTGATGATATCGCTCTGAGCCTTGAATATTCGGAAGAAATATCTCTGCAAAACCAAATTATGGGCAGCGTAAGTCAGATAATTGAAAATGAAACTAATTTATTTTGTGTTGTAAATTGTGGATTCGATTTGCTTGTAGAAGTATCTCAGGTAACACGTGAGAAACTTCTTTTACATAAAGGACAATCGGTATACTGTCTTATAAATGCAAAATACCTTGATATAGTTCATGTTTACAACGGTGTTTTTGAATTAAGTAATGCATATTCAACAAATACAAACCAAAAACGTTTAATTACAACAAATTAAGTACTCTAATAATTTTATTATGATAACGTTCATATTAAATAATCAATTAATACAAACAGATAAACCAGCAGGAAAAAGCCTGCTTGATTTTATCAGATATAAAGCAGATTTACCGGGAACTAAAATTGGTTGTCGCGAAGGCGATTGTGGCGCATGTACTGTTCTTGAAGGTCAGCTTAATGGAAAAGAGGTGATTTACAAAAGTATTGTTTCTTGCTTAACACCGCTTGGAAATGCTCATGGCAAGCATATAGTAACCATTGAAGGTATTAACATGAAGCATCTGTCGCCAATACAAAATGCAATGGTCGAAAATGCAGCTACTCAATGTGGGTTTTGTACTCCCGGTTTTGTTATGTCATTTACCGGACTTGCGATGGCTAAAATAAAACCAGACAAGAAAATGACAATTGCATCTGTTAGTGGGAATATTTGTCGCTGTACAGGATACAAATCGATTGAAAAAGCAGCAGACAATATTACAACAGTTTATAAAGATAAGAATGTTGAAAGGCCAGTTGAATGGTTAGTTCAAAATAAGTTCCTTCCAGATTATTTTTTAAATATTCCAAATCGACTAGCCGAAATTAAAGATTCAGAAAAATCAATAAATCCAGCTACCAGAATAATTGGTGGAGGAACTGATCTGATGGTTCAGAAACCAGATGAAATATATGAATCTGAATTAAACCTATTTTTTAATCGTGCAGAACTAAAATCTATAAAAATAGACAATAACTGCTGTATTATTGGTGCTGCAGCTACAGCAAGTGACCTTATGCAATCAAAAATATTATGTGATATAATTCCTGAATTAAAGGACTTTTTCAAACTAATTTCATCTGAGCCAATACGAAATATGGGAACTATTGCAGGCAACATAATGAATGCTTCTCCAATAGCTGATTTATCTATATTTTTTATAGCGCTCAACTCAAATATTCATTTGAATGATGGAAAGAACAAACGTATTTTTCCCCTTAAAGATTTCTTTCTTGCTTATAAGAAACTAAATATTAAAAAAGGCGAATATGTTGAAAGCCTTTCCTTTCCAATACCGGATAGAGGATTTTTATTTAATTTCGAGAAAGTGAGTAAACGAACATACCTTGATATTGCAAGCGTTAATACTGCAATTTACCTTAGACTTTCTGGTGAAAACATGATTGAATGCAGCATATCTGCTGGTGGTATAAGTCCAATTCCTTTGTTTTTAAAACAAACATCTGAATATTTAACTGGAAAACAAATCACCAATGGAGCAATTATTAAAGCTAATACCATAATGCAAGAAGAGATTGCTCCAATTAGCGATATTAGAGGAAATGCAGAATACAAAAGATTATTATTAAGGCAATTGCTTTTTGCACATTTTATTAAGCTTTTCCCTAAAAAGATTTCATTAAAAGAATTAGTAAGCTAAAGAATTCACTATTATGAAAAATATAGATTCTATATCGCATGTTACAGGTAAATCAGTTTATTTAGATGATATTCCGGTTCAGAAAGGAACTTTAAATGGGGCAATTTTTGCTTCTTCTGTCGCACATGGAAAAATAAGTCATCTCGATTATTCAAAAGCAGAAAAAATTTCAGGAGTTGAACGCATATTCAGTTACAAAGACATTCCCGGAAAAAATCAGATTGGAGGAATAATAGAAGACGAAACTCTTTTTGCCGAAAATGAAGTTCATTATCAGGGACAACCAATTTTATTAGTAATAGCTAAAAGTGAATATATTGCCCGAAAAGCATTATCTCTTATTGAAGTTAAATTTGATGAATACGAAGTAATAACTGATCCAAGGGTAGCCCAAGAGAAAGGACAACTATTATTTCCACCCCGCACTTTTAAATTAGGAAATACGGATGATGCATGGAGTAAATGCGAATATATTTTTGAAGGTAAAGTAGAGAATGGTGGTCAGGAACACTTATATATTGAAACGCAAGGCTCATATGCCTATCCTATTGATAATGGAAGTTTGAGGATTCATTCGTCAACACAGGGAGCTACTTTGGTTCAAAAAATGATTGCCCGGATTCTTGATTTACCAATGCATAGGATAGAAATCGATGTTGCACGATTAGGAGGTGCATTTGGTGGAAAGGAAGATCAGGCAACTGCATTTGCCTGCATGGTTTCATTGGCAGCATTTATCTTGCAAAAACCTGTTAAAATTGCACTAAACAGGCACGATGATATGCGAATGACAGGAAAAAGACATCCATACAGCTCCGATTTTAGAATTGGCTTGTCAAAAGATTTAAAAATACTAGCTTTTAAAGCAACAATGTACCAAAATGGAGGAGCTGCTTCTGACTTGTCGCCCGCTATTATGGAACGAACACTATTTCATTCAACCAATGCATATTTTATTCCTAATACCGAAGTTACTGTATACAGTTGCAAAACAAATTTACCGCCAAATACTGCTTTCAGGGGTTTTGGTGCTCCACAGGGAATGTTTGTTATTGAATCGGCCATTGCTAAAGCAGCATGTCAGTTAAATATTTCACCAATTATTATTCAGGAAAAGAATTTTCTGAAAGAAAAAGATGAGTTTCAGTTCGGGCAAATAGCCGAAAATGTGAATATTGGCAAATGTTATGAAATATCTAAAAAAACATATAATTTAGATTTACTGGAAAAACAGGTTAAAGAGTTTAATACCAAAAATATCGATTTCAAAAAAGGTGTTTCTCTTATGCCAATATGTTTTGGTATTTCATTTACCAAAACTCCTATGAATCAAGCACGGGCATTGGTACATATTTATCAGGATGGAAGTATTGGTATAAGTACAGGTGCAATTGAAATGGGGCAAGCAGTAAACACCAAAATGGTTCAGGTTGCTGCATCTGTATTCTCTATAAACACTGAACGAATTAAAATAGAATCTACAAACACTACACGTGTAGCAAATACTTCTCCCACTGCTGCTAGCTCAGGTGCCGATTTAAACGGGAATGCATTAAGAATTGCTTGTATCACATTACTTGGCAGACTTATTGATACTGCTGCAAAAATACTGAATTGCAATAGCTCTGAAATTGAAATTAAAGATGAACATGTTTTTAGAAATAATCAAAAAACAGAAATTTACTGGGAGAAACTGATTGAAACCGCATTTCTCGATCGTGTGTGTCTTACAGAAAATGGGCATTATGCAACTCCAATTATTTATTTTGATAAGACTAAAGAAAAAGGACATCCCTTTGCATACCATGTTTATGGTACAGCAATAACTTCAGTAACTTTGGATTGCATTCGTGGAACGTATGAAGTAGATGATGTAAAAATAGTGCACGATTTTGGAAATAGCATGAATACCATTATTGATCGTGGACAAGTTGAAGGAGCTGTTGTACAAGGAATTGGTTGGATGACTATGGAAGAACTATCTTACGATAAGGCAGGCAAATTAATGTCCAATAGCTTATCAACATACAAAGTACCTGATATTTATTCTGCTCCAAAGAATATTGAAATTATAGCATTAGAAACCAAAGGACCCGAATTAGCAATTTTAAGATCAAAAGCTGTTGGCGAACCGCCACTTATGTATGGAATTGGAGCATTTTTTGCATTACAAAAAGCAATTAAGGCATTTAATCCAAAGTATAAGATTGATTTTGAAGCACCTCTGACTCCCGAAAAAGTATTGATGAGATTATACCAATGTTAACAAATAATAAAAAGCGAGACCAATCAAAAGTTTCGCTTTTTGTTTAAGTTTTATACTTTTGGATTATAAAATTATCAATATGAAAACAATAAAAATCTTCCAAATTGATGCATTTACTAATAAACTATTTTCGGGAAATCCAGCCGCAGTATGCATTTTGGAGAATTGGATTACCGATGAGTTAATGCAATGTATTGCAGCAGAAAATAATTTGGCTGAAACTGCTTTTGTTGTAGCTAAGGGTGAAAAATTTGAGATTCGATGGTTTACACCTGCAGTAGAAGTTGACTTGTGTGGTCATGCAACTTTGGCAACAGCCTTTGTTTTGTATAATTACCTAGATTACAAAGCAAAAGAAATTCTTTTTTATTCACCACGAAGTGGCGAACTTAGGGTTTCCAAACAAAATGACACGTTGTTTTTGGATTTTCCAACAGATATCTTAAAACAAGTAAATAACATTCATGAAATCAAAAAATGCATTGGAATTGAACCATTAGAAGTTTTTAAGGGAAAGACCGATTATATTGCTGTTATTAATAATGAAACTGAAATTAAAAATCTAAAACCAGACCTAATTGAAACAAATAAGCTAATTGCCAGAGGATTAATTGTAACAGCCAAAGGGGATAAAGCAGATTTTGTTTCACGTTTTTTTGCACCACAAGTTGGAATAAATGAAGATCCCGTTACAGGTTCAGCACATACATCATTAATTCCAATCTGGTCAGCAAAATTGGGAAAGAAAGAAATGAAAGCACTTCAACTCTCAAAACGTGGTGGTGAATTAATTTGTATTGATAATGGAAATAGATGTTTGATTGGTGGACAAGCAAAATTATATATGACTGGTGAAATAAATATAGAGTAAAATGAAAATAATAGCTATTGAAAGAGAGATTAAAGATGTTGACTGGAGTAATAAATCTGATATTTTAGAAAAGGAAGCTCATCAGGTTTATGAAATGTACCTCTTGGGATATTTACGAGAGATTTACTTTACTGAAAATAATTGTGCTGTTTTGATACTGGAATGTGAGAATATTAAAAAGGCAACTGAATTATTAAATACACTTCCTTTAGTAGAACATCATATGATCAGATTTGAGATTATGCAATTGAATCCATATAATGGATATGATAGAATCATAAATAAAACTACCAAAGACTAGTAAAAATATTTTAAAATTTTGTAGTAATTAAATTCTTGATAAGTATACAAACTTTATTTTAAAATAAACCATGAGACAAGATCACGTACTACCTGAATGTACTAAGGAATGGGGTTGGAAATATCATCACCTTGGAATTCCAACAAATTTAAAAATGCCAAATGAAAAATACTTACCTCAATTTAAATTTTATGTTTCTGGATTTAGTATAAGCCCATTTGGAATTGAATGGATGAGATTTGAACCCGGAAGTCACATACATAAATTAATTCAAACTGTTCCTCATCTTGCTTTTGAAGTTGATGATTTGGATTATGAATTGGCAACTCGCAACTTCAACGTTATTACCAAACCTAATCCTCCATCAAAAGGAGTTCGTGTGGCTATGATTGAACACAATGGTGCACCCATTGAATTGATCGAATTCGAGAAGAAAAATTAATCACTTATTCACTTATATTTTAAAATAAAATGAGAAATATTTACGTAACAGGAGTATTAGTATTTATTCCATTTATAATTCTTGCTCAAGCAACAGATAAATTTATTGATACAAGGGATGGAACTGAATATAAAACTATACAGATAGGAACCCAAGTATGGATGGCTGAAAATTTAAATTTTAGCACTCCTACCAGCTGGTGTATTGAATGTGAAACATATGGCCGGTTATATAATTATAATGAAGCCATAAGTGCTTGTCCTGATAGATGGCATCTATCATCAGATTTGGATTGGACAATTTTAGTTGGGTATTTAGGTGGTTTTACTAATGCAGGAGGTAAATTAAAGGAATCAGGAATTAATCATTGGAAAAAACCCAATAAATTCGCTACAAATGAAAATGGATTTAATGCAATTCCTCATGGATATAGAAGCGTAAATGGTATATTAAATTTCGAAAATAAGATGGGATTTTGGTGGACTTCCACTGAAAACGAAAAGCTTAACTCATGGAGCATTCGAATAGATTACGATAAAAATAATGTCACAAGACAAATTAGTAATAAGGATGTCGGATTATCTGTTCGATGTGTTAAAGATTAATTTTAAAACATAGATAATTACAACATTGAAATTATCATAAAATGAATTATAAATCATTGATTTGATAATATTTAATTTTATAACAAAAGATTAACGTCTTCTAGCCTTGGTTTCTCAACAATTTGTATTAATTTGGTTAATTAATCTCAAAATTAAATTCTATGTTATTAACTATTTCAGAATCATGGCAATCGCTAGTACTTATCGAAAAGATTTATTGGTGTATTGCGCTTCCGTTTTCAATCCTATTTATTATCCAGATTTTCTTAACATTCTTTGGTGGAGATATGGATGGTATAGAAGCTGATGGAGACTCCGATGCATCCGTTGAAGGTGATACCGGTATTGAATTTCAATTTATTACTTTAAAAAACCTAGTTGCCTTTTTCACTATCTTTGGATGGACTGGTGTTGCTTGCCTTGATGGTGGTTTGGGAATTGGAAAAACTGTAATTATTTCAAGCATTTCAGGCTTAATTATAATGACAATAATGGCTTCCATCGTTTATTTTATGGGAAAGCTTACTCATAGTGGCACAATGAATTTGAAAAATGCTAAAAGCAAAGTCGGAAGTGTATATTTAACAATACCGGCTAATCGTTCCGGCTTAGGTAAAGTGCAGGTTATGGTACAGGGTTTGCAAACATTAGATGCAATGACTGATAATGCTGAAGATATTAAAACAGGATCAATTATCGAAGTTGTTGATATTCTAAACAACGAGATTTTATTGGTAAAATTAAGTGGAAAATAAAAACTAACAACTAATATAAATAAAAATTATGGGACAATACATTGTTTTACTTATTGTTGCGGCGGTTATTTTTGTATTTATTTTAATCGTATCATTTTTTAAAAGATACAAAAGATGTCCGTCCGACAGAATTTTAGTCATTTATGGTAAAGTTGGAAAAGGCGATGAAACAGAATCTCTCTCTGCAAAATGTATACATGGTGGAGCTGCTTTTATCTGGCCTGTTATTCAGGATTACTCATTTCTTGACCTTACTCCTTTCTCAATTGAGATTAATTTAACAAGTGCTTTAAGTAAACAGAATATCCGAGTTGATGTTCCATCACGATTTACTGTAGGTATTACTACCGAACCAGGAGTTATGACAAATGCGGCTGAACGTCTATTAGGATTAACACAAGCAGATATAAGCAATCTCGCAAAAGATATTATTTTTGGACAATTACGTTTAGTAGTTGCTACAATGGATATTGAAGAGATTAACAGTAACCGTGATAAATTTCTTGCTGCTGTTTCATCGAACGTTGAAGCAGAACTTAAAAAAATTGGTTTAAAGCTAATTAACGTTAACGTTACCGATATTAATGATGAATCGGGATATATTGATGCACTAGGAAAAGAAGCTGCTGCAAAAGCAATAAACGATGCCAAGAAAACTGTTGCTGAAAAAAATCGTGATGGTTCGATTGGTGAAGCTAACGCGATGCAAGATCAGCGTGTTCAGGTTGCTGCTGCTGATGCTACAGCGGTTGAAGGTGAAAATACAGCTAAAATTACAATTGCTAATTCAGATGCTAGCCGACGTGAAAAAGAATCTGAAGCAGAACGCAGAGCTATAGCAGCAGAAAAAGTTAATCAGGCTAAAGCATTAGAAGAAGCATATGCTGCTGAGAAAAAAGCTGAAGAGATTAGGGCTCAAAGAGATAAGGCAACTCAAACTGCAAACATTGTTGTTCCTGCCCAAATTGATAAAGAGAAAGTTGAAATCGATGCCGAAGCAATTGCTGAACAAACACGAAGACATGCTAAAGGTGATGCTGATGCTATATATATGAAAATGGAAGCTGAAGCAAAAGGTATCTTTGAAATATTGAGCAAGCAAGCTCAAGGTTTCGAAAAACTAGTAAATGCTGCTGGCAATAATCCAAATAGTGCTGTAATGCTAATGATTGCAGACAAACTTCCTGAGCTAGTTAAAACACAGGTTGAAGCAATTAAAAACCTTAAAATTGATAAAATCACTGTTTGGGATACTATGGGAAGCGGAAAAGATGGCAAATCTCCAACAACAGCAAATTTCCTTTCAGGAATGCTAGGTTCAATCCCTCCTTTCGAAGAATTATTTAAAATGGCTGGAATGGAACTACCTGATTATTTAAAAGGAACTCCTAAAAAGGATGAAAAGATTACAGATGCAGAAGTAATTAAAGAAGAAAAGAAACCAAAAGATAATAAAGACTAGAAAATTTATTTTTTAAAAAAAAGCTGCCTTCCATAAGGCGGCTTTTTTTTTGTATAGACCATAAACATAATAATAGAAAAGCTAATATATTTTCTAACTATCTCAAATAGCAATTTTTTAGCTACATTGCACAAAATTTATTTTGAAATGGATAATATTAAAAAATCATATATACTCTTAATTATTGGTGCAATTCTTATTGCATTTTCACCTGTTTTAATTAAAGCTACCGAAGTAAAAGGTACCGTATCTGTTTTTTACCGTTTGTTTTTTGGAACACTAACATTATTAATTCCATTTGTTTTATCGGTTACAAAGGGCAAACAAAAACTGCATCCTAAAGGAATTCTTATAGCTTTTCTAGCAGGTTTTTTCCTGGCCACTGATATGGCTCTCTGGGCTACAGGAATTATGTTATCAAATGCTGCAATGCCTACACTTGTTGGAAACTTGGCTCCATTATGGGTTGGAATAGGAGCTTACTTTATCTTCAAAGAAAGGCAACCATCTCGATTTTGGTTTGGTCTTTTTGTTGCATTAACCGGAGTAACATTTTTGATTATTCAGGATTTATTGCAACCAGTTGGAATATATAGAGGACTAATATATGGACTATTTGCAGGAATGTTTTATGCAAGCTTTATGCTATTGGTTCAATTGGGTCGAAAACATCTCAATACAATTTCTTTTTTATTTATCAGTTCTTTATCAACTACTATTTTCTTAGGGATATTTATGGTAATTCAAGGTTTTGAATTTACGGGGTATTCAGAAAAGACATGGATATTATTTTTAATAATGGGAATTGTAATTCAAGCTGGGGCCTGGTTCCTAATTAATTTTGCTCAGGGTCATTTACCTGCATCTCTGGTTTCTCCTACCCTACTTGCTCAACCTGTATTAGCTGGAGTGTTTGCTTATTTTATAATAGGAGAAGAACTAACATTATGGCAAATTGTAGGTGGAATGATTGTTATCAGTGGAATTTATACTATACACTTTTCTAAACTGAGAAAAAGTAAAAGCTAGTTTAATCCTTTTTTTATTGAACCAAACAATAATTTCTTTTAAAACCTAACCACAAAATCAATATAAGGAATACCTGGGAAATACATTTCTTCGCTGGTAGGAACATTTAAGAATGCTATATCAACACTTATGTTCTCGCTAAAAAATCTTAATCCATAAGATACCAAACAATGAAATTCACGAACAGTTTCATATTCTATGCAATCAGGAGAAATACATTCTTCGTACGAAACAGTACCAAACCAATTCTCAGACATTAAAGAAATTCTTTTAGAAAGCCTTGTCATTCCACAAAGAGTAAATACAGGTGTTTCCATTAGTTTATCACCTGAAAAACCATAACCGATTCCTAATGTTGCATTATGATTTTGCGTTCCATATGTACCTACAGTATAACCAATTCCAATATTCCCTCCCATTTCACCAAAACCAAAATATAAACCACCTCCACCTAAATAAAATTTATTAGTTATTCTATAAGCCACTTTTGCATTCACGAAGAACGCCTGTTGTCCAATATCCATACCTGGAATAATTGAAAATCCTGCCCCAATAACAGCATGGTTGGTTACAGAATAGTTGGCTGAAAGAAATAATAAATAAATATCCTGAAAATAACCTTCACCCTTTTCAATTGGTATTGCCGAAGGTGCATAAAAATATCTGGAGTAATGAGGATTTTCAATCAAGGTTGATTTCTTAGTTTTTAAGGAATCCTTCTTATTAATAATTATTATATTCTTAGTAAGAATGCTTATTAATCCCGTATTTTCTGAAATCAATTTAACATTTTCATTTGTAAATGATTTTATTGATCCAATAAGGATCGAACCATCATTAAAAAATACTGAGTATTGGTTAATAGTGTCTTGTTTAAAGTAATTATTCTCAGTTACATTAATTTTATCGGCTAGTTGTTTAATATATTCTTTATTAATAACCCGATCAATAGTTTCCTCATTCTTTAAGTATATAACTAATTTATGATTTCCATCAAAATTTTTAAAAACTTGGGCCGCAATAAATTCATCGAAAGAATAATCAGTAAATATTAAGTACTTGAAATTTTCTAATGAGTCGATAAGTACACCAACCTTATTATGAACTACAATAGCCTCCTGAGAAAATCCATTATTATAGAATATAAAATTGAATATGGTAAAAAAAAATAAAATATGTATTATTAATTTTCTCATAACCAATATAGTAAGTATACAAGTTACGATAAAACAATACCTTTTGTCAATTATATTAATGACTATTTGACAAACAAATAACTAATACCATTTATAAAATCGTAAACCCAAAATAAAAGTTACAAGCCCAAGTGAATTAAGTACCAGAATATATTTCCAGACTTGCTGAAAGCCAGCACTTTCATTAAATATAGCTTTTATTCCATCTGCAAGCATTGTAAGCGGTAAAGCCTGTATGAATGGAATTATAATATCGGGGAAATTATAATAACTGAAATAGATTCCCGAAAGCAGCATCATAGGCATAACCATTAGGTTTATCAATCCATTACCAACCTGTGTTTTGGATGTTCGTGAAGCCATTAAAACCGAAATACCAGAAAAGGCTAGTATTCCTGAAATAAAAAGAACAATAAATGCCAAAAAACTTCCTTCAATAGTAATATCAAAATAATAATAAGCAAATGAAAAGATAATAGTAGCTTCGACAAAGCAAAGAACTATTCGGGCGAGAATATGCGATAGTATATATTCCCATCGTTTCATTGGAGTGGCAATCATTCGGCGCAATAATTTCTTTGTTCGCGCTTCAATCAATGTGTAACTTACACCCCACATAGTCGACATCATTACGTTCATAGCAATTAATCCTGGAATAAGAAAATCGATATATCGGGTGCCTTTTTCGGTAATCGGTTTTATTTCGGCTTGGCTTGGTGATAAAGCATCCCCACTGAAAACAGATGAAAGCTGCAAATAAGATAGTTGTGCTTCAGAGTTATGGTTGTCGAAATTGTATTGTAGCTTTCCATTTTCCAATTTAATAATCATTGATGAGTTTCCTCTTTTCACCATCAATTCGGCTTCTTGTTGACTTACTGGTTTTAATCGAAAATGGGTTATTCCCATGTTTTCGTTGCCATAAATAAAACTGTAATAATATGTTTTGCTAATCGAATCAAGCTTATTTTCATAATTAGCCTTAGCAATCTGTTTCTCAAATATTTCAATGGATTGTTTCTCTTCGAAAACTACAGCTATTGTTTTAGTAACTTCGGTTTTTTTATTAAAAGCAATACCTAATCCCCATGCCATTAAAACAGGGAAAAGAAACGACCAGAATAATACGGCTGGTTCACGGTAAAAATCTCTGATCTGAACAAGTATAAGTTGAATAAATGGATAATTGCGCATGTTGTTTGTCGTTTGTATTCTTGTTAAAATTCAGATTAACCTTAATCTCCCAAATGTTTTCCTGTCATCGATATAAATAAATCATCGAGTGTGAGTTTGCGGCACTCAAGGTTTGACAGCACAATTCTGTTTTCTTTCACTTTCTGCAAAAAAACCGGAAGCTGATCAACTATGCTTTTTACAATAAGCTTTGTTCTGTTGGTATTTTCATCTCGAATCAATTTGTATACATCCTGCCCACAAAATAATTGATCGGAAATAATATCATTTGTCGAAAACTCAATAATCTCTTTACTATTATTTGCCGATAATAATTCATCAAGTGTACCCTGAGCAAGGATTTTGCCTTTGTCCATAATAATTATGCGATCGCAAAGATATTCAGCCTCTTCCATGTAATGGGTTGTAAGAATTAGGGAGGTATTCTTTTTCTTTTTTAGATTCATTAAAATATCCCAGATTTCTCTTCTGGCTGTAGGATCTAAACCTGTAGTAGGTTCATCAAGCAGCATAAGAGGGGCATTATGAAGCAATGCAATCGCTAAAGCAAGTTTTTGCCGCTGACCACCTGAGAGGTTTTCAACAAAACTTTTTCGTTTTTCGGTTAGCCCGACAATCTCAAGAACTTCATCCACTCTATTGCGATTTAAACCATAAAAACTTGCAAAAAGTTGCACTGTTTCCCAGGCTCTGAGTTTATCAATAAATCGAGTTTCCTGCAACGAAAGACTGATAAGTTGGTGAAGTTTCTTTTCGTGATGATCCCAATTTAATCCCATTATGCTGATAGTTCCAGTCGATGGTTTTTGAATACCCTCAATCATTTCAACCGTAGTGGTTTTTCCGGCTCCATTTGGTCCCAATAAAGCAACAAATTCACCAGGTTTTAAAGAAAAACTGATTCCATCAACAGCTTTTACCTCTTTAAAGTTTTTAAATACATTCTTTAGTTCAAGAATCTGAGTCTCCATTTGCACCATATTATCTTATGTAAACATTTACAAATTTATATTGTTTAAATCACAAGTAGAATAAAAAGAGAAACTGTTTTTAGGCAAAGGATTATTGGTTTTATTATTTAGATATTGAATAAAACTTTCATTTTTTTAGTTGTTTAGAGAATAGTAAGAAATTGCTTTCTTTGCCAATTATGATTAATTGTTAAAAGTAAATGAACAAACAAAATAAAATTAGCTTTAGCACACGATTCTTTAAAGGAGTAGAAAAAGCAGGAAATGCCCTGCCACATCCTGCTGCATTATTTGGCATTTTTGCCATATTGGTTTTAGTAATATCATGGATCGGGTTTAAGCTCGACTGGATTGGAATTCATCCATCAACTGGAGAAAGCATTCATATTGTTAACTTATTATCTAAACAAGGATTGCATCGGATTTTACTTGAGATGGTAGATAACTACACAGGATTTGCACCCCTGGGAATAGTAATGGTTGCTTTGCTTGGAATAGGAGTTGCAGAAAGCAGTGGTTTAATGAAAGCAGCAATTAATGCATTGGTTCTTAAAGCGCCAAAATCGATGATCACATTCATAATAGTTCTTTCTGGAATCCTTTCAAATACAGCATCAGATCTGGGTTATATCTTAATAATCCCGCTTGCAGGAATTATTTTCCATTCCATTGGAAGACACCCCATTGCCGGGATGTCAGCAGCTTTTGCAGGAGTAAGTGGTGGATTTAGCGCGAATCTGCTTATCGGAACTATTGATCCATTACTTGCAGGATTATCAACTGAAGCAGCAAAAATAATCAATCCTGATTACTATGTTCTGCCAACTGCCAACTACTACTTTATGGCTGTTTCAACAATTATCATTGCATTTGCTGGCACTTGGGTTACAACATATTGGATTGAGCCTCGCCTTGGAAAATATATAGGTGATGTTAAAGAAGATGAGATTGAATATCTAAAAGCCAATGAAAAAAAGGGACTAAAATGGGTCTTGTTTATAATTCTAATATGGCTATCGCTTTTTCTGTGGGGTTTAATTCCTGATAATGGTTTCTTGCGTGGAGCGGACAATACAATTTTACACACTCCTTTGCTGAAAGGTTTTATTTCTGTATTGTTCTTAATGGCTACATCATGCGGAATTGTGTACGGGTATATTGTTGGGAAATTTAAAAAGCATTCGGATGTTTTTGATGGTATGGTATCTAGCTTTAAGAGCCTTGTTGCTTTTTTAGTATTAGTATTTTTTGCAGCTCAATTTGTCGCATGGTTTAAATGGAGCAATCTTGGGATAATTATAGCAATAAAAGGAGCAGTATGGTTGCAACAGATCAATTTGGGTATTATCCCATTACTCATACTTTTTATCCTATTTTCTGGCTTAATAAATTTGTTTATGGGAAGTGCATCGGCAAAATGGGCTATTCTTGCACCTGTACTTGTTCCCATGTTTATGCTGCTTGGATATTCTCCAGAACTTTCGCAGGCTGTATTCCGAATTGGCGATAGCATTACAAATGTTATCTCGCCTATGATGAGCTTTTTTGCTTTGATAATTGTGTATTATCAAAAATACGATAAAAATGCGGGTATCGGAACGATTATGTCGACAATGCTCCCGTATTCTTTTGTGTTTTTTGTTTTGTGGACACTATTACTTATTGTATGGGTATTATTAGGGATACCACTAGGGCCAGATTCCGGATTATTTTATTCTCAATAGGTTTTAATAATTATAATCCTTGCTCCCTTTTTTCTCGTTCCACCATTCGTTGGTTTTGGAAATATCCCATGATGAATATGGAAACTCCTGATTTATTATCCGGAGTGTTTTTCTTTTTATTTTGCCATTGATTACAATCTGTTCGCCTGCATTTTCTAATTCAGCCAGAATATTTTCGAGTTGTTGAAATAAAAACGGATTACTAATTAAGCCTAAGGCTGTTGGTCGGTATATTTCACCAATTACAGGACAATGACGATTATGTGCTAATGCGTTGAAATACGCACGAACCGGATTAAAATTAAGTTGCTCAAAAAAACCACAAATAGAAAAGACAACCATTGATTGATTTTCATGTATTCTCACCCTGGGATGACGAACACGTTTTAATCCTTCAATCATATATGGATATGCACGACTAACTGATCTATCAAAGTAGCTTTTTAATATACTTGGTATTCCATCAGCATAAATCGGGAAAGCATAAACAATAACATCACCAGTGTACAAAATATCGGCTAGCTTTGTAAAATCATCCTTTTCGTTATATTTACACTGACCTGGAGTATTCATCCAGCAATAAAAGCAACCATCACAGGGTGTAATTTTGAACTTATTCAGATGTACAAGTTCAACCTCTGAGTGCTTTCTCACTCCTTTTATAAAAGGCTCAAGATAAAAATCAGTATATCCGTTCTCCCCTCGCGGTGATGAACTTAGCACTACTACTCGTTGTGGTTTTTTCCAGTATTTCTGTGGATTTCGTTCAAAATCAGTTACTGGGTCTTTTGGTATATCAATCTTTTGTGCAAAAGATCGCTTTGGCAATATTTTAAAAAAAGATGTTTTACCATTGAATTTTAATCTGCCCGTAACCATTCCCCAAACCGGATTGAGTTTGCCTTCTGCCAATTTAAACCAGTCGTAAAAGCTACATCGAATGGATACTGTCGGATTTTCTGCCTCTCCTTCAAATAACTTCAACTGATTTTCAGTTGATTGCATGTAACAATCAATCTTCTGGTTTTTATGTATAAAATGGAATTGAATAATTCCATCGGCACGTTTATCATGCTCAGGGTATGCCATTTGCAATTTGGCTACCATGGTTTCCATTATTTTTAAGGGAGAAGGTAATTCTTTCAGCGTATTCATTTATTATTTCTGCTAGTTTTTCAATCTTATAAAAATAAGGAAAAATTACTTTTAAACTTGACTAATACCTAGGCGATTTGCAAAATTTACAAATTAAAATATTGCCAATAATCATCTAATGAATTTATATTTACCAGAATCTTCTTATCGTCAATATATATTTTGGTCTTAGAAAAATAATTCATAAATTCTTTAAAATGAAGGATATTCTCTTTGGTCGATAAAACTTTCTCAATTATTTTATTAGAAATAAGAATTGGATGCCCACCTCTCCCATCAAATTCAGGTACAATATAATCAGCAACATCCAGATTATTCAGTAATTGATCTAAAACATCCTGATTAACAAATGGATTATCAACATTATGGACAAAAACAGGCTGTAAACAAGAAAGCTCCTTTGCTCCTAATTTAAGTGAATAAAAACGATCCCATTCGGGATACTTATTTATTAACAGTTTAAAATTATCCGGCACAGTATATTTCTTCTCAACAAACGATGAATAATCGGTTTCATTAATTACGAGCACTATCTCTTTACAACCAAAACCATGATATTCGCTAATGATATGTTCAATAAATGATGTATTATGATCATAGTTTAATGACCATTTAGGTTTTCCCATACGGGATGATTTTCCTGCTGCAAGAATAATTACAGAATAATCCAAGGGGTTTTTAACTTTTTGCTTCATATTTTTTCCAAACTACTGCATAAATATAGAAGTAATTTAAGAATTAGAACTGATTTGTGTAGATTTGTTTTTTATAGTTTTTGATTAATTTATCTACTAGTATAGATTGGGCTCTAAAGCCCTTAAACAATGATAATTTTATAATCCCAGCCTTATTCTGATAATTATCGGAAGGGGTTATAAACAAACTAATAAATCGGACTTAAGTCCTAATATATGAAATAACAAATTAAAGATCATGTCAGACAAATTCTCCCCAATTAAAATAAAGCAATTGCTCCAACTCATTTTAAACGAATTAGAAAGTAACCAAAGCATATTTGGAATTCCCCAGGAATTGTTTTTTAAACCAGCGAAAGAAAATCCATTAAAAACTGAACAATTCGGACAGATAATCGATACACCAATTGGAGTTGCTGCAGGTCCGCATTCACAAATGGCTCAAAATATTATTGGTGCATGGTTGATGGGTGCACGTTACATTGAGTTGAAAACCATTCAAACGCTTGATGAACTTGATGTTTCAAAACCTTGCATTGACATTCAGGACGAAGGATATAATTGCGAATGGTCGCAGGAACTTAAAATAAAAGAGAGCTTTAACGAATACCTGAATGCCTGGATTATTATTCATATTCTAAATCACAAACTAAACCTTGGAAAAACACCGGGAACCATTTTTAATATGAGTGTGGGGTACAACCTCGAAGGTATCTTGAAAGAAAATGTTCAGTGGTTTTTTAGTAAAATGGAAAACTGTTCTGCAGAACTTAAAGAAAAAATTCAAGAAATAAAGGGTGTATATCCCGAAATTGATTCTATTCAAATTGCAACTCAGATATCTGATAATATAACCCTTTCGACTATGCATGGCTGTCCCGCAAACGAAATAGAATCAATTGCCAGCTACTTGCTAAGCGAAAAGAAGCTACATACCTATGTTAAGCTCAATCCTACATTACTTGGACCTGAAAAACTGAGAAAAATACTTAATAAAACATCTAAATTCAAGACTGAAGTTCCTGATATCGCATTTGAACACGATTTAAAATATCCTGATGCAATAAATATTATTAAATCTCTGAAGAAAAAAGCTCTTGAAAATGATCGTGAATTTGGGCTTAAGCTGACAAACACACTCGAATCAATAAATAATAAAAATATATTTGATGATTCTGTTGATATGATGTATATGAGTGGACGTGCGCTGCATCCTATTTCAGTTAATGTTGCAAATAAACTTCAGCTTGAATTTAATGGAGAATTGCAGCTTTCATTCTCGGCCGGAGCCGATGCTTTCAATGTTTCAGATATTCTTTCCTGCGGATTTAAAACCATTACTGTTTGTTCTGATATCTTAAAACCAGGTGGTTACATGCGAATGAATCAATATTTTGATGAGTTGAGCTCTAACTTTGAACTGAAAAAAGCAAAGAATATTACTGAATTTATACAATCAACATCTACCAAGAAAAGTACTAATCCATCCCTTGAAAACCTCTCAAATTACGCAGAAAAAGTCCTTGTTTTTAAAAGATATAAGAGAGAGCATATTCAGGAGCCTTCGATAAAAACCGACCGTAATTTAGGCTATTTTGATTGTATTTCTGCTCCCTGTAGAGATACCTGTGCAACAAACCAGGATATTCCGGATTATTTGTATTATACATCAAAAAATCAATTCGATAAAGCTTACGAGGTAATTCTAAGAACAAATCCATTTCCATCAATTACCGGAATGGTTTGCGATCATCTGTGCCAGAATAAATGTTCACGAATAAACTACGATAAATCGCTTTTAATTCGTGAAGTAAAACGCTTTATTTCGGAACAAACAGAAGTTAAACTTGCCCCGAAAGCTAAAAATGGAGTTAAAGTGGCGATTATTGGTGCTGGTCCTTCAGGTTTATCCTGTGCCTATTATTTGGCTCTGGCAGGATTTTCGGTTGAAGTTTTTGAATCAAAATCAAAAGCAGGCGGAATGGTTCAATATGCTATTCCGGGTTTCAGGCTTACAGATAATGCCATTGAACGCGATTTTAAAAGAGTAATCGATTTGGGTGTTAACATCCATTACAATCAAAAGGTTGATAAAGAACAATTTGAGTTGCTGAAATCAGAATATAAGTATGTTTTTATAGGTGCAGGAGCTCAACTCTCTGCTCTTTTCCAGTTAGAGGGAATCGAATCGAAAGGTGTGTTGGATTCACTTGATTTTCTTTTTAATACGAAAGCCGGAAAAAATACCGGAATAGGCAATAATGTGGTAATTATTGGTGGTGGAAATACTGCTATGGATGCAGCACGAACCGCATTCAGACTGGTTGGCAATGATGGAAAAGTAACCATTGTATATAGACGCACAATTAACGAAATGCCTGCCGATCAGGGCGAGATAAAAGCAGTAATGGAAGAAGGAATGGAGATAATCGAGTTAACTGCTCCTGAAAAAGTTATAAGTGAAAATGGAAGCGTAAAAGCATTGTTATGCAGCCGAATGGAATTGGGAGAGAAAGATGCTTCGGGAAGAAGAAAACCAGTTAAAATAAATGGTTCAGAATTCGAAATTTCGTGTGATACTATAATTCATGCCATTGGTCAAAACCTCGATATTGATTTTGCTCAAACCGATTTACTAAAAGCCGATTTAGTTAATTATAAAACCCAACTTGATAATGTATTTATCGGAGGTGATGCTTTACGAGGAGCAGCTACGGCAATAAAAGCCATTGGTGACGGAAGAAAAGCTGCAGAACAGATTATGAAAAAAGCGAGCATCGATTTTTCAATTTCAAAACCTGCAAATGGAAAAAATCACACTAAAAAAGAATTGATACTAAAAAGGGCTTTTCGCATGTATCCACCTGAATTAAATGAACTTGATAGTAAAGATAGAAGGAATTTTAAACTAATAAGCGAAACACTCGATAAGAATTCCATTGTTAAAGAAGCTGATCGATGTCTCCATTGTGACGAAATCTGCAATATTTGCACCACCGTTTGCCCTAACTTTGCAAATTATTCATATGAAATTGAACCGGTAAAGATTCAGCTTCAGAAAACAATTTCTGATATCAAGGGACAAATAACATTCGAAAATGATGGTTTTTTCGAAATAAATCAAAAATACCAGATTCTGAATATTGCCAATTTCTGTAATGAGTGCGGTAATTGTAATACCTTTTGCCCTACTAACTCTGCACCATATAAAGAAAAACCTAAATTCTGGTTAACAAAAGAATCGTTCGACACTGCTGATGAAGGCTATTATGTAAGCAAAAAGGAAAATCATAAATCCTTGTATTTTAAATCAAATGGCCAAATAGCAAGTGTTTCAGAAAATACTGATGATCTTGTATATAATTCAGTAAATGCTACTGCTCTTCTTTCTAAAAAAGATATGCAGATACAAAAAATTGAATTTTTAAATGGTTCAAGAGAATTTTGCCATAGGCAAGCAGTTGAAATGATTATTCTGCTAAAAGCTGCTGAGAATTTAGTGTTTGAAATTAATTAGGCATTCTGAGCCCCTATTGTGTCATTGCGAACGGAACCAAAAGGTGTAGTGAAGCAATCTATAGACTGCTACGGCCTTTAATCAGGCCTCGCAGTGATTATCTATTTGTTGGGTTTCCCTCGCAGTGACAATGCTTGTGTGATGTGTGCTTGAAGTATCTATTGAAATTACAACTTAAACTGATGTTTTACTTTTACTTCGGTCATTACAAACGAGCTAACAAATTGACTTATATTGCCTATTGTAGAAAATTTGGTAGTTACAAAATTATGGAAATCATCCATATCAGTGCAATAGACTTTTAGAAGGAAATCGATATTTCCTGAAATGTAATAGCACTCCATTACTTCATCCATTTTATCCATTTCTTTTTCAAATTCTTCAATGGCCTCTTTTGTATGTTTGTTAAGTGAAACAGAAACATAGGCAATTAGTCTTTTACCAAATAATTTTGGATCAACTAAGGTTATATATTGCTTTATAAACCCATTTTTTTCAAGCTTTTTAATTCGTTCATGAATTGGTGTAGTTGATAAATGAAGCTTTTCAGAAAGTTCACGAATGGTAATCCTGCTATTTGACTGCAATACATTAAGTAATTTTCGGTCTATCTCATCAAGTGGTTTCATGGCAGTTATTTTTTCTTTTAATAATTAAAAACCTATTTGCAAATATATAATATTTCTGCTTTTTATGCAAATTATAGCTCTTTTTTCTATTATTTTATAAATACGTAGAATATAATAATATTATTCATAACTTGCGTGGGTTAATTAATTATACACAAAATACATGATTCACATTATCGATCGAGTTACAAATGAGAAAGCACTGCAAAATGCAGTTGAACGATTCAGGGAACAAAAAATTATCTTACCCACATTTAAACAACAAGAAAATCCCGAATTAGTTCCTGAAAAAATAAAAAATCAATTAAAAAATATCGGTTTATGGGAGATAAATCCATTAAACCTTTTCAGAATTACATGGAAAAATGAACCCAAAGAAAAAGGTGGATTATTTGGAAATGTAAATTATATTGAGATACCTAAATCTCTTACTGGTGTTAATGCCCGAATAGTTTTACTTATTGGAAAATGGTTTCCTACAGGAGCACATAAAGTTGGAGCAGCATATGGATGTCTGGCTCCAAGAATAACTACTGGTGAATTTGATCCAACCTATCATAAAGCGGTATGGCCATCAACCGGGAATTATTGCCGTGGTGGTGCTTTCGATTCTAAGCTAATGGGAACTGAATCTGTTGCAATCCTTCCTCAGGAAATGAGCAAAGAAAGGTTCACCTGGTTACGAGATGTTATTGGATCAGAGGTAATAGCTACTCCTGGTTGCGAGTCGAATGTGAAAGAGATTTATGACAAATGTTGGGAAATAAGAAGAACCCGACCAGACTGTGTTATTTTTAATCAGTTTGATGAATTTGGAAATGCTGCTTGGCATTATAATACCACAGGTAAAGCAATTGAAGAAGTTTTTAATCATGTAAAAACCAAAAACAGTAAGCTTGCTGCTTATATTTCTGCAACAGGATCAGCAGGATCAATTGCCGCAGGTGACTATTTAAGAACTATAGCACCTCAACTAAAAGTTGTTGCATCAGAAGCATTGCAGTGCCCAACTTTATTAATGAATGGATTTGGTGGTCATCGTATAGAAGGTATTGGCGACAAGCATGTTCCATGGATTCATAACGTTAAAAACACCGATGTTGTTACTGCCATTGATGACGAGGATTGTATGAGAATATTACGATTATTTAACGAAAAAGATGGTCATTCATACCTTAAATCAATGAAAATTGATCCTGAAGTAATTAATAAATTACATTTAATAGGTGTATCAGGAATTGGAAACCTAATTTCGGCCATTAAAACAGCCAAGTATTATGAAATGACCGAAGATGATGTTATTGTAACTATAGCTACCGATGCGGCCGACATGTATCAATCCAGAATAGACGAACTAAACGAAGACAAAGGTAAATATTCAGAAATTCAGGCTGTTAAGGATTTTGAAAAATGTATTTTGGGATCAAAAACCGATAACATGAAAGAGCTAAATTACTATGACAGAAAAGCTATACATAACCTGAAATATTTTACATGGATTGAGCAGCAGGCAAAAGAACTGGAAGATTTAAACCAGTTATGGTACGATCGTGATATCTGGAATAAGCTATTTTTGCAACCTACTCATTGGGATGATTTGATTAATGATTTTAACGAAAGAACAGGCTTGTTGAAAAACTTAAGCTAAACACTCTATACCTTGCTAAATAAAGGTGTCTCTGATGTAAAAGTCATCCCTGTATTAACTCAATACTACATTTTAGAACAGATCCGGAATGACAAAACCTTAAAACATAAACTCAGAGACACCTTTTATTTTTTAACCAGATTACTTATACTGGTTGGTAAAACAAAATTAATTAAATTCGCAGTAGATCAAATTTTATGTCAATAAAAACAACAGGACAAAAGTTTATTTACGAGTGTATTGATTGTGGAAAACAATACTTTACAAACGAGATAATCTATTTATGTTCCACTTGCAGCAGTAAAAATAACAATTCATCTCCACCAAAAGGAGTTCTTAAAATTGTTTATAATTTTTCTGAACATTTAAAGAAAAATTCTCATTTTAAAGATTTCAAATCAAATAGTTTTCTGGATCTTCTTCCTATAAATTACAAAAGTAGCTTACCCAAGCTAAATGTTGGAAATACACCGCTTTATAATTTTAATTTACTCGATAATAAAGAACTACCCTTTCAGTTATTTTTCAAAGATGATTCTCAGAATCCAACCTATTCTTTTAAAGACAGAGCATCGGCATTAGTTTCGGCATTTGCAAAAGAGAATAATATTAATACCATTGTGGCCGCTTCTACAGGAAATGCAGGCTCTTCGTTAGCAGGAATCTGTGCGTCACAAGGACAAAAGGCAATTGTTATGGTGCCTGAAACAGCTCCACTAGCTAAGCTTACTCAAATAATTATGTATGGAGCAACAATAGTTCCCGTAAAAGGAACTTATGATCAAGCATTTGATTTGAGCATAAAGGCTACTGAAGAATTTGGTTGGTACAATAGAAATACCGCATTCAATCCTTTTACAATTGAAGGAAAAAAAACTGTTTCTTTTGAGATTTATGATCAACTTGGTGAAAACCTTCCAGATAAAATATTTGTATCTGTTGGTGATGGTGTTATTATTTCAGGCATTTACAAGGGATTCGAAGATCTCTATAATCTCAAACTAATTGATAAAATACCAACAATTGTAGCTATTCAAGCCATGGGGAGTGATAATATTATAAGAAACTTAAAGAGTACTACTTTTGTTTCTAAATCAGGCAACACAATAGCTGATTCAATTTCAGTTGATATTCCACGAAATTTTTATATGGCAAAGCACTTTATTCAAAAATACAAAGGCGAATGCCTTATAGTTACTGATAATGAGATTTTAGAAGCTTCTGTAATCCTATCAAAAAATACAGGATTATTTGCCGAACCTGCCGCAGCATCTGCATTCGCAGGATTCTTAAAGTATTATCAAGAAAACAAACTTGACAATAATTCCAAAAATGTTGTACTTTTAACCGGAAGTGGATTAAAAGACCTAAAATCGATACAATCGGTTCTTAGAATCCCGGAATCTATCGATCCAACTATTGATAATTTGAAAAATTTGATCTCATGATTACGTTTACTTTAAATGGTAAAAAAGAAAATTATTCTGGTAATCCAGAATCAACCTTATTAAAGTATTTACGACTCGATAAGCACATAACATCTGTAAAAGATGGTTGTTCCGGTCAGGCTACCTGCGGAGCATGCACTATTGAGATTAATGGCAAAGCTAAACTTGCCTGTGTAATTAAAATAAAAACACTTGAAGGAGCTGAAATATTTACACATGAAGGTTTTCCTGAATATGTAAAAGATACCATCGCAAAAGCATTTGTTAACAAAGGTGCTGTGCAGTGTGGCTTTTGTACTCCAGGATTTATTAGCAGAGTTAAAGTGTTGCTACAAGAAAATCCGAATCCTACGATTGAAGAGATTCAGAAAGCTATAAAATCACATATATGCCGTTGTACAGGATATAAAAAGATTGAGGAAGCAATAATTTATGCTGGCGATGCTATTCGTTCCAACAGAAAGATTGAAATAACAAAGACTTCAGGCAAAATAGGTGTTTCGCATCCCAAATATGATTCGTATAAAACGGCATTGGGAGAAAGAGCATTTGTTGATGATATATACATAGAAGGAATGCTTTATGCCGCTCTTAAATTCAGCGATTACCCAAAAGCAAAAGTAGTACGTATAGACGTATCTGAAGCAGAAAAAATTAAAGGTATTCACAAAGTAATTACTGCCAAAAATATCCCAGGTGATAAAAAAGTAGGTTTAATTTACCCTGACTGGAGTGTAATGATTGGCGAAGGAGAAACAACACATTATATTGGCGATGTTATTGTCGGTGTTGTTGCTGAAACAGACGAAATTGCACGATTAGCTGTTTCAAAAATAAAAATTGAATACCAGGTATTAGAACCTGTTACTGATGTTTACAAAGCTATTGATGGTGAGCGTGTTCATCCTGAAAAACCAAATAATTTTAATACAACCCAATTTACCATTGGCGATGCCGATGAAGCATTAAAAAAATCAAAATATCGATCGAAAGGCTTTTACGAAACACAGCGAATTGAACATGCCTTTTTGGAAAAGGAAGCTGCAGTAGCTCGTCCCGATGGTAAAGGCGGAATAGAACTATTCAGCCAGAGTCAGGGTGTTTACGAAGATCGACGACAGGTTGCCCTAATATTAGGTTTACCCGAAGAAAAAGTTCGTGTAACACTTGTACCTAATGGTGGTGGATTTGGTGGAAAAGAAGATTTAAGTGTTCAAGGTCATACCTCATTATTTGCTTATCTTTTACAAAAACCTGTTAGACTAACTTTAACTCGCGAAGAATCTATTCGCCTGCATCCAAAGCGGCATCCAGTATTTATGGATATTGAAATTGGGGCAGATGAAAATGGTAAATTAACTGCATTAAAATTAAGAGCTGTTGGCGATACTGGAGCTTATGCATCAGTAGGAACAAAAGTACTTGAACGTGTTGCTGGTCATGCTGCCGGAGGATATTTTGTGCCTCAAGTAGATATTGAAGCAAAAACTGTGTATACTAACAATATTCCTTCAGGCGCAATGCGAGGATTTGGTGCAAATCAGGTTTGCTTTGCTCTCGAAAGTTGTATTGATGATATTTGTAAGCAAGCAGGATTCGACCGTTGGCAATTCAGATACAATAATGCACTTATTGATGGATTGAAAATATCAACCGGACAAAGAGTGTTTGGTGTTGGTATTCGAGCTTGTCTTGATGCTGTTAAAGAAGATTTCTATAAAGCAAAATATGCCGGATTAGCCTGTGCAATAAAAAACTCAGGTGTTGGTAATGGAATGATTGATGAATCGAAAGTAATAATCGAGATCGTTTCAGAAAAACACATTCGTATTAACCATGGTTGGACAGAGATGGGACAAGGAGTACATAATATGGCTTTGCAGACTTTGTGTGAAGAAACAAATATATCACCAGAAATAATTGAAGTGGTAGTAGATACTGAAGCACAGATAAAAACTGGAATGACTACATCATCAAGAGCTACAGCACTAATTGGATTAGCAGTTATAAATGCTGCTAAAGCCTTGAAAGAAGATCTCAAAACCAAATCATTAAAAGAATTAATAGGGAAATTATACAAAGGACAATTTATTTGCGACTGGACCACAAAACCGGGAACCGATGTGGATGAACAAATTACGCATTACTCCTATGGTTATGCAGCTCAAGTTTGCATATTAGATGATCAGGGTAATATTTCGAAGATGATTGCTGCGCACGATGGCGGAAAAATAATGAATCCAATGTTATTCGAAGGCCAGGTTCAAGGCGGTGTACATATGGGATTAGGATATGCATTAACCGAAGATTTACCAATGAAAAATGGTTATCTAGTAAGCGAAAAGATGAAAGATCTTGGAATTTTGCGTGCTCATGAAACTCCTGAAATAATTGTTAAAATGGTTGAAGTGAAAGATCCCATTGGGCCATATGGAGCCAAAGGTATTGGTGAAATTGGCCTAGTGCCAACAGCTGCTGCAGTAGCAAATGCTTTTTATCAATTTGATGGAATAAAACGTATGAAATTACCTTTGAAAAGGAAATTATAGTTTTTTTGTTATCTTAGAACTTTACACTTTAAACTTTTGCATATGTCAATTTTACTAAGAAATGCAACATATATCAACTGGAAAACGCTTGAGTTTAAAACAACAAACATTCTGGTTGAAGAAGGATTACATGGAAAAATCCATTTTCACGATAAAATTGATCAAGATAATGCGAAAGAAACCATCGATTGCAAAGGAAAGTTTGTAACGAAATCATTTGCTGTTGGTCATCATCATGCATACTCAGCTCTTGCTCGTGGAATGGGTGCTCCAAAAAAGAATCCTGAAAATTTCTATGAAATACTAAAATATGTTTGGTGGACACTCGACAAATGTCTTGATCGCGAAATGATCGAATATAGTGCTTTGGTTACAGCCATTGCTTGTGCTAAAGCGGGATCAACATTTGTAATAGATCATCATGCATCGCCATTTGCCGTTTACGATTCGCTTGATATTATTGCCAAAGCATTCGAGAAAGTGGGTATTTCTCATCTTTTATGTTACGAAATATCAGATCGTGATGGAGCCGATATTGCAGAGCGTGGCCTGAATGTTACCGATACCTATCTTCAAAAAAATCAAGGTCTTGTTGGATTGCATGCATCTTTCACTGTCGGTGATGATACCCTGCATAAAGCAGTTGAATTAATGAATCTTTTTAAATCAGGAATTCATATTCATGTGGCAGAAGATTTTTACGACCAACAGCATTGCCTAAAAACCTATAAAAAAAGAGTAATCGAACGTTTAAATGATTTTGAAATTATTAATTCTTCGAAAACTATCCTCGTGCATTGTCTGCATATTAATGATAAAGAACGTGAATTGATTAAAAATGCGCCATGCTGGGTTGCTCAAAACACCGAAAGCAACCTTAATAACAATGTAGGTTATTTTAAAAGTGTTGGTTTAAGCGAAAACATTATGTTTGGTACCGACGGAATGCATAGCAACATGCTCCAAAGTGCTAAAGCAGCATTTTTTGTTGGTCAAGGATTTGATAAAATCGACTATAAGACAGCTTATAATCGCTTTAGAAACGTTCATAACTATATTGAGCAAAATAGTTTTTCAGGCGATGGAGAAAACAACCTGGTGATTCTTGATTATGATTCCCCTACTGATATAAACCAAAGTAACTACCTTGGGCATTTCCTTTTTGGAATAAGTTCAAACCATATTTCAGATGTAATCTCCAATGGTAAATTGATCGTTAAAAATAAGCAAATACAAACGGTCGACGAAGGTGAGATTCTAAAAACATCACGTGAATTAGCTCATAAGCTTTGGAATAAAATGCAAGAATAAAACAAAATAAAAGACAAAAGGTAGAAGAAAAAAGATAAAATGGCGATGTAAAAAGTATATTTATTATTAAACTTTTATCTTTACACTATAATCTTTTATCTTAAAATCATATGGAAACAACTATTCTGCAATGGATTGGTTACATAGCATCAATCATTATTGCTTTATCCATGACCATGAATTCTATCGTAAAATTTCGATGGATAAACCTCGCTGGAGCAATAACCTTTTCAACTTATGGATTCTTAATTGGTGCAATGCCTGTAGGCTTTCTAAATGGTTTTATTGTTTGTGTTGATATTTATTATCTGGTCATTATTTATACAAAAAAAGAAATTTTCGAGATTCTTGAAGTAAAACCAGATAATAGATACTTACTTCGCTTTTTGAAGTTTCATGATAAAGATATTCAAAAGTTTTTTCCAGGATTTGAGTATAAACCTGAAATAAACACGATTAGCTTTTTTATTCATCGGAACATGGCTGTGGCCGGATTATTTCTTGCACACAAATCAGAAGACGGCATACTTAAAGTAGGACTTGATTATGTTATTCCAGAGTACCGCGATTTCAAAAATGCAAAGTTTGTTTATCATCGCTTAAGTAATCGATTTATTGAAGCAGGATTTAAACAGGTTATTACAAAAGGCAAAAGCAAACACCATATTAAGTACTTGAAAAAGCTTGGATTTTTTGAAGATAAGGACGGATGCTTTGTAAAGAATTTTGAATCTAATAATAGAAAAAGGGACTAAAGTCCTGTTTCAGTTCATATTTTTTAACTCCAGGCTTAAGCCTGGGGTCAGTCAAATAAAACATATTTGGGCTTTGGCACATTTAAAAATATAAAAAATCTATTATGAATATCCTTATTCAAAATGGAACAATTGTTAGATCAGATAAGACTTTTATCGCTGATATATTTATTTCTGATGGAAAAATTATGCAGATTGGAAATTCTTTAAACCTGCATGAAAAAATTGATAAAACCATTGATGCCAAAGGATTTTATATTTTCCCTGGAGGGATTGATCCACATGTACATATGTATTTGCCTACACCTGCAGGTTATTCGTCAGACGATTTCGAGACAGGAAGCAAAGCTGCACTTATTGGAGGTACTACTACCCTACTCGACTTTGTAACTCCAAGAAAAGGACAATCGCTTACTGAAGCACTAACTCTGCGTATAGAAGAAGCAAGAAATTCGCACTGCGATTATTCATTTCATGTTAGTCCGATAGAATGGACACAAAATACAGAACAGGAAATAAACGAATGTATAAAAGCTGGAATAACATCTTTCAAGGTTTATATGGCTTATAAAGGAGCTGTTGGTTTAGATGATACTGACCTTAAAAAAGTCTTAAAAATAGTTGGAAAAGCAGGTGGATTGGTAACAATTCATTGTGAGCTTGGAGATGAAATAGATATTTTACGAGATCAATTTGTTGCAGAAGGAAAAACAGAGCCGCTCTATCATGCATTATCACGACCAGCTATACTGGAAGCACAAGCTGTTCAGCGTATTGTTGATTTTGCAAAAGAAGCAAATTGTGCCATTTATATTGTTCATGTTTCATCGAAGGAATCATTGAAAATTATCGAAAGAGCACAGAAATCAAGACAAAAAGTGCAAGCTGAAACCTGTCCCCATTATTTGTTATTAGATGATTCAAAATACAATGGAGCTTTTATTGACACTGTAAAATATGTTTTAAGTCCGCCATTACGCAAAAAGGAAGATCAGGAATCACTTTGGAAAAGTATTCAAAATGGAGTTGTTTCAACAGTAGGCACTGATCATTGTCCGTTTAATATGAGTCAGAAGTCGATTGGTAAAAATGATTTCAGAAAAATTCCAAATGGAGCTGGTGGGGTTGAACACAGGTTGTCGTTGCTTTATACATATGGAGTTTTAGAAAATAGAATTACCCTAAATCAGTTTGTAGATATTTCATCAACACAAGCAGCTAAGATTTTTGGATTATATCCTCAAAAAGGAGAAATAGCTTTTGGCTCCGATGCTGATCTTGTTATTTGGAACCCGAAAACGGAAAAGACAATTTCCATTAAAAATCATCTCTCAAATTGTGATCTGGAGATTTACGAAGGATTTAAAACAACGGGAGCACCCGAATTTGTCTTTACAAATGGAGAAATTGTTGTCGAAAAAGGTAAAACCAATTCAGAAAGTAAAGGATTTTTTTTAAAAAGAAATCTTTAGATTCCTAATTTAAACTTCTAACTATTTTTTATCTATACTTTAAATTCTTCGACAAGCATGTTTATCGAAGTATGAGCAGTATTTTACATTCTAGCCAGTTTCACTATATCCCTCACTTCTAAAACTTTTTTATCATATCCTTTTTGAGTAATATTTACCATTGCTAAACCCAACTCACGCAATGATGAAACATAGTTTGGAAACAAAAATCGAAAAACTGGTAGTATAGGTTTCAATACTTTATAAGCCGTATATGTATTTTTAAGCCCTTTTGTTGGAGTTATTAATGCTGGTCGAAACATATAAGCTTGTTTTATTGGCAACTTTAGTAAATCATTTTCAGTTTTTCCTTTTACTCTTGCCCACATTGACCTTCCTTTCTCGCTTGAATCTGTTGCGGCTCCAGAAACATAGGTAAGGGTCATATCTGGGTTTAATCTGGCCAACGGTTTTGCTAATGCCATCGTTAAATCGTATGTCAGATATTTATACTGATCTTCTTTCATTCCAACCGATGATACTCCCATACAAAGAAATGCTGCATTGTAACCTTTAAGATCATTTTCAATACTTGAGAAATCATAAAAATCAGTATGAATTATCTCTTTTAGTTTGGGGTGTTGAATATTGCAACTTCGTCTGTTTATCACCAAAACAGACTCGACATCAGAATGGTTGAGGCATTCATGTAGTATACCCTCTCCCACCATTCCTGTTGATCCGGTAATTATTGTTTTTATTTTCATGCTATTTATTAATAATGTTCAAAGGTTAAATACTTCGATAAACCTGCCTGCCGAAGTGTATTTTCAATTATTTTTTTTATTACAAATTTCAGATTATTTAACTTCTTGCATCATTCTTACTTGCTTTAATACAAGTTTTATTGGAGAAAACGGAACCAAAGCCATCATTAATCGTTGAGAAAACCCAATACCTGATATTTTCACTAATTTACCTTTCATCATGGCATTGTAGCCAGCATTAGCAACCATTTTTGCACTAAAAGATTTCTTAAATAAACTGGTTTTATCCATTCCAGAAACTTTTGCAAATTCGCTATCTGTAGGACCGGGACATAATGCTGTAACTGTAACATTGGTATCATGTAATTCTTCGGCAATAGCATTACTAAACGACAATACATAAGATTTGGTTGCATAATAAACAGCTTGTAATGGACCTGGAACAAATGCTGCTGTTGATGCTACATTTAAAATTCTACCACTATTTCTTTTTACAAAATCGGTTAAGAACAATCTTGTTAAGGCAGTTAATGACATAATATTTAAGTTTATCATAGCTTCATCAATTACCCAATCGCGCTCATGAAATTTACCTATTCCACCAAAACCTGCATTATTAATTAAATACTCTATTTCAATATTTTCTTGTTTTAATTCAGTATAGATTTCTTTTGGAGCATCCTTTTTAGTTAAATCCTTTATTATCGTTTTTACCTGTACTCCAAATTTGCTCTCAAGCTCTGTTTTTAAAGCTTCGAGCTCGTTTTGCCTTCTGGCAACAATAACCAAATCACCCTTTAGTTGGGCATGTATAAATGCTAATTCTTTTCCTATTCCACTGGAAGCTCCAGTTATTAATGCTACATTTTTCATTTTTCTTTATAATTAAATTTCAGTTTATACCCTTGATTGACTAATCACTCTAGTTATTACACAAAAAAAGTTATTCTTTTTTAAACATACCGTATATTAAATTAAATGCCATATACATAAAACCCGAATCATGATATTTTTCAGGATTCAGTATTATATACTGAATCATTCCAAATAATTGTTGTGTTATGATTGTGTAAATCAAATCAACAGATACATCTATAATTTCACCCTTCTTAATTCCTTCTTTAATAAGATTTGTATAAACCTCTTTTATTTTATCAACTTCTTCCTGAGTATTTGTTGTTATATATGGTGAATACATGTACTGCTGAATAAAGAATATTTTTTGGGGATGAGTTATAGCCCAATGTATTGACTTTGACCATACATATTCAACTTTTAATTTGATAGAATCAATTTTGTCTATACCGCTTACAGACTCTTCAACGAGTTCATTTTTAACATTTAGATATAAATTATTGATTAAGTCTTCTTTTGTTTTAAAATAATGGAACAAAGTACCATTTGCTACTCCTGCAGTTTTAGCAATTTCACTGGTTGGAGTACCATGAAACCCCTTTGTTGTAAACAACTCAAGCGCCGCCTCATATATTTTATCTTCTTTTTCCATTATATTATATTAGACTGACTAATCACTCTACAAAGATAAATCTATTTTTGTTAAATACAAATTATTAATTAATTTTTAGAAATTTTGTCGTTATAAAACCAAGAAAAAAAGAGCAGGTTAAAAACCTACTCTCTTTGTGTTCCTTTTCAGAATATTCTGTAAAACTTCTGATGGTTTTTCAAATTTCGTTGTAAACATCATTGCTGCAATAATGTAAGGTTTAAAGCTTGCCTCAAGGTAAGTTCTGATTCTGTATTGTTCGAAAACATCTCCATTCACTTCACCTTCTTTACAAGAAACTCCACTGATATCTGCAGGTAAGCAATGCATATACAAAGCATCCTGATTTTTTGTCAGTTTCTTTTTAGCATCGTTGTATTCCCAGTTTTTAAACTTCGCATTATTTGCCAAACAAGTTTGTTCCAATGCTTTTAATCCTTCTTTATCTGCTGCTTGTAGCAGTTTTGTTCGCTGCTGCATAATATGAAATGGCGCCCAGCTTTTTGGGTAAACAATATCAGCATCTTTCATTGCATCTTCCATTGAATGACTAATATTGAATGTTCCGCCACTTTGTTTTGAATTATTTTTAGCAATTTCAACTATTTCAGGAATTAATCCATAACCTTCGGGATAGGCCAATTCAATGTTCATTCCGTAACGCGACATTAAGGCAATAATTCCCTGTGGCACAGAAAGCGGCTTTCCATAGCTTGGCGAATATGCCCAGCTCATTACAATCTTTTTACCTTTCAGATTTTCAAGTGAACCAAATTGTTTTTGTAGATGCATTAAATCAGCCATCGATTGGGTAGGGTGATCCATATCGCATTGCAAATTCACAATTCCAGGACGACTTGGAAGTACACCTTTTGCAAAACCTTCATCAAGTGCCTCTCCTACTTCGCGCATATATTTATTACCTTCGCCAAGGAACATATCATCTCGAATACCAATAAAATCGGATAAAAATGAAATCATGTTGGCAGTTTCGCGAACTGTTTCGCCATGTGCAATCTGCGATTTCTGCTCATCCAGGTCCTGTACCGCCAACCCAAGCAAGTTGCTTGCCGATGCAAATGAAAAGCGAGTTCGGGTTGAATTATCGCGAAAATTAGAAATAGCTAAACCCGAATCAAAAACACGGGGTGAAATATTATTATCACGCATTTCTTTTAATATTTCGGCTACCTCAAGAATGGCTTTTAAATCATTCTGACTCTTTTCCCATGTTAAAAGGAAATCTTTTTTGTATAAATCAGTTTTCAACTGACTTAATTTTTGAATTTTATCTTGTAAACTCATATAATTAATTTGTTTTTTACCACTAAGACACAAAGATCACTAAGAATTATATTTCGTAAGCAAAAGCAGCATAAAATGCTGATGCAGCAACCAAGTCACTAATTGGAACCTTTTCATCAGGAGCATGAGCTAAGACTTCATTTCCGGGACCAAAACCAATAGTTGGAATTCCATATGTACCGCAGGTCATAATACCATTGGTGGAAAATGTCCATTTATCGATTTTTGGATTTTTACCAAACAGATTCGAAAAAGAACGAACTCCAGCCTGCACTATTTCATGTTTTTCTTCTATTTTCCACGTTGGGTAATATTTTTCCATTCCGTATTCCAGACCAGTATATGCTTTTTCGCTGTAATCCAATACTTCAACTTTTGCATTCATTCCTTTAATAAGTTCCTGAATTTCTGCAACAGCTGATTCTTTAGTTTCACCCCATGTTAGGCGACGATCCAAATGAATTCTTGCATAATCGGAAACTGCGCACAAAGATGGTGTTCCGGAAATTATTTCTGAAATGGTAACACTTCCTTTCCCAAGGAATTCATCAAATTTTAAACGATCATTAAGCTTTTCAATTTCCAATGCAGTTTTTGAAGCCATGTAAATGGCGTTTTTGCCTCGTTCAGGTGCAGAACCATGAGATGAAACACCATAAAAATGTACATGAATTTCCATACGACCACGATGACCTCTATATATATTTAAGTTTGTGGGCTCTGTGCTTATTACAAAATCGGGTTTTATCTTATCCTCTTCAACAATGTATTTCCAGCATAAACCATCGCAATCTTCTTCCATTACACTCCCCACAAAGTAAATGGTAAGGTCTTTATCAAATCCCAATTCTTTTAGTATTCTTCCTGAAGTTACAAATGCAGCTGGTCCACCCTCCTGATCAACAGTTCCACGACCATGTACAAATCCATCTTTTATTTCACCACCAAGCGGATTGAATGTCCAATTAGCCATATTTCCCATATCTACAGTATCCATATGACCATCGATAGCAAGCACTTTCTTACCATTTCCAATCCGGCCGATTACGTTGCCTAAGCCATCAATCCATGCTTCGTCAAATCCTGCTTCTTCCATCTGGCGTTTAAGCTCCAACTGAACATCTTTCTCTTGTGTACTTAGAGATTTGATTTTGACAAGCTTTGATAGGTTTTCCGCAGTATAATTGCGGTACTTTTCGGCAAGCTCATTTATTTTTTTGTAAGTATCATTCATGTTAATCATGTAGTTAAATTTCGAAGGTTAAAATTATGTTTTTTATTAATTAGTTGGCATATATAGAATAGATTTATATATCGGGAGTAAATAATTGGAATAATCCTATATCTTGGCAATATTTCAAAGAATTATTTTCTAAACAGCCTATCAAAATATCTTGATCAGTCTTTAATACTTCTATAATTCAGAAAACTGCAAACTAAAATTTAATAAATCTCATAATTCATCGTATTTTTGATCCTGACATAAAACAAAATTAATCTATTATGGAACTCTGGAAGTTTATTATCAAAGAATTATCCAATAATTATAAGTTAATCTTATTATTAGTTGTTGATGTTAAAGGAAGCAGTCCGGGTAAAGTAGGATTTAAAATGGCTATTTCTGAATCGGGTTCAATAAATGGCTCGATTGGAGGTGGAGTAATGGAATTCAATATGGTTGAACTTGCAAGAAAAGAAGTTAAAAAAGAATCAAATGCAACATTTATTAAGAGGCAGATACATAACCCCGATGCGGGAAATGATAAATCAGGATTAATATGTTCTGGCGAACAAACACATGCATTTATTCTTCTTGACAATTCAAATAAAGAAGCAGTGCAACAACTTATAGATTGTTTTGCTAATGGAAATAAAGGTATTTTAACTGTAACGAATTCTCAATTTGCATTCTTCACAAATAAAACTCAGGATGAATCGTTTCTTTATCAATTTATTGACGAAAACAATTGGAGATATAACGAACAAATGGGTTTAATAAATACATTGTATATTTTTGGCGGTGGTCATGTTAGTGTTCCCTTAAGCCAGGTTGCCAATTTGCTTGAATTTCGTGTTGAAATTATTGATAATCGTGAAGGCCTTTCAACTATACAAGAGAATCATTTTGCCCATAAAATAACAATAGCTGAATATAACGATATTTCGCATTTAGTGCCCGAAGGTAAAAATAACTATGCAGTAATTATGACTGCGGGTCATAAAGCTGACCAAATCATTTTAAAACAGCTTGTGACAAAAAAAATAAAATACATTGGAATGATCGGGAGCAAAAATAAAACAAAGACAATTTTCGATAATTTATTAAACGAGGGCATAAAACCTGAAGATCTTAACAAAGTTGATGCTCCGATTGGTTTATCCATTAATAGCCAAACACCTGCTGAAATAGCTATTAGCATCGCAGCAAAAATTATCCAGGTTAGGAATAATTAGGGATTGACATAAACAAAATAATTAGAAAACTTCAAATTTTTACATTCTTTTTAACTTCTATTCATTTATTTGTTAACCAATATCATTTTTTTCGCATTTTTTAAATGTCCGATAATGAACAAGTTAGTACGAATTCGAACATAAGTTCTATTTCTCATTTAGCCTTTGAATACCTTTTACACTTCGTATTAACTGATTATATGATACTTAAAACTCATTGGCACAAATATTGGTCTTTGTAGTACAAATTAAAAAGAATTTACCATGATTAGAAATTATGTAATTACAGCATTCAGAAACTTAATGAAACATAAGACCTATACTTTTATTAATATTCTAGGTCTTTGTATTGGTTTAACAGCATCTTTAATAATTTTCTTATATGTGAGATCGGAATTATCATATGATAAATTCTATAATAATTTTGATAAAATCTACAGATTAACAGTAGAATATAATAGTGGAGGCAAAATAAATGAATATTGCAATTTAGCCAGACCTATAGGTCCTGCTATGAAAATGGATTATTCTGAAATTAAAGCTATGACAAGAATTTCGGGAGTAAATCTTTTAAATGTGCATAAGGCTGATATAAAATACAATGAAAAAAAATATTTTACAGATAAAATATTTTATGCCGATTCGACTTATTTTCAAGTTTTTAGCCAATATTTTTTAAAAGGTACAGCAGAAAACTCATTAACTGAACCAAACACAATAGTTTTAACTGAAAGTTTTGCAAAAAAGATTTTTGGTAATTCAGATCCTATTAATAAATCAATCCAGTATCAATCCAGGGGGCAATGGAAGGAAGCAAGAATAACAGGAATTATTGAAGATTTGCCTGAAAATACTCACCTACCAATTGAAGCATTGGTTTCATGGGAATCACAAGGTTATGGTGATCGATTTAACGAAGTATGGTTTGGAGCCCATGTATATACTTATGTTTTATTAAATAATCCATCGGATAAATACAAAATAATAAATAAGTTTCCTGAATTTTTTGATAAGTACATGAAAACCACTTTTGATGGCCTAAATTCAACATGCAAACTTGATTTACAAGAATTATCAAGAATACATCTTGAATCTCATCTTATTTGGGAACCTTATTCAAATGGAAATAAAGTTAACATTTATATTTTCAGCATTATCGGAATATTTTTATTATTTATTGCAGGTATTAATTATGTTAACCTTGCAACAGCTGGTGCTTCTGGAAGAGCAAGAGAAGTTGGTATGCGTAAAATATTTGGAGCACATAGACCTTCGTTAATTTATCAATTTCTAATTGAATCAATATTACTGGCAATTTTAGCACTAATTATTTCTTTTGTAAGTTGTGAATTATTTCTTCCATGGTTTAATAATTTTACAAGTAAAAGCCTTAGTCTATTTGGTGCCGATACTCCATTATTATTATCACTATTTATACTTGTTTCAATATCTTTAGGTTTTTTATCAGGGCTGTATCCTGGATTTTATATTTCTGCATTTTCACCATTAAAAGTACTTAAAGGCAAAATTGCTAAAGGTTCAAAAAATAATCTCTTACGTCAATTTTTAATAATATTTCAATTTATTATTTCAGTTTCATTAATCATTTCAACAATAATAGTAATAAGACAATTTAATTACGTAATAAATAAGGATCCAGGTTTTAATAAAGAAAATGTGATTTCACTTCAAGTAAAAGACTCTATTATAATAAACAACTTACAATCCATAAAAGCTGAACTTAAGAATCATTCTGGAATAATTAATATTGCAGCATCAAGCGATATTCCTGGAGAAGAACTAAATCAGACTGTTTTTAATGGATTAAATCCAGATGGAACTACAAATCAAATCGGAAGTCAGTTTTTAGTCATTGACTATGATTTTATAGATTTAATGGAAATGAAAATAATCAATGGCAGAGCATTTGATAAATCTTTTCCTACCGATGAGCAATCTGTCATTATTAACGAAACCGCTTTTAAAAAACTAAATTGGTCAGGTGATATATCCAATTACATGGTGGGTTTTGGACAAGATAGTGCTGGTAATGAAATTAAAAGAACCATTATTGGTGTTATGAGTGATTTTCAGATGCAATCTGCTCGTGAACTTATTCATCCTATTATTATTTTACCAGCTGATATTCCATTTTCAAACCGGATTAACTTGCTAATAAAAATAAAAGCTAATGAAAACGAAAGTGTAATTAAATTTTTAGATGAATATTGGCGAAAATATAATATTGATACCGATTATACCTATACTTTCCTAGAGGATAATATTGCAAATCAGTATGCAGGAGAACAAAAACTTATTAGATTATTTATAATATCTGTTTGCATAATGATTTTTATTGCTTGTTTAGGATTGCTTGGATTAATATCATTTGTAACTTCTCAACGCAAAAAAGAATTGAGTATAAGAAAAGTTCTAGGTTCGTCACCTGGAAAAAATCTAATAATTATTGTTAAAGAATTCTTGGTTTTAGTTTTTATAGCAAATATTATTGCTTGGCCAATAACATATTTTTTAATGAATAAATGGTTATTAAATTTTGCTTATAGAATAGAAATTGGAATATGGGAATATATTATTGCAGCAATTTTAACTTTTACAATCGCTATTATAACCATTATTTACCAAACCTTTAAAGCAGCATACTCTAATCCTGCTGATAATTTAAGATATGAATAATATTTTTATAAAGAATTGTTAAAAACTATGTTAATAGTTAATTTTCAATTTAAAATTAATAACTAAAAGAATCATTATATTTGCATACGAAATTAATTTTTCGTAGACGTTCGATGATAGCATTTAAAATTTTCAGAGACAAAGTAGAGTATTTTACAAATAATATTTGGCGTATTGCCTTTTAAAGCAGGTTTCTTTTTCGGAAACCTGTTTTTTTATGTACCAACTGAAACACTATGATTTATCTTTTACTTAGCATACTTTCATCTACAGCTATTTACTTTATCTTTAAATATATTGATAAATTTAAGTTCAATACCTTCGATATTATTATAATTAATTATTTCACTGCAGCAATACTTGGTTTTTTACTTTCAGATATTATTCATGTAAATCTATCTGTTTTCAAAAATCCATGGGTTCCGTTTTCAGCAATTATTGGTGTTTTGTTTATATTAATGTTTGTTGTAATAGCTCGGTCATCGCAAGTGGTTGGAATAGCAGTAACTACTGTTTCAAACAAAATGTCGGTTATTATTCCAATTACTGTTTCAATAATTATTGATCCGCTGGATATTTTATCAAACCTTAAAGTAATAGGAATTATTTTAGCCCTTATAGCTGTCTTTTTAACCATATATCGTAAACGTAAAGTTGATTTTCATCCCCGTGATATTTATTTACCAATAATTCTATTTCTTGGAATGGGACTAGTTGATTCACTGGTTAAATATGCACAATACAATTATGTGGGTGACGATACGCTCGCTCTATTTACTGTTTTTATATTTGTTATGGCAGCTGTTGCAGGACTAATTACCAAGCTGTTACGCAGAACATCCTTAAAAAATCTAATAAATCCAAAAATACTTTTTTGGGGGATTGTACTAGGTATAAGTAATTATGGATCGTTGTATTTCTTGATTCGGGCACTTAACCATAAAACTGACCTAAGTAATACATTCGATGGCTCTATTGTTTTTGGTGTAAATAACTTAGGTGTTATAGCACTCTCAGTTTTATTCGGATTAATAGTTTTTAAGGAGAAATTGTTAAAAATAAACTGGTTAGGAATTATAATTTCATTTATTGCAATATATATTTTATCAATTACTTAGGTTGTGCCAGAATATATCGATGAATATAACACTATAAGTAAACCCTCCGAAGGATTATTCAAGGACAAGGGTAGCAAGTTTATTGCCAAGGCTTTTCCTGTAGGTTCAGAAATAGAAATAAAGGCTATACAAGAACAACTGCGAAATGAATATCACGATGCAAGACATCATTGCTATGCTTATATGCTTGGTGCAGATAAAAAAGTTTTTCGCGCGAATGATGATGGCGAACCATCAAGTACGGCTGGAAAGCCAATCTTAGGGCAAATAAAATCATTCGATTTAACAAATGTATTAATAGTTGTAGTTCGTTATTTTGGAGGTACAAAACTCGGAGTAAGTGGATTAATTCATGCATACAAAACAGCAGCCGAAGAAGCACTAAAAAGTGCTGAAATAATTAAAAGAACATTACATGATTATTATATACTTAAGTTCGATTATGCTGCAATGAATACCATTATGAGGATTCTGAAAGAAGAAAATATTGAGCAGACGGATCAGAAATTTGATCTTACATGTTCGGTAATCATTAATTTTCGAAAAGCCGATACCGAAAAAGTACTTAGTAAATTTGACAGAATTGAAAACTTAAAAATAGAATTTATTGAAACGAAATAATTCATAGTGAATGGTGAATAGTGAATTAATGAACAGATAATTGGTGAATGGTGAATGGAAAGTTGGAAGCCCGAAGTTAGAAGCTAGTGGCTCACAGTTCACAGCTCACATTGGCAACTGATAATTGATAAAAATATGTTGAACTAATAAATATAACGAATGAAAAACAAACACTTAGTTTCCATTACAGATTTTACCAAGGATGAAATTTTTCGTATCCTTGAGCTAGCAGCCGAATTTGAGAAAAATCCTAGTCAGAATCTGCTTGCTGGCAAAGTAATAGCTACATTATTCTTCGAACCATCAACCCGAACCAGATTGAGTTTCGAAAGCGCTATAAGCAGGTTAGGTGGTAAGTATATTGGGTTTACAGATGCTTCATCATCGAGTGTTTCGAAAGGAGAATCAATTAAAGACACGATAATGACTGTTGCTAATTATAGCGATATGATCATTATGCGTCATCCTGTTGAGGGTAGTGCTCGTTGGGCCAGCGAAGTATCGAGAGTACCAGTAATTAATGCCGGTGATGGAGCAAATCAGCATCCTACACAAACCCTGCTCGATTTATACACTATTAAACAAACTCAAGGAACTCTTGATAATCTGAATCTATTTTTTGTAGGCGATCTAAAATATGGAAGAACCGTACATTCATTACTGCAAGCAATGTCGATGTTTAATACTACATTTCATTTTATTTCACCAGTTGAGTTACAAATTCCTAAAGAGTATAAAATTTATCTCGACAAACTCGGTTTGAAATACTACGAATATAGAGATTTCTCAGAAATAGCTAACGATGCTGATATTATTTATATGACACGTATTCAGAGAGAGCGATTTTCGGATCCTATGGAATACGAAAAAACAAAAAATTCGTATGTATTAAAAAATAGCATGCTCGACAACACAAGGCCAAATATGAAGGTTTTACATCCACTTCCCAGAGTTAACGAAATTCATACTGATGTAGATGATAACGAAAAAGCGTATTATTTTACACAAGCGCTAAATGGCGTTTTTACACGTCAAGCTATTATGACTTATATTTTAGGACTTAAAAAATAAAAAACTATGGATATTAACGATAAAAAATTACAGGTAAGTGCTATCGAGAATGGAACAGTTATCGATCATGTTCCAGCAAGCAATCTTTTCAAAGTAATAGATATTTTGGGCCTTGATAAAATTAAATCTCAAATTACTTTTGGTACAAATCTGGAAAGTAAAAGATTAGGAAATAAGGCAATTATTAAACTTGCTGATGTTTTCTTTATGGATGAAGAAATTAACAAAATTGCTTTGGTGGCGCCTGAAGCTAAGCTCAACATTATAAAAAATTATAAAGTTGTTGAGAAGAAAATTGTTGAAGTTCCTGATTCTATTGTAGGAATTGCAAAGTGTGGTAATCCAAAATGTGTTACAAATATCGAAAATATAATTACTAGATTTCAAGTAGTTTCGAAGAAAAAAGTAGCATTAAAATGCCACTATTGCGAGAAAATTACAGACTCAGAACACATGGAGATTTTCTAAAAAAAGAAAGAAGCCGTCTCAAAAGATAATCTGAGACGGTTTTTTTATGTTGTTATTTTTAGCGTATTTATATTTTAGCTTATAGTCTTTTGTTTAGGTTTTTT
>MEOE01000035.1 GCA_001768565.1 Bacteroidetes bacterium GWF2_33_16 | reverse complement strand
CCTGAAATTAAAATAATTAATAGTCTGTCCATATTTTTCACGAAAAAAGCTTATGCATAACGGTCCGCGGCTTGATTTTGTGCGGGTTTTCGCCCTGTTTCATTATCCCCCGTTACCGAAAGTTAAAGATAACTAAAATTGTCAAAATACTACTGCGCCCCGCATTTTTTCTGAACCGCTGTTACGGGTTGTAGCTTATTTATTCAATTTTGTCTCAAAGCATTTTCTGTCAATAAAATAATCGATTTCCTTAAAAAGAATATTGTCCAAGTCGTTTATTGTTATTCTTTCAGCTTTTTTTTCAGTCATAAGAACTAGTCTTTTCGATAAAAACAATTTGAACTCTTCTCTCAATAAATTTGAATTTTCACCATTCACTTTTAGAATAATATTCAAAGTGTCATTAGGTTGTAAGACTTTTGTAAAAACTTCACAGTCAGTAAGAGAAAAACTGTCAAGATTAATTAAAGTTTCAGTTGCAATATTATATAAATTAAAGTCTCCCTTAATTTTAAAAAAGTGTTCATTTACTAATTCCTTATTAGTTAAACCTGACTTATCATTTTCACTTAACCATATCAAGTAATTAAATTCACTTTCATTCACTAAAACACATTTAAGTTCTGTTTCAGAAAATTCAAATTCAGAATGTAATTCATTATTCAAATTCAAGTTGTCAACTTGAGAATATGTTTGAATTGAATAAACTATCAAAATGAATAAAAGTGTCTTTTTCATAAATGCGTTTCCTTTTTCGAAAATAAGCTATTACCCGTAACGGTCCCGTGTTAACAATTGTGCGGGTTTGCGCCCTGTTTCATTGTCCCCCGTTGACCAAAGTTAAAGATAACTAAATTTGTCAAAAAACCACCTAAACCCCGCATTATTGTTGAACACGTGTTACCCAACGTTTTATCTCATTTCTAATTTTTTTACCCCATTCTTTATCATCTGGTGACACAATTATCGTATTGAAATTATATCGTTCTGCTTCAATTTCAACTCCTTTTGAATCATCAATATGCAAATCAAAATTAAATGCAGGAGGATATTTCGAAGAATTAATATTCATCAATTTTAAAGTTCTTTCATTTTGTATCTGATTTACAACTCTGTCAACTTTTACACCATAGTATCTGAATGTTAACTTTACTTTTCTTCTCGTCCGATATGAAGTTGTATAAATGTGTATATTATGACCATCATTTTTTAATTGTCTTATTAGCTCACAGGTTCCTTTACGTATCTTTTCAATACCCAACAATTTCCCAATTAAATTTCTTTTTTCTGTTTCAAATACATTCCCATGCGGTATCAATGTATTATCTAAGTCAAAACTTATATTCATTTCAATTTTCAAGTTAAAAAGTTGCCAATGTTTTTTTCATAATAATCTTTATCAAGTGAAAACTTTAAGAAACATTAGATTTCAATATTGTATGTCAATTCTTAGTGCTTTCATAAAATGTTGGGTAACGGTTGCGCTTGTGTTTTGTGCGGGTTTTCGCCCTTCATAGCTATCCGCCGTTAATAAAGTTTAAAAATAGTAAAAAAGTTCGAAAACCACTTCACCCCGCATAAAATGCGAAGCGCTGTTATACAGCGTTTATTTTTTTTCTTGTTCACTTATCAAGTTAATATTATACTTTTCTATTTCTGTAAGCTTATCATTTACATTTTTAGATTTTGGAATATACCATTCTGTGCTTTCAAAATGTTCTTTCAAGTCAGGTGAAGAAAATATATATCCATGTGCCGCAAATATTTCGTTTCTCATAAGTCTTAATTCTTCAGGTTTTCTCCAACCTAAGTCATATTTTCCGAATTTACGATATGAAGCTTCAGGATATTCTCTACAATATTTTTTCATTGCTGTTTCATAGTCAACTTTCAATGAGTCTCCACTTGGCTTAATTACAATAAATTGTCTTAATGAGTCTGGAAAACTGCCAAACCTTTTAAGCAAATTGTTGTTGAAACTTTCAGAAAGTTGTGGATTAATTTTAAAAGAGTCGACTTGAGAATAAATTTCAAATGGAGTATAATCTATTAGTCTAAATTGAGTAAAAGATTCAAACCTGTCACTATAACTTTTAAAACCAATAAGGTCGAGTTTATTGTCAGAATTAATGTCATATATTTCATATACCTGAAATTGGAGTGTTTGTTTTTTCAATTCATTATTATTGACCTGAACTATCCAAAAATTTTCAAGACAGCAACCATATTTTGGCTCATTTAGAAAAATATAATGACTTTTGTTGAATTGAATAAGATAAAACAAATCAGAGTCAATAAGTTTTGGAATTTTCTTAGTCATTAATGAGTCTACATAGTCAAAGTGATTGTCAAGTTCTAAATGCTTACCATTTGCAAAATTTATAATGAATTTCATGTAAATTCCAGGATCTCCAATTGCTAATTTTCCATTATCGTAATTAACCAGTCCTTTCAGAATAATTGTGTCAGCTTTATTATCAAAGTCAAGGTCAATAATATGCTTTTCAACAATTTGCTTTTTCATCCAGCTATACAATTCCTGAAATTCGTCATCTTGAGAAAACGAAATATTTGTAAGAACTAAAAATGTAATAAAAAGTAGTAGACGTTTCATATTTTCAAAAAAATTAATGCTGTATAACGGTTTCGCCATAAGAAAAGTGCGGGTTTTCGCCCTGGTTTCCTATCCGCCGTTAATAATGTTTAAAAATAGTAAAAATGTTTGAAAACCACTTCACCCCGCATTTTTTTTGATGGCGTGTTAGCGGGAGTTAAAAAAATCTAATTCTTCTTATTCTCTGACGATTCTAATTCCTTTTTTTGTTTCTGTGCTTCTTTGGCTTGCTCTTCAGCTTTTATAGCTTGCTCTTCAGCTTTTTTTCTCTGTTCATTTGCAAATTGCTTTTGTTCTTCAAGAATCTTTTTCAACTTTTCAACAAGTTGTTTCTGCTCTTCTGCAATCATTCTCTGTCTCTGTGCTTCTTTAGCGTTCTCTTCTGCAATAGCTTTTTGTTCTTCAGCTATCATTTTCCATTTTTCAGCAATTTCTTTTTGTTGCTTAGCAATTTCTTTTTGTTCTTCAGCAATTTGCTTCCAATCAATCAAAGTGTCCTGCGGAATCTCAGATAAAACAATTAATGAGCTTTCTTTAAAATTGATTGCAAAACTGTCAACCGTCAATGAAAATAAAATAACTGTCAATAAATAAACTAAACTTTTCATATCGTTGAGAATTAGGTTTTTGCTTTTAACTTTCAGTTTTCTGCCTGAAATTTTTTAATTACCGCTAACGGTCGCGGCTTAGAAAAGTGCGGGTTTTCGCCCTGTTTCCCTATCCGCCGTTAATAATGTTAAAAGTAGTAAAAATGTTTGAGTATTCCGTCACCCCGCATTTTTTTAGAGCCGCTGTTAGTGGCTGTTACTATTTTCGTTTTTAGCATCATCTTCAATTGTTTCTTTCAATATTTTCATTAACTTCCTGGGATGATTTTGAATTATCTGAAATGTCGATAATAAAATCGTTGTCAACAAAGCAATAATTGAAATCCAGTAACTTATATTAGATTTATTTAAGTATTTATCAACTAATAAATTCTTTTTATATAATTCTTCTGAAATTCTATTTATATCATTTTGTACTAAATAGAAATTATCGTTCAATTTAACTCTCAAGTTTTCAAAATCGTTTTTTTGATTAGCTTCAAGTTTGTCAAAAGGATTTGTTTGTAATTGAACAAGAATTATACTTTTTAATTTATTGAGAAAGATAGTATCATTTGTACCTTTCAAGTAATAGTCAGATAATATGTCATTCAAAACAATCGAAAGAGGAGTCTCTTCCAAATATGTTTCACTTTTAGATTTTTTTAAAAGAATATATTTGAGATTAACTTTCTTCAATTCTTTATTGTTAAAAACATGTTTGACAACTTCAATATCTCCGTCATTATGCACAATGGTTTCAATTTCAGATTTAATGTTTTTGCTAAAATAAAGCTTGCCAAGATTATTGTCTTGGTCAGATATAAAAAGTATAATAGTTAATGAAAACGCCAAAATAATCATGATTACTGTAATTAATTTCAAGTAATTGAGTGTTTTTCTTAACTTCATTCTTTCTACTGCATAAAATAAATCTTTCATAGGTTGATGTGTCTGTGAATTTTTTTTCATAGTTCAAAAATTAGTAATTGCCACTAACGGTCCGCGGTTAAGTTTTGGCGGGGATTTCCGCCCTGTTTCCCTGTCACCCGTTAATAAAGTTTGAAGATAGCACAAAGTTTGAAAACTACCAAAAACCCCGCTTAAATTTGAACCGCTGTTACACACTGTGCGCTGATGCCACCATACTTGTCAGTATAGTTGCTGAATTATCCATGAAAAATAAAAAAAATAATATTAAGGTTAGAATTACTAATTGCCGGAACGGCAAAATTGGGTTGGATTACAAACTTTTTGGTAAGCCTTTGGATGTGCGTTGTGTTAGCGCAGGCTTGCCAAAGTGTTTGTAATTAAGCATTTATTTAAAAGTAATTACATAGGCTTTCAATAACTTCTACAGCGTAATTATCAGCAAAATCCCAGTATTTGGTATGCATTCTTGCTGGTGCTGTTCTACTCGTATCTGAAATGATTTTATAGCGTGTAACATCAGGTTCATATTTTGAATAATATGAATCTATTAATTCTTTCTGCGATAAGTATAAAAATTTATGAATACTGTGCTCTACAGCTTGAGTCATAACTTTCCATTTTAATTCTGAAAAACCCTTTCTAATTTCGGAACAATTCACTGAAATAAAATGTAAAGAATTTAGGTAGTTAAAACTTGGATCTCCAAATTCTGTAATCTTTTTCCTTAATGTACCAGATTCATATAAATGGCTATGCCATCTTGTAAATGCTACTTTTTGCGACTCCCCAATGTATACTAATTCTCTTGCAAAAATAAAATAAACAAAGGAACCTGATAATTCACCTTTAGTATAAGCATTAATCTCCATTATCAAATAAATCCCAATTTGAATTTACCCAATTATCAAGTTGATGAGAAACAGTTCTTTCAAATTTTTCGAAAATTTGCTTTACGACATCATCATCAACTGATAAAAATTTTTGTATTGTTTGATTTTGTCCAACAGCTAAAGCATGCAATAATGCTTCAATTGATTGTCTCGAAGGTGTTCCTGCTCCTAATTTTGTCAAAGTGTGTTGATAAAATGTATGAGATTTATTTATTAAAACATAAGTGCCTTCAACTCTATCAATACAACTCTCCCAGAGATTCATGTTTTTACATTTATCCCAATACCGAACTCTCCTAAATCCTTCTTCCTTCTCTATATTCTCATATTTTGGTTCTTCCTGATCAACTTTAGTTTCAGATTCTTCTTCAATTTTTTCTTTTCTTTTATTTGCTTCAGGTTGATTTAATGACGGGATTTCTTCTTCATCTTCTTCCAATGTAGTATTACGAAGGTTAAATTCAAAACCTTCTTTTTTATCATTACGCTCCCTTTCTAATAACCAATCACATGTATCAAATACTTCATCAGATTGGTCGATTGGGATATCACACAATACTTTAATTATTTGTTCTATATCTTCTGAAATTGTCAATTGTTGTTTGGAGACATCGACACCAAATAAATCATCATGCTCTGTAGTAAAATCAATTACCGCACGAAAACCGAATTTCCTATTTAAGTATAATTTTTCACCCCACTTAATCAATCTACCATTCCTATAAAAATAGAATCCACTATTTTTTAAACTTACTTCATATTCTTTTATTTTACTTCTCTCTTCTTCTGAAAATTCGGGAAAGGTACTCATTTTAAATTTTGGGAAAATAGTAGCTCTTATTTTAATTTTTTCGCCTGTGGGATTTAAAGGATTCTCAAATGATCTATCCAGAACACGACATGGTCTTTTACAATCATATTTCTCTTTTTCATAACTATCATATGCTTCATCCCAAAACAACATATCTTTTGGTTCAATTGAATTTCCCTTTAAAATTTTATTTTCATGGTCAATTACTTGCAGAGAAATTTCAATATTGTTATTTTTTAATATTTCGTAATAATGGACGCCAGCTTGTGAATATATATCCATCATTATCTTATTTGCAGAGAATCTGCTTGTATATATAATATCCTTAATTGTTATAATTGTACCCGAATTATATAAAGCAAGTTCATTTATGTATTCAGCTGGAGTGCTTTCATAAGAAACACCAAAAGCATTTTTATCTCTAATTATTGCTCTATCTAAATATTTGAGTAAAGATATCTTGTCTGATGTTTTACTAACAACTTCAATCCTGTTGCCTAAGGAAAATCCTGCTGATTTAAGTCCCAATCCATATTTTGATAAACTATTTGGCTTATAAGACACATCTGAACCTAATTGAAGAGCAATATCTATTTGTTCATCTGACATCCCACATCCATTATCTATAATTTGAATATGATGAATATTTTGAGCACTATTAATATTTGTACCTTCTTTTATATGTAATTTTACAATTATCTTTTTAGATTCGGCAACAACCGAATTGTCAATAATATCCAGAATTGCTGAGCAAGGATTATATCCTATTTTAGAAATTGCTTCACAAATTCTATCAGCATTAATGTTTAATTGTTTAAAATTTGACATATTTTATCTTTTATAGATTTATTATGGAGAAAATTAAATTATATTAAAAATTTTAGCTCTCTCGTATTCTTTTATATTAGAAATTGCCTGTCTGCTTTTTATTTTTTCCATTGAACGAGCAACTTTGTTGCTTTCCTTATCACTAAACCCAAGAAATTTATTGATCATTCTTAAATCATTTTTATTATTAATATCCAAAAGAAAAGCTGTCTCGCACATACTTGAAAAATCAAATGAAGGTTGATTAAATTCTTCAATCCCTTGAGATAATAATACAACCGAAACTCCTTTGGATCTAATTTCTCTTAATATTTTCTCTAGGATTTCTTTTGACTTTTTATCTTTAAAGACGTTATGAGCTTCATCAATTAATAATACATATCTCATACCTTTTATGTCATTCTCAATTTGAGTATTTTCCATATTCATGAAGGTATTGTATATGTAATTTATGATTAAGAATGCTGCTGTAAAACGAACGTTCTTACTTAAATCTCCAGATAAACTTAAATAGTAATTGTTATTTAAGAAAGAACCATCTGAATTTGTATCGAATAACTCAACTTCACTTAAACCAACTAGAATTTCTGTTAATGTAGTTGGTCGATCACCTGCAATATCATGTACATTATTTAAAATTTCCTTCAAGGTAGGATATTTACCACTATGTTGATTATCAAATGCTATTTTAGTTGCTTCTTTTAAATGCTGAACCTGCACTTTCCCTAAGCCTGCATAATCAGTAACAATATCTACAAATTTATTAATTCCTAGTATTTTATTATTTTCATTTACACTATCAATAAAAGATAAAGGATTTACTGGGAATGGTTTATTTGGTGTATCTATTAATTCTGCTTGGGTCTTCTTAAAGAATGAGCTAAACTCCTTACTTTGTTTATCCAATTCACTAATTCCCTTGAAATCTAAAAAGATAAAATTGGTCTTATATTCTGAAGCTTCAATAATCCTTTCTAATAGTCTTTGTGCAAAATACGTTTTACCTACACCAGATTTACCTGCAACTGCAATATGAGAGTTACTGTAATCAATTGTATTGTTAGGAGTAAAGAAAATATCATTTCCATTTTCATCTTTACCAACTAATAATTTCCATGGATTATATGAAAAAGTTTTCTCTATATTCTGATTATAATTGTTAACGTGCTCAAGACTAACAGAAGTGTTTTCCAAAGCATTTATACCACTGTCGATATTGTCAATTAAAAAATCAAAGCCTGAATAGTTCTTATTATCATTAAATATTTTATTTATTAATTCAAGACCATGATCAACATGCATCTTAATATATTTACTAATGTCAGAGTTTGATTTATGTAAATTATAAAACTGACAAATCATTGCGATATAATACGTTTTGTATTTTCCAAAAAATGTATCTTCTTTATATGCTTTACCTTTTGAATCTTGCAAATTGTGCTGAATGGAAAGTTTAATATTAGTTTTTAATGAGTAGGCTAAAGCAATACGTGCAATATGATTTTCAGAGCCAAGATTTAATCTGCGAGATAATTCTCTCACAACATCTTTGTTTTCTAGTGAAGTAGTTATATTAATTTGCATTTTTATTTAGCTTTTCAAATTCAGAAAATAAGGTATCAGGTTGAACTGGTAAGAACTCCGTTTTACTATTTTCAATGTTGTTTAATAAATAAGAGTTTGCTATATGTGGTAAAAGTAAATCGTACTCTTCACTGGACATTTCTTTCTTTATTAAAGGGAACAATACTACTTGTTCAGAAACTTTTGGATAGAAATGTTTTACAATATTATGTGCATGATCAACATCAAACTTTTGCATTGGAGAATCAATAAATACAGGAAACTTTATGTATGATTCTTCAACTAAACCATATAGTAATGCTGTAGCATACATTTGTTGCTCTCCTTTAGACAGATTTCCTTTGTTGATAAGATTATTGTTCTCATCAATCAAATTAATATCAATATCTTCTCCAATTATTTGAACTTCAACATTACTTATAAAGTCCTTTTTATGCATTAAAGTATGTAAACTGTTAAATATTTTCTTTTCAAGAGATTTTTTCTTTTCGATTTTGAAATTTGCAATGAATTTTTGTAATCGTTTAACAAGTCGTTCTGTAATAATAAATTTTTCTTCGTTTTGTTTTGAAACTTTAATCTTCTCAGTGATCTTATCAATTGACTTTCTTTTTTGAATTATATCATTTTGATGAGTTTCATTTTCTTGTTTTAATCTTCCAATTTCAATTTGCAATTCTTCTATTTCCTTATCTAATCTTTCTTTTGACTCTCTATCAGACCTTACAATAGGGTTTTCCTGATTTTCTTCTGCAGATCTTATCTTTTTTCTAATAGAGTTAATCTCATTTTTTGCAAGATTATATTCCCCACTGATTCTTTTAAATGATTCCTTAAATGAAAGTTTCAGTTGATTTATTGTTTCACGTAATTCATTTCTTTCAATTTCGGAAAAACTATGCAATTCTTTAAATTCATCAGGAACATCAAGTGATTCTGAGAAAAAATGTTTTTTAATTATTTGTTTGATACACTTAACGTAAAATTGTTGAATATCATTTGTAATAACAAGCTCTTCAGGATGTGGTACTTTTATTAGGTCTGTAATTACAGATTCCGTTACACTTTTTATTTTTTCCTGATCAAATTCAGCGTTTTTTATTTTATATTCTTCTTCGATTTGAATAGCAACTTCATTTAATAGATTGCCTACAATTGCAAGTGGTATTATTTCAAACGAATTTTTTAATTGCTCTGAAAGTTCATTGATAATAATATCTAATTCTGCTTCTCTTGACTTTAGTTGTGTTAGTTCTTCTACAGTTATTGTGCTCCCACTTTTTATAAGTTTTTCTTGTAACTGATTAGACTCATATTGTTTTTCATATATTAGCTCTCTATTATCCGAAATCTTCTCTCCATTCTCTTTTATTTTATCTTCGAGAGCTTCAACATCAACTTTTAATAGATTTAATTCTTTTTTCTCGTTTGCACTAGCTGAATCTGCTCTTAATTTCTTTTGGATACCAATTAACTCAGCTTTCATATCTTCGTATTTTTTTATACCAAGAACTTCTGAATAAGCTAAACTAAGACTTCTACGCTGTTCTGCAGTATTTATTTCAGCAAGAGAAACAATTTTTTCAGCGTCAAAGAAAAAGAATTTTGCAATTTCTTTTGGCATAATAAATTCCCGAATAAATATCTCGGGACCAACTTCTTCAGTTAGCTCATTTTCATAGCCATCAATTAATATCTCAACTGATTCAGGTTTAGCACCATTTAAAACTGAAAATTTACGTGTAATTTTCAGATCATGACATTGTACTTCTGGAATATTAACATCTTCAAAGGTTATAGATACAGAGAATTGAGAATCTCCTTCCAATAGAGCTTTTCTATTTAAACTATTCGCAATATACTTTTTATATCCACCATTATCACTGATCTCTTTTTTATAAAGGTCATCAACTTCTTCCATATGTCTTCCATAAAGACACCATACCAAGGACATAAGAAAGGTTGTTTTTCCAAATCCATTTTTACCACTAATAATTATTATGTTCTTCCCTTTTTCTGGAATAACTTTTATAATATTAGGTCCTTTGTAAATCCTAAAATTGTTTAATTCAATTTCTTTTATAACCATAAATAAAGAAGATTAATTCTCATTAATAAATCTATCTAATCTATTTTCAATATCAGATTGTAATCCCCTTTTTCGAATTAAGAGAACTTTTGTTTTTTGAAGCTCTAATAAATCTTGGATTAATTCAAAATCTTTAGTTTCATTATCACATGCTTCCATTAAAAGTTCATGTTCTTTTTCTTGTCTATTGTTTTTATCTTCCATAATAAGATCAGTTTTGAATACTTCATTATATATTTGGGATATTCTTCTATCAAAAAATAAATCTCTGTTCCATATTGCCTGAATTGCTATTAATTCTTGATTTGTAATTAATTCAACGTGAGATTTTGTCTTTTGTACTTCTTTTTGTGTTTCAAGTACGCGTTTTAAAATACTTGCTCTGTACATTTCTTTATATGTTCCAAGATTATTCACAGCAGGAGAACCATCTCTTCTTGTATTTTTTCTATTATCTTCTATATTTCTTTCTAATTCTAATGTTTTACGAAGATTATATAAAGGCTTTAGCCATTCATATCCATTATTAATTAAGGCAAGCATTGATTTATCTTCTTTTACAACAGTGCATGTCCAACAACCAAATCTACTTTGTCCACATGACTTGTGATTGTCATTTGTTACCATAGTAGGACATTCATAATCGTCTGCACTTGCGTCAGAATATATCTTAAATAGTTCTGTGTTATCAGCTCCCCAAGGAGAAGGATGTGAGTTAATAAGAGTCCAAATTTCTTCTAACATTAAATGTTTAATTGGCGCATAAACAAATGTATTTGTATGATTCGGATGTTTTGTTAATCGCTTTCCCCTTATCTCATGTTTCTTTATTGACTTGGCTCTAGTTTGACTTTCTTGAGATCTTGTTCCAATTAAAATAATTGCTTCTCCATTCTCTGCAATTTGATCAATAATAAATCTTGATGTAGGTTTTATTTTTAGCTTGTCTGTACACCAGCGGAAAGCATTGTTTGGAACAGGATAGCCTTTTCCAATAATATTTACCCAAAAAGAATCTTCAAGCCTAGGAATAGTTTTTCTTATAAAAATAGGCAAATCTTGTTCTCTTGCGGATTTATTAATTTTATTTAAAACCCTTGTTACGTATTCTGTAATTATTGGATTCTCAACTAAAGTATCATTACAAACAACATAAACAGGTCTTCTTAGCTGAAAAGGAGTTGGCATTTTCCTTATTTTTAAAAGAGCTTCCCACACTAATGTCAATAATACTGTTGAATCTTTTCCCCCACTAAAGCCAATAATCCAAGGCTTTTTTGTTTGATCTGCATAAGTATATTGATCAATTATCTCGTCAATTATATGTTTTATTCTAGATGTCATAATTCAATTTTAAATTAAATCATAAAAGTAATTATCTTAATATAAAAACAGGCAATGTTTTAGAGAACATTATCAACAATTATAATAAGACAATTTATGATTTACTATAGATTGTTAAAATCAAATAACTCATCGTTTAGAAAACTTTCAACTGTATCCTTATTCAATTGAGTTACATCACCCTTTTTTAAATCTAAAAAATTAAAATCTGTAATTGCTCTTATGTTTGCAATATTATCTTGAATTTCCACTTCAAATGATTCTATATCATTCGAATAAATTCCATCCTTAATTTTTTTAATATTTACCATATTCAAATACTTTTTATGCTTATCGAAGTTAACTAAAAAAAGTTAAGTTGTAAAAGTTTATCAATTAATATTTAAACAAGCTGAGAAGTAGGAGGCAAAATTTAAACTTTTTTGCGCAGCGAAGCGGAGCAAAAGTGTTTAAATGAGCGTTGGCAAAAACCACAAATGCAGCCGCTAGGCTGCAAAGTGCGCTGGAATATTATTTTTTTTAATTGTCATTATAACCAAACCAATCTCAAATAAAAACACTGTCAAACTGCTAAGAATAGAAATAACACTTTTATTGTCAGAAAGAGACACAGTTTATAACTTACAAAAAGTGTCACACCGATAAGAAAGATTATTTGATTTAAAGACCAGTCAAAATGAAAAGCAGTTTACCTATTTTTTAAAGAGCGCATTGTGTGTAACGGTTGCGCTTGTGTTTTGTGCGGGATTGATCGCCTTAGCTATCAATCCACCGCTAATAAAGTTTAAAAATAGCAAAAATGTTTG
>MEOE01000034.1:128197-144537 GCA_001768565.1 Bacteroidetes bacterium GWF2_33_16 | reverse complement strand
AATTTCTTTGTCAGTTGAGTTTTTTTTCTTCATACGATTGCACTTTAATTTGTCAATTAAAGTGTCAACCTATTTCAGGACAAGACAAAATAATTATTACACACAACGGTTGCGCTTGTGTTTTGTGCGGGATTGATCACGTTAGTTATCAATCCGCCGTTAATAATGTTTAAAAATAGTAAAAATGTTCGAAAACTACTTAACCCCGCATAAAATGCGAAGCGCTGTTGGCGTGTCGTTATTTATTCATTCTAAAATTTCCACCACTTTTTCTTGATATTGGGATTTATATTTTCTTCAATCCAGTTACCATTTGAATCTTTTGTCCACTTTTTATCTACTCCGTCCAAAGTTATCACAGAACTAACACCATTATCAATAGTTTCAATTAATTCTTGGTCAAACCAGTATGAGTTTTTTAAATCATCAAAATATACATTGATAGCAAAATCCTTGTTAGTTTTACCAATTACTTCAACTTCTGAAATTGATGGTGTGGTTTGACCAAAAACATCTCCAATCTTTCCAGCCAATCCCAATTTTTCAGTTTCAAAAGTTGATTTTATTTTCACTTTATTTCCAAATGATTCAAACATTTATTCTTTATTTAAAGTTTTACATTCCTTTTAAGGTTTCAACAAATGTTCCATAATATCCAATAAAAATCAATTCATCTTTATTAGATTTCATGCCCAGTCCAAACAAATTATCTTTAGGATCATAAACTATTTTATAACCATTGCCATCTTCAGTTTCTTCCAATACAGTCCATAATTTAACTTCTTTATTGTCATGAAAAGAATTTAAGTATGTTTGTAATGTTGGTTCAATTAAACAATTATCAAGTTCAACTCCATGAGCATTTGATAAATCAGGATTATCTTTCAATTCTTCCTGTATTATCAATTTAATTTCTTCTCTATCCATGTCATTTAAATAATGCACGCCAACGGTTGCGCTTGTGTTTTGTGCGGGTTTTCGCCCTTCATAGCTATCCGCCGTTAATAAAGTTTAAAAATAGCAAAAATGTTCGAGTATTCCTTCACCCCGCATAAAATGCGAAGCGCTGTTATGCAAAGTTATTGTTGTATTTTCAATACAAGATACTCTATTGTATCAGGATTATTAGGCTTTATTTTTAACAAACTGTAATTCTTATTAAATTCCATAATTGTAAAAACCCAAGTATTGTCATTACAGATAGGTTTCTCTGAAAGTACACTTTCAATTGTTGAGATATTAATGGATTGGTTGTTTTTAATTCTTGTTTCCATTAATTTTAACCTTGAATCTCCAAAACTTATAGCGTCAGGTGTAGAGTTAAAAACATTCTTAACATATTCAATAAATGATGGATGATAGGATGTATTTGTCAGCGCACTATTTGCGTGATAAGTATAGTTGTATGTCGAGTCAGGCCAGAATTCTGTTACTGTGTCAGAAGCACATTCAAATGATTTTACATATTCATAAGAGCCAATAATATAGTTTTGTCCAGATGCATGCTTTATTTCTCTAATGAATTGTTCAGCTTCTTCAAAAGTATTTCTGTCTAATACACTTCTTACAACACAACATACAGGTAATCCGTCTTTAGAACTTTTTAAGTCCATCAATGAATTACAAGTTATTCCGATTGAATTATTTAGTCCATTTGAACCTAAGTATCCAGCAAAAGTTGTAACCAATTTTCTGGAATTATTGATTTTTATATCTAATAGCACTTCGTATCCATGATAAAAAGGAGGAATATCTATATTTTGTGCAATAATATTAGAACTACGATCTTTCTTAAAATTATTTACTCCAACAGATGTACAATGATGTGGGAATTCAATTAATCTCGAATTTGTCCACATTTCGTCAATTAGCTGAAAGGCAAATATTGTATTAAATTCGATTCCAGAACCGTCACTGATACCTTTTATTTCATCAAACAAGTTGGGAGACCATTTCTTTATTGCTGAAATATAGTTAGTTGAATCGAGAAATGTTTTAATAAAATCGTTTGCATGTATTTTATAATTGCTTTCAATATCAGTTTTCCACAATCCAATTAACTCGCTGATTTCATTTTTCAGCAAAGCACCATGTTGGTATCCATTTTCATAATGGTTTCCACTCAAATGAAGAATGGGAATTACAGAAGAAACTGTATCCAGATATGCACTCTTATCCAATACATTGTCAACTTGCTTTAAATTCTGACAAGAATAAAAAATAAAGATGAATAAAATTACAGATGAAGTATATTTTGTTACCATTTCAATAATTTTGCATAACGGTCTTTGGCTACGTTTTGTGCGGGAATTCCGCCCAGCGTTCCAATCAGCCGTTGAAAAAGTAAAGTTAAATTAAAAATGTCAAAAAACCGCTGAAACCCGCATAAAATGTGAGCCAATGTTGGCATTAGTTGTTCTTTTTTTGTCCTAAAATCATCATTCCGTAGAACAGTACTCCACTTCCAATCACACATAAAGAACTCCAAGTCGTTCCCGAATCAGGATTAAACACTTTTGTCAAGACTAAAATAAGAAAGCCAGTCAATAAGAAATAGAAAGCCCATCGGAAAGATTTACTTGCATAAATACTTTCTCCTTCTTTAATCGATTTAATTTCAGATTCTGAATCAAGTTCGTTTTTGTAGTCATTTGATAATCTTGGAAAATCCTTAACAAGTCTGTTAAAGTCATCTTTAATTGGCAAAATATTCAGTCTATTGACTTTGTATCGTGTCTTATTATTCAAGTTTATAATAAAACTATCAAATGTCCTGTCCTCCTGAAACACATAGTTGTCAACTAAATTCCACGGAATAATAAAATTCTTTTCCCAGCTCAAAATGAATCTACGTTCCCATATATGTTGCATTCCTTCTTTTGTAAAAACAACTTTAGCCTTTCCCATTCCAATTAAGTTTGCAAGGTAAAATGAAGACACAAAAACTGCTAAAAACTGAATAATTGAAATAATCTCACTGTCAGGTTTTGGCAAATTGTCAAGAATCAGGAAAATGCTTGAAATCAAGATTCCAATCATTGCAACAATGAATCTAAATATAGAGTGAACTTTAATTCTGTATTCTCTTTTTTTCATATCTGTTATTTACTTGCAGTCTGGTTTCTCACAATTAATGCCAACGGTCCTTGCATAGGAAAAGTGCGGGATTTTTGCCCAGCGTTCCAATCAGCCGTTAAAAAATTAAAGTTAAATTAAAAATGTCAAATAACCGCTGAAACCCGCATTTTTTCTGATGCAATGTTATAAGTTGGGCGCAAATGTTACCATACTCGTCAAGTTTATACTAATGCATCAATGAAAACAAAATAATTTAGTATTTAGGCTGGAATTCTAATTGCCTGAAAGGCAAAAAAAAACGCAGGCTTTTTTGCATTAAACTGCAAAAGTGCCTGCATTAAAATTAATGACTATTATAAATTCTTAAAGCATCTAACAATGCCAAAAAAGTCAAATCCAAATAATCTGGTATTAATTTAAACTTTTGTGCAATCCGTGATTGTAAGGTAAAACCATAGTTCATATTAGGGAAACTAGAAATTAGTGAAATAAAAAAATTTGTTGCATCATATTTATATTTTTCTTTACTGACACTTGCATTTAAAGCTAATTTCTTTAAGTATTCAACAGCAACAAAAATATTAAAAGGTGAAAAATTATCTTTTAAAGATATATTTCTCAATGCATAATTATAAATATGATTATAATCAGACTTGTTTTGGTTTATGTACGAAGAATATAATACTTCTGCATTAATAGTTATACCTATATAACGTTTATTTAGCATGTATTCCAAAATATCATTTTTTTTATCTGGGAATTTTTCAATTAGAAACTTCTCACTACTTATAATGTTATTAAAGTGCAATAATTTTAAATAGCTAATATCATCAGACATAAGAACATAGTCTTTTCTTTGTGCTAAAAACACACAATCGATCAAAAACTCCAGAGCAGGTGTCAATTTGCCATCATTATAAAGCGGTCTTATGACATTAATTTTTTCTTTTGGAATTTCAGCAAAAGAATTTTCCCTAAACCATGACTTTAATTTTAATAGAAAGTTAATTCTATTTTTATGAAAGTCTTCAGAATAAAAATGTGGTATTACTTTATCCTTATATAGAGTTATTGACATTTCGGTTTTTTGCCCTTGTCCTGCCTGATAAATTAAATTATCAATCAAATTAATTAAATTATCGGTTATATAGAACTTATCATATTTTAGTCCAAATTTTTCCGATAATTCATATAATAACAAACCACTTGAAAAATCAATTACTAACTTTTTATCTTTAATCTCTATTTTGCTATCTATATACTTTAATGGTCTAATTAAAAATCCATCACTTTGTGCTGATGTTAAATAGTAATAAGAGTCAATATATAAACCTTTAAAATTGAAATTTACTAGTTCTGAAAATGAAATCTTATAAGAATAAAAATCGCTAAAGTTTTGTTCTTTATGTTTTCTGCTTTCTTGTTCTTCTGCTCCAAAATTATCTATAAATGCTTTATCAATTCCATCTTTATCTAGAGTTTCAAATTTTATAGATTCTATTGGGAGATTTGAAAATGAACTGTTTGCTTCTGCAAAGATGTCATCATTTAGTGCTGAGAATTTATTCATAATTCTCAATATCTTAACAGATTTCAATTTTCTTGTCAGCTTATTTCCTATAGTAAAAGTTTCAGAAATATTCTTGCTTAAAGAATTTTTAACAATATCGTTTGATAAATTTGATTCAGTTATGTGAATAGTTTCTAATTCTCCATCAATTTCATATTTTACAAATCTACCTATATCAACCTTTTCAAAATTTTCAAAATATTTAGGTGGAAAATTAATTCCTAAAGAGAAAAATTTCATCCTGGCTACACTATCACTTCTATTTACCGCTTTTTGATAAATAATTTCAATAGCTTCATCAAGAAAACCGTATTCAATAAGAACATTGGCTACGCTTAAAGCATTTTGAGTAATATTAAATGAAAACTTTGCAATTTTTGGTAATTCTTTTTCTAATTCTTCTTTATCGTTAGTTTCAAATAAAGAATATATATAATATGTAAAGAACCGTTCATCATTGGGAAGTTTAGACAAACCAAACTTTGAAATTATTCTTATTTCTTTCCAGTCTTTCAAAATTTGTCTTAATTCAATTTCAATTATTAAAAAATAGTCAAAAAACGAATAGTTTTCTCTCCACTTTTTTAATAACTGTAGCAACTTTAGCTGGTCAGATGATTTGTCCGCATCAAGAGCATTTATATACAAAGATAAATCACGCGATTCTTCTTCTTCGTTAATATAGGATTCCAAAAATTCTATACACTCTTTAAAATATTTATTTTTAAAATATGATAATGAAATAAAGAAATACAACCTAGGCTCATCTAATAATTCGTCTTTTATTTTATCAATCTGCTCAACAGGAATTTTAATTTCGGAATTACTTAATGAATCTATAATAAGAACTATCAATTCTTTAAAGATTTGTTTTGCAAACTCAATTTTGTTAATTATTTCAATTAATTGTTCTTTAGAAACAATATTTTTCTGAATAACAGGTATTAAGTAACTACATACATTTATGATATTTAAGTTGTCAATCTTATCGATAAATTTAAAATACTCTAATACCGAATTATCAGTTAAGGTATCATCTAATTTGCAATAAGTTTTCAAAGAAATAAGACTTTCATCCAACTCTCCTTTAAATTCTTCAATAATTTTGATAGCTGTTTCTGGACTTACTCTTTTCTGTACAGAATTAGCAATTAACATTGTTTTAAAAGAATCAGGTTCTTTTAATTTATTATATGTTTTTTTTAAGTTGTCAATTGTATCTGGTTTACAATCAATTTCACTTTCCAACCAGTAAAAAAAGAATACAATACCATAATAAGTTTCACCTAATTCACTATTAATTATACTATTTGCCAATATTCTTGATAAATCAAGAAAATAGATAGTATTCTCTTCTTTTTTCAAATTACCAAAAAATGGTATTTCGCAAGTTGAAAGATAAACTATTGATGTAATATTTAAGACGAAAATCCAATGGTGTAAATTATCGTAATTAATCATTTCAGGAATTTCCTTAGATAATTTATTTACATCTAATGAGTCTATAAGATGCAGGTTATGAGACTTTCTTAACTTCAAATTATTATTAAAAACCAATCTTTTAAAATTATTTTTATCTAATACGTTCTTCGGAACTTTATTTGTTATATAATCGATAATATCGTCAGACTCCAATGCATTTATTGCCCAACAAATAGCATTAAACTCGTCTGTTACTTCAATTTGCTCCTTTAGTTCTAGATATTTTTCGTTTTTGAGAGAATAGTATGATATACAAGCTTTTTCTATATATTGAGATTGTATATCAGAAATATTATAAGCTTTAATAAAGAATTCATATGCTTCATTTGATTTGCCAAGAGATTCATAACATAGAGCCTTAAAATAAACTAAACTTGATATTAGATTTTTTGAGACATGTTTTTGATTTTTTTCAATTCTTATTTCTACTTCTTCTAACCTTTTTAAAGCAGTCGTTAATTTAAGTTTTTTTATTTCACTCAAACAACTATTTAATACTTCTTTGTATTCTTCTTCTAATAAACCAACTACTTCAACAAAATGAGTTTCCAATAAATTCAATATTTTTTCAACTTTCTCATAAATATTAAAAATTTCTTCCTTATGGAAAGTTTTCATTTCAAGCTCTTTGAGTTTATCTTCATTTTTAACTTTAACATCAAAAATCTCAAAAAAATGCTCAAGCTCTTCTCGTGTTGGTTTAATAATATTTGGATTTTTTTCCAGAGCTATTTGAATCTTATTTATGCTTAACTCATATCCTTTATGTGCAAATAATCTATATTTTAAAAATTCTTCAATTAGAATTTCAGATTTATAAAATGCAAACTTTCCATTGACATCATCCTTAGGGAATTTCTTTTCATATTCATCAATTGATTCTGAGATTACTTTATAAAGCCTTTTACTGAAACTTTCTTTATTCTCAAAAATCTTATCAAGACCTTTATTAAATCCGTAAGCTGCAATTTGTTGAGCTGCTAATATTAGTAATGTTTCCATAATCTGATATTTTTAAAAACCGTTTATGAAACTAGCAATTAAATAGAACAATTATAAGATCAGTTTTGAAAAGTTATTAACTACTAATCACTTAATACAAACATAACTATTTAAAATTTAAACTCTTTTGGCGGCGAAGCCGCTAAATGTGTTTAAATTGAATTTTAATTGCCCGTCAGGGCAAAAGCGCGCTGGAATACTAAATTATTATTTATCATACCTTCCAAACCTATCCTAATAAACTATTTATCAAACCGCTACGAATAGAATACTTTAAACTATCAAACTGCAATAAAGATTCGGACTTACTTAAACTGACAGAATGTGAAAAAAGTTACTAGAATTATTTGCTTAACAAATTGAGTTGAAATTTATGTTATAAATTTTTTTCACGCCTTACTTATAACGGTGACGGTATGAAATGTTGCCGATTGCGGGCGATTTCCTATCAAGTTACACAAAAGTTGAAGCGGGCTACAACCCTTGAATAACTTACTGAAACGGCAATTTTTTATACCGCGTGTTGGCAACCGTAATTATTATATCTCAAATATGCAATAAGGTTTTTTGTCCATTAATTTATTTTAATATTTTGTCTTTATATACTATGGCTTCTATGTCTTTATTTTCACCAATGTTATTCTGAATAATCATCTGCAAATCTTGGAAATTATCAAGTAATATGTAAGAAATTAATCTTTCGTGATTTTTAATCACTTTATATTTCTCCTTTAAAGCATCAGCAAAAGATACAACTTCCAAAACATCTGAAGGTTTTATATCAAAGTCATAGGTAAAATTAATAGGTGAATAGGCGTTAAATCCTATTAATTCTCCTGTTTTAATTCTATAAAAAAATGGCCAGTCATTTCGATATTCTTGGGTTCTCATTGATTCTAATCTTGTTTTAGAATCTAATGTGAAAATTGATTTATTCACTTCATGAATATCTTCTAATCGAATGTATTGTAATTTATCACTTATATAATCAGTAAGTAATATCTCAACCATTTCATGTCTTTTGCCAAACGTGTCGACAATCATACACGGTAAACTTATGGAAGGAGCTTTCCAATATGTCATTTTTCGGTAAGTAAATCCAATTTCAAATCCAACTGTAAATATCCAATCTTTCAATTCCATTTTGCGAATCTCTGTTATTATGGTTGCCAACGGTCCGCGGCTTGATTTTGTGCGGGTTTTCGCCCCGCTTCAAAATCCGCCGCTAAACAATTTTAAAAGTAGTAAAAATGTTTGAGTATTCCTTCACCCCGCATAAAATTAGAGCCGCTGTTAACGGTTGTTCCTTTTAATTCAAAATAATACTAGTCCCAATTCTAAATTCAAATCCTTTGTTATTAATTGATACTGCGTCTTCGATTTCATCAACGTATTCACGTACAGAAAGATAAGAATAATTCAGTAAGAATTCAAAAGTAAATTTCTTGTCAATAAAGTATTCCATTCCTACACCTACACCATAATTTATTCCATCCATTTTAAATTTTGGAATTTCAGTTTCATTTTGTACTTGTTCAATAGTATGTCTTGAGTATCCAATATTTACATGTAAAAATGGAGCAAATTTCAAGTCTGCAGCATATAATCTAAAATATGGTCCAATGTTTAAAATCTTTGTATTACTTTCAGTATCATATTCATTGTCCTCATAATCTTCAGTTTGTACCTGATAGCCATATTCAGTGTAAATTCCTAAGAAAACATAATGTGAATAGAACTTTCCAATTGAAGGTTGAAATTTTATTTGTGAAGTTTTAGTTTTAACTGAGTTGGATCCAATTTCATAAGTGTTTGTAAAAAATAGACCACTTAAATCAGAAGAACCTTTCAATAATACTTTCTTTGGTAGAGTCTGACCATTTATTGTAAAGATTGCAGACATTAAAAAGGTCAATAGAATAAATCTTTTCATTTTTGTCAATTTTTGAGCAAATAAATATAAAATTCAAGATAAAATGCTAAGTCACAAAATAATTTAGAATTGGTCTAAAAAAGGAATAACCGTTAACGGTCGGCGGGTGTATTGTCGTGCCGCTTTCCATTAAATTTTCAAATTAGTACAAATATATCATTTTTCACTTAAATAATCAGATACCAAGAAGCGGCATGCAATACGACCCGCTGTTACAAACTGGCACGAATGCAACGAGCGAGAGATGCTGTATCCATTAAAAAGGTTGCCGTACCATGAAACAAGGCTGGTGACATTTTTCATTCCACAAAGCTCTAATCTTTCCATTTCAATTAGTAAATGAATTTATAATAATAATAATTGGCAGAAAGTAGGATGGAAGCTTAGTCATTTAAATTATCAAGTTGGTAATATTTTTGCAAAGTACATTTAATGGAACCAGTCTTGTCCATTCTATCAAAATCCACGGCAATCTTTTTTAATTTTCTATCCACGTGCAACAATCAATCAGAATTATTTATCATATCCAAATTGGTAAAGCATTAACCACGACTTAAGATTATTTTAAACAGGTGTTTTGTGCGATGGCCAATTATTTCTAAAAATTCTCGTGCTTGTTTGTAACGGTCTTTGCATAGAAAAAGTGCGGGTTTTCCGCCCAGCGTTCCTATCCGCTGTTGTAAAGTTTAAAGATAATTAAAAATGTCAAAAAACCACTGAACCCCGCATTTTTTCTGATGCAATGTTATAAATTGGCCGCCAATATTAACTTGTCAGTTTAGCAGTAAATATCAACGAAGTGCAAAATTGTTTTATTTTTTAGAAATAGCAAATTGCCTGAAAGGCAAAATAGGGATGGCATTACAAGCTCTTTTGCAATTTTGGAAAGTGTGCACGGTCTGGATAAATTGCAAATGTGCTTGTAAATACGATGAAAAATAGTTCTTAATTATTAACTAACAGTGTCCGATTAGCTTCGAATAATATCAAATTCTTTTTAAGATGTCAAAATCAGTTTTGAATAATATCAAGTCTTTGTAGAAGTTTTTTATCTTTGATATTTTAAGAAAACTATGATTTCAAAATATAGTATAGCTGTATTACCATTTGTAAATATGAGTTCCGATAAGGAGAATGAATATTTTAGCGATGGTATTACTGAAGAAATAATAAACGCACTTTCAAAAATAGAAAGTTTGCATGTTACAGCCCGTACTTCTTCTTTTACTTTCAAAAATCAAAATATTGATATTAGGGAAATTGGTAAGAAACTAAATGTATTGTTAATTTTAGAAGGAAGTATTAGAAAATCAAAAAACCATGTTAGAATAACTGCACAACTTGTTAATACAGAAAACGGATACCATTTATGGTCTGATTCTTGGGACAGGGAATTAAAAAATATTTTTATACTGCAAGATGAAATTGCTGCAATAATTGCGAACAGAATAATTACAAATGTCCAGACAGAAATAACTATAACAAGTTATGTAGTAAAAAATACAGAAGCCCTTGATTTATATTTAAAAGGAACTTATTTATTTAATAAGCTTGATTTTAGAGAGGTCGAAAATGCAATTAATTGCTTTGAAAAATCTCTTGAAATTGATTCTGGTTTAATTCGGTCAAATATTGGTTTATGCAGCTGCTACATGTGGCTTGGTGCATCAGGGATGATGAATCCGCAGGATGCTTATCAAAAAATGGAATATAATATTAACAAGGTTTTGGCATTAGATAAAAACATGCCGGAAGTTTATGCGGTTATTGCCGGGAAAAATTTCTGGATGGAATGGAACCTGCCTTTAGCACTTAAGAACATTAACAAAGCATTAAATTTAAAACCAAGTTTTTATGATGCTTTAATACAAAAAGGAATGATTCTGGTTACTTTAGGTAATATTGAAGAAGCCCTTGATAGTTTTTTTCGGGCAGAAAGAATAAATCCCTTCGCTCCAACCATTAATTATTTAATAGGATTTGTATACAGCTTAACTAACGAAAATATTAAAGCGCTTGAGTATATAAACAGAAACATACAAATAGGCAAATACTGGTATGCACAATATCTTGCAAAAATTGAAGTTTTTTGTAAACTTAAAAGATTTGATGATGCTTGGGATGTTATTGTTGACCTGGAAAAAGACCCTTACAACCCTTTATCTATTGCAGAATTAAAAGCTTATTATTATGCAAGCTTAAATAAAAAGGAAGAAACATATGAACAAATCCGGATTATAGAAAACGAGCTTCAGGAAAACCTGAAAAAAGGAAATTCTACATCCTTTTATTCGTTAAGTGTTATTCATTTAATTTTAGGAAATAATGCAAAAGCTCTTGATTATTTAGAATCAGGTCTCGAACATAGAGCTGCACCTTTCTTGTTTATTAAGGTTGAAAATATTTGGGATGAAATACGAAGTAATCCAAGATTTATTAATGCAACAAAAAAAATCATATTTTCCAGTGATAATATAATTACAGTTGATATTGTAAAAAAATATAGGAAATCAACACTTTCAAAAAAACAAGCAGCGCTTATTCAAAAAGAAATAAGTACATTCATGGAGAATGAAAAACTTTTTTTAAATCCAAAGCTCAGCCTGTATGACTTAGCTGAAAATATAAATATTTCTACTAATCAGTTATCACAATTATTAAATGAATATATGGGTAAAAATTTTTATGATTTTATTAATACATACAGGCTGGAGTATTTTCTTAAACTGATAAATGAACCTAAATACAAGAAATTTACCATTCTGGCCTTAGCATACGAATGCGGTTTCAATTCAAAAACAACATTTAATTTATTCTTTAAAAAATCGTTAGGAACTACTCCATCAGATTACTACAAAACAAAAGATTTATAAAATAAGATTGCAATTTTATTGATTCTACTGACAATCATTTCGTGTACGCCAATTTTACCGTACTTTCTTGATTCAACTAATCCTGTTATATAAAACACTGTAATACAATACGCAAGACTCTATTGTTGATTGTATGTAGTACGTCTCTATTAACCCAGCCGATTTATATAACTGTATTTTGGAATTTTGTAGTGAAATTTATTTTATAAAACATAATCATTATGAATATTCTAATTGTATATGGTACGCGTCATGGCTGGACACAAAAAACTGCTGAAAATTTAGATGATATTTTAAGAAATCAGTATAACTACAAAGTAGAAGTAACTGATTATAAAATATCAAAAGAAATTAAGGTTAATATGCCTAATTATGATTTAGTTATTGCAGGGTCATCCATAGTAATGGGATTTTGGAAACGGGGAGTGAAAAGATTTCTAAATAAGTATAAAAAGCATTTAAGAAATGTTGCCATTTATGTTACAGCCGGTGGCACTCTTGATGATGTTACAAAAGGAACCCTGACTAAAGAAGAAGCTATTCAAAAAGCAAAAACCAAATATATTATTCCTGTAAAAAATAAACTGGGCATATCAACTATTGCTGATGGTGTATTTGGCGGACAATATGGCAAAGAACCAAAGATCCTTTTTAATAACTGGAATAAAGAAGATATTAAGAACTGGGCTGCAGAACTTGATAAAAAGTTAAAAAAATAGTTGTTAGCTCTTAGATATTAGAGCATCTCTAAAAACTTATAAATTATTAATAGATGAATAAACTTATTTTACTGGTTATTTTAATTGCATTTATCAGTACGTTAAATGCACAAGATTACCGACAAACCGTAAAAGGTAAAATCATTGATAAAGAATCACATAAACCTGTTGAATTTGCAACGGTTTTACTTACAAATACCAATTTTAGCACTGGTACAATTTCAAATGAAACCGGTGATTATAAAATAGAAAAAGTACCTGTAGGCCGTATTGCATTACAAATAAGTTTTGTTGGTTATGAGAGTATAACAATTCCAAACCTTGAGGTTACAACAGGTAAAGAATTAGTTGTAAATATTGAATTGATAGAAAGTGCTGTAAAACTTGAGGAAGTAACAATAAAAGCACATCATAATAAAGAAAAACCGATAAATTCACTTACAACAATTAGTGCAAGAACCTTTTCAATTGAAGAATCACAGAGATATGCCGGCTCATGGAACGATGTTTCGCGTATGGCAATGAATTTTGCAGGTGTAAAAGCATCATCCGATATGGTAAACGAAATAGTCATAAGAGGAAATTCACCAATCGGCTTGCTATTCAGACTGGAAGGGGTGGATATTCCTAATCCTAACCATTTTGGCGATGGAGGAACTACCGGTGGTCCAATTAGCATATTAAACAATAATACTCTTTCTAACTCTGATTTTTTAACAGGGGCTTTCCCTGCAGAATATGGCAACACTATATCAGGTGTATTTGATTTGAAAATGAGAAATGGCAATAGTGATAATCACGAATTTGTTAACCAGGTTGGATTCAGGGGATTTGAACTAGGAGCTGAAGGCCCAATATCAAGAAAAAGTAATTCGTCGTACTTAATTAATTACAGGTATTCAACATTACAGATATTAAGCGGCATGGGAGTAGATTTAGGTACAGGAGCAGCTATCCCCAAATACCAAGATATTTCTTTTAAATTGAATTTCCCTTCCCGAAAAATAGGTAATATTTCCTTATTTGGATTAGGTGGTAAAAGTAATATGAAAATGCTCGATAGTGAACGAGATACTACTGAAGTTAAGGAAGAAATGCCTATTGAATCCGATTATGAAATGGATTTATATATGAATGATTATAGTGGTACAATTGGTTTAACACATTCGTATATTTTTGGAAATTCAGCTTATACTAAATTTATTTTATCTGCTTCAACAATATCAAATATATGGACAATTGATTCCTTAAGTACAGATAACAGAGAGCCTGTCTTGCAAAGTTATACTGATTTTCAACGAACAAAATTTGCAGCGCGGTTCTTTATTAATAAAAAGTTTGATAATAAAAACACTTTACGTGCAGGAATTTCGGCAGAACAACAAGTCTTTAATTTGCTGGATAGTATATACGAGGGCAGCAGCCAAGTATATCGTACTATCAGAGATTTTGATGGTAGTGAGATGCTTATACAGCCTTATATACAATATCAACACAGGTTTAACGATAAATTTCAGGTGAACTTAGGGGTAAATACAATATTTCAAACGTCGAACCAAAATTATGTAATAGAACCCCGTGCAGGGCTAAAATGGGAATTAGCACCTGGCAATACCATTAGTTGTGGATATGGTTTGCATTCTATTATTACACCGATTGAAATCGCAAATCAAAAGGTAATGTTAGAAGATGGAACTTATATTGAGCCAAATAAAGATTTATATTTTACAAAAAGTCATCATTTTGTAGTTGGTTACGATAAAGTATTTTCGGGAAAAATACGTTTTAAATCAGAAATTTATTATCAATACATTACTAATGTGGTGGTTGAGAAAGATTCCAGTTCATATTCATTGTTAAACCGTGGGTCATATACATTTACAGATGCAGACATCTTGGAAAATACTGGAAAAGGATATAATTATGGAATTGAACTGACAATTGAAAAATTCATGGACAGGGGATTATATTTCCTGTCAACACTTTCATTATATGAATCAAAATACAGGGGTAGTGATTGTGTATTAAGAAATACCGCCTTTAACAGCAACTATGTTTTTAACCTGTTGGGTGGAAAAGAATTTAAAATAAAAAGTAAAAAAGTAAATGCACGCTATGTTAAAAAATTTGTAATTGACAGTAAATTTAACTGGGCTGGAGGACAATACTATTCACCAATTGATTTGGAAGCATCAAAAATTGCCGGTATTACACAATACGACGAAAGCAGGGCTTATTCAAAACAAATGCCTGTATATTTTAAAATTGACTTGCGATTAGCTATGAAATGGGTCGGAAAAAAATCAACACAAGAACTGGCAGTTGATATTAGCAATTTAACGAACCGGAAGAATTCGTTTTATGTTAAATATGATAACAAAACAGGCGATTTAAAAACAATTTATCAACTTGGATTTATGCCTGAATTAATGTACAGAATTACTTTTTAGTTTAAAATTGTTGTAATTTTAGTATAAAAATAATCAATAATAAAAATAAAAATTATGAAAAAAGATGTTCAATGTAATGCCCCTGCGGGAGCAGTTTATGGTCTGGGATTTATTGGTGCAGCAGTATATTTTATTGTTCACGCAACTTCTTTCTGGATGGGTGTATTCGGATTTCTAAAGGCAATTGTATGGCCTGCATTTATTGTTTATGAAGCATTTAAACATTTAGGAATATAACGCAATAAAAAACTGGTAATAAATTTCAAAAACAGTTGTGAAAATTTAAACTCTTTGGCGGCGAAGCCGCTAATGTGTTTAAATTCCAATTTGTGCGAAGCACAAAAGCGCGTTGGAAAAACTAAAACAATTTTCTATCACACTTACCGGACCTTTCTTGTTAAATTCAGTATCAAACAGCACAAATAAATTAAACTTTCATTGTCAGAAAGAAATAACCTTTCCAAATTACAAAAGCTATCAGAATGCTTATAAAGTATCTTAATTAAATTACTCGTCAAAAAGAGTTGAATTGCTTTATATTCGGGATTTTTAGCGGCTTATTTATAACGGTCTCGGCATTTGAAACGTGCGGGTTTTTCGCCCAGCGTTCCAATCCGCCGTTGTAATGTTTAAAGATAATTAAAAATGTCAAAAAAACCACCAAAACCCCGCATGTTTTGAGATGCCGTGTTACACACTGTACTTTTTTATTTAATTCTTTGTCAAACTTAAATACTTTTTACTATTTTTTCCAAATTTAAGCAATGCAGTGTCACCAACTTTTAATTTCTCATATTCAACATTTTCAACTTCGTAGACTTTGTCATTGTCAATTTCTACAATACATTCAGTTTTATTTGGAATCTTTGTCACAATTCTCGAAACAACCTTAAACTTTTCTCTTTCATCTAGTCTAGTTACTTTTCCTATAGTTAATTTTGCTATTTTCTCTACTTTGTCTCTATGAATTTCCCTATTCATTAGTTTAATCGCAAGTATCATAAGGCTAGTCAAAATAAGTAAACTAAGGAAGCTCCAAATTATAGCTATATCATTGTCAGAGTGGTTGTATGCTATCAAAATGATAACTAAGATATTCAGTATTAGAAAAGGTGAAAAAATTCTTGTGCCAATCATCCTATTCCTGAATAAATGATGATCTAAAATTTCAATATCAGTTTTATTTAACAAATCTTGCTTCATTTTCAAAAAAAAGTATTGTGTGTAACGGTC
>MEOE01000034.1:127473-128164 GCA_001768565.1 Bacteroidetes bacterium GWF2_33_16 | reverse complement strand
GCCGTTGTAAAGTTTAAAGATAATTAAAAATGTCAAAAAACCACCAAAACCCCGCATGTTTTGAGATGCCGTGTTAGTTGCAGTTTTTTATACTCTTTACTCTTCATAATTCATGCAAATTTCAATGTCCTTTACTTGTCTTGATTTGTCTAAACTAATAAATTCTCTTAAAATTCTATTTGCTTGTTCAAGATTGTCAGCAGTACAATATCCTTTTCTCCATTCCATATTTTTGTCATTTGGAGACCATGGGAATTCTGCCTTTTTATCATATGCTTTAAACCAATCAAGTAGCCTAAAATAGTCCTTGGAATTAGGAATTATCGCATTGTAAGTAAATGTCAGAATATTAGACCTTCTATAAATTCCAATTGCTTTATAAACATCTATTTCTTCATCTCTAAACAACTGTTTTCCAATAGGTCCTTCAACTGTTACAATATCAAGATACGAATATCCTGTCTCAGGTTTTGGAATTCTTTCTAAGATTGCAAGATTATTTCTTACTTTTCCATAAACTTGCTCGAGATTTTCATCAAGGATTATAACTGCTAACCATTTATCAGGATTATTCCAAAAGAGTTTCTCTTTTCTTTCACTAATAAAAATTTTCAATTTCTTCACTATACTCATTTCTTTCTCCGTGTTCTAACCAAAAATTGCAACTAACGGTCTCGGCATTTGAAACGTG
>MEOE01000034.1:58569-127436 GCA_001768565.1 Bacteroidetes bacterium GWF2_33_16 | reverse complement strand
TGTAAAGTTTAAAGATAATTAAAAATGTCAAAAAACCACCAAAACCCCGCATGTTTTGAGATGCCGTGTTATAGCGCGTTAATTCATTTTTTGTATTGTAGAAATGAAATAAGTGATTGCTTTTCAATAAAACTTTGTTGTAAATTTTTTCTCAAGTTTTAATAATATTTTTAATCAATGAAAGTCACTGCTTAATTATTTTCCCATTTTCAACTGTCAGGATGAGATTGTTCAAAAAAACGACTATTTCTCCAGCTTGCTTTGCTGGTTTCCAATTAGGCATATTATTTATAATTTCCCTTACAATACCTGAATCTACTTCCTTGTTAGTTTTATTTCCAAATGATTTACAACAAGCTTTCCCTTTTTCATTTATTATTATACTTATCCATATTTTCCCATTAGCTTTGTCAAACAATTTATAATTTTCAAAAGCATTATTCAAATATGTATATAAATCTTCACCTAAATTATCAAATTGTGGTTCTTCTTCTACTTTAATATAAAAGATTTCCCCTGAACAGTCATCGAAATTTTCAATCGCTGTTTGTGAAAATGAATATAAACTTAAAAATGTCAAATAAACTATTAATAGATACTTCATATTAGTGTTGTTTTTTAATGCGCTATAACGGTCCCGTGTTAGCGCTATCGTGCGGGTTTCCACCTTGACTAATTATCAACCGACAAAAGACCAACACGAATATAATACTTTGTCATCAAACCGCCAAAAACCCCGCATGTACGCTGAACACGTGTTAACGGTTGTAAGTTTAAATTTTTTCAAAGTCAATATGGTAATGGTCATCATGAAGCTCGTCTATTACTTTCGGCAAAGATTTTACAAAATAAATATTTCTCTCATTCAACTCGTTGCCATACTTAGTCGCAAACAACTCGTCTTTCAAGTTAGTTTCTAATATTACTTTCCTTATTTTAAAACCATTCTTTCTCGCTGTCTTATCAAGTATCAGAATGTGTTGAGCAACTGCTTCAAAGTCAATTTTTACTTTCTTATTTATCCGACTACTACCATGACTATCAAATTTCATCAAATATCGAAACATTCCAATCTTGTCGTAAAATGTTTTTGGTTTTCCATTTTTTACTAAAGGAGTCATAAAGTCAACGCTAGTTCCATTCTGATGTGTCCTGTGAGGAAATGGTCTACCACCTTTTCTTTTGGAACATTCCATTATGCGATAGATATAATTTGGATTTTCTTTCTCTAGAATTGCATAACTTTCAAGTATGGTTTTATATATCCCAGAATGAATGTAACATCGTCCTAGGACATAGTAGTCAAATAAACTAAAATACTTAAAATTTTCACCTTTTCTAGGCAATTTATAAGCATTAACTATCTTACCGTCATTGACTTTTCCAACACTTTCACTTTCACCTTGATTCTTATGAATAATTTGTGGGATTGAACTTATAAATATGGCAAGTAATATTATAGTTAGTAAAATCTTTTTCTTCATTGTGATTTAAACTTATTACCGTTAACGGTCCCGTGTTAAGTTTAGCGCGGGTTTCCGCCTTGTTTCATTGTCCACTGCTGAACAACTTTACTAAGATAAAACTTAGTCAGCAAACCACAAAACCCCGCGTTGAACTTGAACACGTGTTACCACACGTTTTTATAATTCTACTGGAAAATATTCTTTTACTTTTCTTTCTTTTTCAGACAAGTCAACAAAGTAATAATGCAATAAATCGGATTTCTCAAAATCTCCATTCTTATTGATATCTTCAATAGTTATAAAATACAGCTTATTCTCAATTTCAATTACTTCCCAGTCATATAACTCCTGCATTTCAGGCGTTAATTTTTTAAAATTACTACCATCAATGTCACTAATATACAATGATTCAACGTCGTAGCTATCTAACTTTTTATTTTTATTAGTGTCCTTGTCAGTAATGCTATATAAAAGAATCTGTTCCTTACAAGAATTATAAATAGAACGAAGAAAAGTAAAAGACCGAATTTCTAATTGCATTTCAGTCAATTTAACAAGCGAATCGGATTGTAAACTTTGAAATTTCAGATTCTCCATATTGCCAGATACTGAATAATTATTTCTATAAGCAATTGCCAGTCCGTGCGAACCAGAAGAATATGAACTCATGTAAACTTTCGATTCTCGTTTATTTGGCCTGTATTTCCCAATTGGATGAATAAGAAAGGCTGTACTGTCAAAATGAATTGGCAATCCAGCAACTGTCACTGAAGTAGTATCTTCAAGAATTTCACTTTCAATTAAAGTTGAATCGGGATTTTCATCATAAACGATTCGCTGTTTTTTATCAGAACAAGATGTCCAAAGTCCAATTAAAATTGCAATTACTAAAATTCGTTTCATAGTCATAATTATAAAAATGTTGTGGTAACGGTCTTGCAATACCAGTAGTTTGGGAGCTTTCAGCACTTTCACTGTCACACCGCAAAACCAAACCGAAGATAGCAAAACTTTGTCATAATGCAAAGACACCCAAAATTACTGGTGATTGCATGTTAGCAGTTGGGCGTTTTCTACTTCTTTAAATTAATAATAATAACACCATCATAGTCTTCTGAAGTATACTTCTTAATTGCTTCTTTATTTTTTATTACTTCTATCGACTCAATATCATCTGGGTCTAAAGAGTCTAAATCCTTTTTTGTAATAATCTTGTCTCCCAGTAAATATAGAACTTTACTTTCTTCCAAAGATTTTTTTGGTTTATCTTCGCTCTTTCTTTCCGACTGGTCAACCTGCTTATTAGTTGTAATTACAACAACACCGTCCTTAGCAAAGTCTCCATAAATTCTGATTCCAATTTCTCTTTCAAGGATTTCAATTTTCTTTATTTCAGATTTAGAAATGTCTAAAGAACTATCTTTTAATTCATAGTCAAAACGATAAGGAACACCATCAACTACAATTATAGGCTTCTTTGAAATTAAACCTTTACTTTTTTCTTCTTTCAATTTATTAACCAAAAAAGACTTATCTTTATTACTGTCAGTCAATAAATATCTTTTAGAAGAACAGCTTCCAAACATGATAATTGATAAGATTATTACAAAAATTTTCTTCATAAGTTATTATTATTTAAAGGTATTCCTATCCTGTCCCCACAAAACGCCTTACTGCTAACGGTCCCGTGTTAGCGCTATCGTGCGGGTTTCCACCCTGATTAATTATCAACCGACAAAAGACCAACACGAATATAATACTTTGTCATCAAACCGCCAAAAACCCCGCATGTACGCTGAACACGTGTTATAAGCTGTTATTTTTTTCTTTTTCTTCTTCTTTGAGCAATAATCCCACCGTAAATTGCCACTCCAATAGCAATATAAACCGCTACATTATTATTATCTTCTTCAGGGTCGGATTTTGAATTTCCAATTCCTTCAATGATTAAAGAGTCTCTTGTTTCAAATTGAGTTGAATATGACAGAATTAAAAATTCAGTATTTAAACTGTCAATTTTATAAAATCTTATCGGTGGATTCTTTTTCTCATGCCATCGTGCAAATTCATATTCTTTCCCTTTATAAACAATTTGGTATGGAAAATAAGATGTAGTATCCATAAGCACCTGATGATATCTTCTTTCTTCTGGTAACCATTTTAACTGATAGAATTTATCAAGTGAAAAACCTATCGTATCAACTTTTGTTAGTTTCTCAAATTCATTCTTTTTTAAAACACTATCCTTTTGATACATATACTCATATTTATCCCACCAATTTCTCTCATAGGTTAAAGTATCCTTAAGGTAGTTATATTTCCATAACTCGATTGGACAGTCACATTCGGCAAGGTTCAGTCTTGTAAATACTAAAGAGTTGGAAAAAGAATCTATTCCATGAAATTCAATTTTCAATGGTCCAGTCACCGTGCTGAAAACTGGAAGTTTAAAAATAAGAGTTAGAAAAATAAATAATAATAATGTCTTAAAATTTCGGCTTAATTCTCTCATATCAAGTTGCTTAAAAAAATAATTGCTTATAACGGTCCCGTGTTAGCGCTATCGTGCGGGTTTCCACCTTGATTAATTATCAACCGACAAAAGACCAACACGAATATAATACTTTGTCATCAAACCGCCAAAACCCCCGCATGTACGCTGAACACGTGTTACCGTGCGTTTTAGTTATTTTCGTTCAAACCTTCATTTAATTTTTTAACCATACCATGAACAATACTTGCAGAAATAATTCCTGCAAAACCTAAATGATTTTTTTTATTAATCGATTTTATTAAAACTCCGCATAAATAATTATTCCCTAAAGTTATCACTGGAGAACCACTGTCTCCTGTTGTACTTAAAATGTCACTAATAATGTAATTCTCCTTTATATAAACATTAGACACTATCCCTTTTCGAATTACAGGTCTAAAATCATCATATTGTTCATGTTCTATCAATGAAAAAGGAAAGCCAACTAATACAATTTCTTGCATAGGGTTTATAGAATCAATTGGGCAATATTCTTTCTCAAGGTTAAAGGAAAATATGTACGGATTAGGAATATATTCTCCAATATATAAGACAGCAATATCAAATACAGAATTATCAAATATTTTCCTTATTCTAATTGTATTTGTCAATTGTGGGGCTCTAAATGAATAACTTCTTTTCATATATTGTGGATAGTCACACCAAATATCTACTGTGAAAGCATTCCCAATCAATGAATCTGTCGAATCAATGATATTGTGTCTGGCTGTTACAAAAAATAATTTGGAGTCAAAGTGTACATAAAATCCAGTCCCAGATTTTAAAACTTCCGTACTATCTTTTACAAAGAATTTTGCTGGAATATTCTCAGGATTAATAGCTATACACTTTTTTTCATTTAGAATTATAGAGCTAAATATAGTCAGGATGAATAAAAATTTAATGATACTTTTCATAATTTCAGATTTCGCTTAAAATGCACGGTAACGATCCGCAAGTAAGATACGTGCGGGTTTCCGCCTTGTTTCATTGTCCACCGCTGAACAACTTTACTAAGATAAAACTTAGTCAGCAAACCACAAAACCCCGCATGTATTTTGACTTGCTGTTATAAATTGGCCGCCAATAGAAACCTTGTCATTTAGTAGTAATTATCAACGAAGTACAAAATTGTTTTAGTTTTTAAAAGGATTGCAAATTGCCTGAAAGGCAAAATAAGGTTGTTTATTCAGTTAGTCTTAATTGTTTTATTATTTTATTAAAATCTTGGATTACTAAAATTGAAAAAATTGACCATGGAATCAGAGAAAATAAGGCCATTGTCATACCAATCACTCCAGCAGTTGCAGGAACAGTCATTAATATTCCAGCCGTTAAACCAATATATGAGGTTGATTTTCTAAACTTAGGATTTTTAATCATTGCCAGAAAAAACAATATCAGGGCAATCCCGTTAAAAACATAATATACTGCATACGATGTTCCCTTCCAAATCAAACTAAGTGTCTGTCCAGATGCAATAAATAATGCTTTTTCTTGTTCTGTCATTGCATTTAGATACTGCCTACTTAATGATAACATTTCCAATGATGTGTTTGAAGAAAAATATATTGTAAGCCCAACTAATCCAATTATCAACGCGAATAAGCTCAAAGCTTTTTTTAAGTCGAATAGAGCAAAAAAGAGAGAGATATAAAGAAAAATTGATGCTATCATACTCAACATGTATAAAAAGTCAAAGCTTATTAACCCTATAATCCAGTTGTTATTAAAAAGCGTAAACCAATCAACAATATTTGTTGGGTGTGGCCAAACTAAGAAACACATTATCTGTATTGGTATCATCACAACCATAAATAGTGCAGCAATAATACCTGTGCGATATAAAATGATTTTGTAATCTGATTGTTGACTTGTTTCCATTTATTTATTTATTAAATCACATTAGTACTTGTCACAACCAATGTTTCCTAACTTGTTGCGAAAACAAAGATAATTAAAAAGTTTACACTAATTAGTAGATAGAATTTTTAAGCTATCAAATTAATACATAAGTGTTCAAATGGTCTAAAAACATTTATTATGATTTAAGTACAAAAGCGCGTTGGGAAAAACTAAAACAATTTTCTATCATACTTACCAAACCAATCTTGGTAAATTCAGTATCAAATAGCACGAATAAATTACACTTTCATTGTCAGAAAGCAAATTACCTTTCTAAATTACAGAAGCTGTCAGAACACAAAAAAAGACTCTTAAATTTTATACTACAAAAAAACAGAATTATTTGATTTACAGAATTTTTAGCGGCTTATTTATAACGGTCCTTGGGTAAGCTACGTGCGGGTTTCCGCCACGTTTCATTATCACCCGTTAACCAAAGTTAAAGATAACTAAATTTGTCAAGAAGCCACCAAAACCCCGCATGTAGTTTGACCCAATGTTATAAGTTGTTGCAATTTTATTTATGCTTTAATCTTATCCAGTCATTACCATCTGTACTTTTCTCTTCAGTAATTACAATTTCATAAACGGCATCTTCCTTTCCAACCATTCTTATCGTGGCACCAGAAAAGTCTCCAGGATATCTTGGATATTCCACGTAGTTTATAATTTCCCTATTCTTAAAAAATATCAATAAGCAAATATCATCTCGATAGTCTATTCCAACTTCATATATTGGTTTCAAATTTACATTATAGCTTTTTTCTAATGCTTCTGGAATTGCATAAGGTGTCAATATCAATAAGCTATCCCAATCGAATTCAGTTAGCTCTTTCATGATAATACTATTTGTATCAGAAAGAACAGTCCCTTTAAGCTTACTTTCCAAATTACTATCAGATTCCATTTTTGAAGTTGGAGAATTGCATGCAGAAATAAGAATAAAGCCAATAAATATTACTAAAAGGTTCTTCATTTTTTTAAAATTGCAATTACTTATAACGTTCCCGCAATACTAAATGTGCGGGTTTTCGCCTTGTTTCATTATCCACCGTTGAATAACCTAACGAATATAATATTTAGTCAGCAAACTACCAAAACCCCGCATTTTTAGTGATTGCGTGTTAGCACACGTTATATTTTATTTATGCACAAAGTAAGAACTTTAGTCGAACATTTATAACAGGAAGCATAATCCATGAAAAGTTTTGAGTATGTATCAAGCAATCGAATAATCCTTTTATAATAATTATCAGCGGCAAATAAAAAATCCAATAATTCTCTATTACAATCAACAAAATCGCTATTAACTTTTAGCAATGGGCTTGTCAAATTATTATATGAGATATAAATATTCCCCCTATCTTCTAATACCGACCAATTTGCAAATACTCTATCCATTGCTATAATGTATTCAACGTAGTCTTTTTTTAATCCTTTAATTCCATTGTATCTAATATTATCAGATAATTCAATAAATTTCTTTCTCAGCGAATCTACACTATCCAAATACCCCCGTTCCAAATGATTTAACTTATCAAAAAGCTTTTCAATGTCTCTATTGCATTTTGCATCAATGACAGTTGTTAATTTCACATGCTCATATATCTTTGAAATTAGCTTTCTTCTATTAATGAATTTAAAATTTATTCTATATAAAAATGACTCATAAACCTGAACAAAATTAAATTCCCTAAAACTATCAATATGTCCAAGTACATTTCGAGTAAGATAAAATTTTCCTAAACTTTCAATAGAAAGAGATTCAGATGTTTTCACAAATTTATCAGATTGCTTTTTAGTAGTTTTAGACAAATTGCGAACTATTTCTATAAATGTTTTTCTTCTAACTTTCTTAATAAAATACTTTTTGATTTGATTAGAAATAAATTGAATGGATATACCTATCAAGAAAATTGAAATAGTAATTATTATAGTAGCTGATGTATTTTCATCTACTTTAAAATACTTATCTATTAAATTTTGCAATGTTTCCATAAAATATTATGTGTGCTAACGGTCCCGTGTTAGCGCTATCGTGCGGGTTTCCACCTTGATTAATTATCAACCGACAAAAGACCAACACGAATATAATACTTTGTCATCAAACCACCAAAAACCCCGCATGTACGCTGAACACGTGTTATAAGCTGGGCGACAATACCACCAAACTTATCAGTTTGGTAAAAAACGATCCATGAAATACTAAAAAATTAATACTAAGGTTGGGAATACTAATTGCTGGTAACAGCAAAATTGGGTGGGATTACAAACTTTTTGGCAAACCTTTTTAGGCTTGCCAATGTGTTTGTAAAATAATATCTTGATATTATAGGCTATTAAAACTAACTTGCATAAAACAATTCAACACTTAATTTTTTTTAAATGATTAATGATAAACATATAGAAGATTTATTAGCATTTTCACTTGGAATGACGAGTGGAGAAGATGGTAAAATGCTAATAGAAAAGTATAAAGAAGCTATAGAAAATGTTACACCATTTGATATGGTTAAAATTGAAGATACTCAGTTTCAAATGGGACTTAGTATTGATGAAATAAAAAAAAGTATAAATAAAGTTATTAATATTTTCTACAAAAGCCTTAAAAGTTATGAATGGGAACAACCTAAACAAGGAACGTTCCTGTATTATTTAATGCTGGAAAACAGGGCATTTGAGTATAAGTTAAACAAAGTCAAAAAGATAATTAAAAATTATAAAGGAAGAGAAGAACAGAATATAGAATCCTTTAAAAAAGATTTAATTAATCATTTTAAGGAATTTAAAAATTTTGAACCGCACTATACTAAAAAAGAAAATATCTTGTCATCTTATGTTGAGAAAAAAAGAGACGATTCTCGACCATTAAAACTAATGTGGTCGTTGCATGACGATATTCGTAAAAAGATTAATCTTTTAATTGATATATTAAATTCTGAATCTTCACATTGGCAAGATTTGAATAAGGAAATTGGAGCATATTATTTTCTTGTATTTGGAATGATTCAAAAGGAAGAACTAGTATTTTTTCCAATAGCTTCAGGTACTTTTTCAGATGATGAGTTTCTTGAAATGCATGTACAGAGCTTTGAATATGGCTTTCCTTTTATTGAAACTCCGGAAAAACCTAAATTGAAATCAGAACTTCTAAGAGATAATTTTATTAATAAAGATGGTTTTATACAAGCTGAAAACAGTGAAATAACGGTAGATCAAGCTTTGGCTATTTTTAATTATTTACCTGTTGATATAACTTTTGTAGATGAAAATGATACGGTTAAGTTCTATTCAAATCCAAAGGATAGAATATTTCCGCGCTCTCCTGCAATTATTGGTCGCAAAGTGCAAAACTGCCATCCACCTGAGAGTGTCCATGTAGTTGAAGATATTGTAAACGCATTTAGGAAAGGCGAAAGAGATGTAGCCCAATTTTGGCTTGAATTAAACGGAAAATTTTTATTAATACAATATTTTGCAATTAGAGATAATGCAGGGAAATACGGTGGCGTATTGGAAGTTAGTCAGGATGTTACGGAAATAAGGAAATTAAAAGGAGAAAGAAGATTATTGCAATGGCAATAATAAGCTGAACAAAAATTTGAATTAATTGTGTAATCCTAAAACAAAAAAATATGAGCGAGCTAATTAATAATTCTAAGTTTAGAAAAGATAAATTAAAAGAACTCATCTTAAAACTGCATGATGGTGCTTCTGCAGAAAAAGTTAAAGAAGAACTAAAAGAAACACTTAAACAAATTCCATATGGAGAAGTAGTTGAAGTTGAGCAAGAACTTATCCAGGAAGGTTTACCCGAAACCGAAGTTTTAAAATTGTGTGATGTTCATGGTGAAGTTTTAGAAGGAAATGTAGATTTAAGTTCTGCAAAGCAAGTTCAGGAAGGACATCCGGTAGATGTATTCAAAAAAGAAAACATTGAGCTAAAAAAAGTTGCTGAAAATGTTACACAACTTCTTAATTCAATTGAGCAAGTTAATCAGGATGATTTTGGAAATGTAATTAACAAACTAAAGGCTGGATTTAATGAATTAATGGATGTAGATAAGCATTATCAACGCAAGGAGTATCTTGTTTTTCCTTATCTTGAAAAAAATGAAATTACAGGTCCACCAAAAGTTATGTGGGGAAAACATGATGAAATCAGGGAGCAGTTAAAGGGTTGTTTAGAAATATTAAATTCGCCTGATTTACAAAAGCAAGATTTAATGGATTCATTAGATTTGCTATTTAATCCTTGTGTTAAGGCTTTGGTTGATATGGTTCAAAAGGAGGAAGAAATTCTGTTTCCAATGAGCTTAGACGTATTAACAACTGAAGATTGGTGGAGCATTCACAAACAAACAATTGAATTTGGATTTACCTTATACGACCCACAGGTTGAATGGAAACCAGAAGGTATAGAAGAAAAAGAAGATGAACTTAGCCTAAATGCTGATGGAAATATCCAATTACCATCTGGAAGTTTTTCAGCAAAAGAAATTATGGCAATTTTAAATACTGTTCCGCTTGATATGACATTTGTTGATAAAGATGATAAGGTTAAATATTTTACTCAAGGAACCGAAAGAGTTTTCGCACGAAGTAGGTCGATTATAAACAGAGATGTACGCTTATGTCATCCCCCAGGAAGTACACATATTGTCGAAAAAATTTTAGAAGACTTTAAATCAGGTAAAGCTTCACATGCGCCTTTTTGGATTCAGATGCAAGGTAAATTTATCTTAATCGAGTATTTTGCACTTCGTGATGAAAACGGAGACTATCTTGGATGTCTTGAAGTATCTCAAGACTTAACAAAAAATAGGTCATTGGAAGGCGAAAAAAGGATTTTATCATATACAGATAACACAGGAGAGTAAATTATGGAAAAACTTATTATAACACCCAAAACAAAAATATTTGATTTACTTGAAGCATATCCAGAATTAGAGGATGTTTTAATTGGAATGGCTCCACAGTTCAAAAAATTGAAAAATCCAGTTTTACGAAAAACGATTACAAAAATAACTAACCTGAATCAGGCAGCTACCATTGGAAATTTAAATGTTGAAATTCTAATTAATAATCTAAGGAAAGAAGTAGGACAGTCAAATATTGATGCAATTAACGAGCAAGATAATATAAATACCACAAAACCAGATTGGTTTAAAGAATCATTAATTGTTAATACAATTGATATTCGAGAAATGCTTCATGCTGGAGAACAACCTGTTCATGAAGTAATGGCTGAAATAAAGAAACTTCAAAATGATAAAATATTGAAGGTAATTGCACCCTTTATTCCTGCACCTTTAATTGATAAATCATTGAGTTTAAATTATCAGCACTGGTTGGATAAAAAAAGTGAGCAAGAATTCATTGTTTATTTTAGAAAAGAATAGAATTAAAAAGGCGAAGAAAAATCTTCGCCTTTCTTTGAGTTATTTACTTTTTATCATTGTTAAGACCATTTTAAATTTCTCAACAGCTTTTAAGGCATGTGGAATATCCGCTGGCATTATAATTGTTTCTCCCGCTTCAAGAATGTTAGAATTTCCATCAATTATAATATCCGCTTTTCCATCAACAATAAAAACAACAGCATCAAACGGAGCTGTGTGTTCACTTAATCCTTCCCCTTTATCAAATGCAAAAAGTGAGATATTACCTGTTTCTTTTTTTAGTATATGCTTACTAACTACAGCTTTATCAGAATACTCTATACTATTATTGTAAGAAAATTTTAATCCTTTTTCAAATTCGTTTGTTGACATGCTATAATATTTTAAGTTCTCAATTTATAAATGTAACATTTAATTGATGAATTTGTTTTAGTTTATTTGAAAATTAAACAATTCAAAAACCAAGATAAAATAGAAGAAAAATTTAAACTTATTGGCGGCGAAGCCGCAATGTGTTTAAATGCGGGTTGGCAAAAATCATAAATGCAGCCGCTAGGCTGCAAAGCGCGTTGGAGTATTAATTTTTTACTTATCAGACCTACCAAACCAATCCAAAAAAACACACTGTCACGCTGCTACGAATAGAAAAATTACTTTCATGGTCAGACTGTGATACAGTTTCCAACTTGCAAAAAGTGTCAAACATTTAATTAAAATTTTTGATTTAAAACACTGAAAAAAATGAGTAGCAGTTTACCTTTTCTGAAAAATCGCCTTGCTTTATAACGGTCCTGCAATACCAGTAGTTTGGGAGCTTTCAGCACTTTCACTGTCATACCGCAAAACCAAAACGAAGATAGCAAAACTTTGTCATAATGCAAAGACACCCAAAATTACTGGTGATTGCATGTTAGCGGTTGTAATTATGTATCTTTCAGTTCTTTATTTAAAATAACACTAATTTCTTTAGCCTTTGTTAATGTCATCATATGTGAACCATTCTCAATAACATAGTCAGGATTCTTTACATTCCTAATTGGAATTGTATGATCATTTGTTCCATGAATGTGAACTATTTTCTTATTATTTGACTCACGCACCCACCTAATTATCATTCTAGCTGTCCTTTTCAAGTATTTTGGCTTTTTACTGTAAAGCATACTCTTAAATGTTTCCTTATTCTTATTTCTGTCAGGCTCAACTAAAGGTTGAAGAATTTTTGCACCCCAATAAATGACTCTTGCTGGGAAAATTTCAAACAAAGGAATTATTCTCTGAAATTTATACCTAAATGGAAGTTCATTTCTATTCTTAGCACTTGAAATTATTATGACTTTCTCCGGATTGAGAATTTCATTTATTTCGATACTTAACATTCCCCCCATAGAAACTCCAACCAAAGCAAATTTTTCTGAAGTATCAATCAAAGTTGAAATTTTATTTGCAAGTTCAGATAAAGGCATTTTTTTCACCAAAGAGTCATACTCTAGAAATTTAAGAGTGTAATTAGAGTCAATTGCTAATGAATCAAAAATTCTTTTGTCAGATCCTTGTCCAGGAAGAAAATAAACTTTCTTAATAGTTTCTGCATGGCTAACTGTTTTTACAGTAAAAAGTATAATTAGGCTAAAGAAGATTAATATTGAGTTTTTCATAATTATTACCGCTAACGGTCCCGCGTTAACAATAGTGCGGGTTTGCGCCGTGTTTCATTGTCCCCCGTTGAACAACTTTACTAAGATAAAACTTAGTCAGCAAACTACCAAAACCCCGCATTTTTGTTGAACGCGTGTTATAAGCCGTTATATTTTTAATTCAATATTTTCAAAATGATTCTTTTTCAGCATTTTCTTAAAACCTTTCCTGTCAAGAGAATTTTCAGGTCGATAATGCCAATGATGATATCCAAATTCAATGTCATAAAAATCTTTTGTCTGTTCAAAACCTAAATCGACTACTTTTCCAATAAAATTCTTAAAAACGTCTTCCGATTTTGTATGCAACTGAATTTTCTTATGCTCTGTCAGAGTCAGATTGGTTTCTCCAGTAAAAGAATGCACAACAGTGTCAACAAAACCATTTTCAATAGTGGAAGCAACATTACGATTTAAAAAATTCACTATTGTTTCTTTATCATTCAGAGCTTTGCCTGCCCACAATTCTGTCTCTTCATTGTCCCAATGGTCTTTTAAATATATCCAAAAAGCGTCAACTGAAGGAAGAAAATTCAAGGTTTTAAGAAATGTATCATGCAATTTTGACTTATCTACAACGAGCTCAAATTCAAAAACTCCATTGTCATTCTTATTTAAAGCAACGAATTTCTCCTTAATTAATTCAGTATCAAGTTCACTTTCATCCGTTGCAAATGCCACACCCACAGGAGGAACAAAGGAATAGTCATTTTTCTTTAATTCATATGAATGTAGTTTTGGAAACATATAAATATCTGACGTAACTTTTTCTGTTTCTTCTGGAAGCTCAAATCCATCAAGAGTATCCAACCGAGATGTTTCAATCAAATCAGGTTTTTGAATTCCATTTAGTTTTGCAACTTCAAGTGTCTTTTCTAATGCTTCTCCACAATGCTTTCCATAAGCATAAAAGTTTCCATAAACACCATTCTTATCATCAAGTAACCCGTGTATCAGAAAGTACCAAAATTGCATGTTTTTCTTTCGCATTTTCTAAAAATATTATGGCTTATAACGTTTGCAAATTGGTTGCGTTTGGGAGCAAAAAACCGTTTCTTTATCCCCCGTTAATTAAAAACCTAAAGTACAAAAAACTTTCGTTTCTGCATCTCTGCCCAAATGCAATTAATTTGCTGTTACCCAACGTAATTTATTATAAGTGCATTGCAAATATTCACTATAACCATGATAAATCTCAGTTTGGAATTGAATATTTAATCTCTAAGACAACGAACAGAAAATCCATCTATCTTATTAAAAGAAGTTTGATAGATAACACCATCTTCAACCAATAATAAGTAGAAAGCTTCTGTCGTATTTGACTCTGTAGACGACCATAAGTAGAAGCTAGATCCAACACCATAGAACAGACCACTTAAGTTGCGAGAACCACTAGGGAGTGCTGTAAAACCGCTTTCGTTGTTATTAGAGTTTGAGTTGCTCCAAAGAGAAGAGGCCTTTAGTTTGTAACCATCAGACCCTACGTAGTTCATAAGGGTACTCAATTCCGTTTGGGTCGGAACATGCCATCCTATCGGACAGAGTTTGCGGTTGTCGGCTATGGTATGAAAATTATAAAGGGCACCATAAGTATTCTTATTATTGATATCGTTACTTTGCCAACAATATGCTCCAGATGTCAAAGATGTCCATACAGTATTATCTGTTACATTGGGAATTGTTGTACCATCACGATATTTCGTGGTTTTAAGGTTTTCCTTTAACCACAACTGCGTTCCAATACGAACAACATTGTAGACATTACCATCTATATCAGAAATTGTAGATGGGTCTGTATGAAAACTTAATTGTTCTCCATATCCTGTGCCTACAATGTTGGTAGCATAAGCTCTTAAATAATATGTAGTGTTTGCTAATAGATTTATTATGTTACTTGTAAAACTACCTGTGCCTTCACCATTTGTGGTTTTACTATTGGCTATAGTAGGCGTAATACTTGTACTCCAGCATACCCCTCGCGCTGTAACTGCAGCACTTCCATCAGAAGTAATATTCCCGCCACTAGTCACTGTTGTAGTTGTTATTGAAGATACAGCAATAGTAGTCAGTATTGGCAAAGTTTCTGCATTTGTGGTAAAACTTACTTCATTACCATAAGCTGTACCTATAGCATTGGTAGCATAGGCTCGAACAAAATATGTAGTATTGGGACTTAAGGCAGTTATAGAACTTGTAAAGTTACCAATACCTGTGCTATTAGTTGTTTTATTGTCTGCTATTGTAGGTGATGTTGATATATTCCAGCAAATACCTCGGGAAGTAATTATTGAGCCACCATCAGAAGTAATAATTCCACCGCAAGAAGCGGTGGTTTGCGTAATTTCATTCACTTCCGATGTTGTTAATTCAGGTATTCGTTTTTCTTCTTCTTTCTTACAGCCAATTAAGATAATAAAGGCAAATAAGATAATTATCTTAAAGAGAATCCATGCTATGTTTCTATTTTTCATGTCAGATATAATGTTTGTTTTCATTTTTGTTGTCCTGCAATCCTGTTTGTTTGTTCAACATATTATGTTGGGTAACGGTCCCGCGTTAACAATAGTGCGGGTTTGCGCCGTGTTTCATTGTCCACCGTTGAACAACTTTACTAAGATAAAACTTAGTCAGCAAACTACCAAAACCCCGCATTTTTGTTGAACGCGTGTTATAAGTTGGGCGAATTGCCACTATACTTGTCAAGTTGGTAAAAACTTTTCTATGAAAAACAAAAAAATTAGTATTAAGGTTGGCAAAATTGGGATAGCCTTGCAAGCTCTTTTGCAATTGGATTGTGTGTAAGGTCTGAACAAATTGCAAATGTGCTTGCAAATGGGATGACTTATTGCTACTTAATTATCAATTATAAAATACGTTTTTCTATATCCAAAAGTAATCCATCGCCAGTTATCTCTAAACATTGTTCTGTCTTTTGTCCATCTTTCTAACCTGTCATTCTTTTTTATTTCATACATTTTATTCTCAATCATTAAGTATTTTCTAATTTTCACAATTTCTTTAGTCTTTTTTATATCTACCCAATCAATAGAATCTTTATTTATATCATCTAAATCATGATAGTAAAAATTAAGTATCAAAGTATCTTCATTAACTTCATAAAGTCCATATTCACTCCAAGACAAATCATGTTCATTAGTCCATGTAAATGATGAATCATTATATAATTCAATTGATGAAATCAAAACATATGTTTTTCCAATAGACTGTAGTTTTTCAAACCGTATAGTATCTTGACTATATGAATTAATTGCTATAAAACTAATGATCAGAAATAATGTTTTTTTCATGCTAAAGTATTTTTTTAAGAATTGAGAGCTTATTGCATTCTATCGTCTGTATCTAACTGTAGTTTCTCGATTAATCCAACATTCTATCTTAAATTTGTCTCCTTCTCTTGGTCCACCAAATATATCTTCTTGTGAAGGAAAATAACGTGAATAGACTTCTATAAATTTATCTGCAGTTTCAGAAACCGATTTATCAACTTCTTTAGCTTTTTCAAACATGTCTACTGCAAGGCAATATACAATAGCTTTCAAAAGGTATTCTTCTCCGCATAACTCTGCGGAACTAACATAAATAGAGCCGATTAAGATATAAGCTAAACCATAATTAGGTTTTAGTTCTAATGCTTTTAAAGCATATTCACGTGCCTTTTCAAACTCTCCTTCAATCCTGTATTTGTCTCCTTGTTCTATAAACTTCTTCACTCTTAAAGAATCAGAATTTTGAGCATTTATAGCGTTAATTGTAAAAAACAATACTACGGTTACAATTATTTTAATAGTCAAATCTTTATAGTTCATTTTCAATTGATTTTGGAATATCTAAATTAATGCTTTTTAGGAGAATTTGTTAATAAAAGGTTATTTTAAATTAAAGCTCTTTTGTGGAGCATAGCGGAACAAATGTGCTTTAGTAAAGTATAAATGCAGCTGAAAGCTGCAAAGAGCGGGCTGGAATACTAATTTTTATTTATCATTATTACTAAACCAATCCTAATATATTTCCTATCAAACTGCTACGAATAGAATAGATTAAATTATCAAACCGCAATGAAGTTTCGAACATACATAAACTGTCAGAATGTAAAAAAGATACATGAAATATTTGCTTAACAAATTGAGTGGAAATTTACGCTCTAATTTTTTTTCGCGCCTTACTTATAACGGTCCTTGGGTATGAAGCTGTGCGGGAGTTCCGCCGTGTTTCAGTGTCCCCCGAAACCGAAAGTTAAAGATAACATAAATTGTCAGAAAACCACGAAAACCCGCATGCTTTATGACCCAATGTTAGGCGTTGTTAATTATTTGAACCAAAAAGTAGGTCCGTCATAAAAGGAGGATTATTTTTCTTTGGCAAATCTACTTCTTGAATTCGAATTTTTCCATAGGAGTCTGCAATCTTCTTCTTGTATGATTCGAACTGACTTGGAATGATTTCCATTAGCTTTTCAATATCATATTTATTGTTAGAAGTGATAGAGTCATTCTTTTTTAAGACTTTGTCAATTAAATCTACAATATCAGGTAAAATATATTCAAATTGCCACTGTCTATGAATTTCATTGGCTAAAAGAGCACGTCTTACATTTGTTGTAAGACATAAACTAAACCATTCTCTTAGTTCATATACTTGTCCTTGAAGGTCTAATATACTAAAGCGTAGCTCCTTTTCTCTTAATGTAATGTTCTCATCGGTACTTTTATCTAATCTGCTAATTTCTTTTTCAACCAACTCAATTTTCTTAGATTGAGTTTCTTGTTTACTATCAAATTCTTGTTTGAAAGAAGAAATGATGGTATTTAAGCTTTCCTTAATTGTGTCAATGTTAGATTTATTTGATTCTTTAATTTGAGTAAATCTTTCATCAATTTTATCTTTACTATAATCTGTATACTTTTCAATTTCCCTTTTTGTTTCTTCTAACATTTTAGATTTTGCTTCTTCAATTTTGTTAGTAGTTTCTTTAGTTAATAATTCATATTCTTTTTTATTAAACCTGTAATTATAAAAAAAGGAACTTCCTATTATAGCAATAATTACTGCAATAATTACGGTCAATGAATTTGTAAGAAGTGTCAATAATTTTGAGTTTATTGATTTTGAGTCTTCATACATTACTTGATATAATTTATCTTCTTTAGGTTCTTTCTCTGATAAAGCATTGTTTTTATCAGATTGTAATGCTTCTGTTTTGTCGTTCTCTAACTTAGATTCAGTTTTAGAATGCTTTGTTTCTTGTCCAACTGTTGTTAGCGAAAAGACTAATAATAAAATAAGCAAAAAATTTTTCATAGCTAAAATAATTAATTACGCCTAACGGTCGGCGGTATGAAATCGTTGGGGATTGCGGGCTACTATCCTGTCCAGTTACACCGAACTTGATGCGGGGCAGAACGATTGCATAACCACTTAAACCCCAATGTTTTATACCGCTTGTTAGCAACTGGCCTTTTTTGTTTTTTGTCTTTCTGTCGTCAAATATAATCAATTTTTTCAATCGAAGTGCTGCCGTTTCTTGGTGCGGTGGCGTGGGATGGGCTGGCAGGCTCTTTTGTAAGCCTTTGGTTGGAGCGTTGGCTCGTGGGGGCTTGCAAATGTGCCTGACAGCGAAGGGATGGGCGGGACGGCTTGAACGTATGCTATTTGAATTTGTCTTTTGTGACAGGGTTTTATGAATTATCAATATGGTTATAAACTGTCATAATAGGGAAATGAACGATTGTTGTATCGAAATATACGATTGCGATAAAGAAATTAACGATTAATAGAAAGAAAAACGGTATTGTTGTTTTGAAATATGTGATTAGATTAAAGAAATTCGTATTTTTTGTATAGAAATATTTGTTTATTTCAAAGAATGTCATAATTTGCATCGTGAAAATCGGATTTTATACATGGAAATCCAATATCAGGTCGAAGAAATCCTCTGTTGTTGTGTAGAAAGTCAATATTGTTGGTAAGAAATGAGGATTAGAGGGGTGGAAATTCAATATTCCATGAAATAAAACCAGTATCAAGGTTAGTTTTCCTTTAATCAATTAATATTAACTCTTAAATCTTACCGTAATGAACATTAATCAAGAAGACAAATTTAGTATGTACTACGTTGTAAAGAATACTTGTGAGAAGTATCAAACAACATGGACAGCAAACGCTGTATTTGCAGCAACGTACAATCTTTGGGTTGCAAAAATCCCTTTGATTGAAACTAACAGGGATGCCCAAATCCTTGAAACAACTGGTATCACAACCGATAAAACGGCGAAACGAACAAGCATGACAGACAAAACGCTATTCATGATTAATCGTTTACAGTCGTATGCGAATGTTGTAAATAATCCTGAATTGCTTGAAAGCATAAAATATTCGGCTTCGGATTTGAAAAAATCGAGAGATACCGATGTAGTTGGTATTTGCAATACTATACTTGCCAAGGCTAATGCCAATGCTGCTGCTATTGTAACTTATGGCGTTACTGCTGCTATGATTACCGAATTGCAAGCCGCCATAACTGCTTATTCGGCAACACTTGCCAAACCAAAGGCTGCAAAATCGCAAACGAAGACGGCAACCGAAAACCTTACTAAACTTTTTAAAGAAGCTGACGAACTTTTAACCAAACGTTTGGATTTGGATATTGAACTGTTTAAGACCTCGAAGCCCGATTTTTACAGTCAATATAAAACTGCCCGAATTATTATCCCAACTGGTGGCGGTGCAACTTCTGTTTTGGGCAGTGTAAGCCTTGCAGGAAGTGGTGAACCGTTGAAAGGGGTATCATTTACTTTTGTTGCTGAAACAAACGGAATGATGAAAGCTGCTGCAACCGAAACGGCAAAACCGATAGTTAAAAAGAGTGCCGACAAAGGTAAATTCCGTGCTTCGTTGCCAGAAAACACGTACAAAGTAATTGTTGAAAAAATAGGTTACAAGAAACAGGAAGTAACAATAACCGTTGCAAACGGTGAAACAACAAACCTGAATATTGAACTTGAAAAGAACTAAGGAATATAAGCCCCGCATTTTGCGGGGCTTATATATTAATTATGACAATTTGTACCGCAACTACACGCTTTCCCTTTAGCTTTTTCAAAAGCTTCTTTCCCTTCTGAAACAGAAAAATAAATAAGCCCTGCCGAACCAATAATGTCGGCATAAGCAAAGCCTGTAAGTTCGTAAATAAGGCTTGATGCAAGTAATACAATTGACATATATACACAAACTTTGGTGCAATTGGCATCAGCAATAATTGGTTCGGAATTTAATTGTTTGCCGATTTTCTTTTTAGCATTCATCAACCAAACCATAACGGCAATTGATATTAGTGATATTACAACACCCCAAAATGTTGTTTCGGGTTTTTGCTGATTTAAAAGGCTTACAACAATACCAGCCAATAAACCTGCCGAAAGTAAATAGAAAGCTGTGCCAGTTATTTTAAGGGCTTTTATCTCAAAAGTGCTTTTTGTACTAGCGGGATTTTTACGAATACGCACTATCATAACAGCAATTCCAATACCTGAGATTACTTCAATAAAACTATCTACTCCAAAACCAAATAATGTAAGGGTTTCGTCTTGGTAGCCTAAAATCATTGAAACTACGCCTTCGATGATATTGTAGAAAATGGTAAAAAGGCTTAGTAAATAGGCCTTTTTGTAAAATTTATTTTCAGTTGTTTCCATAATATTTTTCTAAAATAATCACTTTTGAATTAAGAGTATAGTTTCGTTCAACTCAAACTTACCTGTCTGTGGATTTACTTTATATAACATTTCGTCTGTTGTGTACTTGTCGCAAATGGTTTTGTGAACTAATGTATCGGATAGGGCATATTTGCGAAGGTTTGCCAATGTGAGCGTAAATACTGCTTTATGGTTTCCTGTACTGAAATAATAATACGTGATTGGCACTACCTTAGAAACTCGGCGACGTCCCGATTGTTTATATTCAGTTTTAGTGGTTTTATTTGTATAGATGTACAAATAAGAAGTATCGGCAACCAAACAGGGGGTTCGGTTTATAAATCGGTAATTTTCGCCATTGGTTAAACGGATGGCAAAAATGCTGTCCTTGTAAAAAACGGTTTCTTTGTTCTGTTCAATGCTGATGATGTCGGGCGAAATGAAGAATTGTTTGAGTTTAATTTTATCGCCAACGTGCAGCATGTCTGTTGGATGTGTGAGCTTACCGTTATGGAAATCGGAAAGTGAAAGATATAATCCTTCTACTTCGCTGTTTTTAATTTCCTTTGGACGTTGTGCGAAAAGTTGACCTGTTAGGCATAGCATTATTGCTATTGCTGCGGTTTTTATGTGTGTTTTCATTGTATTATTTTTTGGAACATCGCTTAAAGATTATTTACAATTCGTTTCACATGCAGTATCTCCAAACTCAACCTGTATGGTAGCGTGTTCAATATCGAACTGCTCGTGTAACTGATGTTGAATGTTTGTAATAAACGTAACTTCGGTTTGCGTGTTGGTTGCCAAATGCACGGTAAGGGCTGCATCGGTTGTGCTTAATGCCCAAATATGCAGGTCGTGTATGTTAGAAACTTCGGGCAAATTTTTTAGATAATCTCGTACGGCTTCGATATTCACGTTTTCGGGAACTGCATCTAGTGCAAGGTTTATGGAATCAATGAGTAAATGGTACGAGCTGTAAAGAATTACCGTAATGATTGCTATTGATACAACAGAATCTATCCAAACAATACCTGTAAATGCCATTATAATACCAGCCACAACAACACCCAATGAAACCAAAGCATCGGCAATAAAGTGAACAAATGCACTACGGATGTTTAAATCGTGCTTTCTATCTTTAAGAAAAAGCCATGCAGTAAAGCCATTTACAGCTATTCCTATTGCAGCTATGGTAATTACACTATTCGAGTTAATTTCGAGAGGTTTTCCCATACGTTCGATGGTTTCCCAAATGATAAACACTACGGCAGCCAAAAGCAAAACGGTATTTAGTAATGCTATGAGAATGGTTGAACGTCGGAAACCGTAAGTAAATTTTAGTGTTGGTTTGCGTTGCGACAGGATTACCGCAACCCATGAAAATACTAAAGCGAGTACATCGCTGAGGTTATGCCCTGCATCGGCAACCAATGCCATAGAGTTTGACAAAAAGCCATACGATGCCTCGATAATTATAAAAACAATATTTATGGAAATGCCTATTTTAAAGGCATTTCCTAAATTTATATTGCTACTGTGTGAATGGTTGTGTTCCATAGCTATTGAAAATTAACCGCAAGTCATTTCACCTGCGTTCTTTTTGGCAGAAAGTAACTTGTACGCCCCTTTTGTCACAATTTTGGTGTTTTTTAAATCGAAACTGGCAGGTAACTGAATTTCGGTAAAACCATCGTTTGTATCGATTTTAGTAACTTCGATAAAGCGGTATTCGGTAAATGGTTTTCCGTCTTCATCCTTATCTCTTTCAAAAGCAAAGATGTAATATTTATTGTCGAACGATACTACGGCATCGGCAGGGACAGAGGTAACCTGCTTGTCGGTTTTATCGATATGTGCAAGCACGTACATGCCAGGCAATACATTGTTGCAAGGCTGCTGAACGGTTGCATACACCTTGAAAGTTTTATCGGCGTTAATTGATTTGCCTACCTGATAAATTTTTGCTTTATGCTCGTGTGTTTCGTTGTTGATGGTGAAATGTGCTAACTGACCAATTGAAATGGTATTTGCATCCTTTTCGAACAAACTAAGTTCGAGCAATAAATTATCAGTACCCACAATTTCAAATAGTACATCGGTAGGCGAAACGTATTTGCCCATGCTGATGTTTGCCGTTTTTACATATCCACTGATAGGTGAAACAAGGGCAATGGTTGCCGAAATGTTTTCTTCGGTAAGCGTGGCAGGGTTAACACCAATAACCTGTAATTTTTGCCCGATACCTTTTAATTGGGATTTGAGACTGCGGTATTCGGACGTGGTTTGTTGAAGGTTTTTTTCGGAATACACATCGTCCTTATAAAGTTCGGTGTGGCGCTTGTACTCAGCTAAGGCAAACTCGTACTTGTTTTTAATGTCGAGGTAATTTTGCTGTAAATCGACAAACTCGGTATTCTCGATGATTGCAAGTGTTTGACCTTTAGAAACTGCAATGCCCGGTAACAGGTTTGACGATTTTACAAACCCGCCCAATGGAACACTAACCGAAGCTGAATTTTGGGGTGCTGTGGTAACTATACCGTTTGCTTTGATTACACCACTAACCTGACGCATCTCTACTTTACCAAGTTGAATACCTGCAAGTTTAATTTGTTCGGCGTTCAGTTCCACGATGTCTTCAGGCAATTCTTCGTGTTCTCCTTCTTCTTCAGCCTTACCCTCTTTATGCTCCTCGTGGCTTTCCTTTTCAGTGCTTTCGGCATGAGTACCCGCCTCATGTCCGTGTTCATCGAGTTTTTTACCGTTGCAGCCTGTAAAGGTGGCTACACTAATCATTACTAAAAGAATGATGCTATATTTTAATGTTTTCATAAAAGTTCAGAATTAAAATGTTTTACCTGTAATAAAGTCAATTGAAATAATGGTTTGGTTGTAGCCGTTGAGTGCATCGAGATAGTTTTGTTTGATTGACAATGCACGGTTGAGCGACAAGATATAATCGAGATAATCCAATGCACCAGCTTTGTAGCTGCGAGTAGATTGCTCAATAATCATATCGGCTTCGGGAACAGCTTGTTTTTCGTAGAACTCAACACTGTTGTTGAACTTGCCGTATTCGCTTAAAAGAGCCTGATAACTGCCCGAAAGCGATTTGGTGTAATACTCGGCGTTGGTACTTGCTATCTGTTGTTTGATTTTTGCTGCTTTTGTTTTTGAAGTATAAGGAGCAAACCACAACGGAATGGCAATACCTGCCTGAATACCTGTAAAACGGTCGCCCGTACCGAAGGTTTGGGGGATTCCATTTACTTCCTGAGTACCTTGTAATGTCTGGCTAAAATACCCAATAGTAAAATCGGGCATCATACGGCTGCGTTCCAAATTTTTCTCGATGCGGGCAACTTCAACCTGCTGTTGGGTATAACCTAAGGTTGGATTGGCAGAAATTGCCGAAGTGTCGGAAATTGTAATAAACCCCGAACGGCGAAGTACAGTATCTGCTGGGATTAAAGCGTAATCGACATTCAACAATGTTTGTAACCGCTGGTTGAGAATGCCAATATCGGCTGTTGTTTGCTGCAATTGGTTTTTGATTTCAAGACTTTGCGAACGGGCGGTAATCATTTCGAGGCGATTTGTTTCGCCTGTTTTTGCCCTAAGTTCGGCAGCCCTTAAAAAACCCGAATATAAACTATCCTGATACCGTAAAAGCTTTTGTTTGGAATACAGGTAAGCCAATTGCCAATACACATGTTTTACTTGTGAGGCAATTTCGAGCTGCGAGCCTTTTTGTTGCCATTCGCTGCTTTTGATGTTTGCATTTGCCAGTTTGTTTTGATTGATGTAAACCGATGGAAAAGCGAACGACTGCGAAACGGTAAAACTATTGTCTTTGGTATAAGAGTTAAACTGACCGTATTGCCCTTCGATAGTGGTTTTGGGAATATCCCACGAAGCACCTTTGAGGGCTTTTTGCACATCGACCGAATAAGCTGCGGAACGAACCGCCAAATTACTGTCTAATGCCAATTGAATGGCATTTTGCAAGGTTATTGGCTTGGTTTGTTGTGCTTCGACTTTGTTGAAAAAGAAAGTACCAATAAGGACTAAAATCATAGCTAAACCGCCTGTATTCAATTTTCTTTTTTTAGAAGAAAACCTGAAATTGCGTTTGGTGAAAATGATATAAAGGATAGGCAACACAATTAAAGTAAGTAGAGTTGACGTAATAATTCCCCCAATAACAACTGTAGCCAAAGGTTTTTGTACTTCTGCACCCGCCGAACTTGACAATGCCATTGGAAGAAACCCAAGCGAAGCCACGGCAGCAGTTAAAATTACAGGTCGTAAACGTGTTTTTAATCCTTGTAATACCCGTTCGGTAATATCGGAAACGCCCTCTTTTTCGAGGCGGTTAAATTCGGCAATAAGCACAATTCCATTGAGAACGGCAACCCCGAACAAGGCAATGAAGCCAACCCCTGCGGAAATTGAGAAGTTCATATCTCTTAACCACAATGCAACTACACCACCAATGGCAGCCATAGGTACAGCCGTAAAAATGAGGATGGATTGTTTGAGAGAATGAAATGTAAAAAACAGCAACACGAAAATGAGCAACAACGCCACAGGTACGGCAATTGCCAAACGTTCACGGGCGGCAATAAGGTTTTCGAACTGTCCGCCAAATGTAGTGTAATACCCAACAGGTAATGTAAGGTTTGCATCAAGTTTTGAATGGGCATCTTTAACCACACTTTCCACATCACGACCACGCACGTTAAAACCTATGGTTAAACGTCGTTTGGTGTTTTCGCGCGAAACTTGGGCAGGGCCTGTTTTTATATCCACACTTGCCAATTGGTCGAGTGGAATTAAACGACCGTCGGGCAGGGCAATACTAAGACTTTTAACATCCGAAATATCGCGGCGGTTGGCTTCGTCGAGCCGTACAACAAGGTCGAAACGTTTTTCCTCATCGAATACCACACCTGCTGAACGGCCAGCAAATGCAGCCTGTAATATATTATTAATTTCCTTAACTGAAACGCCATATTGAGCCATTCGGGGGCGGTTGTACTCGACCTGTATTTGAGCCAGACCTGTTACTTTTTCAACACTGACATCTGTTGCACCTTCGATATTTTGTATCAATTCTTCAATTTGAGAAGCTTTCAAGGCAAGTGTATCAAGATTGTCGCCAAACAATTTAATGGCCACGTCCTGACGTGAACCCGTCATTAGCTCGTTAAACCGAAGTTGTATGGGCTGCGAGAACTCGAATTTAACCCCTGCCAAAACTGCCAGTTTCTCTTCCATTTTCTCAACCAGTTCTTCACGGGTTTCGGCGGTTGTCCACTCGCTTTTGGGTTTGAGAGTTATAATATAATCGCCAGTTTCCATTGGTGTAGGGTCGGTGGGTATTTCGCCGGGTCCGATTTTACAAACCAAATGTTTTATCTCGGGAAAATTATCTCGTAATATGATATTGGCTCGTTTCACTTCTTCCACGGTGTTTGCGGGTGAACCACCCTGCAAGGTAATTACCAATCCTGCAAGGTCGCCTTCTTCGAGCTGCGGAATAAACTCGCCTCCCAATCGGGTAAACAGGAACAAACTACCGATAAAAAGAACCACAGAAGTAATAACAATTGCCAATTTACGGCGAAGTGCAAATGCGATAACTGGGTTAAAAGCCTTGTGTAGGAAATCCATAATCTTATCGGAAATATTCCGTTTGTGTTCGGTATTCTTGCTAAGGAATAAAGACGAAATCATAGGAACCCATGTGAGCGACAAAATAAATGCACCAAGAATAGCAAAACTAACTACCTGCCCCATTGGTTTGAACATTTTACCTTCGATGCCCACCAATACTAGAATTGGGATATACACAATTAAGATAATAATTTCGCCAAAAGCTGCTGCGGTACGGATTTTACTTGAAGCCTGAAATACTTCTTCGTCCATTTGCGGTTGTGTGAGCCGTTTTATGCCCGTATGATGGCTTTTGCTCATGGTAATACGGTGGACAATGCTTTCAACGATAATTACTGCCCCGTCCACAATCAAACCAAAGTCGATAGCACCAAGGCTCATAAGGTTGCCCGATACGCCGAAAAGCTGCATCATACCAAAGGCAAAAAGCATGGCGAGTGGTATTACCGAGGCTACAATTAAACCTGCTCTGAAATTACCAAGCAACAAAACCAATATGAAAATAACAATCAAAGCCCCTTCGAGAAGGTTTCGGGTAACAGTGCCAATGGCACGGTCGACCAAATCGGTACGGTCGAGGTAAGGGGTAATTTCAATACCTGCGGGTAGTGATTTTTGAATGGAGGTGATTTTTTCCTTAACCTTCCCGATAACTTCATTGGCGTTCGCCCCTTTGAGCATCATCACCACACCCCCCACTGCTTCGGTGGTATCGGAAACCAACGCACCGTATCGGGTTGCGTGTCCGAACTGCACAGTTGCCACATCACGCACCAAAACAGGAATGCCGTTTACGATTTTTACAACAATATTTTCGATGTCGTCGAGTGTTTTAACCAATCCAATGCCACGTATAAAATAGGCTTCGGGCATTTTATCAATATAGGCACTCCCTGTATTCTCGTTGTTGTTTTCGAGAGCTTCGAAAATATCGGTCAACGAAAGGTTCATAGACCGCAAGCGTTCGGGCTTAACGGCTATTTCGTATTGTTTTACAAATCCGCCGTAACTGTTTACATCGGCAACACCTGGCGTTCCAAGCATTTGGCGGCGTACAATCCAATCTTGATAGGTACGCAAGTCCATAGGCGTGAACTTATCTTTATATCCGTCTTTTATTTCGAGGGTGTATTGGAAAATCTCGCCCAAACCTGTTGAAATGGGAGCCATTTCAATTTTTGCCAATCCCTGCGGTATCTGGTCTTCGGCTTCCCTGAGCCTTTCGCCAATTTGCTGCCGTGCCCAGTAGATATCTACATTGTCTTTAAAAACCACGGTAACTACTGATAATCCTAAACGTGAAATAGAGCGCAGCTCTAATACATCAGGAATATTGGCTACCGAAACTTCAACAGGTGCGGTAATAAAACTTTCTACTTCCTGTACTGCCAAAGATGGCGCACGGGAAATAACCTGTACCTGATTGTTTGTAATATCGGGAACTGCATCAATGGGCAGATGAACAAGCGAATATGTACCCCAAGCCACCAAGGCAAGGGCAAATAACCCGATAATTATCTTGTTCTTTATCGAAAATCGAATGATTCGTTCTATCATAATGAATTATAAAAAAAGTTAATACATAAATTCCTTCACAAGCCCACAAAGGACAAGTGAAATATTCTTACAACGGGAATTGTATTGGCTTAATTTAGGCGGTTGCCAAATGGTGGCAAAAAGGGAAGAAATAAAGGAATTATTATACTCTGTTGTTAACTTTTGAGCAATCGGAGTGCAAGTAAAATAAATGGCCGAATTAGTTATAATCGGGGAAACACAGCAATCGCAAGTACAAAATGGGGAACAAAGGTCGGTGTCGTGTTCGTGATGATCGGATGAAGAATTAGTGAGTTCGATTTTATGCAAATTATCGTCCTTTGGAACATCAAGCAAGGAATTGCGGTAAGAACCAAAACATAAACGGACAATATGAATGCAAAATATTTCATTTAAATAATTTGATGCAAATATATATCAAAAATCCATGCAACTGAATTGCAAAGTTTTTATTTGTCGCAATTGGAACAAATACCTTTCACAACCATATTGATAGTTTCGAGTTTGAAATTCACAGGTAAAGCAATTGAGGGAATAGAAATATCAGTCAAACAATAAGTCTGCTGACATTTGGTACAAAGAAAATGAACGTGCAAATCTTCGGGATGGCATTGGCAGGTTTCCTTACATAAGGCATACTTAACAGCTCCTGTACCGTCATCAATGCTATGTATTAGCTTGTTTTCTTCAAATGTTTTGAGTGTTCGGTATAATGTTGTTTTATCGGCGTTGTCAAATTTCTGTTCTAAATCTGCCAAACTTATTGCTTTATCCTGTTCACTTAATACTTTTAAAACCAATTCACGCATGGCGGTTGGTTTTATGTTTCGCATTGTGAGTTTATTATCGGTTTCTTTCATTTCATTTTTTTTAAAATCTATGTTTCAATTTAGCACTGCCCTATCCACGAAGCGGGTGCGGTGGGAGAAAAGCATGTGTTTGGCAGCGAAGGGACGGTTGCAGGGAAGGGCTGACAAACTCTTGCTTTTGTGCGTCGGGGTATTTGTTTTTTGTCTTTTCATCGGGTAGTAAGTTGTCGGTAGAGTGTTTTTTTAGGCTTGTTGCTAACGGTTGCGCTTACGTTTTGAGCGGGTTTTCGCCCTAGTTTCCAGTCCGCCGTTAATATAGTTTAAAAGTAGTAAAAATGTTCGAGTATTCCTTCACCCCGCTTAAAATGTGAAGCGCTGTTATGGCCAGTATCTATTTAATCTTCACAGTTTCAATGAAGTTGTCAAAAACTGATAAGTTATTATCGTAGTCTTTGTCTTTAATTGCTTTAAAATTTATTTTATATTTATTGTTCTGGTCAACAAATATATACTCTTTACATTTTGTTTCACGGATAAATACCCAATAATAAGCACGCATTCCAGATACAATTGCATAGCCTTCTTCAATAATTTCTATATTTGGCATTACATTATATCTGTTTATTTCGTCTTGTAAAGTAGTGTCAATAGGTGATTTTGTGTCAACCTTATATATATTGATAAAACAATCAGAGTCATAGTTAATAATAGTAATTGAAGTTTTATCACAATCAGGATATTTCCAATTGTCAGGTAGTATATATTCTATTTTAAACGTTTCTGAGCATTCTTCATAGTTTTTATATTTCCATTCTTCTTCGCAACTAATAAGAACAACCATAAAAAATAAGATTGATAACAAATTTACTTTTTTCATTTTTTTAAGATTTAGTTAATAATTCATTAGGTAAAAATGTTTCATAAGCTATTTTTTATCAAAGAACGATAGTATTTAGTTTTTGTTGTATAGATATTGGCCATAACGGTCGCGGCTTAGAAAAGTGCGGGATTTCGCCCTGCGTTCCTATCCGCCGTTAATAAAGTTTAAAAATAGTAAAAATGTTCGAGTATTCCTTCACCCCGCATTTTTTTAGAGCCGCTGTTAGCAATTGACCGTTTACAGATGTTTTAAACTGTTTTTTTAGGTCTTTCAGCTAAATTTAAATTATACCAATTAAATAATTCTTTTTTAAATTCAGTGTAAAATTCATTTCCAAGACCATTTTCTAAAATAATTTCATCAATTTTTAAATTAATCTCTTCTAAGTCTTTAAGATTAAACGACTTTGATTGGTTTCGCTTAGGAATAAAAGACTGTAAATTTTCAATATTATAACCATTCATTCCGTATATAGAAGGATTTCCAATTCCATGTACTAAATGCTTTCTTTCCATGTTTACATTTGAAATATTTTCTGAGATAATGTTCCATTTAATTTTTAAACTCGGCAAATTATCAGTTATAAACTTTTTAATCAATTCTTTTTTATTAGACAAATTTTTTAAGGCAATTTCTTCAAATTTTGAATTGGGATTAAGCACTTTCTCAATTTCAAAACACAGATAAGAAATAAAGAATTCTATAGTTGAAAATTTGATAATGAATTCACTTAATAGTTTTTTAAATTCATTGCTTTTATCAATTATGTCTTTCATATAGTTTTAGCCTAAATAAGCACCAATTGTTGCAATAATTAGAATTATTACAGTAATTAAAAGTGAGACAGACTTGAATCGTTTAAGGATGGATTTATCAAAAATTGAAAATATTAATGTAATTAGAGCACTAATTATAAATGCTCCAATTATAAAACCGATTGCTTCAGCAAGTAATAAAACAACATCCCTAAAGTTTGTAATACTATTATTAGGAAGAGCATTTAATATACCTAAAATGCAAGAAATAATAATGTAAATTAATATTTTATAATTTTTCATAATATTGAAATTAAGGTGATTGGTTTAATTAATTGTTTAATGTATCGCTAAAAAAATATTTTCTAAATACTTTTTCAAAGTCATTAAAGGCAGAATACACCATATTAGTATAGACGTTGTCAGATGTATTATTTTCAGATGTAAACTGAGCCGCAGGATTAGATATAAGAGAAAATTCATAAATGGGGTTTCCTTGAGTTGGTAAAAAGAGTTTAAAATCCCAATAAATTGTCAGTCCATAATAATAAGTTCTTTCTGATTCATTCAAATTTTCTTGTTCGACAGGATAATAAAGAGAGCCATTTCCACTATTTTCTATGGTATATCTCAGTTCAATTCTTGGATGATTTTCTAATTCTAAATCATCATCAATTTTTATAATATCTGAGGGGAATGAATTTCCAAGTGTTTTATTTAAAGTAGAAATAAGTTCACTTTCTCTTTCTGTAATTTTATCATCAGTGAAAGAATGAACTGCACTTACTACAGAAACATCATATTTATATGAAAGGTCTTTTATTTGGTTATTGTTTTGAAAATAAATAATTAGCGTAAAAATTTCATTATCACGAAGATATTCAAGGATTTTTATAAATGGGGCGATATTAATTATTTTATAATTCTGTGACTTGTAAATATTGATTGATGTATTATATTTTTCTATTATTAAACTCTTTGCTTCATCTCTGTATAATTTATTTTTTTCATAACTCAAGTAATTTCTTAAGCTTGTTGCTGTATCAATTTTTGAAGCGGCGCGAAATGAATTCCAGTCTAGAAAATAGGTCAAACTAAATAGGAAAATCATTGAAAAAATAAATGTCCAAGACAAGGCTTTTTTATAAAATGGTTCTTGTTTAGTAGCAGTTTTACCTGAATTATTTATTTTGGAATGAAGAAATGATATGGCGTAAAAGGGGTCTTTTTTTGATTTATTGGCTTCATTTGTTAAAGATTTTGCAAAACTTTCTAATTTATCCCTTTTTGATTTCAAATATGGAAAAGAAAATGTTTGTTCGTTGAATATTAATTTGATAATTATATAGTCTTTATTTTCTGACGGAACAAATTCTACTTTAGTTAATTGAGTTATAGGATTAAACTCCAATATATCTAATTGTTTTTTTATAATTACAGAATCGTCAAAATAAATGAAGCTTTTAGGGAAGGTGAAATTGTCTTTGATTAAAACAACAATTTTAGCCAGAAAAAAACTGAAAATGATGGTTGCTGCATATAACCAATAAATAGAATCCCAGTCAAGTGAAAATAATAGAATGGTATAAACTATTGTTGCTACAATAAATTCAAAAACAATTGTTTTATTATTTTCAAGTTCAGATAAAGAAATGAGATTAATTCCTTCTGAAGCATTCTTTAGAGTTTTTTTTAATTCAATAATGACTTCAGATTCAAAAGACTTTATAAGTTTCTTCATAGCAAAAAAGTATTTTAAAAAGTTGTCTATAAGAAAATCACTGTAAACGGTTTATTGCTAACTCCTTTATAACATTAGTTTTATTGTATATATTCGTCCATTCTGGATGGATATATATAGTTTTGTTTGTTTCTATTTCTCTAGTCAAATCTATTTTTTTTATTTAAAAATCACAAATCATCCCTAGATATAATTTTACAAATCATCAAAGGGCGAACGTATTTTTTGTAAACTCTGCTTAGTTACATGTGTATATATCTCTGTTGTTTTACTGCTTTTGTGCCCAAGCAATTCTTGTATATATCGTAAATCAGTGCCGTTTTCAAGTAAATGCGTAGCGTAACTATGTCGTAACCAGTGTAATGTGGCGGGTTTGTTAATATTTGATTTTTCAATCGCTTGCTTAAATACACTCTGCAAACTTGTTTCGTTGTATTGTTCTCCAATACCTCTGCCCTCAAACAACCACTTTTTTGGTTTGTACATCTTAAAGTATTCGCGCAACATCTCAATAACCTTTTCCGAGATAGGTACAAGACGGTCTTTTTTTCCTTTACCCTGATAAATCTTTAAAAATCCACGTCCACTATCCACATCACCGGGTTTTAAATTAAGCAACTCACTGCGTCGCAAACCACATGCATATATAAGGCTTAGCATGGTTTTGTGTTTATAATTAATATGTGCTACTAAAATCTTCTTAATCTCTTCTTTAGATAAAACATTTGGTAACCGGTGTTCACGTCTTGGTCGCTTAATTTGCTCAATATCTATTGGGGCTCTAACTACATCTCTGTAAAAAAGCTTAATAGCACTTACTACCTGATTCTGTAAACTTGCACTATATCCTCTTCGTAAAATTTGTGTGTTAATATATTCAACAAAATCATCATCGATAACCTCATTGGCATTCATGGGGCCCAGGTAAATCAAAAAATTTTGTACCGCTTCGCTATAAACCTTAACTGTCGATTTGCTATACCTGTTGTGCTCCAGCCATTCAATAAAACGGTTTAGATAATTCTGTGCATTTGTACTTAGTACCGTTTTTATTTCATCACTATTTTTTTTATTTGCTTTTATTAATGATGATTTTTCTGTTTTTGGAGATAATCCAATATCACTTTTCTCAGTTGATAATGTATCTTTAATCTCATCATAATTAATTATTGCAATATCTTTAAATAGTTTAATAATACTTTGCAAATCAAGCTGCTCCCTTTTTACATACCATTTTCTGTGTGTTGCACTATAAGTTACATGAGGTATTTGCCGCAGCCTTGCTTGTATATTCTGGTCTCGTATTGTAGAAAAGAAAATAACTTCACCACCACGGTGTATATTCTTTTCGAGTTTAAGTATAGGTTTAAATTTTGTTTCCATAAATTTCGTGCGTTCGCCCCGTCAGTCCCATAAATGGGATGATTAATTAATATAAAAAATGACAAAAAAACATGGATTATGCTTTTTTGGGTTAATAACATATCGAAGATAATTAAAAATTTCTTAAACAGAATTTTTTTAATTGAACACTTGATGTTTTGTTAATAAAAATTAGTATTGGTTTGATAATGTGCAGATTTATAAATATTTGTGTTTTTGTAAATGAATCCTTATTCAGAGTTAGGTTTAATGGCTTTTTTCAAATGAAAAGATGGAATAAAACATTTTACTTTGTATTTAACATGTTAACAAAGAATTTAATAATAGCCAGATTAGTTGGTTTTAAATCACATAATATAACTTGAAAATGAGTTGACTGTTTTTTAAAACTATTCCGAGAACTTGCTTTTTCCTTAATTTAGTTAAATTTGCGCTCATGCTAATTAGCTATCTTAATCAGCCTATTAATGTTATAGGCATTAAATTTTGTGCTAATAAACATTAAACCATCCAGTTTATGGAAGGTCAAAAGCTTGTATTTTTGAAAACATTTTAATTAAAAACCATATCATGAGAAAACTAATAACAATTTTATTGATGCTGCTTTTTGTTAGCACTTTTGCCCAACAAGCGGCAAAAACTGAAACAAAGGAAGATCCTTACAAATACAACTGGCGATTAACCGATGTTTATGCCGATTGGGATGCATGGAAAGCCGATCTTGATTGGGTAAAGTCACAGATACCTCAATATAACGAGTATAAAGGTCGTTTGGGCGAAAGTGCACAGGTAATGATTAATTATCAGAAATTCTCTGAGAAAGTATCGCAGATAAGCAGCAAACTATATGTATATGCATCGTTAAGTAAAGATGTAGATGGAAAAAATCCAATATATGTTACCAAATTGCAAGAGTTACAAACTGCTTTTGTAGAGCTAAGTCGAAATACAGCTTGGATTGCACCTGAGTTAAAAACTATCCCGAAAGAGAAGATAGAAGGATGGATGAAAGAAAATAAAGAACTTGCAGTTTATGCACACGACTTTGATAGTTTTTTTCGACAATTATCATATATATTAGATGAGCAAACCCAAAAAACACTTACCTATTATAGCAAAGCTCTGGGAGCATCATCAAGAACATATAGTTCATTGTCGAAAGCCGATATGGAATACCATAAAGTAAATTTATCAACAGGCGAAGAAATTGTAACAAGCCCTGCAGCTGCATCAAAGGTTTATACCTCGAACCCAAACCAGAACGACCGTAAAATTACAGCTGAGGCTCGCGAAAATGTGTATGCTAAAAACAAAAATACATATTCCGATATTTGGATGGGTATTGCTCAAAACCTTTGGGCTGGTGCTCAATTAAAAGGTTACGAATCAACCCTTGATGCATTTTTAAAACCAAATAATATATCAAAGGATGTGTATATGAACCTTATTGATGTTGCAGGAAACAATACAGCATCTTTATTAAAATATCGTGAACTACGCAAAAAAGCACTAAAACTTGATACATATTATTTCTCGGATGAATCGTTCGAGATTTCTGATTACAACAAATCATACTCATGGGACGAAGCCGTGGTTTTGGTTGAAAACTGTCTTAAACCAATGGGCGAAGAGTATAACAAGATTTTATCTACTGGTCTTCAAGGTGGATGGATTGATGTTTACGAAAAACCAGGAAAGCAAACAGGAGCTTATAGCTGGAGTATTTATGGTGTTCATCCTTTTATTTTAATGAACTGGAACGAAAGTCGTGATAACGTTTTTACATTGGCTCACGAACTCGGACATTCAATGCACAGTACCTTAAGTGCAAAGTATCAACCTTATGTTTATTCTGATTATGCATCGATGGTTGCAGAAGTTGCATCAACATTTAACGAGAATATGTTACTCGATTATATGATAAAAAATGCAAAAACACCAAACGAAAAAATAGCTTTGTTGGTTCAGGCTATTGATAATATTTCTGGCACATTTTATCGCCAGTCACAGTTTGCTGAGTTCGAGCATGCTTTGTATACAATGATCGAAAAAGATGCTCCAATAAATTCAGATATTATTGCTAAAACGTATAACGATATCGATAAAAAATATAATGGTGATATTATCGAAAGATCAGCAAATAATCCATATTCATGGTCACGCGTGAGTCATTTCTTTACTCATATTTATTACGTGTATAACTATGCAGTTTCGTTCTCAGCATCGCAGAGTTTATTTACACAAATAGCTCAGGCCAAAACAAAAGAGGAGGCTGCAAATGCTCAGGAGGAATATTTGACTATGTTAAAATCGGGAGGTAGCGATTATCCTGTTGAATTACTTGAAAAAGCAGGTGTCGATTTAAATACCAAAGAACCATTTCTTGCAGTTGTAAAACGAATGGACGATTTGGTAAATCAACTTGAAATAGCACTTAAGGAAGCAGGCAAAATTTAATTATTATTTTTTTAGGATTCAGGGGATTATCAATTTGGTGATCCCCTTTTTATTTTGATATTTGGCTAATTCTGTCAGAATCCTTAGAACCTGACCAAAATTGCGAATGTGATGAGAACGGAAAACCTGTCAGAGTCTGCAAGACCTGACAGCGTTTGCGAATGGGAATGGAAAAACCTGATAATAGCAATGCCTGACAGAGGTTGCTGGTAGAAAATCAACAATTTATGTGTGTAGATTTTTTGGTAATAGATTAATTTCTATTTTTATATTAATAAAATTACCAAACAACCCTAAAAAATGAAATACGAGAATATTGAAAACGGATATTATTACCATATTTTTAACTGAGGGATAAACAGCTGCGATATTTTTAAAGAAACAACCAATTACAAGCATTTTTTAAGGTTATACGAAAAATACATTCACCCAATTGCCGAAACCTACGCCTGGGTACTGATGAAGAATCACCTTGCCTGTCCGGCAGGCAGGTTTTCATTTTTTAGTTAGAATAAAAGAAAAAGAAGAAATAAATAATAGAGAATTGTACATCCCTGTCAGGGTTCAAAACCCTGACAGAGGTGTACAACCCCAAAAGCCCCATCTATATTTCTCTCATCTTTTTAATTCTTATACCCAGGCTTTTAATAAAATGTACAATAGAACCGGGACTTTATTCGAACGCCCTTTTCACCGTATAAAAATAGAAAACGAAAAATACCTTAGAAATTTAATTTTTTATATCCATAATAATCCTGTTCATCATGGATTTGCCGACAATATAAATGGTTATCCATGGAGTTCCTACCAAACAATTATCTCAACCAAAGGAACAAAGATAAAAAGAAAAGAATCGATAGAAGTATTTGATAATCTGGCGAATTTTAAAGCATATCATGTAAGTCAGCCATCGTTGATTGGAATGGATTATTTATTAATCGATTAATGTGAGTAAAAACATCCAAAGAAGCAGGTAAGATTTGACAATTAATTTTTTTAGGATTCAGGGGATTGTCAACAAGTCAATCCCCTTTTTTATTTTTATGGTTCTCTATAAAAACCAATCCTTACAAATTTCTTAGATTCTATAAATTTTTTTAATAGTAGTTATTTATAAACAGTATAAATTATTGAAGGGATTCTTTTGTAAGTGTAAAACATTCAGGATTATAGTAGGAACCAGTTAATGCGTCTTATGTAATTCTCGGGAATGAATTTAAATAAAACTGTATCTTCGCCGCATCTTTTAAAAATACTCTATTAATCCTAAAAAAAATGAAGAATTTTTTATTTGTTTTATTGTTGTTTCTTAGTAGTTTTCAACTTTTCTCACAAACAACTACAATTGCTATTAAAGCAGAAGGTAACCAAGATGCTATAGTATCATCCTATAGTCCAGATAACAACTACCAAAATTATACTATTAGTTTTGCACATGCATGGACAAATAGTGGAACTCCATTCACAAATCGAAGCTTTATGGGTTTTGATTTGTCGGGTATTCCTAGTGGAACTCATATTGTAGAAGCAAAACTATCGTTATACTATGGTGTGAGTGTAAGTGGCGAACATTCTACAACTTCGGGTTCTAATGCTAGTTTATTAATGAGAATAAACCAACCATGGGATGCATCAACGCTTACCTGGAATAACCAACCTACAGCCACAAGCACAAACCAGGTAATTTTACCTAAAAGTATTGACCCTAATCAGGATTATCTTAATATTGATGTTACCAATTTAATTAAAGACATGATTCAGGAAGGAAATTATGGTTTCCTTCTAAAACTGGTTACAGAACAGTATTATCGTAGGCTTACCTTTGCTTCTGCAAATCATGCAGAAACCAGCAAACATCCTATGTTGGTAATAAAGTATTCGACTATTGCTGGTACGGCGCCAACTGCTGCCAACGGTTTGGTAGGAGCAGAGTCATCCCCTTTGGCAATAAGCCTATCATGGACAGATAATGCCACAACTGAAGCAAATTATATTGTCGAAAAATCTATTGGCGACAATACGAATTATAGCGAAATTGCTACTTTAGCTGCAAATACTAACACCACTATTATTACTGATGGAATTGTAAATAAATCCAAATATTTTTTTAGAATTAAGGCAGTTGATTCAAACGGATATTATAGTTATAGTAATGAGGTTTCAGTATTAACAGGATCTATTTCTATGGATCAGGGAAATAAAACGGTTTGTAATATGTATCATTTTGATGCAGGTGTAAATAATCCTTATGCATCTCTCGAAAACTATACACAAACCTTAACTCCTGCGGATCCTACTAAACGATTAAAATTCACACTTAATACACTGAGCTTAACTTCTGGCGATATTTTAACTATTTATGATGGAAACAGTACCTCGTCACCCAAAATTGTTGAAATCACTGGAAGCACAATTCCTACAGATATTATTACTGCATCAAATTCAGATGGAAAACTTACATTAAAATTTGTATCCGATGATGATATTCTTAAAAATGCTGGTTGGGAAGCTTATATTACTTGTGTCGACCCTGCGTTTCCACCAACTAATTTAATTCTGGTTCAAAATACAGCAGATACAATTGAATTTTCTTGGACAGATACAATTTCAACCGAGACAGGATTTGAGATACAACGATCAACCAATAATGTTAATTTCTCAACTATTGCAACAACAATTCCAAACACGACATCTTATATTGATGATGAAAATATATTTTCAGGTTCAAATTATTATTATCGAGCAAGGACAATTACAGCGGTAAATAAATCAACCTGGTCCGATACATTGAGTGTATTAACTCCCGGTCCTGCAGCACCAAGTAGTTTAAATGTAAGTTCTCCTAGCAATACATCAGTTCTTGCAACGTGGATCGATAACTCAACGAGCGAAACAGGATTTCTTATCGAACGGTCCATAACATCTACTTCTGGATTTTCTAAAATAGCCGAAGTGCCAGCAAATACTACCAGTTTCTTGGACGAAACTCCTGCTTTCAATACAATTTTTTATTATAGAGTTAGTGCTGTTGCAGGTACAGATTCATCAAATTATTCTGCTGTAAAAGGACTTCTTGTTGGTTCTGTTACCATGAATAATGCTGCCGAAACACGATGTAATTATTATTTACTTGATCCAGGAGGAATAGATTATTATTCAGATAATCTGACCAAAACAATGGTATTAAATCCAGTTAGTTCAAGCGATAAAGTTAAACTTGTTTTCGAATCGTTTAGTTTGGAAAATAATTATGACAAACTTTATATATATGATGGGTTAACTATTTCAAGTCCTTTAATTGCTACGCTTACAGGTTCCTCTCTTCCAGATTCAATAAATGCAACAAATGTAAGCGGCTCTTTAACCCTCAAAATGACTACAGACTATTCAGGTACAAGTTCTGGATTTAAAACATTAGTTTCTTGTATTCAAATTCCAATCGCTCCTTCAGGTATGGTCATAATAGATTCTACAACCAAAACTGTTACTTTTGGATGGTCAGATAATTCGGATAATGAAGTACAATTCAATATTTATAGATCAACATCAGCAACTGGAACATATAACTTGGTTGGAAATGTCGGATTAAATATAGTTCAGTATACCGATAGTAATTTAAATCCTGCTACAACATATTATTATAAGGTTAGAGCACTCGGAACGGATGGTTTATCTGGTTTTTCTAATTATTTAGAGGTAACAACAGGAGGTCCGGCAGTTCCTTCAGCGCTAACTGCTATTTCAGAAGATAACAATTCTATTATTCTAAATTGGATTGATAATTCAACGAATGAAACTAATTTTATTATTGAGCGTTCATTATCACAAGATGCCGGATTTGTTAACATTGCTGTAATTAATGCCGATTCTACAAATTATATCGATCAAGGACTCGCATTTAATACAATATATTATTATAGGATGTTTGCGATATCTGATAATGATTCATCGATTTATACATCAACAGTTAAATGTTTAACTGGAGCAGTTATAATGAACAATATATCTATAACTAGATGTGATTATTATGTACTTGATCCGGGTGGTTTAAGTAACTATCCTAATAGTTCAAACAAGATAACTGTATTAAATTCTACCGAATACGGTGCAAAAGTAAAACTTGATTTCGAATCGTTTTATCTGCAAAGTACAGGTGATTATCTTTATGTTTACGATGGAACATCGACCTCTGATCCTTTATTGAAAACATTAGGAGGTAGTACGGTTCCAAGTAGTATTACTGCTACTAATCCAGCAGGCTCACTAACATTAAAATTTGTATCCAGCTCATCAACAAATTATTCAGGATTTAAAATTCATGTATCCTGTTTGTTTACAATTGAACCGCCATCTGAACTTACTCTTTTAACAGCCACCACAAAGAGTATAAGCTTCTACTGGAAAGATAATTCCACACATGATAATGGTGCATATGTATACAGATCACTTACCGAAAATGGAAATTATATCTGTTTAGATACATTAGCTGAAAATATTAATATTTTTACAGATAATAATTTAAAATCGGGAACAGATTATTACTATGCTGTTAGAGCAAAGGGCGTGGATGGAGTTTCTATCCTTTCCGATACTTTGTTGGCAACAACAACGGGCCCAAAAGTTCCTTCAAATTTTAGGGCATATGCAACTGGCAATTCTACTGTCAAACTAAGCTGGACTGATAACTCATCTAATGAAACAGGATTTGTAATTGAAAGATCAGTAGATGTTACATCAGGTTTTGCAGAAATAATAACTGTTAACGCAGAGAGTACAGATTATACAGATCAGACCGTTGATTTTAATACCCCATATTATTATAGAATGAGGTCAATTGTTGGTACTGATTCATCTGAATATACTCAGATTGATAGTATTGTTGCAGGTCATGTAATACTCGACAACGGATATATAGCTAGTTGTGATTATTATTTACTTGATCCGGGTGGTAATGAAAACTATGGCAATAGCCTCGACAAAACAATAAAATTGTTTCCCATGGTGGCTGGCCAAAAGGTTAAATTAAATTTCACATCATTTAATGTTGAGAACCTATTCGATAAGTTATATGTGTATGATGGTTCATTAATTACCGATCCACTTATTGCAACCCTTACTGGAAGTTCTTTGCCAGATTCAATTATGGCTTCTAATAGCGAAGGTGCATTAACTCTTCGATTTACTTCAGATGGTTCTGGAAATAGAGCTGGATTTTTAGCTCACGTAACTTGTATTTTTATACCTGCATCTCCAACCGATTTAATTCTGGTAGAAGCAAACAAAAATTCAATTCAAATGAGTTGGACAGATAACTCAACTCTGGAAACAGGGTTTGCAATTTATCGTTCAAATACATTAAATGGAACTTATACCAAAATCAATACTGTGGATGCAGATATAACAGTATTTACCGATACTAATCTTAACTCAGGAACCACTTATTACTATAAGGTATATTCCTTGAATGGAGAATATCATTCGGTTTATTCAGCAGACCTTTCAGCAACAACCGCAGGTCCTAAAGCTCCTTCCAACTTGATTGTAAATTCACCAGATAATACTTCTGCACTCTTAACCTGGACAGATAATTCAATTAATGAATCTGGATTTATTATCGAGCGATCTTTAATAAGTAATACTGGCTTTGAAACCATTGCTATTACTGCTGCTAATATTACTGAATATTCAGATGGCGAATTACTACCGGGTAGTATTTATTATTACAGATTAAAATCATTTGTTGGTACCGATTCTTCAGAATTTACTGATATTAAATCAGTATTGGTTGGATCGTTAATAATTAATAATACTGAGATAACCAGATGTGATTATTATTTATTTGATAATGGAGGAATGGATAATTATTCAGATAACAGTATTTATTGGGTTATTCTAAGTCAAACATCAAGTGGCAAAACCATTAAACTAAATTTCGAAGAATTTGACCTTGAACTTAATAAAGATTATCTGTCAATTTATAATGGAACCAGTACGGCATCAGGATTGGTGGGGTCATTTACCGGAAATTCAATACCTGATTCACTATGGGCAGTAAATTCAACAGGTAAACTGTATCTAAGATTTACATCAAATGCTACAGTAAATGCTACTGGTTTTAAAGTATTTGTTGGTTGTGTTGACACAATTATACCACCATCGAATCTAGCTGTTGCGGGAGTAAAAAATGATAGTATACAATTATCCTGGGATGATAATTCAGCCAATGAAACAGGTTTTTATATTTACCGATCTTTAAGCAGTAATGGAACATACTTTGCAATTGGCAGTGCAGGAATAGATGCAACATCTTATATCGATACAGAGTTAAATGCTAATACAACCTATTATTATAAGGTAAAAGCGCGTAATAATGAGATATATTCTGGCTACTCGAACACTATCTCTGCAAGTACCCTGGTTTCATCTATTGTGAATTTAGAATTAATCTCTGAATTTAATGTTTTTCCTAATCCTGCTAATGATTATGTAGATATTACATTCAGTTCCGAGAATACTGGAGCCACTACGATAGAAATATATACAATTACAGGAAATAGGGTGTTTCAAAATAGCTATATTAAGTCAGATAAGGTCTTTTCAGAATTATTAAATCTAAAGAAGCTAAGTGCCGGTTCATATATTGTAAAGGTTATTTTTAACGAGAATTCATATTCAAAGAAGCTTTATATAAACCAATAAATTAGATTTTTGAACAACGTACTATAGAAAATATAAAGAGGCTGTCTATTTAAGACAGCCTCAATTGTATAGGAGTAATTCTAAAATGATTTTTTTCTTTAAAATAATCCAATGATATTTCCATGCTCGTCGATGTCGATTTTTTCGGCCGATGGAATACTTGGTAAACCAGGCATTCGCATTATTGTTCCGGCTATTGGTACAATAAATCCAGCTCCCGATGAAAGCTCAATCTCTCTTATTTTAACAGTAAAATCGCGTGGTCGGTTTTTCTTGTACTGATCGTCGGAGAGTGATTTTTGAGTTTTGGCAATACAAACGGCCAGGTTTGTTAATCCTAATGCATTAATCTTTTTAAGTTGGTTTTTTGCTTCAATCGAGTATTCAACATTCTTGGCACCATACATTTTGGTTGCAATAGCCTCGATCTTTTCTTCGTAGCTCCATTCAGGGAAATACAATGGTTTAAAACATGAAGGGCAATCACTCACCGCTGCAACTACTTTTTCGGCCAGATCTGTTGCTCCATCGCCACCTTTTGCCCATGCATCATTTAATGCAACAGTAATTCCAAGTGTATCGCAATGTTTTTTCAATAATTCAATTTCAGCTACAGTATCAGAGTCGAATTTATTAATGGCTACTACAGGTTTAAAACCGTAATAACTCATATTTTCGATATGTTTATCGAGGTTATCGAAACCAATCTCAAGTGCTTTCACATTTTCTTTTGCCAGATCAGCAAGTTTTGCTCCACCATGATATTTAAGTGCCCGTATAGTTGCAACAATAACAACTGCATTTGGCATTAAATCGCCTCCCTGTGATTTGATGTTAAAGAATTTCTCCGCACCTAATTCGCTGGCAAAACCAGCCTCGGTAACCACATAATCAGTAAGTGATAATCCCATTTTGGTTGCAATAATAGTATTGGTGCCTTGCGCGATATTTGCAAACGGACCGCCATGAATAATTGCAGGATTTCCTTCGAGTGTTTGTACCAGGTTTGGCTTAATTGCATCTTTTAGTAAAACTGTCATTGCGCCCTGTGCTTTCAGATCGCGGGCAAATATTGGTTTGTCATCGTAGGTATAACCAATAAAAATATTACCTAACCTGTTTTTTAAATCCTGCAGATTTTGCGAAACACACAATGTTGCCATTACTTCCGATGCAGCAGTAATATTAAATCCTGTTTCGCGCGGCACTCCCTGTTTCTGCCCACCTAAACCAATAACAATATCTCGAAGCGATCGTTCGTTCATATCCATTACTCTTTTCCATTCTACTGTTCTTGGATCGATACCAAGGTTTCCTTCTTTGAGCTGAATATTATTATCGATTAATGCAGCAAGCAAGTTATGTGCTTTTTCAACAGCCGAAATATCCCCTGTAAAATGCAAATTGATATCTTCCATCGGAATTACTTGCGAATTTCCACCACCGGCAGCACCACCTTTAATACCAAAAACTGGTCCTAATGATGGCTCGCGCAAAACGACCATTGCTTTTTTGCCAATTTTGTTTAAAGCTTGTGTCAGTCCAATAGATGTGGTTGTTTTACCTTCGCCTGCAGGAGTTGGTGTTATTGCAGTAACTAGGATTAATCGGCCTTTCTTAACTTTCTCCTCATCAATTAATTTTAACGGAAGTTTTGCTTTATATTTTCCATACAACTCTAAATCATCTTCTTGTATTCCAAGTTGTTTAGCAATAGTAACTATTGGCTGAATTTTAGCGGCCTGAGCAATTTCGATGTCTGATTTCATAGTAATTATGTTTTTATCAATTAATTATTTTTTTAGCAAGGACTAAAGTCCTTAAAATATTTCTATTTTGTAACCCCTTCCGATAATTATCGGAATAAGGCAGGGATTGATAATATGCTTAATTTTATTGGGCTATAGCCCATAATATGTATCAATTCTTATAAATATAGAATTAATCATTTGTCAATCTTTCGTATTGAAACAGTTAACAAAAAGTTTTGTTCAACTTTTTAAAATTTCATTTGAAAATCAGAGTATTAAAAGATAAACAAAACTGTTTTTAAAATATACAATAAAGAAAAAATAAAATCAAAAATTAATCGAATGCTTATTTAATTGTTGTAAATTACCTAATAAATATTTTATTATCAGCTACTTTCATCCCATTAATTTAGTAATAACTAATAGAAAGGGAAGTCTCATGTGTTTTTCACCAGCAGCAAGTTTTTTAGGTGGCTTATTAATTTCAGGTGTTGGTATTGCTACCGTTAAAAAAATCTATAAACCATCTCAGATTGTATTTGCAAGTATTCCATTATTTTTTGGAATTCAGCAAATTGCTGAGGGAGCGCTATGGTTGTCCTTACAAAATCCGGAATATTTGTATATCCAAAAATATGTAACCTATATTTTTTTAATTATGGCCGATGTTCTCTGGCCCATGATGATTCCTTTTTCGGTCCTCTTTATGGAGGAAAACAGGAAAAGAAAGAAAGTACTTATTGTTTTACTGGCTATAGGAATAGTTTTATCAATGTATTATTCATATTGCTTGTTATTCTTTAATGTGAATCCTCAAATTATGAATTACCATATTCAGTATAATTCCGATTTTCCCAAATCTTTGGCTATGGTGGCTTTCATTTTTTATTTAATTGCCACAATTACTCCCCTTTTTGTGTCAAGTATTAAACGTGTTCATTTGCTTGGCGTTTTGATGTTTTTATCGTGTTTGGTAACAGCAATTTTCTTTACACAATACCTCACCTCAGTTTGGTGTTTTTTTGCAGCATTAATTAGTGGAGTTATCTATTGGATTTTGAGGGATTCAAAAATACAATTCAATTTCGAAAAATTAACCCTGCTGAAAAGCAAAATAAAGACTATAACAAACTAGTTAAAATCAGGAATTGTGATCAGTGATTGGTGAATAGTGAATTGTTCACTATAAAAGGAAACAGAAACAATAACGAGTAATATGAAACCAGTAGCTGGTAACTTATTAAACTTAAGTTACTTTAGCTCATTTTAGGTGCTTTAAACTTATAACTTTTCTAAGGCTCGTATCTCGATTCGGAAAGTATTTTCTGATATTTATTATTTGCCATTAATTGTTCCAGGGTAATTTTTGGGTGTCGTGTCATATACTTCTGTATAATTTTGTGCCCCAGCCAAACCACTGCTCTTCCAGGTGATTCGTGAGGAAATCCCGATGTAAATGGTGCAGGGTTAATAAACTTATTTATGGTCATATAATCAGTTGAAAACAGCAATTTTTGATCAATAAGCATATTCCACATTTGGTTTTCATTTTTTATGCACCACTCTAATTGCTGATTTGTAAATCCAAATTTTAAAGTATCGGGTGTTTCAGGAAACATAGCATCTAAAAAGTATTGAATTTTACCATGATAAATCATATTGTTAACAAGATTGTCAATAGAATCATTGTATACAAATTCTGTTAAAGCCCAAGATCTTAAAGCATCAGTTGGTATTTTTGCCTTATGCATGTTCACTTGCATGTATTTGGGGGTTTCCAACCGATTATAAAAATCGCAATCGGATCCCAGGTATTTATCCAAACCTATTGCCAGAATGCTATCAGCAACTACTATTGACTGATTAAATCCACCAATGAAGGTGTAAATAGCCGGTATTTTATGATCAGGAAAATAATAATGATAATACCTGAACGCCTTATTTATTTCCGATTCAATTGGTGTTATATCCTGAAAAACCAACATTGTTTTTTCGTAAATGTTATTTATAGAATAATCGGTTAAGAAAGAAATTAAGTATTCAGGATAAGCCGGATTGTTACTATTGCCAAGATTTAATACTCGGGAGTTATAAAGGATGAAGAAATCACCATAGTTTTCTTTAAGCTGTGAGATTGAATTCGGGGCATCGTTAAAATCGATGGCAAATAAATCCTTGTCTAATCGCTTAATCTCTATTTTTAAATTACTATCCGAAATGTCAATATCAAACTTATTTTTCTTTGCACAAGACGAAAAAAGAAGAATTATTCCTATAAAAAATAAAAAATTATACTTTCTCATAATTTACCATATTTTGTGTTAAAATAAAAAAGGTCTGAATTTTGTTCACAATCACTAAAAAAACTTTACATGAACTGATTTTTAACTATTTTTGTAATAACTAAAATTTGAGGCCTAAAAGTATGAAAAAGTATTTAATAATTTTTATCCTGACAATATCTGTAGCAAAAGTTGCTTTTTCTCAAAATACACGATTCACTGTATTTGTTGATCCCAAGTTTTCGTGGATGACTCCCGATTTAAAGAATTTTGAAAGCGATGGATCAAAACTGGGTGTTAACATTGGACTAAACATTGATAAGTTTTTTGCTACAAATTATGCACTTATGACAGGTATTTCGATTGATAATACAGGTGGTTTTTTAATTAATAGTGAAGATTCTGTTGCAATTAAAACCAATAGCGGAAGAGATACAATACCTAAAGGAGATGTTCTTGAATACAAACTTCAGTATATTACTATTCCCATCGGTTTAAAGCTGAAAACAAACGAGATAGGCTATTTTACTTTTTTTACTCATTTAGGTATTAATGCCGGTATAAATATAAAAGCTACTGGTGAGGTTGATAATTACGAACTAGAAAACGAAAATATAAGCGACGAAATTAAATTGTTTAACCTGGGATATTATATCGGCGCCGGTATAGAATACTCAATTGGCGGAAATACAGCCATTGTGTTGGGCTTAACATATACAAATGGTTTTGTTGATATAACAACCGATTCGAATAATAAAGTAACAAATAGTAATATAGCAATACGAATAGGAGTCTTATTTTAATTTTTTAGCTTTTTAAAATTATGAAAATTGCAATTGCTCAGTTAAATTATCACATTGGGAATTTCGAAAAAAATACTGCAAAGATTCTTGAAAAGATCGAAGAGGCTAAAAACGAGCTTGTTGATCTGATTGTTTTTTCAGAAATGTCGATTTGCGGTTATCCACCACAAGATTTACTCGAGAAAAAATCATTCATTGAGCGTTGCGAGGAAGCAATTGAAGAAATTGTTGCAAATAGTAAGAATATTGCAATAATAATTGGATCTCCAACAATAAACTTTAATCCTAAAGGCAAAAAATTGTATAATTCGGCATTGTTTATTAACGAGGGCGAGATAAAATTCATGCAGCATAAAACCCTTTTGCCTACTTACGATATTTTTGATGAATACCGCTATTTTGAGCCAAACGATAAATTTAACGTGGTTGAGTATAAAGGCAAGAAAATAGCAATAACCATTTGCGAAGATCTTTGGGATGAGCAACCAGCAAATAATCCATTTGCTAAAAATCAGTTGTATACAATCACACCAATGGAAAAACTAATTGGGTATAAACCCGATTTTGTTATTAACATTGCTGCATCGCCTTTTTCGTATAGTAAAATATGGGGAAAGAAAAACATATTTATCCGCAATGCTAAAAAATATAAACTCCCAATAATTAATGTAAATCAAACAGGTGCACAAACAGAATTGATCTTCGATGGTGGATCATTAGTTGTTAATCCTGATGGAACAATAGCTGATGAGCTTAATCTTTTTGCCGAGGATTATAAAGTGTATCAATATGATGATATAAAAAAGGGAAAACTAAAGAAGCATGTTAATGATGATCCTGATGTAATAGCTAAAATACACGATGCATTAGTACTTGGTGTTCGTGATTACTTTAAAAAGATGAGTTTTTCTAAAGCAACATTGGGTTTGTCTGGAGGAATCGATTCTGCAGTAGTACTGGTTCTCGCATCCAGAGCATTAGGTGCTGAAAATCTGAGAGTACTTTTATTGCCATCGAAATTCTCTTCTGGCCATTCAATAACCGATGCTGCTAAACTTGCAGACAATCTTTGTGTACGGTACGATGTTGTAGATATACAGCAAGTTGTAGATAGTTTCGGCCAGTCATTAAATTCAATTTTTAAAGGATTGCATCCAGATATTACCGAAGAAAATATTCAGGCAAGGGCACGTGGTACAATCTTAATGGCATTGTCGAATAAATTTGGTCATATATTATTAAATACATCAAACAAAAGCGAATCGGCTGTTGGTTATAGCACACTTTATGGCGATATGGCTGGTGGCCTGTCTGTTTTAGGCGATGTATACAAATCTGATGTGTACAAATTAGCTCAATATATTAATCGAGAACACGAAATAATACCTGAAAACTCAATAATAAAACCCCCATCAGCAGAGCTACGACCCGATCAGAAAGATTCGGATTCGTTACCAGATTATGATACCCTCGATAAAATATTATTCGAGTATATCGAGCTTCAAAAAACTCCCGAAGAAATTGTTTCCGATGGATGGGAGAAAAGTCTGGTTGAACGAATAATTAGATTAGTCGATAGCAACGAATATAAAAGATATCAGGCACCACCAATCCTGCGAATATCATCAAAAGCATTTGGTGCTGGACGAAGAATGCCTTTGGTAGCGAAATATTGTTGATTATTTTAAAAGAGAATATTTCCAAAGATCAGTAAAAATCAATTTTTTCCGATTTTGAGGAAAATATTTTATAGTTTTGATTGAAATATTTACATTTGTATGTTTTTCAACATATTTTATAAAAAATTATAGTTCATGATCTCTGAAAGCCACAATATTATTGATAACCAGATGTCCGTTTTTAGTGTGCTAAATAGTGAGGAAAAAGAATTACTCAAACGAAATAGCACATGTACACAATATAAAAAAGGCGATATAATTTATAAGGAGGGTGATAAACCCAATGGGTTAATCTGCCTGTCTAAAGGGAAAGTTAAAATATTTAAGGAAGGAGTAGGGGGGCGCGAACAAATTGTTCGTATGGCAAAACCTGTTGGATTTATTGGTTATAGAGCCTTATTTGCTGAACAAAACTATATTGCTTCAGCCGAAGCTATCGAAGATTGTGTTATTTGTACTATAGAAAAAGAATCACTTCATAGAATATTAAAAAGTAATGCCGAGTTTTCTTTAAGTATTATTCGTTCGCTGGCATCAGAGTTAGGTTTTTCGAACAACCGAACAGTTACTCTTACTCAGAAACATATTCGTGGCAGACTGGCCGAATCACTTATTTTCCTTAAAGATACTTATGGACTCGAAGAAGATAACTCAACCATAAAAGTATATCTGTCGCGCGAAGATATTGCCAACTTATCGAACATGACTACCTCAAATGCTATTCGGACCTTATCAACATTTGCAACAGAGAAAATTATTACTCTCGATGGACGAAAAATCCGAATTCTTGATATTAAAGGATTAGAGAGAATTTCAGAGATGGGATAGGGGAGTTAACCAGAATCTTGAAGTAGGGAATAGTAGGTAGCAGTAAGCTTTGCCTATTTTAGCCTTGCGATTTTTTGTGGATATTATCTTTACATTTAAGATAGAAAAATGTAGGGTGAATGGATAAAACAAAAGATCTAATTAGCCAGCGAAAGCGATTTCAAAAAGTATTTCTCATTCATAAAATTAGTATCAAGCTCGCCCAATACATACATTGTTTTAAATAAGACAATCTTTTCGGCTAAATTTATATTTTTCTCCTTTGTGAGAATTTGAGATGTCTGATTAAACTTTAATGTATCAAGTACCACATTACCAGATGATAACTTCAGGTTATAATATTTTTTTATTCCACTATCAATACCCGAATCAATAATAGTAGAAATAACATCTCTGGTAATATCAGTTGCAGATGTATCGGAAAAAACCTTTTCGATATTTCTGATTATGGTGCTATTTAATGATGTTGAAGTATGATTTAATACAATTATTGTATTGTTATCTTCAACAAAACGATAAATACTGGTTCTGAAACCATTCCAGCGTCCGTGGTGATAAACGACTTTTTTGTTGTCCCTTTGGGTCAACCTAAATCCAAAGCCATAATTAACGTTATACTTATTCCGTATTTTAAAACCAGACAATGCCTCATTCATTGTTTCTTCCGAAACGATCGTATTTGCATATAATGCCTGATCCCATTTAAAAAGATCGTCAATTGTTGAATAAACACCCTTGTCGCCAACAGTACCATCATTTACTGTTTCGTCAATTACTCTGTATCTTTTACCACGAATACCATATCCTTTTAGCATGTTTTTTCTTGTTTTAAAAGAACTGCTGTAAACGAAAGAATTTTCCATGCCTAGTGGAATAAAAATCTCATCTTCCATAAAAGTGGAAAAACGTTTACGTGAAACCCTTTCTACAACTGATGCCAACAATACATAACCGGTGTTTGAATAATCAAAACGTCGACCAGGACTAAAATATATAGGTGTTTTGGTTTCTTCAAACATCTTAATAATATCTTCGTTGTAAGGAGCGTTTTTTTCTTTCCAATAGTTTTCGGTAAGCCACATATAATTAGGTAATCCAGATGTGTGGTTTAATAACATGCGTATTGTTATACCTTTATATGGTAGTTCAGGAATGTATTTTGTAACCGTATCGTCATAGCTTAATTTGCCTTGTTCCTTCAAAATCATTACAGCCATAGCTGTAAATTGCTTGCTTAGGGAAGCCAGCTGAAAAATCGATTCGGTGGTTAATTCTTCTTTCTTATTTAGGTCGGCATAACCATATGATTTCTTAAAAATGCAATTTCCTTTATAAGCAACCAATACATTCCCGTTAAAATGATTTTTAGCTGTAATCGATTTTAATGTAGAATCAATTTGAGCAGCTTTCTCCAGATAGAAAATTCCATTTATCTCGTTCTTAATAGATGAGTTAACAATCTCTTCGTTTTCAATATTTGCACCAAACAAACGTAACCTTATACTCGAGTTTATTATAGAAACTACAACAAACAGAAACAAGATTAATCCAATTTTGATATATAATGATCGGGAGCTATTCATTATTATGGTTTTGCTAAAAATAAAAAGACAAATTAAAATAAATTTTTACTGGATTCAAAACCAATAACCTTATGTAATTGAAAGATTTTGACTAATGAAAACGAATTAAAACGTTATAAAGCAGTGTTAAGGTTGTTGTGTGTCAATATTTATAGTATATGCAGAGTTTTTAACAAACCATTATTCGAATTTTTATTTAAAAGTAATTTTGTGGAAAACTATTCATGGAAATAAACTCGTTTAACTCGTGTTGATATGCCCGTAAAAATCTCGTAGGGAATAGTTTGTAATGTATTTGCCATATTGGTAACAGAAATCTCCTTGCCAAATACAATCACTTCATCACCTTCGTTTATGTCACAACCAGTAATATCGGCCATACACATATCCATACAAATATTTCCAATAATTGGAACAATATGTCCCTTAATAAAAAGTTTTCCTTTACCATTGCTCAAATGACGGTTTAAACCATCGGCATATCCAACAGGAATAATTGCTACAGTTATTTCATCTGTTGCTATACCTTTACGATTATAGCCTATTGTTTCGCCTTTGGCAACTTGTTTTATCTGTATAACAGTACTTTTAAGTGTACTTACATTAGCCAGTTGATTCCCATATAATGCCGATATACCATACAACCCTATTCCGAGTCTTACCATATCGAACTGACCTTGAGGAAATCGTTCAATACCTGCAGAGTTGAGTATATGGCGAATTATAGAATAGTTCAATTTATTACTAATTTTTGTACTCAACTTGTCAAACGTAGAAATTTGTTGTTCAGTAAATGAGTCGTGAACATCTTCGTCGCTGGCGGCAAGGTGCGAGAATATCGACGCTACCTTTACATTTTTGTTTATCATTAACTCATTTATGAGTACATCAATCTCGTTTGACATAAAACCCAGACGATGCATCCCAGAATCGATTTTAATGTGGATTGGATAATCTTTAGTTCCTAATACTCTCACGGTATCAATAAACTGTTTAAGTACTAAAAAGCTATATATTTCGGGCTCTAGTTTGTGTCGAACCATGATGTCGAAACTATTAAGCTCTGGATTCATAACTATAATAGGTAGTTTAATTCCTGCTTCGCGAAGTGCAACACCTTCATCGGCAAAAGCTACTCCCAGATAATCAACTCCCTGATATTGCAATATATTGGCAATTTCATGTGTTCCGCTGCCATATGAAAGTGCTTTAACCATTACCATTATTTTTGTTCCGGGATTTAATTTCGACTTAAAGTAATTTAAATTGCTTATCAGTGCATTCAGGTTTATCTCCAGAATTGTTCTATGTACTTTCTCTTCGAGTACCGATGAAATTTTTTCGAACTCAAATGCCCTTGAGCCTTTTAAAAGTATGGCCGAATCGGAAAAACGATTTGGAGGTAATTTTTCAAGAAATTCAATGGTTGAAGAAAAGAAACTTTTTTCAATTGTAAAAATATCTTTTTGTGATGCAATACCAGGTCCAATGCCAATAATCTCGTATATATTATACTTGCTTATTAACTGCGAAACCTCAGTGTATAATTGTTTGTGATCTTTACCGCTTTGTAGAATATCAGAAAGTATCAATATTTTCTTACTATGCTGATTTTGCTGATCTAAATAATGTAATGCAATGTTCAATGAGTTTAAGTCGGAGTTGTAACTATCATTTATAAGTGTACATCGGTTAATTCCATTTTTAAGTTCTAATCGCATTGCTACGGGAGGAATAGATTCCAGCTGATTTTTAAAATCAAATAAGTTGTATCCTAATGCACATAATAGTGCAATAACATGCGTTGCATCTTCGATAGACGCGCTATCGGTAAAGGGAATAATTATCTCTACTTTATTTTTGCTATACTCAATTTGTAGTGTTGTATGTTGATGATTTTTTATGCTGGAATGAACTATTAGATCTGCCTCAGATTTTGTTGACCAAGTAAAGCATTTCTTTTTCGCAAATTCATGATCATTCTGTATCAATTCGTGAATTAATAAATGATCACGGCAATATACGATCGTTTCGGAATTTTTAAAAAGACTGAGTTTTTCAACAGCTTTTTGTTTATAGTCATCAAAGTTTTCCTGATGCGATTCCCCAATATTTGTAATAAGCCCTATAGTGGGTTTAATAATCTCTTCAAGCTTTTCCATCTCTCCTGGTAACGAAATTCCTGCTTCGAAAATAGCCAGATCGTATGATTTGTTCATTAACCATACCGACAGAGGAACACCAACCTGTGAGTTAAAGCTTTTTGGACTTCGAACAATATTCTTCTGTGTTTGCAGCACATGGTAAAGCCATTCTTTAACAATTGTTTTTCCGTTGCTCCCGGTAATTCCAATTACAGGATAGTTAAATTGTTTTCGATGATATGCTGCAAGCTGATGCAATGCTATAATTGCACTAGAAACAACTAAAAAACTAGCCTCTGTATAATTTTTGTGATACTCTGGTAATTGCTCAACTACAAAATTACGAATTCCTTTTTCGTATAATTCATTTATGAATTTATGCCCATCGTGTCTTTCGCCCCGAATAGCAAAAAAAAGTGTATTGGGTGATGAAACTGCATTCCTGCTATCAATAAGTAAATGCTCAATAGAACCGGAGTCATTTCCAATGAGTTTTGCATTTAGTAAATTCGATATAACAGAAATTGTATACATTTTTAATCTGTTCTAATTGTCCTTTTTTTCTTTTAGTGCTTCGTTAAAGCAAACCCTGCATAGAGGTTCGTATTCTGTTTTTTCGCCCAACAATACCAGTTTATCACTTTTGGCAATTCTATGCGAGTATTGAGCCAGATTTCCACAACGCATGCAAATAGCATGAACCTTGGTAACATATTCGGCTTCGGCCAGAAGTGCCGGAATAGGACCAAAAGGATTACCCAGATAATCCATATCAAGACCTGCAACGATAACTCTTATTCCATTGTTGGCAAGTTGGTTGCACACATCAACAAGGTTTTTATCAAAAAACTGGGCTTCGTCAATTCCTACAACATCTACATCGCCGGTAAGTAGTAAGATATTACCTGAAGATGAAACCGGGGTTGAACGAATAGTTGTTGAATCATGTGAAACAACATCTTCTTCGGAGTAGCGGGTATCGATCATGGGTTTAAAAATCTCAACCTTTAATTTGGCATATTCTGCCCTACGTAATCGGCGTATTAATTCTTCAGTTTTGCCCGAAAACATCGAACCGCAAATTACCTCTACCCAACCTCTGTTTTTGGATTTTTTATTTGTACCTTCGAAAAACATCGTATATCAATTTCTTAACTTTTATCGTTATTTTTGCAAAAAACAATATTGATTATGAATAAAACAGAAATCCACAAGAATATTATAAATGATATCCGGGAAATCTATTCTTTTATTAACCGGTTCGATAATCCAAACCAGATTCATCAAATCGATATCGACCTTGCTTTGTCAAAAGTAAGAAATCTTTATGATTTATTACTAAAATTAAATGCACAGGGTACATACATTTCTGAATATCAAAGTGAAGAGAAATCAACAATTCATAAACCGACCGAAAAGCTTCTCGAAGTGAGGGTTGTAGAAGAAATAGAAAAACACCATCCAAAACCTGTTACAAAAAAACAAGAATTGGTAGAGCAACCCGATCCTGTAATTATCATTGAAAAGAGAGATGAAAATAAAGAAACTGCAAAACCTGTCGAACTCAAAAAAGTTATTGTTTTAAAAGAAGAAAAAATCAAAAAGGAGCCTGCAAAACAATATAAATCAGATGCTTCTCATGAAATTATGGCCGACAAATTTCAATCAAGAGCCTTTATGCACGATACCATTGGAAAAGAGAAATCAGATAAAAAGGATGTGTCGAGCAAACTTAAATCGAAGCCAATAAAAGATATAAATTCGGCAATTGGATTGAACGATAAGTTTGTATTTATCCGTGAGCTTTTTAATGGTGATAAAAATCAATTCGGTGAAACAATTCAGCTATTAAATAATTTCGATACATTCGAGAATGCTATAAGTTATTTAAAAGATAGTTTTACCTGGGATTTCGAAGATGAGAATGTAGAAAAACTAGTTGAGTTGGTTCGAAGAAAATATATAAATTAAGAGTACAGAGATATTCGTATCGAGTATCAAGATTAAGAAACAAGGATCAAGTTTGCCCGCTGTAGGCGGGAAACAAGAAAAATTATTATTTAATTATTTGTTTAATGCCATTTTTTGAATGGGAATGGAATGTGGGCGAATAAAAAGTTATCTTTGTATAAAAAATAAATATGGAATCAATTAGAATCGAAATATTAAATCCAACAGCAAAGAAATTATTGAAAAATCTTGCTGACTTGAAACTTATAAAAATTTCAGATTCATCATACAGGAAAAATGAATTTAAAAGGCTACTTGAAAGACTAAGAGCTAAATCAGAAAATACCCCATCATTTGAACAAATTGCTGAAGAAGTTGAAGCTGTTAGGAAAGCAAGGTATGAAAAAGAAAAATAGAATAATATTTGATACAAATATTTGGATTAGCTTTTTAATTTCAAAATCTCTTGGTGACCTAGATAAGCTAATTTTAAAAGGAAAAGTTGTTCTGCTTTTTAGTCATGAGTTAATGACTGAATTTATTGATGTAACCAGTAGAGAAAAACTTAAACCATTTTTTACTGAAGATGATATTGCTACATTAATCGATCTTATAGATGAATATGGGGAAATTGTAATAGTAAAGAGCGATGTCAGAATTTGTCGTGACAAAAAAGATAACTTTTTATTAGCCCTTGCGAAGGATGGGAAGGCCGATTATCTTATTACAGGAGATAAAGACTTATTAATTCTTGAATCTTTTGAAAAGACAAAGATTACCAATTTGACTAATTTTCGTGAATCTTTTAAATAAATGCGGATTTTAAGATTTTGCGAAAGCTAAAGAAACCAGAAAATAACACAAATAAGATAAGTAATTATTTATTTATATTGAGTTTTAAAATAAAAATCTCAATAAATGAATTCATTGCCTCGAAATTGAATAATTGATATTCGTTATTCATAATTCAAATTTTTACCTTTATACCAATTATTAAAAAACTGTAAATGAGTAAACTTTATCTTGTTCCCACGCCTATAGGTAATCTCGAGGATATAACACTTCGGGCACTTCGTATTTTAAAAGAGGTTGATTTGATTTTAGCTGAGGACACACGCAAAACTATTTTTCTGCTTAAGCATTATGAAATCGAAAAACCAGTAATTGCACATCATAAATTTAATGAGCATAGATCGGTGCCAAACCTTGTTGAGCGAATTAAAGCTGGTGAGTCGATTGCTGTTGTTACCGATGCTGGTACACCCGGAATTTCTGATCCGGGATTTCTTATTGCTCGTGCTTGTATCGAAGCAGGTGTTGACGTGGAGTGCTTGCCCGGTGCTACTGCATTTGTTCCTGCGCTTGTTAATTCGGCATTACCAAACGACAGGTTTTCGTTCGAAGGTTTTTTGCCACAGAAAAAAGGACGTTTGAAGCGTTTGGCCGAGCTTAAGGAAGAGGAAAAGACAATGGTCTTTTACGAGTCACCTTACCGCCTGGTAAAAACCCTAACTCAATTTGCTGAAATATTAGGTGATGATCGTCGTGCATGTGTTTCGCGCGAACTAACAAAGATTTACGAAGAGAATATCCGTGGAACTATAAAAGAATTAATTCAGTACTATAGCAAATCTACTGTTAAAGGCGAAATTGTTATTATTGTAGAAGGAACGACCAGCTATAACCGAATACTTAATGCAACCCCCGAAGAGGAAGAAGAAGGAGATGAACAGGCATAAATAATCGTTACAGATTATTTATTAAAAAAGTAATTTAAAAAATAACAGCAAGGTCAATCTTGCTGTTATTTTCATTTTTATATTTTATTTTCTATTTGTTCGTGGTCTTTTTCCTGATGATTCAGATCTTTTTGGAGTGCTATCTCTGTCGAATTGTTTCCATTCCGGACGTTCAGATGATCTTCTTAATGGACGATCGCCTCCTTCAGATGTTTTTCTTTCTGGACGCTCACCACCTTCAGATGATCTTCTTTCAGGACGTTCTCTATCAGAATATCTGCGTTCTGAATGTCCTCTGTCTGAAGATCTACGTTCAGGTCTTTCTCTGTCAGATGATCTGCGTTCCCGATCTCTTCCAAAAGGTTTTCTTTCGCCTCTGTCTGAATCACCAGAAGGTTTTTCGTTGGCAATTTCTGTACTCACCTTAACGCCATCAAAATTGGCTAAATTTAATCCGCTCATTACTTTATCAACAAACTGATTATCAATTTCGAAGAATGAAAATGATTTCATAATATCTATTTTCCCTACTGGAATATTTTTTTCGTGGGTAGCCTCATTAACTAAACCCATTAGCCGTTGAGGATTTAATCCCTGGTTTTTTCCAATATTTACAAACAAACGTTTAAAGTCTTTCGATCTGCTATCGCCTCTGTCACCTCTATCGCTTCTGTCGTTGCGGTTACTACTTCTTTCTCCTCGTTTTCTTCTGTCCCCGTCGCGCTCTCTATATTCTGTAAATTTCTCATCAGGAGCATTCAAATCAGAAGCATTTTTATAATACTCTAAAAACCTATTAAACTCTAGAGAAACAAAATGTTTAATTAATTCATCTCGTTCGAGCCATTCAAGTTTTTTATTCACTTCGGGCAAAAATTCTTCAATTAATTCATTATTAACCTCCACTTTTTCCATCTTTTCAATTAAGTGGAAAAGCTGCTTTTTGCATATTTCTTTACCTGTTGGAACAGCAAGTACCTCAAACTTCTTGTTTATTTTTCTCTCAATCTCTCTAATTCTGTATTTCTCTTTAAGATGCACAATAGCAATAGAAATACCCGCTTTACCTGCACGACCCGTTCGACCACTTCGGTGAGTGTACACTTCCATATCATCAGGTAAATTGTAATTGATAACGTGAGTTAAATCATTTACATCGAGTCCGCGTGCAGCAACATCGGTAGCTACAAGCATCTGTAAATTTTTTAATCTGAAACGGTTCATTACCTGATCACGTTGTGCCTGCGATAAATCACCATGCAACGCATCGGCATTGTAACCATCTTTAATAAGCCACTCGGCAACTTCTTTAGTTTCCATACGAGTACGACAAAAAATGATACCGTAAATATCCGGATTCATATCGGCAATACGTTTCAACGCTAAATAGCGGTCGCGAGCCTGAACAACATAATATGCATGTTTAATATTCTCAGCTCCTTCGTTCTTATTTCCAACAGTAATCTCTATAGGATTACTCATGTATTTTTTTGAGATGGTAGCAACTTCTCTAGGCATAGTAGCCGAGAATAGTAATGTTCTATGTTCTTTTGGTACCGATTCAAGAATCTCGTTTAAATCGTCGCGGAAACCCATGTTCAGCATTTCATCAGCTTCATCAAGAACAACAGTTTTAACTGCAGAAATATCGGCTGTACGTCTGTGAATAAGGTCAAGAATACGACCCGGGGTTGCAACAATAATGTGTGTTCCCATTCGCAAACCGCGTATCTGGGCATCGATATTTGCACCGCCATAAACGGGCAAAATCTTTATACCTTTCATATACTTTGAGTATGCCATTAGATCTTTTGCAATCTGAACGCATAACTCACGTGTTGGTGACAAAATAATTGCTTGTGGAAATTTATCAGCAATAACTATTTGCTGAAGAATTGGAAGACCAAAAGCAGCTGTCTTTCCTGTTCCTGTTTGTGCTAAAGCAACAATGTCGTTTGTTTTTTCAAGTAAGGCCGGAATTACTTGGGTTTGAACCGGCATGGGCTCGGCAAAGCCCAAATCATTAATGCCTTGCAGGATATCTTGGTTGATACCCAGCGCTTCAAATTTATTCATCTTTTTTGTTTTTCTGTGCTGTTAGGCGCACTAGCTAAGCCAACAGCCAGAAAGCACCCCCAATAAACACTAATTAATAAGGGCGCAAAGTTATAATAATATTTTGATTTTGAACTATATAAATAAATTATTTTAAAATATTTTAGCCATTCCAATGATTGCAGCAACAATTCCGATTAAAACATATAGACTTAAAACAACGATTGTTAAAATTCCAATAAACTTATAATGTGATTTTAAGTTCTCAAAAGCTATTGTAAGATCTTTTTGTTCATATTTCTCAACAGCTTTTTTTATAAAAAATGAAAATTTAAATAAATAATAGACAGGAAAAAAGTATAATGCACCAATTGCTATGTATACTAAAAAGATTAAGACTCGTTCAAATACTCCTAAAAAACCTCCAAAAATTGACCCAATTAAAAGGAAAAAAAGACCCAAAAGAATAATTAAGCCTAAAAAAACAAAACCTAGAATTGCTAGAAATTTTGCCCATTTTCTGGTCTCAGTTATATAGACTATACTTTTTGCATCAAGAATCAATTCATTTTTCTCTAATGATGAAGTTTGTTGAACATCTGATTTTTCCATAATAAAAAAATTAAAGGTTAATAACCTTAAAGATACGATTCTATTTTATAATTACATAAAAAGTAAAATTATTGGATGTCTTTTTATATATTTTTAGGTAAGATTATACAACTAAGCATAATTAATATAGTTGTTTAATAGTTAACCATTTATTTTTTAACTATTCACTTTACTATATAATTATTTTGATTAAAAAAAAACTTCCGAAGATTTTTAATCATTGGAAGTAAACAAGGAAAATGTTAAAGTAATCTTTTAAGATTTTTTTATCGATATTAATTTGTTTTCAGCCATAAATTTGGCAAACTCTTCGTACCCTGATTCTTTAATCATTTTTATTCCGGCTTTTCGATCCGACTTAAATACAAATTCGAACATCTTGGCAACAAAATTATCGAACATCTTGCAGTCTTTAACATCGGTAAATTCATTGCACTGAGCACATGAGTCAATTCCTTTTTCCAAACAACACTTGCGAATTTTACACCAAGTTGCTTTTTCGTTTCCTATGCATCCCGGGCATTTGCCATTCAGGTACTTGCCACACGATCCACAGTATAAGCCGCAAAAGCTTACAAGTTCTTTTTTTATGGGTATTTCTTTCATTTTATTTGTATTTAGTAATTAGTATCAAGTATCAATAATCAAGAAACAAGAATCAAGTATCAAGAAACAAGTAATTAGTATTAAAATGATTTTACTTTTATCTTTTTCCCTGCCCGTCCCAGTCCGGCTGCGTCATCCAGGCGGGTGGCAAGGCGGGCTTTTATCTTGTATCTTGTGTCTCACATCTATATTTTACCTAATTCCGATTTGTATTTCGGTAATATTATTTTCTACATTTTCGAAATCTACTGTATGATATACTTCGCGGCATTCTCCTGTCATATGATATCCGTTTTTCATTACTTCACCAATAACCAGACAATAGGTCTCGTTGAATGTACTCCAATCGCCTTTGTGAATAATGCTTGCACATTTGAAATCTGGTAAGGTATTAATACTGCTGTCCACATTGTTGTTTTCAACAGGAAAACCAATCAGTAAGTCGAAAACTGTTTCGGGGTTTCCATCCGCACCCCTGTATATCCAAATTTGTGGACCCTGGGCATTTACATTTTTTTGAACCATCTCGTTCATAATATCGTTCGGAAGAACCTGAACATGATTCCAAATAGTCTTTAAGCTTGTTTTGATTTCTTTACCAAATACATTGGTCTGTTTCACATTTTTTATTTCCATCTTGTTTTGTTTTACGTTTTACAAAACAAAGATCATAACCGGGAGTGACAACAGTATGTCAACTATGATAATATTTTTTTTGAAGTTTTTTTATCATTCTGAAAATAGTTGCCTTAAGAGATTCTGGTTCAATAACTTCAATCTTGTCCAGTAGTGTTAAAATCCACTTGCTTATATAGTCTTTGGAGTTACTTAAGAATGTCATTTCAATTTTATCACCCAACTCTTTTTCATCAATAAAACCATAGTAATATTTGGCCTGACTTATTTCTGAAATAATTTCTTTGTCGACCAAAAGCCTAACAATAAATACATCATTTGTAGATGTAATTGTTTTAAAATAGTCTTGAATCGAGGGTTTGTTCTCTATAATAAATTTTTGATCTGTAAGGGTAATACTTTTTATTCGGTCGATTCGAAAATCGCGGTAATCATTTCGTAACCTGCAATAAGCAATTAAGTGCCAGTTAAAACTATAATGGCAAATACCAATCGGTTCAACAATCCGGCAGCTCTCTTCGCTTTTTGATAATGAATTATAAGTCAGTCCGAGTGCCTGTTTTTTATCTATTCCCTTTAAAATTGTATCTAAAATCTTGTAAGGAATATTGCTATTCTGTATCGATGATGAACTGAAAACTTCAATGTGATGATCAATTTTCTCAATAAATTCCTTCTCGTTAACATTTAAAATTGATCTGATTTTGTATAAAGCCGAGTTGAGATTTTCTTGCAACGATTTGTCTGTAAGTTTCTCTGTAAGCTTATTTGCAATCAACAATGCACTTGCTTCTTCTTTTGAAAAACCTACAGGTGGTAAGTGATAACTATCAACAATAAAATATCCGACACCGGGTTCAGAACCAATAGGAATTCCTGCCTCTTCTAAAGATCGAATATCGCGATAAACCGTTCTTTTGCTAATATTGAACCGTTTGGCCAGTTCGTGGGCAGTTACAATTTTTTTCGATTGCAAATGAATAAGTATTGCTGTTAAACGGTCTATTCGATTCATCTTTTGGGTTCTAAAAATAATAGTTTAACAAAGATAAAATGCGTTGAAGATTTTATTCTATTTTAACAATTTAATTTATTACCGAATTTTATAAAAAAATAAAAAAGTAAAATCTCCATTTTCAAAATAACTAAATTTTTTATTTAAGTAGCTTTTCAAAATCATTACCTTTGTATATACTTTCAAATTAGGATTGTTTTATGGCTATTAGAAAAACGAAAACAAATAAGAGAAAAAAAAACGAAGAGATTGTAAATAGTACTTCGCATGGCATTGGTTTGCTAATTGCATTGGCTTGTACAACTTTACTAATTATAAAAGCTTCATACCACGGGACTACATGGCATATTGTAACTTTCAGTATTTTTGGAGCTGGATTAATCAATCTTTATGCTGCATCTACCTTGTTTCATAGTGTAACAAATATCAAAACAAAATATCATTTAAACCGTTTCGATCACTCATCTATTTATATTCTAATTGCAGCAACATATACGCCATTCACTCTGGTAGGAATAAAAGGTGCATTTGGATGGGTAATTTTTGGACTTGTTTGGAGTATGGCAATTGCAGGGGTTATTTTTAAAATCTGGTTTTACTCACCAAAATATCGTAGCATTTCAGCCTGGTTATACGTTATAATGGGGTGGACTGGCATAATTGCTATTGTACCTATTGTTAAATATTATCCAGCAACTTCGCTTTGGTTCTTACTGGCAGGTTGTTTATCTTATATGTTTGGTGTAATTTTTTATTTGATTGAAAAAATACCCTATGGCCATGGAATCTTTCACTTATTCATAATTGGTGGAAGCCTGTGTCACTTTTTTTCCTTATTACTTATGATTTAATCTATTATAATCTAATTGCCTCAAAAGATTTAGAAACCAATTATGTAAATTTCTTCATTGAAATCTATTATTGGAAAGTGAACTTAAATAAATAATGTGAGATATTATATATTTGTCAAACGTTACAAAAAGGTATTTGAATTCTTAAAAAAAAAGATTAATTTCACGTTATAATTTAATTTATAAAGAGATAGGGATTTTCTAAAAAATTTTTATCTCTAAACTAATTTAGATTATCTATAGCCCTATTAATAAAATAATAAATTAAAATACATTTAATTATGAAACACAACTTTATGATTAAAAAAATGTTAAATCAAAAACTTTTTCTTGGAACACTTCTTTTTTTGTTTTCAGGAACAGTGTTAGCGCAAGAAAGTGAAATTTCTAGTGGTGGATTTTTAAATAACTTGAAATATGGTTTAAAATTTGGAACCACAATAAGTGAATTTACCAATCAACAACCACATACCAACTCTATTCAAGGAATAACTGGAGGAGGTTTTCTAAATTATGTATTTAATGAAAAAATGGCCTTGCAATTGGAAGTTAGTTATTTTCAGCAAGGGGGACGGTTATTAGATATTTATATTCCTTCTTTAGTAGGAAATGACTCCTGGTATTCAATTAATATTAAAAACAAGGAAATTATAATGCATAATATTGAATTACCTGTTTTGTTTAAATACTCATTAGGTATTTCCGGATTTAAATTAAATGGTTTTATTGGCCCTTCTTTTGGATATAATTTACATACTGGAGTTACCAAAGAAGGTACTATTATTGATGAGTATGGAGGTCCACATACATATACCGGCGAAGAAAATATTACAAATAATATGGAAAAGATACAATACAGCGCTACTGCAGGTATTGGTATTGAGCTACCTATTTCCGAGAAGTTTTATATTTTAATTGATGCTCGTTACAGATATGGAATAAATTCTATATACAATGGATACAGTTATTTAGAAGTGACCGAAATACAAGGTGATCTAAAAAATAATACAATGTATTTTACTCTTGGCTTTGGATTAAAGTAAAAAATAGAAAATATAAATGTCAAATTTAAATTATGAAAACTATGAAAAGTATTATTAAATTTTTTGTATTTATAATGATTGCTGGATTAGTATTTACTTCGTGTGAAGAAGACCAGTATACTGAAGAAGAAGCTCTTGAACAACAACAACTTGTTGATGTTGTTATTTCTATCTTAGATGCATCAAATAATTATTCTGCTTTATCAGGTGCAACAGTAAAAATTGCAATTGATAATAAAATTGTTAGTGATTCAACAAATTCTGATGGAATAGTAATTTTTAAAGATGTGAAAATTGGGGGTTATATCGTTATTACAGCATCAAAAGGTAACTATACTTCAATATTAGGAGAAGTAGGTACGAATATTACCAATTTCCGTCAAAGACAAGTGCACGAAACATTCTATATGTATTCGTTAGCATCTGATAAAATTGCAACAGTAAAAGGAAGATTAATTTACGAATCTGATGTAACAAACAGAGAACCAGAACCAGTAGTTGGAGCAATTGTTAGAGTAAAAAATGAGAATTTGGCGAGTGCAAATAATCAGGTATTTACAGGAACAACTAATGCAACAGGAAATTATGAAGTACTAGTTCCTGTTGATTCTAGAGGAAGTGATTATCTTTATGTTTATTATCCACAAATTATAGACAACCAAACCGTTGGAGTTGAAAATGAAGATGGAACCTTAGCTATTATAGATAGAGAAGTTGTTTATAATGTTTCGTATAATAGTTTATGGATTGATGGAGTCCCAAGTGTTTATGCTACTGTACCTGCTCCAGCTGGCGCTACGGTTGGCTCCGGCTTTGCATTAAGTGCTCAAGCACAAAAAACATCACTTTCAGCATATTCTAGTGTTTATATCGTTTATGGTGGTACAGGATATTCAGCAGGAACAGTTGATTTTTCTACAGGAACTAATGGATTTGCTGCACAGGCAAATATTGGAGTAGATGGCAATGGTTCAATTACTAGTGTTGCTATTATTAATAATGGTGCTGTTTATAATGCAAAACCAACATTAAACATTTCTAGCTTAGGTGGAACTGGTGCTGTTCTTGATGTTCAGTACCAAACTACATACAGTATTTTTATTACAAATAAAGGAACTGGTTATTTAGATTTTCCTAAAGTTTCAGTTGAACTTACTGATTATTCTAGCAATATTTTAAGAAAATATGTTGATGATAATATTAATGATGGTTCAGATAATATAATTGGTGATACATATATATTAAATGATTATTCAACTATTGTTAATGGAGTGATTTATCCTGACAATGGTTCTGCTAATAAAGATACTATATTTTATACAACAGCCTTAGCATCAAGGCCAACTTTTGAAGTATATAACTACCCTACAATACCAGCTGTATTAAGTATTAGTTCTGGAAACATTAATTCAGATGGTACTTTAGCTTCAATAACTATTGAAGAAGGTGGTTATGGATATGATCCATTTGCTCCTCCAACTATAACTTTAAATACTATCGGTGGATTTGGTTCTGGAGCAATTATTAAAGCTGAAGTAAATACATCAAAAGAAATATCGTCTATAGAAGTTAATAATCCGGGCGTTGGTTATCTTAGAAATATAAATGACTTTGATAATAATGGTTCAGCATTTCGAAATCCAAGCTCTGGACCAACTGCAATATATAATGTTATTCCAGGTGGAACACACATTTGTAATGCTGACTATGGTACAGGATGGCAATTAGTTGAAAATGAATAAATAGAATATTTAAGCAGATAGAAAAAAAGGTATCTTTTAAAGATGCCTTTTTTCATTTTAAGTATTTTTAAGACATTAAAATTTTCAACCAATTATAAACTTGCACTCCTTTTATTTTATTATTTATTAGTGTTAATGTGTTGATATAGAGCAAGAAATAATGATTTCTATTGATTTCGTCTTATTAAAGTTGTACCTTTAATCATATTAAAAAAAGCAAAACAAATTGAGTTTATTCGTATTCTGGAATTTCTTTGAATCTTAACTAGCGGAGACCAGAGACCACTTTAAAAAACGGGACGTACCGAAAAGTCATCAGAGTAGGATTCTAAAAACTTTACCCCAAATGAAAACATCAATTAAAGCATTACATTGGACACCACGAATTATTTGTATTCTGGCAATACTCCTTTTGAGTTTGTTTGCTGCAGATTCATTTGCTCCGGGTTTAACAATTTGGCAGCAACTAGGTGCATTTCTTATCCACCTTATTCCTTCTTTTATATTACTTGCATTTTTAATTGTAGCATGGAAATGGGAGTTCATAGGCGGAATTATTTTTACAGTTATTGGTGTAGTTATGAGTCCAGTATTATTCTGGTTTAATTATAATAAAAACCATTCCATATTATGGAGCTCTATAATTATACTAATCATTACCATCCCCTTTGTAATAGTTGGAGTACTTTTCATTTTAAGTTATAATAAAAAGAAAAAGTTTTCTGCTACTATCTAAAAATTGTTATTTTTCGATTACTTAAATCAACGCACTGTGAAAAAAACAGTTGTTTTATATGTTGTGATTTTTTTGATTAGTATATTCAATTTATGCGCTAGGGATACATTGTCCACAGGAAAAGCATTAAACATCCCATGCAAGAAATATGGACTCAGTTTTGGTAATTCGTATGAGTTTAATGGGATTCGAATAAACTTTGCTGATAATAATGTTAAAAAAATCAATGGAATAAATGTTACTTTCTGGTTAAGTAAATATAATAATAGAGATGCAGTAGTTAATGGAATAAGTTTTGGTATTATTCCTACAGCTAGTAGGATGGGGTTAATAAATATAGGTGTTTTAGGGGTAGGAACCTCAAATAATAATCTAAATGGTTTTTCTTTTGGGGGCTTAGGAATTGGTTCAGGAGGAAATGTAAATGGATTATCAATTGGTGGGTTATTAATTATGGCAGATGGTGATAGTTCAAGAATTTCAGGGATCTCCATTGCTGGGTTAGGACTTGGTGCAAAGAAAACTATTAATGGAATTGGTGTTGCAGGATTAATTGTAGGAACCGATGGTGATATTAATGGAATGACTACAAGCTTAATTTATATTTCATGCGAGAAAAATTATAGAGGTATTGCTTTTACTGGTTATCTTAAATCTTATAAATACAGTGGTGTGGCTATTGTAGGTTATTCGCGAACAAGTCAATTGTTCGGGTTATCTGTTGCACTTTATAACCGGACAGATGAACTTCATGGAGTTCAGATCGGATTGCTCAATTATGCTGGAAATAATCCAAAAGGGTTAAAATACTTACCTGCTCTTAATCTTCATTTTTAAGGTTTTGGTAATTTTTTATTTTTTCAAGGTTTTCATATCAGAAAACAAAATCATTGCTAAATTTGAAAGAAAAAACAATTATGATCAGGAATCTGGCTTTACTAATCAGTGTATGCTTAATTATTTCTATTGGTTGCACCAATAAAAACGAATCATCTGAAAAGATACGACCAGTAGTCGATACAATTGGTTTTGCAAAATATGATTGGCAAATGGATAGTATCATAATTCGTATGGACGCCATTAATTGGCAGAATAAAGATATTTTGCGTGTAGCCATAACACCTCACGACGATTATGCTTATGTGGGTGATTTATATCCAATAGTTTTAAGCGGAATTAAAGCTAAAACAGTTATCTTTTTTGGTGTGGCACATAAAGCAAAAAATTTTAATCTTGAGAATAAACTTGTTTTTGATTCTTTCGATAAATGGGCAGCTCCTTATGGAAATGTTCCTGTTTCAAAAATCCGGGATCAGATTTTATCAGCTCTACCAGACAGTTTATACCTTGTACACGACGAGATGCATAGTGTTGAGCATTCACTTGAGGCGCTTATTCCCTTTCTTCAATATCCAAATCGTGAATTAGAGATTATACCTATTCTTGTACCTTACATGTCGTTTGAAAAGATGAATCAAATTGCTGAACCATTTGCTAAGATCTTAAAGGATATTATGGATACACAAAATCTGGAATGGGGCAAAGATATTGCTATAGTAATTTCTACCGATGCTGTGCATTATGGCGATGAGGATTGGGGTGGTAAAAACTATGCTCCTTATGGAACCGATAGTATTGGACTTATAAATGCACGAAATCATGAAATGGAGATTATTAACACTTGCTTAGTTGATGAGATTAATCCTGAAAAAATCAAACAATTTATTAATTATACAGTGCAGGAAACCGATTATAAGGAATATAAATGGACCTGGTGTGGTCGGTATTCAGTACCATTTGGATTATTAACTGCCTATAATCTCGATAAACAGGTAAATGGGAGCGGGCTGGCTGGTACTTTTATTGGTTACTCAAATAGCATCGATCACCCTTCATTAAGAGTTGACGATCTGGGATTGGGAATAACTGCTCCGGCAACTAGTCATCATTGGGTTGGTTATGCTGCTGTTGGGTATAAGTAAAATATCGATTTTTATGTAAAATGTATTGGTTGTTCGAATTTGAAGTTTTGATTTTATTTCATCATTCGTTATTGGATATTGAATATTGAATATTGAATATTGAATATTGAATATTGAATATTGGAAATTAAAAAGAAGTGGATTACCTTCGGTGA
>MEOE01000034.1:58384-58560 GCA_001768565.1 Bacteroidetes bacterium GWF2_33_16 | reverse complement strand
AAATGGTATTGCCAAAAAAGAATAATCATCCATTCGCTTTGCTCATTACTTTTTGTTTTCCGTCAGTCCTCATTCATGTAAACATGATTCGTTCCGCCGAAAAACAAAAATCCCGCTTTTCAGCGGGATGAAAAAAGTAGTATTTACTTGGAAATTCGTTATTGGATATTAAATAT
>MEOE01000034.1:0-58373 GCA_001768565.1 Bacteroidetes bacterium GWF2_33_16 | reverse complement strand
AAATGGTATTGCCAAAAAAGAATAATCATCCATTCGCTTTGCTCATTACTTTTTGTTTTCCGTCAGTCCTCATTCATGTAAACATGATTCGTTCTGCCGAAAAACAAAAATCCCGCTTTTCAGCGGGATGATTATTCTTTTTGCGGAGAGAGGGGGATTATTCGATCAGTCATACGACTGATCTCATGAGGGCTTCGCCGTTCGAACCCGGCCATCCCTTCGTTCTCATCGCCCCTCTGAAAAACAAAAAAGTTTGAGTAATTTCTTACTCAAACTCTAAGTTGCGGAGAGAGGGGGATTCGAACCCCCGGTACCCTAATCGAGTACGTCAGTTTAGCAAACTGGTGGTTTCAGCCACTCACCCACCTCTCCTTTTTTCGAGGTTTCAGTCTCCCGATAGTTCCCGATAATTATCGGGACGGGACACCCACCTCTCCTGAAAAAGCTCGACAAAAATATAAAATAGATTCACAACAGCAAAAATAATCAGAATAAATTATTACTTATTTGTGAAAAGTAATAGAATCTAATGATTTGAATCTATTTATTATTGCTTTCTTTTGTTCCTTTTGAATCTTTTGGCGAAGCAATTGATTCACGCATATGTGTATCTGCTTCTATATTTTTAAACTTGTAATAATCCATTATTCCCAAATTGCCCGATCGAAATGCTTCCGAAATTGCCTTTGGAATCTCTGCTTCGGCACGTATAACTTCCGCTCTGGCTTCCTGAGCTTTTGCTTTCATCTCGTGTTCAACAGCTATAGCCATAGCTCTGCGTTCTTCTGCTTTTGCCTGCGCAATATTCTTATCAGCATTGGCTTGATCAATCTGTAATTCTGCACCAATATTCTTACCAATATCAATATCAGCAATATCAATTGATAAAATCTCAAACGCAGTACCTGCATCCAATCCTTTTTCTAAAACAACTTTAGAGATTGAATCCGGATTTTCTAAAACTTGCTTGTGCGATTCTGACGATCCGATAGATGAAACAATACCTTCGCCAACACGTGCAAGCACTGTTTCTTCGCCTGCACCACCAACTAATTGTTTAATGTTGGCACGAACAGTAACTCTGGCTTTGGCTATTAATTGTATTCCGTCTTTTGAAACAGCCGTTACCGGTGGTGTATCAATAACTTTTGGGTTTACCGACATTTTTACAGCTTCCAGTACATCACGACCAGCCAAATCAATGGCAGTGGCCATGTTAAATGGGAGATCAATATTTGCTTTATCGGCTGAAATTAATGCATTAACAACTAACGGTACATTTCCACCTGCAAGAAAGTGGGCTTCCAGTTCATCTGCGTTAAGCTTTAATCCAGCTTTCGAGGATGCTACCAAAGCATTAAGTATGGTTGATGGTGGTACTTTTCGGATTCGCATTGCTATTATTTGTCCAATTGGAACATATACTTTAGCAAATACGGCTGAAAACCATAATCCTAAAGGAATAAAATAAAAGAATAACCATATAAAAATGATTACTGCAACTCCGATAACTAAAATTGAATTTAATCCTGTCATAATTATTTATGTTTTATATAAATCTTATTATCCCTAATACTTGTTATAACTATTTCGATGTTTTGATCGATAAATCCTTCTATTGAATGTACTTCTGTTATTTTATTATTAAACATGGCCTTACCACTTGGTGCTAATCTTGAAATGGTTTTGCCTTGAGTTCCCTCTTTTAAATCACTTTCAAGCAGATTTACTTTTCCTTTTATTTCAGTTTTTAAGCCTGCTTTTCTCCATGTTTTAGTTCTTAAAAATACGAAAATACTGGCAATATTTATAGTCAGGGTAATTAAAAGAACTATGTTACCCTGTTTATTTCCTAAATAGGTATAGGAAAGAACTACGCCAGCAATTAATAAGATAAAGCCTGCTATACCCGCGATAGTTACTCCTGGCACAATTAAAAACTCAACAAGAAGCAGAAATACTCCCAGTAATATTAAAAAAATAATTATTGATAATGACATATTTAAATCATTTCAACTGTTAATCCTTTTTTAACAAGCTTGTTTTTAATATCACAAAGCTGATTATACTTGCCAGTTTTAATCTGGCAATTTCCATGATAATGAACCAGATAGGTACATTGTTCGGCCTGAACAGCATCATGTTTGCAGACTTCCATTAATGAATTAATTACATAATTAAAATCATGTACATCATCATTATAGAGGATAAGAGAGTAGTCCTTACCATCATTCGAACTCATTTCATAGTTCGGATCCTGTTCGTATTTTCTTCTGATGTTCATAAAAAATCTCTAATAATCTGTTATTTTGAAAGGCCTAAGATACAACATTATTGGTAATTATGATAAATCTTGCATCGTTTACTTGGTCATTTTCTTTGCCTGATCAATTGGTATTTTACTTTCTGCAAAAAAAGCATGTACTTCAACTTCCTTATTTATAATGGGTTCAAGTTTCTTTTTAATTGAATATGCATTATCAAAATTCGAAAACCACTCAATAGATATAAATAGGATATTTCCTTTAAGTTCCTTTTTAATTTTATTATTCTCAGGGACCAGCGTTTTTATCTTATCGATTAAAATAGAATCCTGATTATTCAACTCAAACCGAAGTACATATTGAATCGATAATTCATTAGCATTAATATCATGACTTGCTTTTACATTGTTTTGAGATGGTACAACTGCTTGTTTAGATTCCAGTTTTATTGCATTGTTTATTGGTATTGTTTTGCCATTGTTAAATGCCACTATATATGAATCTTTAAATCCTTTTTCCTTCACTTTTGGGAGATATTTTTCGGCTTCTTTTAACTGAAAAAATTTGCCAGTATAATATTTTCTTAAATTGCTTCCCTGTGTTGTAATACAAGTGATCGGAGTAAATCCATGAAACGAAGCAGGTGTTTTAACTGAGCTAAAAGCACCCAGTTGAATCATATAAATTATGCCTTTAGGAAGTTTTTCGTTTGTTGGAATAGGATTTTGTTCGTTATAAACCGATGGTATTTTAATAAAAAATCCATAATCTGATTTTTCAACTTGGTTTTCGTTTTCTTCTATTTCAACAATTTCCATTCGCTTAAATGAAATACTGTCTTTTTCGTTTTGTTTGGCAATATTAGCCGAATTCTGCTGTTGATTTTTTTCTACAGGTTTTGTTTCAGTTTTTTCTTGTTTAAATGCATATGCAGAAGTACTACTTGCCATATTTATTTGTTCAATCTCACGCACTCGCTCATAACATTGATCCGCGGTTTTTTGCATTGAATAAATATCATTCTCGAGTTTTATAATTTCATTGGTGAGTTTACTTTTTTGATCTTCTGTCTGATTATCTCCAAAGAGTGATCTTTTCTTATCAATTACCCATTTTAATGAGTCTGCTTTCATTTGATATTTCATTGCCCTATTTAGCAAACTATCGTATTCGTTTTTAAAAAGGAAATCTTCGTTTGTTTCCAACGTAACAATTTCGCTTCGATTATTTCTTGGTTCGTTATTTTTATCTGGTTTGATATCTCTCTTATCAATTACATTAACATCTAATTTAGAAATCTTTAACAGTTCATTATAGGCAATCTGCTCAATCTTTGTATTATCATTAAAATATCTTATTTTATAAACATTTGCCTCATCCGGATTGCAGTCTCTTGAAGAACTAAAAAAAGCATATTTTTCATCAGGTGATGGTACAAAAAAGAAATCATCGTAAGGTGTATTTATCGGAAATCCAATATTTTCGGGTGTGCTCCATTGTTTGTTTTCGCTATTCCAAACTGTTTTAAAAATATCGTATCCACCCATAGAATAATGGCCTTTACTGGCAAAAAACAGGGTCGATCCATCTGAGTGCAAATATGGAAAACTATCATCAAATGGGGTGTTTATCTGATTGCCTGCGTTTTCGGGTTCTGTCCATGTGCCATCTTGTTTTCTTGCCGATCTATAGATATCCATGTCACCACGGTTTTCGTTTCTCATCGAAAAATAAACAACTTCGTTTCGCTCCAGATTATTTGGTAAATACATTAATGTGAACTCAGCCAGACTGTCGGGAGGCAATTTCATTAATTCATAGTGACTACCAAAACGGCCATCAAGCTCTTTTATGTTATATTGCTGCGATATTTGTTTCTTTTTTATTTTCTCACGACTTATTACAGCAGGATTTTCTATGCTTGCAATTAATGATTTCGCATTTATTGATTTATTTATGTGATTTTGTAAATCATATTCCTTTGCTTTGTTTTTCGATGATTTCTTTTCGAACCATTGGTAATTCTTTAATGCATCATCAAATAAATATGAATTATGATAAGCTATTCCAAGATAGAAATAAATATCATATGGTACATCGTTGGTGGCTGCAAGGCGTAATCTTTTTAATGCTTTTTCAGGATTTTTTTCAAGAAAGAGTAAGCATATTCCTGTATAATAATTATAAGTGGGATCTTTTGGATACTGTTCGTACATCTTTTGAAAATAGATATATGCTTTCGAATAATCCTTATTTTTAAAATCTATATATGCAGTTTTTAGTTCATCTAATTCTGTGTCGGGTTTGTTTTGAGCCACTCCCGATAAAGAAATAAGTACAACTACTAAAAAACTTAATAACAAATAAAATGATTGCCTAAACATATATGGAAATAAAATTACAATTACAAAGTTAATATACCTGAGCCACAGGTAAAAGAAAATTATCGATATTCATACACTAATAATTTCAAAAAAACAATTTTAGCATAAAATACCAAACCTTTTGAATTCTAATTTTGTTAATAAAGAATCAAAAACAACAAATCACAAATTCTATCTTATCAAGGTATTTTTTTAAATTTACAGGTTAATAACAAATCAACTATGAAAATATTGAAAGCTGGCGATATTGCTCCTGATTTCATGGGAGTTGACCAAAATGGAGAACCTATTACGCTTACTCAGTTTAAAGGTAAGAGGGTAGTAATTTATTTTTATCCGAAAGATGATACTCCCGGATGTACTGCCGAAGCATGTAATCTTCGCGATAATTACAATGACTTGCTCGCGAAGGGTTTCGAAATAATTGGTGTTAGTCCCGATGCAATGGCATCTCATAAAAAATTTGCTGACAAATATAAGCTTCCATTCAGGTTAATTTCCGATACAGAGAAAGTAATTCTTAAAACCTATAATGCCTGGGGTGAGAAGAAAATGTATGGAAAAACATACGAGGGTGTTCTAAGAAAAACTTTTATCTTGTCAGAAGATCATAAAATAGAAAAGATAATAGAGAAAGTTGATACAAAAGATCATACAAATCAGATTTATACAGAATTAAAATTTTAATAAATATAAACATGGAGAAAGAAAAAAAAGAAATGAGCGTAAATAAGGAAAAACTAAAGGCTCTTCAGTTAACCTTAGATAAAATTGATAAAGATTATGGAAAAGGAACAATAATGAAAATGGGTGATAAGGCTGTTGCCGATGTTCCTGTTATTCCTTCTGGTTCTATTTCGCTCGATGTTGCATTAGGTGTTGGTGGGTTTCCAAGAGGCAGAGTAATCGAAATTTATGGACCCGAATCATCAGGTAAAACAACACTTGCAATACATGTAATTGCCGAAGCACAGAAACAAGGTGGGATAGCTGCTATTATTGATGCCGAGCATGCTTTTGATCGTTTTTATGCCGAAAAATTGGGTGTTGATGTAGAGAACCTTCTTATATCACAACCAGACAATGGTGAACAAGCACTCGAAATTACAGATCATCTTATTCGATCCGGAGCTATCGATGTTATTGTTATTGACTCAGTTGCTGCACTTACTCCAAAAGCCGAAATAGAAGGTGAAATGGGTGATTCAAAAATGGGTTTACAAGCAAGACTTATGTCACAGGCATTACGTAAACTTACAGCTAATATAAGCAAAACAAATACTTGTTGTATTTTTATAAACCAGCTTCGCGATAAGATTGGAGTTATGTTTGGCAATCCAGAAACTACTACTGGAGGAAATGCACTTAAATTTTATGCTACAATACGAATTGATATTCGGAAAACTGGTCAGATTAAAGATGGTGAAGAAATTTCAGGTAACCGTACCAGAGCAAAAATTGTTAAAAACAAACTTGCTCCACCATTTAAAAAAGCAGAGTTCGATATTATGTATGGCGAAGGAATTTCAAAAATAGGAGAAATTATTGATCTTGGTGCCGAGCTTAATGTTATAAAGAAAAGTGGTTCGTGGTTTAGCTATGGCGAGACAAAACTTGGCCAAGGTCGTGATGCTGTTAAGCAACTGTTAAAAGATAACCCAGAATTAGCCGATGAACTCGAAAAGAAAATTAAAGATCAGTATTCAGTAACTAAATAATTATTCGAAATGAGAAAAATCTATACAATTATTGGCATAAGTTTTTTGTTTCTTATAGTGTCATGTAATACTGAATATGGAACAAAAACAGAAATTAATAATCCGGTTGATCAGTTAAAATTAACTTCAGATATTCTTACGCCAGAAGTGTTGTGGTCATTTGGTCGTGTTAGCGAGGTTCAAGTTTCTCCCGACGAAAAAACCATTCTTTTTGGTGCTTCTTTTTATAATATAGAGAAAAATAAGGGAAACAGGGAGCTGTTTACTATCTCTGTTGATGGAGGAAAGTCAACAAATATAACAAATACAGAAGGTGGTGAATTTGGGCATATCTGGCGTCCCGATGGTAAGAAAATTGGGTTTTTAAGTACAGAAAGTGGTTCGTTGCAAATGTGGGAGATGGATACTGATGGAAAAAACCGTATTCAGATTTCTGATGTTGAAGGAGGATTAAATGGATTTAAATATTCACCTGATCAAACCAAGATTATATTCATTAAAGACGTTAAAATAGATAAAGGTGTTATTGATATTTATCCCGATCTTCCAAAAGCCAATGCTCGTATTGAAACAGATTTAATGTACCGACATTGGGACAGATGGCATGACTATACGTATAGCCATGTATTCTATGCCAATTATGATGGTAAAGCTCTTACAAATATTATTGATATTATGGAGGGTGAACATTTTGATTGCCCACTTAAACCTTTTGGTGGTATGGAACAGATCAACTGGAGTCCCGATGGTAAATTAATTGCCTTTACTACTAAGAGACTTGTTGGCAAAGCGTATTCACTTTCAACAAATTCCGATATATTTGTATATGATTTAGAAACCCATGAAATAAAGAATCTATCAGAGAGTAATTTAGGTTATGATATTGGACCAGTTTTTTCACCTGATGGCAAAAAAATAGCCTGGGAAAGTATGAAAAGAGATGGTTACGAAGCTGATAAAAACAGATTGTTTATTTATGATTTTAATACAAAAGAAATTCAGGATTATACTGTAAGTTTTGATCAGAATGTTCATAGTCCAGCATGGACAAGTGATAATAACTTTATTTATTTTTATAGTGATTACAAGGCTCGATATCAGATTTATCGTTTAAATATTTCTACTAAAGAAATTACGCAGATTACGACTGGCGATCATAATTATCAGTCAGTTACTCCATTGCAGAATGTACTTATTGGAGCTAAACAATCTATTTCCATGCCGACTGAGATATTCAGTATTAATCCTGAAACAGGAGAAGAAACTCAACTTACTTTCATAAATAAAAATTTATTAGACCAGTTGAGTTTTGGGAAAGTTGAAGAGCGTTGGATTGAAACAACTGATAATAAGCAAATGCTGGTTTGGGTAATTTATCCTCCAAAATTTGATCCGAATAAAAAATACCCTGCTTTATTATATTGTCAGGGTGGTCCGCAATCATCTGTAAGTCAATTCTTCTCGTACCGTTGGAATTTTCAATTGATGGCTGCAAACGATTATATTATTGTAGCTCCAAATCGTAGAGGTGTACCTTCATTTGGTTCTGAGTGGAATGAACAGATAAGTAAGGATTATGGTGGTCAAAATATGAGAGATTACCTAAGTGCTATTGATGCTGTTGCCAAAGAGCCATTTGTTGATAATAAAAATTTGGGTGCAGTAGGTGCAAGTTATGGTGGTTTCTCGGTATTCTGGTTAGCTGGTAATCATAACAAACGATTCGATGCATTTATTGCTCACGATGGTATGTTTAATCTCGAAGCTCAATATCTCGAAACCGAAGAAATGTTTTTCGTCGATTGGGATTTGGGTGGTCCATACTGGGATAAAGCAAACAAAGAATCATATGATAATTCACCACATCGCTTTGTTGATAAATGGGATACACCTATTATGGTTGTACATGGCGAACAAGATTTTAGAATAGCATTTACTCAAGGTATGAGTGCATTTAATGCAGCGCAACTGCGGGGAATACCTAGTAAATATTTGCATTTCCATAACGAAAACCATTGGGTTTTGCAACCACAGAATGGTATATTATGGCAACGTGAGTTTTTCAGCTGGCTTGATCAGTGGTTGAAAGATGAAGAATAATAGAGTTTAAGGCCGGCCTAGCCGGCCTTTTGCTTTTTATATTAAAAACAAGTAAATTTAAATGTCCAAACGTGTTCCTATTTATGAATGATGCAGTTCAAAATATTGTGCATTTCCTTTTAATGATCGTATTTCTGATAATATACTTATTGGCATTTATTATTGTAAAACCTTTTCTAATAAATCACAGGCGAAGAATTTCAACACTCACACTTAAAATCAGTTACCTTATATATCTTCTTGTTTTATTGGTATTTGTCTATTTATTTATGTTTTTTGGAACAACTGATCTTGAATACCAGATTAGTAACCTGCTTTTTATTTTTATTCTTATTTGCCTCTTTTTGCCCAATTTGGGAATATTGTTGAGAAGGAATTTTGAAAAATACAGAACTGAATATAATTATATGTTTTCGTTGATTAATATAATTGTTGTTGTTTTTATCATTTTAAAACTTGTTCAGCACAATTGGTTCTTAATAAATTAATTTTCATATAACTTTATTGCTCTTTCCAGTTTTTCCTGCATACTTGCATAACCATCGAGCCAATAAATTTGAATACCACTTCGTTCCATTTTTCTGAACCAGGTCATCTGGCGTTTAGCAAATTGATGAATAGCAGTCTCAAGTTTGGTAAACATATCACTATATGATAATTCACCTAATATATATTGTGTTAAATATTTGTACTCTAATCCATAATAGATTATATCTTCTGCTGTTATACCTTTTAAAAGCAATAATTTTACTTCATCAATCATGCCTTCATCTAAACGTTGTTTAAGTCGCTGAGTTATTCTTTTGCGTTGAGATTGGCGATCGTATTTTAATCCAATAACAAGCGAATTTATTTGTGGAAAATCATTTTCCGGTTGTGGGTTTTCGGTATAATATTTTCCAATTTCTATTGCTCTAATCATTCGTTTGCGGGTATCTAAATCTGATTTATTGTGCAACGTCTTTGCAGATTCCAAAATATGAATTAATTCATTTTCTGATTTTTCTGATAACTCTTGTCTTAAAACTTCGTTAATCGGAACATTAATTAGTTTGTACCCTTTTAGAACTGCTTCTATATACAAGCCTGATCCACCACATAATACAGGTATTTTATTCTGGGAGCTAATAGCATTAAATACTTGAATAAAATCACGCTGATATTCGTATACATTATATTTATATCCTGCGTCAACAATGTCGATTAAATGAAAAGGAACAGGTTTTCCGTTAACAATATAATCGGCAATATCTTTGCCTGTGCCAATATCCATACCACGATAGACCTGTCGTGAGTCTGCACTAATAATTTCTCCGTTAAGAACATGTGCCAAATGAGCTGCAAAAGATGTTTTACCACCTGCAGTTGGTCCCAGTACAGTTATTAAGTTGTATTTTTGACTCATATTGCGAATTTATACAAAGTTTTTATTAGTCAGTAATAATTTGTATTCTATTGATGAATCTGAATTATAGAATTTTCTCAAAAGATCTTCTAATAATAGTTTTCGAATACTTTCTATACAGATATTTTATTATGATTTTTTAATTCGATGTAAATAATACTCTAAAGAGGTAATGTGATTATTTTTAGTTCCATAATATGTTTTTATTCCTTTAAAATACTTCATTGATTAGAGATATTGGATTTTTTATTACCGCTATCAGGCTTTTGTAGTATTTGTTTACCGCATGATTTGGCGACTAGGAAAAAAAACTTTAATTTGGTCCTCGTAAATAATTCTATGCAAACATCAATAAACATAAAGAATAAAAAGGCTGGCTTCAGTTACGAATTTATAGATAAGTATATTGCTGGTATAAAACTCACGGGTACTGAAATAAAGTCGATACGTGGAGGGAAAGCAAATCTTATCGATACATATTGCTATTTTGTTGAGCATGAGTTGTATGTGCGTGGCTTAAATATTTCAGAATACTCTTTTGGTACCCATTATAATCATGAACCTAAGCGTGATCGGAAGCTATTATTAACCCGACGCGAATTGAATAAACTCGAAAAAAAGGTTTCAGAAAAAGGACTAACCATTGTTGCACTTCGATTATTTATTACCGAAAGTGGTTGGGCAAAGCTTGAAATAGCTTTAGCTAAAGGTAAACAGGAATTCGATAAGCGCGAGGATATCAAGAAAAAAGATGTTAAACGCGATTTAGACCGCCTTAAGAGACAATAAAGTACTTGCCATTTTAAAATCAGAGTGTATTATTGAGCAAAGAAGAAGTCATTTAACTCGTATATATCATCTGGTTTAAAGTCGGAATCCATATCAAAGAAACTATTAATAGCCTTTAAAAGCTCATCAAATGATATATAATTATCATTATCTCTATCTAATTTTTTAAACTTCTCAGGTATTTCAATATTCGACATTTGTGAATATTTCGACCAGCCTAAACCAATAGGAATCATATATGTCTCAGTTCTTTCTACAGCAACAACATTCTGGAAAAGTCCTGCAAGAATAGTTTCTGGTGACATTTCCTCGCCATGTTCATTGACAATAGCACCGAATGCTGTAAATAAATCTTTATCTTTAAAATCTGGAACTCCATCTCTGTCATTATCAAGAGGACAACCTACAGAATCTACTTCAACACCCGAAGGTGTATCAAAGCAATTATCAGCCAAATCAAGAACGCCATCATTATCTGAGTCTGCAATTATTGTATAATCAAAATCTCCTGTAATATCCATAAAAAGATCTTCAATCATCTTGGTTTTAGGATCAGAAAATAAGTCTATATTAAGACTTGTGTAAGTCATACTAAACATGTCTGTTTTTGTATCACCAATTCGCCCTTTCGTATTTTTATGACTTACATCATCAAGGTCGTCAGAGAAAGTGTAATGTAAAGAAGTAGCAATTCTTAATGACACACGATTACTAATTTTAAAATCTATACCTGCATCAGCAACCACGGCATATATATACTGATCATAGCTTTCGTTACCAAAGCGATTAATCTTCTGAATGGGGGTTTCGTAATTATAATCACGTTTTGTTAATTGGTCGCTAACGCGAATTGTTCCGTCAGGGTAGTACTGATAGGCTCCAAGACTATTTCTTATATCAGTATTATTTGAAGTAATAGTAAAATATTCTGCTCCAATGGAAAAGAAAGGACGCAGTTTTCGATCTTTTTTAAAAAGTTGACCAAAATTATATTCAAGGTTTAATCCAAAACTGAAAATGTCGGCAATAAAATTTAAATTTTTTGATGTGTCGTCATATGAACGTTCATATCCAGACATTGTACCCAATATTAAATTGAGATTAGCTTTCCAATAGTGTTTTTTACCGAGTGGCTGATAAATATTTATTCGATAGGAGGGATTCCCTTGTAGAATGTTTTTTGTATCATTCTGAAGCTCACCATAATAATTAATAAAACCGACTCCAATACCAATTACTGGCATATAAACAGGGTTTTCTACTTCAACCTCTCGCATTAAAAGGTCTTCGTATCCTCCTTGAGCAAATGCTATTTGAGTACCTAAGATGAAGATAAACAGGATAGTTAGAGTAATTTTTATTAATCTCATGGTAAAAGATTAAAATTTTAAGTTTTTATCGTACCCAATCATGGTTTGTAATCATTAAAGCTTCCTGAACTGTTATTCGTTTTCCATTGTTATAAGCGGCAACAAAAGCATCATCAATAGTCGTTGTATTCCAGATATGAACTCTATAATCCCTTGCTGCCTTATAAACTGCAAATGATCCAACGGAATATTTTCTCCATCCTTCATGTAACTCTGTGCGTACTTCTTTATCAAGGTTATATTTTTTAAAATACTTGTTAATATCTATCGGGCGATGACCCGCAGCAACCTGAACTCTATAATAAACTCCATTCTCAGGTTCAAGCATCTGAGTAAGTCTGGTATCTTGTCTTAATAATTTTAATGCACTTTCGGCAATCTCTATTTTTACTTTGCCCGAATGATCGTATGGTTTTGCTGTTGGTTCTGATAAACTCGTTGTTGAAGGAATAGAAGATAATGCAGCCATCAAGTTTTCGTCTGATCGATTGGTAAGGTTTACATCTCTTTCCTGAATATCCATACTTAAGGTATTGTCATTTTCTATGAATGAAAAAGTTCCTGCAAGGCTTGGCTTTTCAGTTTTTTCGGGTGCGGGAACTAGTTTATAAGAAACAACAAAATAGGGTTCGTTAGGAAGATTCATCCACAGCAATTTAACTGTTTGATCTTTAAAAGTAAATATGGCATCTTTGTTTTCAATGCTAACAGCAGTATATCCTGCTGGTACAGTTTCCTGTATTTTTGCAAATTTTTCTTTATTTCCCTTGTTAACTAAAAGATTCACAATATATTCATCAGATCCTTGTGCTTTATATGGGATTTGTCTTATACACTTAACCTGATTAGCATCTGCTAAAATATACGAAGGTGTGGCTAAGGGTTTAAAGTCTGCAATATCAACAATTAAGCTGGGATCAATACTGGGTGATGGTGTTATCACGACTATTTTTGGTGTAATATCAACTGATCGGCGTTCATTCTCGGCTATATAAGAGAATTTACCATTAAGATTGAATCTTCCTTTTAATCGTTGATCTACTTGTAATTTATAAGAAATAGTAATTTCTTCATCTCCAGGTAGTTTTAACCAAATAAATTTTAACTTTTGGTCGTTAAAGCTAAAATCCGCATTCGCTGTAGTTACTGGTATAGGAGTTAATCCAGCAGGAATTTCTTGCTGAAATCGGGCAAAACTTTCAAAATCAGATTTGTTTAGCGTAATCTCAACGTATATCTCACTGCCTGCTTCAACTTGATCTGATGAATGTAATACGAGTGAAACTTTATCTGAAAATATAGAATTCAGAGCAAGTAATACACCCATGTAAACAAGAAGAACTAAATGTTTTATCATAAACACCTGTATTTAATCCACCAAAATATTGAATAAAAATAAGCATTTAAAGCAATTATAACAAAATATCAACAGGAGTTATTAACAATTGTTAATAAATTGTCTTATTTGTTAACAACAAGCATCAACAAAGCGAAACTAAAAACTAAAAGTTTGGACTCAATAAGTACTTAGAATAGAATTCATTAATTTTAGCAACAGCCTCATCGGCTGTGTCAACAATTGAAATTAAGTCCAAATCCTTTTTACTTACATTATGCTCTTTATCCATCATTACATCACGAACCCAATCAAAAAGTCCTTTCCAGTATTCTGATCCAACAAGTATAATTGGAAAATTACCAATTTTCTCTGTCTGTATAAGTGTAATAGCTTCAAAAAGCTCATCGAGTGTTCCAAAACCGCCTGGGAGAACTATAAATCCCTGTGCATATCTTACAAACATTACTTTACGAACAAAAAAGTGCTCAAAGCTGATTAATTTATCAGGATCGATAAATAGATTGGCTGATTGTTCAAAAGGTAAATCAATATTTAAACCTACAGATTTTCCATTTCCTTTTTTAGCACCCATATTACCTGCTTCCATAATACCCGGACCACCGCCAGTTATAACTCCGTATCCATACTTGGTCAACTTAAAAGCAATATCTTCAGCTAGTTTAAAGTATTTATTGTCTGGTTTTGTACGTGCCGAACCAAAAATTGAAACACAGGGTCCAATTCGTGCTAACTTAGAAAAACCTTCGACAAACTCAGCCATTACCTTAAATATTGTCCATGAATCGGTTGTCTGAATCTCATTCCATGTTTTATTGTCAAATGCATCCTTTATTAATTCTTCGTTTGTCATAGTTTTCAATTTATAAAGTTGATTTACTAAAATACACTTTTTTATTTAATATCTATAAAAGTTCTTTAACTAAAAAGGGAGAAGTATAACTCTGCTTATTTAGACAGATATCTTCAGGAGTTCCTGTGCACAACACTTCGCCACCATTTCGTCCTCCTTCCTTGCCCATATCAATTATGTAATCGGCCATTTTTATAACATCCATATTGTGTTCAATCACAATAATTGAATTTCCCTTATCAACCAGGCTATTCAAAACAATTAGTAAAATTCGGGTATCCTCAAAATGCAATCCGGTTGTTGGTTCATCAAGTATATATAATGTGTTACCAGTGCTTCGTTTGGCAAGCTCAGTAGCAAGCTTAACACGTTGTGATTCTCCTCCAGAAAGTGTTGTCGATGCTTGACCTAATGTTATATATCCTAAACCTACCTCCTGGAGTGCTTTTATTTTTTGTTTAATTGATGGCACTTGCTGAAAAAACTCGAGAGATTGATTAATAGTCATATCCAGAACGTCACTTATTGATTTTCCCTTAAACTTTACCTCAAGAGTTTCACGATTATATCGTTTTCCATTACAGTCTTTACAATGTACATATACATCGGGCAAAAAATTCATCTCAATTGTTTGTAACCCTGCTCCCTGGCATGTTTCGCAACGTCCTCCTTTTACATTAAATGAAAAACGACCTGCTTTGTATCCTCGTATTTTTGATTCTGGTGTTTGCTCAAATAATTTTCGAATATCAGTAAAAACACCTGTGTATGTTGCTGGATTTGATCGGGGTGTTCTTCCTAATGGTGATTGATCGACTTCAATTACTTTATCTATATTTTTTAATCCTTCAATTGACTCAAATTCAAGTGGGCTTGCATTTGAACGATAAAAATGTTTGCTAAGAATTGGGTGTAAGGTTTCATTTATTAATGATGATTTACCACTACCTGAAACGCCTGTAATGCAGATAAACAATCCAAGGGGGAATTCAACTGTTATATTTTTCAGGTTATGTCCACGTGCTCCTTTAATGATAATGCTTTTTCCATTTCCTTTACGTCGCTCTTTTGGAACTTCAATACTTTTTCTGTGATTTAAATAGTCGGATGTTAAGGTTGAAGATTTCAGTATTTCGTTGGGAGTACCTGCTGCTACAACTTTACCTCCATGTCGTCCGGCTTTCGGACCCATATCAACAATATAATCGGCCGATAAAATCATTTCTTTATCGTGCTCAACAACAATTACAGAGTTTCCTGTATCGCGAAGCTGTTTAAGTGAGTTGATAAGTTTTTGATTATCGCGCTGATGCAGCCCAATACTTGGCTCATCGAGAATATAAAGCACATTAACCAATTTGGAACCAACCTGTGTAGCTAAACGTATTCGCTGACTTTCTCCTCCCGAAAGACTTCGTGATGTTCTATTCAACGATAAGTAATTTAATCCTACATCGAGTAAAAATGATAATCGTTCCCGAATCTCTTTTATAACATCGCGGGCGATTAGTTTTTGTTTGTCTGTTAACTGTGGTTCAATATTCGAAAACCATTGATACAACAAATCGATATCCATCTCTGATAATTCGGATATATTTTTATCAGCTATCTTAAAGAAAAGCGATTCTTTTTTTAGTCTTGTGCCTTTACATTCGGGACAGGTTACTTTTTTAACATATTGATCAGTCCAATTTTTTCCTTCTTCCGAAGAACTATCGGTTTGGTAATTACCAATGTAATTAATAATTCCTTCGAAATTTAGAAAGTAATTCGATGACATGCCCAATGGAGTATTTATGAGTTTGAATGACTCATCGGATCCATAAAGAATAATATTGAGCGCTGTTTCTGGAATATCTTTTATTGGAGAATCGAGTGTAAACTTGTATTTTGCTGCAATAGCTTCCAGTTGCCAGAAAATGAGAATGTTTTTATATTTCCCTAGGGGTAATATTCCCCCGTTTTTAATACTAATGTTTGTATCAGGAATTATCTTTTTAACATCTATTTCGCTTACAGTTCCTAGTCCGCTGCATGTTGGGCATGCACCCTGTGGCGAATTAAACGAAAAGGTATGTGGAGCTGGCTCGTTATATGATATTCCGGTTGTAGGACACATTAATTTACGGCTAAAGTACTTTATTTCTCCTTTATCCTTTTCCATGACCATTAGTATACCTTTACCATGATCCATTGCTGTTTGAACAGTTCTTTTTAGCCTTGTTATATCCTTTTCACTTACTTTGAGTTTATCAATTACTGTTTCTACAAAATGAGTTTTGTACCTATCGAGTTTTAAACCATGCACCAATTCTTTAATTTCACCATTTATTCGGGCATATATAAATCCTTTTTTACGTATTTGCTCAAAAAGTTCTTTGTAATGTCCTTTACGACCCTGAACAACTGGTGCCAAAATAAAAATGTTCTTTTCGTTAAATTTTTCGATTATAAGCTGGATTATTTGATCATCGGTATATTTAACCATTTTTTCACCTGTGCTGTGCGAATATGCATCGGATGCACGTGCAAAAAGCAATCGGAGAAAATCGTAAATTTCAGTAACTGTACCAACGGTTGATCGTGGATTTTTGTTGGTTGTCTTTTGTTCGATTGATATTACAGGACTTAATCCTGTTATTTGATCTACATCGGGTCGTTCCATATTTCCTAAAAACTGACGAGCATAGGCCGAAAGAGTTTCAATATATCTACGTTGCCCTTCTGCATAAATAGTATCAAATGCAAGTGACGATTTGCCGCTACCACTTAACCCAGTAATTACCACTAACTTGTTTCGTGGAATGGTAACATCAATATTTTTTAAATTATGTACTCTTGCTCCAAGTACTGTAACTTCTGATGTTTGTTCAGAGACCAAATCAATAAGTTGATTATTTTCGCTATTCAAGACAAAGCTCCTTTTTGTAGTTCATTTAGTTCTTTACAAAGGTAGTATCAATTTCGATTTGATCTATAATCTTTGAATAACTTCTATATCCTTTTTCTGGAATTTTTATAAAATATTCTTTTCTATTCTTGTTTGTAAGCAATGTATCACGCAACCAAGGATTAAAATACTTTAACATTTTATAATTGATCTCAAACTTTTGTGCAAATAATGCCATGTTTGAGATTGATGTATCAACCTTAACTTCAAATGTAGGTATAGGTTGGTATAGATCTTTTTCACGGAGATGAAATCCATATTCCTCAGGATTTTCAAGAATTAATTTTATAGCAAGTAACCTGAATATATATCGTGAGGTTTCATCATTAAACAACAAATCATAATAGTTAGATTGATGTTGGCGGTTAACTTGTCGGGCCAGTCCTCTTCGTCCAATATTATATGCTGCTGCAGCCATTGTCCAACTACCAAAAAGATTTTTTGAATCGTTAATAAATTTACAGGCAGCATTAGCTGATTTTTCAAAATGATATCTTTCATCTACAATATCGTTTACCTCAAGGCCATAATCTTCGGCAGTACCTTTGAGTAGTTGCCAAATTCCAACTGCACCTGCAGGCGATACCTGATTCATTAAATCACTTTCAGCCAAAACAAGGTATTTAAAATCATCAGGTATACCATTCTTTCTTAATATCTCTTCTATTTCAGGAAAATACCGCTTGGCTCTTTTCATAAATAAAAGTGTTTGTGATTGCCAGTAAGTATTTATTAAAAGCTCTCTATCAAGAGATTCGCGTACATCAAAATACTCAAGTGGTACTTTTTCTCCTGCAAAAGTCAATTGTTCAGGAAGGTTTAGAGCGAAAACTGAATATTTTCTCTGAAACATCAGCGAGTATTCACCATCAGTTGAGTCATTACCTGTTTTAAAATAACTAAAAACAATAATTGTAAAGAACAAAAAAGCAATGGATATACTCGTTATAATCCACTTGTTCCATTTAAAAATTCGATGTTTTTCCTGATTCTTAATCATAGTATATATTTATATAAATACAATAATTTAATAACAAATTATTCGCTCAATGCTTATAAAAATAGTTGAAATTATAGCTAAATCTTAGCTTATAAAGATAAACAAAAACCTGAGAATACAGAGAATGAATAGGGGTGAGATTCAATTTCGGTATTAGGGTTTATAGCATTTAGATAATATTTAAAGGATGGTTCAAGTCTGAATTTCAAATTGTAAATCAATGGAAATTCAATTCCTAAGCCAAAATTTCCTGTATAGTTTGTTTCTCTTATTCCTTTGGTTTTTCCAATGTTTTTCTCTGTATCATTAATTACTAAATATACCTGATTTCCAATAAGTAGACTGGCACTGGCACCGGCGATTATATTAAAATCAACTTTTTTGTCAATGATTTTATACCTAAATATAAGTGGTATATCAATATATTCGAAGTTTTGTTGAATACTTGATTCTAGTTCATTAAGTGTTGGATCGTTGGGGTCAAAGAAGTATTTGCTATCCGAATCGGTATTAATTCTGATATTGGTTTTGTCAATAATCACATATTTTGAGCTAATATCAATATTCCCAATTGAATTAGATAATGTGAATGAACTTACAAAATTATCCTTGTACGAGGGTGCAGCCATGTCGTATGATTTATTATCATAAATAATCATATTTCCAATACTTTGACCCATTTGAGCATAATAAACTCCGGTTTGAACAGTTAGCCTGTTAAATACTCTGTATTGAATATTTAAGCCTCCAGAAAAAGTTGAAACAGGGTTTTCAACTGTATTGAAATAAGTTATATTTTCTTGATTTTTTTCTGAGCTATTCAAATACCTATATGAATAGGATGGTGCAAAATCTCCTCCTATGCTCCATCTTCCTTTGGTTTTTACTTCTTGTTTTGTTTGTATATCTGTATTAATATCCAAATTAGCTATTTCATTCAACTGGAAATTAATAGGTGTTTTTGAATCCTTTAAAACGGGTTTTCTACTTAATCCTGCAAAAATTATTGGTCTGGATTTAAGTTTTTCAGTAAAATCTTCAGTTCTGGCTTGAGCTTGTTCTTGTTCTGGTTCGAAAGGCTTATTTATTTTTGCTAGCTCAGAAGACTGGATTTCATTTTCTAAATTATCTTTTTTGCTTATTGATTGATTCAAAACATTAGCCGGTTGATTATTCTCAGAAAGTAAACTAGAATTGTTTTCTTCTGTAATTGTTTCAATAGCATATTTGGTTTGAGTTGAAATAACAGAATTATCAATTTTATAAAAAGTAAAAACTGTTGCCGATACAGCAATTAGGGCAATACTTGCTGCAGCAACATATTTTATTAATGCGCTTCGTTTTGTTGTTGATTGTTTATTTAATTGATCTTCAATATTATCCCATACATCCATAGGAGCCTTTACACGATAATTACCGAGGTTATTCTTGAAAATTTGATCTATATCTGAATTCTGCTCTCTCATTAACTAATATTTACTGTAACACCATAATGTTTAGACACTTTTTCTTTTAATATTTCTCTGGCTCTTGATAAGTTTGATTTTGATGTACCTTCCTTGATATTCATTATCTCACCTATTTCTTTATGCGAATAGCCTTCAATTGCATATAGGTTAAAAACCATACGATATTGAGGCGACAATTCCTGAATCAGATTTAACAAATCATTTGCCGATAGCTCACTTAAAATGTGATCGTACTCAGAATCGCCTGATTCATAGTTTTGTGACATGCTTACAGCAAATAAATAATTTTTATCTCTGAATTTTTCAAGAGCTGTATTTACAATAATTCGCCTAACCCAACCTTCGAAAGAACCTTTAAAATTAAACTGATTCAAATGTAAAAACACTTTAATAAAACCATCCTGTAAAATATCTTTTGCTTCATCTTCATTGGCTGCATAGCGCATACATACGCCATACATTTTATCAGCAAATATCTGATATAGCCTTTTTTGAGCAATTCTTTCGCCCTTTATACAAGCATTTATTATTTCAGGAAGATTATCCAATTATTTTGTCAGTTTATACAAATTTATGAATAATTTATTCCTACAAAAAGCTTGCTAAAGGTTTTCTTTTCAAACTTTATTTTATTTTAGATGACAATAACTGATAAAAAGTTGCGTTAATTTTTTCATTTATTATAGCAACCTTTACTAAGTAAATTGCGTCTATATTTGCTGGATTGTTTTTAAATAGAAAATTATGAGGTTTAAAATTACATGTTTATTTATATATATTGCTATTTTATTGGTTCTTTCATCATGCGAAAATGATGATATGGATAGTAATTTTGATAAGATAATACTTTCCAATCAGGATAAGGTTCTTGTTGGAGCTGCTAATAATTTCGGATTTGACCTCTTAAAACTTTCCCAAGCAAATAAATCTGATGAAAATATTATCATATCTCCATTAGAAATAGCATCAAACCTAAACTTATTGCTTAACGGTTCTTCAGGTTCAACCTATGAAATTATTAATTCATATATTAATCCCTCAAATCTTTTATTAGATGAGATTAATAATTCGTATAGAAGAATCTTAGAGTCTATTGAGAATTTATCTGACGAAAAGCTTATTATGGTAAATGGATTTTGGTTCCGGGATTTGATTGGAGTTAAATCGCATTTTGAAAACATTAGTGACTATTTTTATAAAACGACTGTTGATTCTATAGATTTCTCAAATTCAGAAGATTATAACCGAATTGGAGAATGGATAAGTTCTAATTCAGAAAACCAGCTAACATTTACAAATAGAGATTTTAGTGAACAAACCCAATCTTTTTTGATAAATGGATTTGCCTGTAATCTTAATTTCAAATATTCATTTAAAGAAAAAACCACGGAAGCTTTTAGAATCAATGATTCAGATAGTATTAATATACCAGTGCTAAAGGTTGTGGGAGACTTCAAAACATATAAGCACGATTATTTTACACTAGTTGAGATTCCTTATTCAAATAGCAGTTTTAGTTTGATTATGTTATTGCCAAATGAGGATGCTAGTTTAAACAGTATTTTACCATTAATTAATTCTTCAATCTGGGATTATTGGATAAGCTACTTAAAAAAGATAGAAATTGAACTGACAGTACCTGAATTAAATTTGTCAGAATCTATTGATATGGCAAAGTATCTTGTAAACTCCCCATTTGATTTTTTAATAACAGATACGTATGATTTTACTGGTATTACTAATAATGAAAATTTCAGAATTGATAATTTGTTTTCACAATCAAACTTTAAAATTCAGGATAAAAACCTGAGTTTTACAAAATCAAATGAATTTTGGGCTCCAAAATCAACTCAAAGTTTTCAATTTCAGATTAATAAGCCATTTTTATTTGCAATTAAAGAAAATAGTTCTAACTTAGTATTATCGGTTGGGATTATTAAAAAACCTATTAATAATTAAACTACTTTTTGAATGAAAAGCACTATTTCATCTAAACAAAGGCCGCCTAGAGATCTTAATCTAGGAGTTTTAATAATTTTTATTATTATAACGATCGTTTTTGCTATTTCATTTTTTCAGAGTAGCCTGGGACAAGAATTATTCAGTACCAACGAGACAGCAAAAATTGGAAGAAAGTAACTTTGAAAAGATCCCAGTAATAAAAAAGGATGAGTTTTTTAGCTCATCCTTTTTTATTAATAACATAGCTAGTTTATTATAAATGAATAACTTCTCCATAGGCAGCAGCAGCAGCTTCCATAATAGCTTCCGACATGGTTGGGTGAGGATGTATCGATTTAATAATTTCGTGACCAGTTGTTTCTAGTTTTTTTGCAACAACCAACTCTGCAATCATTTCGGTTACATTTGAGCCAATTAAATGAGCTCCTAATAACTCACCATACTGAGCATCGAAAATTAATTTAACAAATCCGTCTTTTTCACCTGCAGCACTTGCTTTTCCTGAAGCAGTAAATGGGAATTTACCAACTTTTATTTCAAACCCGGAATCTTTAGCCGCTTGCTCGGTTAATCCTACCGAAGCAACTTCGGGCGATGTATAAGTACAGCCAGGAATGTTTTTATAATCAATTGGTTCGGGGTTTAATCCTGCAATCTTCTCGACGCAGGTAATTCCTTCTGCCGATGCAACGTGAGCAAGTGCAGGGCCATGCACTATGTCACCAATAGCATAAACTCCTTCAATATTGGTTCTGTAATACTCATCAACCTTTATTTTACCCTTTTCTAATTCAATACCTAATTCTTCAATTCCAATATTTTCAAGGTTAGGAGTAACACCAACAGCAGATAAAACAATTTCGGCTTCGTGAATCTCTTCGCCTTTCTTCGTTTTGATAACTGCTTTACAGAGTTCGCCACTTGTATCTACCGACTCAACAGTTGAATCGACCATAACCTTAATACCTGCTTTTTTAAATGAGCGTCCAAGTTGTTTTGATACTTCATCATCTTCTAAAGGAACAATGTTTGGCAAAAACTCAACAAGAGTAACTTCAGTACCAATAGAATTATAGAAAAATGCAAACTCACTACCAATAGCACCACTACCTACAACTATCATCGATTTGGGTTGCTTAGGCAAGGTCATTGCTTGTCGATAACCAATTATCTTTTTTCCATCCTGCTTTAAGTTTGGAAGCTCTTTTGAGCGAGCACCGGTAGCAATAATAATATGATTTGCAGTTATTTCCTGAACTGAGCCTTCGCTATTAGTAACTTCTACTGTACTGTTGTTTTTTAATTTTCCTGAACCTTGTATATGTTCAATTTTATTTTTTTTAAATAAATACTGAATACCCTTGCTCATTCCATCGGCTACAGCTCTGCTACGTTGAACCATTTTTTCGAAATCTGGTTTTATATCGCCAGTTATTGAAACGCCATAATCGGCAGCATGCTGTGTGTAGGTGTAAACCTGGCCACTTTTTAGCAGCGATTTTGTTGGAATACATCCCCAGTTAAGGCATATACCTCCTAATTCGGCTCTTTCAACAACGCCTACTTTTAATCCTAATTGCGATGCCCTGATAGCAGCTACGTATCCACCAGGTCCGCTCCCTATAATTAGTAAATCGTAATTCATATTTTTTCGTTTAAATTGATGCGCTAAATTAATTTTTATTTAGACAAATTAAAATTTTTTGACTGCCTCTTAATACTCGATTGATATATCAATAACTGAATGATTTTAGCTATTACAAAATAAATTACCAATGAAAAAATTATTGATGCTCCCGATGGAATATTTAATTTATATGAAAAAACCAATCCTGTAAATACGCCCACAAAACTTATAACAACAGATGAAATAATAATGTTTCGGAAATTTTTTGTAAAAATATTCGAAATGGATTGAGGTATTGTTAATAGTGATATTACCATAATAATTCCAACTACTTTAATATTCAATACAATGGTTAATGCAACCAGGCTAATTAAGAGGTAATTAATAAGGTTAACTGAGATTTTATGAGTACGGGCATATTCCTGATCGTATGATACAAAGAGAATAAGTCTGTAAAAAGCCACAAATAAAAATATAATTAGCAGGTTTAAAGCAAACATTAGCCATATATCTAATCTGGAAACTGTTAAAATGCTTCCAAATAAATAGGTCATAAGATTTGGAACATATCCAGGTGTTATGGTTATAAAAATTATTCCGATTGCCATTCCGAATGACCATAAAATACCAATGGCTGAATCTTCGCGAATTTCTGTTTGTTTGCTTAAAAACTCAATCCCCAGTGCCGAGAAAATAGAGAAAACTGCTGCTGATAATATAGGATTAAATCCCAGAAAATAGCCAATCCCAATTCCTCCAAATGATGCGTGAGTTATTCCACCACTCAGGAAAACCATTCGGCGTGTTACTATATATGTGCCAATAATACCACAGCTAATACTTGCGAAAATTGCAGCCAGTAGTGCATTAACAACAAAATTATATTGAAGTAAATCAAGTAACATAGTATTAATGATTATGTTTTTTTAACACAGTATGAGGTACTTCTCCGTGTGTAATAAGTTTAATTGGGCAATTGTAGGAAGCCAACTGCTGTTCTGTTATTTTATTTGATTTGTGATAATGCAAACCCCTGTTTACGCAAGCTATTGTTTTAATGTATGTTGATATTGTGCCAATATCATGCGACACAATAATTATTCCCATTTCTTTATTTAGCTCAACGAGTATTTCATAAAGCTCTCCTTCAAATTTATTATCGACAAAAGTATTTGGTTCGTCAAGAACTAGTAATCGTGGTGATGAAACAATAGCCCTTGCTAATAGTACTTTTTGCATTTGACCTCCGGAGAGTTCTCCAATATGCAATTTTCTAAGGTCGCATATTCCTAGTCGTTGAAGTGTTTCTTTGGCCTTTATTCTGTCGACTTTTGGATGTTTATAATAAAATCCCGTTTTGTATATTAATCCTGATAAAACAACATCATAAACAGATACGGGAAATTTTTTATCAATTTGGTTTGTTTGAGGCAGAAATCCAATTTTATTATTTCTATCAATATTCGAGTCTCCAAAATATTCGACAGATCCTTTTATTGGCTTAATAAGGCCTAAAATTACTTTCAGAAGTGTTGTTTTTCCACCACCATTTGGTCCAATAATTCCAATAAAATCATCATCAAATACTTCGAATGATATATCGTTAAGAATTATTTCCTCCTTATATCCTGCGTATACTGATTTTAATTCTAAAATTTTGCTCATTGCTTATTCTACTGAATAAATTAAAGCTATTTCGTTACTTATTAACTTTGTTGTTTGCATCCAGTCGTATCCTAATGGATCAATTTGCACAACATGGCCATTTATTTCCCGGGCTAAAACTTCTGCACTATTTGTATTAAATTGCTTTTGAACAAAAATAACTCTAATATTTTCCTTTTGAGCAAGTTCAATGATGTTTTTAATTTCAATAGGAGAGGGTTCTTTTCCATCTGTTTCTATCGATATTTGTTCGAGGTTATAGTCACGTGCAAAATAAGCGAGTGCGGAATGGTAAATCATAAACTTCTTACCTTCAATTGTTTTTAGTTTTTCCTTAATAGATAAATCCAATGAATCGATTTCGCTTATAAGAGTTTTATAGTTGGTTTCAAACTCATCTTTATAATCAGGATAAAGAACTACCAGGTTTTCAACAAGGAGTTTGCATATTTTTTTTACCTCTAATGGTGATGACCAGATATGTGGATCTACACCATGATGGTGTCCATGATCTTCATGGTCATGATCATCATGAAGATTTTCAGGTTCTATCAATAGGGCATTTTTCGATAGATTCACAATTTTCATTGAAGGATTTAAGGCTGCAAACTTACTCATCCATGCAAGTTCAAACTCAATATGTCCCATTTTAAAATAGGCATTAGAATTAGATAAATCTTTCATTTGTTTTGCCGATGGTTCATAAATATGCGGATCGCTGCCCTCAGGAACCATTACATTTACATCAATTTTGCCATTAACAATGCGATCAATAAAATATTTTTGTGGTAATATACTTGCTGTAACAATAGGTTTTGTATCTGTTTCTGGCTGTTTGTTCGATTTGCAGCTAATAATTAACACTATTGCTATTAACAGAATTAGTAACTTTTTCATTCGCTTATTTAGAATTATTTAAAATAACAAAGTTATAAGAATTTTAAAGACATAAAAAATTAATTAAATTAATAACAAAAAAGAGTGGATATTGTTACCCACTCTTTTTTTAATCTTGTATTTTGTATTCGAAATTTATTTGAATAACTCTTCAAGTTTAGCTCCAAGTTCATCGCCACGCAAGTTTTTAGCAATAATGATTCCGTCTTTATCAATAAGAACATTATGAGGAATACCTCGCACTCCATATAATTTGCCAGCTTCGCATTCCCAGTATTTTAGATCTGAAACCTGGGGCCAGGTAATTCCGTCATCATGAATAGCTTTAATCCATGCATCACGACTCTTATCAAAAGAAACACCAAAAATCTCAAATCCTTTGTTTTTATATTTTGCGTAGTTTGCAACTAAGGTTGGGTTTTCGTGACGACAAGGACTACACCATGCTGCCCAGAAATCGATTAGTACATATTTTTGGCCGATATATGATGAAAGTGATACTGGATTTCCTGTAGTATCATTCAGTGTAAAATCAGTATAAGGTTGACCTATTGCAACACGTCTCATTGTTTCAATTCTATCATTTATCATAACAACAAAACGTGAAGTACTCAATGATGGATTAAAACCTTTTGCAATTTCATCAAGTTCCTGATATTCCATTTGCATCATTAAATATTGGGCTGCTATAAACGGACCAACAACCATGTTTGAATTGTTTTTTACAAATTGTTTAATATAATCCATTTGTTCATTTTCTAACTGCTCATAGGTGGTTTCAATTTCTTTAACTTTTGCTCCATCACCCGACATATTGGCCTGCATATACTCGTTATACAGATTTCTGAATTGCATTTCATAATTTATATTGGCTTTGTCGAATTCGTAATACTTGGTAGTATTTTCAGAACCAGTTACAACTGTTCCTTGCAAACTATCAACGTTAGCTTCTATAGTAATCTGAGAATTTTCAAGAATTAATGGAATATCACCCAACGTATCAGCTAATTTAATAATTCGAAAATCTGGTTCCTCAATTACTCCTTTAAAAACAAATTTTCCGTTACTTATTGCCACAGAGTCAATAGTAATATAATTACGTTGTTCAACCTTCTGTAAATAGGCTGTACCAGATTTTATACCCTGGATATTGCCTTTTATTTTGTATTGTGGTTCTGAGCTACATGCATACATTAGAACCAAGGCAAAAAATACATAAAATAGTTTTTTCATCGTTATAAGTTTATAGTTATTACTAAATAAGTTTATTGTTACAACTAAAAGTTTTCCAAACATACAAAAATTTATAGAATTACATATATGCAAATATACGAATTAAGAATTGCATTTCTTTTTGAAGTATTCATCAAGTAATATGCGGGCTGCAAGAAATGAATTTGTTTTACGATGTAATACTTTTTCTTCATATTCAACAAGCTTTTCTTTAATAAAGGGTTGATTATAAAAGTTCTCACGAAGAGATTCGTTTATTGATTCATACATCCAATATTTGGCTTGTTGCATACGTCGATTTTCAAAATAATTATTGTCTTTTACAAATGTTATATATTCAAGAATACTACCCCAGATGGTTTCAATTCCAACTCCTTTAAGCGATGAGCAGGTAAATACTTTTGGGTTCCATCCTGAATCTGTTGGAGGAAAAAGGTGTAATGCATTTTGATATTCAATTTTTGCTAAATCGGTTTTGATAATATTTTCACCATCTGCTTTTGTAATAGCAATGCCATCGGCCATTTCCATTATACCGCGTTTTATTCCCTGCAGCTCGTCGCCAGCTCCTGCAAGCATTAACAAAAGAAAATAATCGACCATAGAATGTACTGCTGTTTCTGATTGTCCAACACCAACTGTTTCAATAAAAATCGTGTCGAATCCTGCAGCTTCGCAAAGAATAATACTTTCTCTGGTTTTTTTTGCTACACCACCCAAAGAACCTGCAGATGGTGATGGCCTGATAAAAGCATTCGGATCTGACGATAATTCCTCCATTCGGGTTTTATCTCCCAAGATACTGCCTTTGGTTCGTTCACTGCTAGGATCGACTGCCAAAACTGCAAGTTTGCGACCTAAGCCAGTGGTGTATTTACCTAATGCTTCAATAAAAGTGCTCTTTCCTGCACCAGGAACACCAGTAATTCCAATCCTTATTGATTTACGAGCATAAGGAAGACATTTTTCAATAATCTGGAATGCTAATTGATTGTGTTCTTGTAATGAGCTTTCTATTAAAGTAATAGCTTGTCCTAAAATTGTTCGGTTTTTACTTAAAATCCCATCAACATAATCATCGACTGTATACTGATTCCTTTTTCTTTTTTTAAACTTGTTAATAACTTCAGGATTAATTGAATTAGGCTGTTCAATTCCTTTCTGCACATTTAAAGCAGTTTTAAAATCTTCCATCGGATTCTTTTTTTTACCTTTCATACGTAAAGGTTTTCTGCGAATTTAGAATTTTACAAAAGAACAAAAAAATAAATGACTAAAAAAGCAGTTGAAGATATCAACTGCTTTCAATTTTTTCGAATTAGAAATATCAAATTAACCTTCTATTTCAGCACTTATCATTAATCTTATGTTGGAGTTGTTTGGATCGTTGGTAACAACATATATCGACTTATTTTGTTTGCCCTTCATTCCGCTTGTGTTAAAAATAGCTTTAAAGGTACTACTCTCGCCAGGTTTTAGTATGGTTTTCTCTGGGTTTACAGTTGTGCATCCACATGTAGATTTTATTTTATGTATTACCAATTCACTATTGCCGCTATTCTTAAAAGTAAATGTATGTTCATATTTACCTGAACTTTTTACTTTACCAAAATTGTGGTTTGGTGAATCAAATTCAATTTTGGGAGCATTCTTAATCTGCTCAGGGCTAAGTTTCGAAAAGTTTTGCTGAACCTTGGCGCTAATTGTAATGGTATTGTTTTCAACTTCTGTATCATTAATCAATATTTTTACCCTATCGGTTACAAAATCCCAATCATTAACATTTGTGCCATCATATTCTCCTAAAATATATCCTTGTTCTCCAGGTTTAAGAATTGTTGGGAAAGGCTTAAGTTTAATATAAGCTGGCACATTACTAAAGCCTATTTTTAATTGGTTTTTCGATGAATTGAAAACCTTAAAGGTATCTACCTTAACCTGATCAGTATAAACTGTGACAAATGAAAAATGGTTTGTTTGCAATCTCAATTCACCAACAGCTCTTGGGTAGATATCATTAATTGTTTTTTCGCGTGCCAAAACTTCTCCTTGAATTCTTAATACTACTCTTGAATTAATTGCATTTGATTCAACAGTTATGCTTTTATTGAAATTCCCGGGGCGATTCTGAGGATCAAATATGGCATTAACAAATCCTTTTTGGCCTGGCATTACCGGGTTTTCGGTCCAGGATGGAGATGTGCAGCCACATGAAGCCTGTACCTTAGTTATGATTAGAGGGGTTTGGCCAGTATTTGTAAAAATAAATCGATATTCAACCTTACCTCCATCTTCTTTAATCTTACCAAAATCATGTACTTCTTTTTCGAAAGAAATTGAAGCTTGGTTTTGCTGGGCACTAGTTATTTTAAATGATAAAAGTGATACTAATGCTAGGAAAATGTATTTTTTCATATTCTTTGTAATTAATAAATTATCAGTTATTTTTAGAATCAAACAAATATAACAATAAAATTATGTTAAGGTTTAGTGTTAACAATCTTTAACTTTTAATAATATTGTGGTAATTTAATGCAATATTTTGCAAAATTGATACCAAAATAATTGATGTACCGAAAATTCGTATTTTTATTTTTTTCTCTGTTAAGCATTAATGTAACCATTGCTGTTGCACAGTTTTATAATGGTCATCAAATGGATTTTGGTAAAAACAGGGTTCAGTATAATAATTTCTACTGGTCGTTTATTAAAAACGATAAATATGATACTTATTTTTACCAGGAAGGTGAAGCTATAGCTCGTTTTGCTAATGAGTTTGCTTACAAAGAGATTTTAAGAATTGAACAATTTCTAAATTATGAATTGAAAGATAAAATTATATTGGTTGTTTTTAATAAATTCTCTGATTTCAGACAAAGTAACATTGGCCTAATTACAGGAAAAGATGAGTATAATACAGGTGGTGTTACGAAAATAAACAGGAATAAAATAAGTTTGTTTTATCAGGGAAATCATTTAGAATTCGAAAAGCAGATTAAGGAAACAATTGCCGAGGCAATTATTAATGAAATGATTATTGGCAGTAGTTTGTCTGATAATATATCGAGTTCAATACTTCTGAGTCTGCCCGAATGGTATGTTAAAGGATTAAGTTCATTTTTGTCTGAATATTGGAGTCCTGAAATTGATAGTAAAGTTAAAGATGGAATTTTAAATGGATCATTTAAGCATATAAATCAACTTTCGGGTGTTGATGCCATAGTAGCGGGTCATTCGTTTTGGAAATATTTAAATGATTACTATGGAAAAACAATAATCCCTGATATTTTATTTATCACTCGTATTAATAATAACATTAATAGATCAATTGAAAGTGTTTTGGGTATTTCGTCGAAAGAAGCAAATAAACAATGGATTGATTATTATAAAGACTATTTTACAAACGAAAATATTGTATTTAACGATTCACTAATTGGCTCTCAAAATATTATTAAAAAATCAAAACAAGGTAGTTCATATTATCAATTCAAAGTTAGTCCTTTAGGTGATTATGTGGCCTATGTATCAAACGAAATGGGCTTATATAAAATATGGCTTTACAATACGCTCACTGGAAAAACAAAACGGATTTATCAGGATGGGTATAAAATAAAGCAAATAACTGATTATACTTACCCGGTAATCGATTGGCATCCATCGGGTAATTACCTTACGATCATTACTGAGTATAAAAATAGATTGCAAATTATACAATACTCTTTAAAGGATAAAACACTCAGTTATAGAAACTTGTTTTCTTTCGATAAGATTCTTGATTTTTCGTATTCCTCAGATGCTTCAAAAATGGTTATGTCTGCTGTAAGAAATGGTTTTACCGATGTTTTTATTTTTGATGTAGCATCATCATCAAGTGAACAAATAACGAATGATATTGCCGATGAATTTAATCCCCGTTTTATTGATAATAATCAAAGAATAATCTTTGCATCAAATCGAATGGATGATGAATCTTCTAAATTATCTGCGGAAAAATCATATTTAGATTATACCGATTTATTTGTTTATGATTTTGGAAAGGCGAACAATGAATTTACAAATCTTAGTAATACAGTTAATATTAGCGAGATAATGCCATATGAGAAATTGCCCAATAACTATATTTATTTGAGTGATAAGAATGGAATTAAAAATCTTTATTACGGTGATTTTGATAGCACTATTAGTTTTATTGATACATCAATTCATTACCGCTATTTTTTAAACGAAAAATCACTTACTAATTTTTCAGGGAGCATTATAGAACATAATATAAATAGATATAAAAAAGACTATCTATTTCTCACTTATCGTGATAAAGAATATAATGCCGAATTACAAAGCAATATTGATTTTAAGAACATTAATGAGAAAAAACCTTCATTAACTTTTTATCGCAAGAACTTAGACGAGAGTTATTTGGGAGAAAATAATAATGAAAATTTAATAAGAAATAGTCTAATTGATTCTATTACAATATTCTCGGCTGAAAATAATAATGTAGATATAGATCATTATGTGTTTGAAATAGAAAAACCCTATTTTGCTTTTAAATATTACGACAGTCCAATTGATACTTCATATCTACAAAAACAAACTCCTAAAGTAAAGATTTATCAGCGCACTTTTTTTACTGATGAGTTAGTAACTCAGGTTGATTTTGGATTTTCGAATTCTACCTACCAGGCATTTACTGGTGGTGCGGTTTATTTTAATCCAGGATTAAATGGATTAATTAAAATTGGAGCAACAGATTTGTTAGAAGATTATAAGATCATAGCAGGAGTGAGGCTGTCGCTAGATTTTAATAGCAACGAATATTTAATAAGTTTTGAGAACCTTAAGAAAAAGATTGATGAGCAGTATATTTTTCATCGACAAAGCTTTGAAAATACCACTTCTGATTTTACATCAAAAACGTTAAGTCATAAATTAATGTACCTAAGAACTGTACCGTTTAATCAGATTGCAGGAATTTCTGGTTCAATTACTGCCCGGCACGATAGACTTACGTATCTTTCAACCGACCGTAATAATTTACAGAAAAATGATAACAATAAAGTTTGGGGTGGATTAAAACTGGAATATATTTTTGATAATACTATTAATACAGGCGTAAATCTTTATAATGGAACACGTTACAAGATATTTGCAGAATATTATAAGCAAATAAATAAAAATGAATCTGACTTATTTGTTGTTGGCGGAGATTTTAGGCATTACATTAAAATACATCGTGATTTAATTTTTGCGGGTCGACTTGCTGTAAGCACTTCGTTTGGGCATAACAAGCTGATTTATTATTTGGGTGGTGTAGATAACTGGACAAATTTTTCGGGCACAACTCCAACGTTTATTCCCCTAAAAGAAATACCAATAAATACAGACGAGAATTATGCGTTTCAGGCGGCAGCAACAAATATGAGAGGCTTTCCGCAAAATATACGAAATGGGAACAGTTTTGCACTTATTAATACTGAGTTGAGGTGCCCTTTTGTGAAGTACTTTTCAAATTACCCGGTAAGTTCTACGTTTTGGTCTAATCTTCAGTTGGTTGGATTCTTTGATGTAGGTACTGCCTGGAGTGGCCTTTCACCTTATTCTGATGAAAACGCTTATAGTAAAAAGATCATTAAAAACAAACCAATTACAATTACTGTCGATACCGAAAAAGATCCAATAGTTGCAGGTTATGGATTTGGCTTACGTGTTATGTTTCTTGGTTATTTTATGCGGTTCGATTATGCCTGGGGTATAGAAAATCAAGAGGTTTTGCCAAGAATTTTCTATTTTTCATTAAGTTTGGATTTTTAAAACGTACTATATGAGTATTAATGAGTTAATTATTTTAGTCATTATTGGCCTGTTTGCAGGTTTTGTTGGTGGAGCTTTAGGTTTAGGTGGAGGAATTATTATTGTTCCTGCACTTGTTTTTATTATGGGATTTTCGCAGCATCAGGCACAAGGAACGAGTCTTCTCGTGTTGCTTTTGCCTGTTGGTATTTTTGCAGTAATTCATTATGCAAAAAACAATTATATCGATTATAAGTATGCTGCCGTTTTAATCATAGCTACTGTTTTAGGAAGTTATGTTGGCTCTGTGGTATCGACTCAAATACCTGCAAAAACGCTGAAAACAATTTTCGGTATTTTTATGTTGTTGGTTTCATTAAAAATGATCTTTAATAAATAACACGATGGATATAAAAGAAAAAATAAAGAATCTATCAGAGAAATATTATTCAAATGTTGTTAAGATAAGACAACACATACATAAACATCCGGAATTATCATTTAATGAGCATCATACGGCCAACTATGTTGCATCAATATTAGAAACATTAGATTTGAAATTCAATACAGGTATTGCAGGAACAGGTATTACAGGAATTATTGAAGGAAAAAATCCTGGTAAAAAATGTGTAGCACTTAGGGCAGATATGGATGCTTTACCCATTGAAGAGAAAAATGATATTTCTTATAAGTCAGTAAATAAGGGCGTAATGCATGCCTGTGGTCACGATGCTCATACTGCATCGCTGCTTGGTGCTATAATGATATTGAATGATCTAAAAGATGAGTTTGAAGGAACTGTTAAATTCATTTTTCAACCAGCTGAGGAGAAGATTCCTGGTGGAGCAAAGCTGATGGTAGAAGAAGGTGTGCTTAAGAATCCAACTCCTTCAGTTATTCTGGCACAACATGCTTATCCAGAGTTAGTTGCTGGTAAAATTGGTATTAGAGCTGGAACATATATGGCTTCAAGTGACGAGATATATATTACCGTAAAAGGTAAAGGTGGACATGCAGCAATACCTGATAAAATTGATAATACAGTTCTTATTGCATCGAAGCTTGTTGTTAATTTACAGCAAATTCCTAAGAGCATTGCGCCTAAAGATACTCCTACTGTTCTTTCAATTGGTAAGATGATTGCACAAGGAGCTACAAATGTTATTCCCGATGAAGTGTATATGGAAGGAACATTTCGTACAATGAACGAGGAGTGGAGAGCAAATGCTCATAGTGAAATACATAAAATGGCAAAGGAATTAGCAGATCAGAACAAAGTTGAGATTGAAGTAAAAATTCTAACAGGATATCCAGTTTTAAGTAATCATATTGAATCTACTGAAAAGGCAAAAAATATTGCAATAGATTTTGTTGGAGCCGATAATGTAATTGATCTAGAACCACGGATGACATCGGAAGATTTTGCATATTATTCGCAAGAGATCCCCGCGGTATTTTATCGGTTGGGTATTACAAAACCAGGTTCAGATTTGTTTTTTCCATTACACTCGCCAAATTTTACAATTCATGATGAGGCAATGAAAACGGGAATAGCATTATTTGCATATCAGGCTACACAATTTTTAATTGATTAATACATTTATTAATCTGTTTCATTTACATGTTGGAGAATGTAAACAAATTTATTTAGAATGATTCTAAATTAGTAACAAGAAGCCATTTAATGATAAAATTCTTTTTCTATTCGATTTTTGCAAATAATTTTGTAAGTGAATAAAATTTTATTTTAAACTAAAAAACAAGAATTATGGCTTACAAAATAAATGATGACTGTACAGCTTGTGGAACATGTATTGACGAATGTCCAGTTGAAGCAATATCTGAAGGTGATATCTATAAAATCGATCCAGATACTTGTACTGATTGTGGTGCATGTGCTGATGTTTGCCCAGTAGAGGCTATTCATCCAGCTTAATACATAAGCGACAACAAATAGCCCGCCTGGTGCGGGTTTTTTTATTTTCAGATTTTAATAAATTTAAAAATCAGACTATGTCATTAGTTGAAGAATTTGATAAAACAGGGAATTGGTTTTTTAAATACCGAAGTTATTTGCCAGTAGTACTTTATCCCTTAGCAACACTTGTGATTTACCTTGAAGCAAGGCAGGATTTCGCATTTTCAGGAATAAAATGGTCCATTTTCTGTTTGCTAATTTCCTTAATAGGGTTAGTAATTAGAATTCTTGTAATTGGATTTATGCCCAAAGGAACATCAGGACGAAACACATCAAAACAGGTTGCCGAAGTACTAAATACCAAAGGAATTTATTCTGTGGTTCGCCACCCATTATATCTTGGTAATTTCTTAATGTGGTTCGGAATTATCCTATTTGTAAATAATTTCTGGTTTACTGCAGTTTGTATTCTTCTATTCTGGCTGTATTACGAAAGAATTATGTTTGCCGAAGAGCAGTTTTTAAAACGTAAGTTTGGAGATCAATATCTGGAATGGTCGTTACATACTCCTCCATTTTTTCCAAAGTTTAGTGGTTGGGAAAATGCAGATTTAGAATTTTCATTTAAGAATGTTTTAAAACGGGAGTATAATGGTTTATTTGCTATAGGTATTTCATTTGCATATCTCGATGTGTTAAGAAATTATGTTGAATATAGTAAATTTCATATTTCCCCATTCTGGTTGTATGTTCTAATAATAACCTTTATTGTTTTTATTGCATTGCGTACTCTTAAAAAGACTACAAAGATGCTTCATGTAAAAGGGCGATAAAAGCGTTTTGCAAGTCAAACATCTATTTGCAATAATCTGGATAAACTAGTTGCATAGGCAATACAAAATAAAGATAAAAAAAACGAAGTGTTTTTTTGTTTTAATAAAAAACATGTTTACATTTGCAACTCTTTTACGGGGTGTAGCGTAGTCCGGTCATCGCGCCTGCTTTGGGAGCAGGAGGTCGCAGGTTCGAATCCTGCCACCCCGACAAAAGATTTGATAAGGTTTAGCAAAGTTGCTGAACCTTTTTTTATTTCCCTTCAGTTAAAACATCAAGCTTTGTAAGGAAAAATCGGGATCAAGGAAAACTGCATCAAATACTGATTTCAAAGAATACTCACAAAATCATATATTTCAACCAGCCAACATGATTAGAACTGGTGTCTATAATGCAGAAGAAATCAAACAAGTGGAAATTGTAGCAAAAGGGTTTTTATTATATCCTTTCACAGGTAAATATGAAAATGTCTTGTCCTGAAATACGTTGACACTTTTTGATAACAAAAAGGAGGACACGACATGAACAATTTAAAAATTCCTGCTGGTGGCGAATGGAACAATCGTTACAGTTATGCTTTTAAATTGGAAGTTATCGAAGTTATTGAGAACGGGAAACTCTCCATGAATAAGGCTTCCAAGGTTTATGGTATTCATCATAAAACCATTGGTGAATGGATGAAAAAATATGGTAACTTTGACAAAAAGTTAAGATCAATGGGCGGCAAATCACCACGACAAGAAATCAATGAGTTGCGGGCAAAACTTAAGGTTAGCCAAGGCGAAAATGACGTTCTGAAAGCGGTTATGAGTATCCTTGAAGATGAGTATGGCGAGGAAATGCTAAAAAAGTACTTACCCGAATTGCTTCTAAAGACTATTCCCCGTGGCAAAAGAAAGTAAATATTACTATTTTGTGTAAGCTTTTCGGGATAAGCCGTCAGGCTTTTTATCAAAGGGAGAAAAGATACAAGCATTCCATTAGTCAACAAAAACAAGTGGTTAAAATGGTCAAAAAAGTTCGAACCAGGCACAAGCATATGGGCGGAAAAAAACTACATGACAAATTGCAGCCAAAACTTGAAAAGGCAAGAATCAAATGTGGCAGAGATAAATTCTTCGACATCTTAAGAGATGAAAATCTATTGGTTAGATATCGAAAACGCTTTGTAAAAACAACAAAAAGCAAGCATCAGTTCTATAAATACCCGAACCTGATAAGTACTATGGAAGTAGTTCAATCAGAACAGGTATTTGTAAGCGACATCACATATACCAGAACCAAGAAAGGCTTTATGTATTTATTTTTGATTACAGACCTGTATTCAAAGCAAATTATGGATTGGGAGTTATCTGACAACCTGAAATAAATGCTATTAAAGCGCTTAAAATGGCCTTAAAAAACAGGAAATATCCAGACAGAAAAATGATACATCATTCAGACCGTGGTTTTTAATATTGCAATCCATTTTATATCAATGTTCTGGAATCAAACAATATACAAATAAATATGACCAGTAAATATGATCCATACTAGAATGCTGCAGCAGAACGTGTCAATGGAATACTTAAAAGGGAATACGAAATTGGAGATGGATTTTTAGGGGAAAAAGATGCCAAACGTGAAATAAAATATGCAATCTGGCTATATAATACAGACAGGCCACATATGAGCTGTTATGGCCTTGCTCCCGCCCAGGCACATGAAAGAGAAAATTATAAGCTTAGAAAATGGACTCGGAAATTTTCAACCAAGGGCATGCTTGGTTGAAAATAAAACAGTATTTTAACTAATAAAAATTAACCTAAAAAGAGTAAACCTATTTTAGGAGGATACATATATCCTAAGGAGTGTTTGAATATTAATAATAGATTATTGATTAAATAATCCCAATCAGTCATTAGAAAAGTGCAACGTGGTGTGAGCCTTTCTAATGAATAGATTTGAGAAAATCCCGATTAAGAAAAACTTACTTTCAAGTACTGAAAAGTTTAGTTTTTCTTAATTGAATTATTATATGTCTCAGATTATCATTAAAATGAATAGTTTTATTTTTAATGACCGTCATTACAAATAAAAATGCAAGTGACAATTTTGGGATAATATTGTAATTAGTCGTATGTTTTAAAACATATAAATGAGCATATGATTTGTAAGGTTCATTTAATCAGTAATTTAAGTGTTAGTATTTTTTTAAATTGTTTAATGTGATTTATATTATTCTAATTTGTATAAAAAACAACTAAAAAAAAATATAAATTCACATCTTATTATTTCCTTTTGACCTAGTTACTAAAACCTATAAATTGTGAGTTTTATAAGCGAAGCTATATTTAATAGTTTAATATCTTTATCTGTTGAATTTAAGGTTAGGTTTGTTAATAGTCTTTTTGCAATAACTTACAGCTAAGTTGGTCACTTTTTTGGGTTTGAGGGATGAAAAATAATCAGAAATTATTTAATTGAATTTTATTAAAATGAAGTGTTCTGATAGGAAATGTTATGTATTTTATACATACCCTAAATTTGAAAGGAAAGTTCATGAATGTTTGCTTAAGGACGGGTTTGATTCATTTCTGCCTATGCACTGGATTGTTAGACAATGGAGTGACAGAAAAAAGAAATTATTGGTTCCAATGTTCCCTAATTATATATTTGCAAACATTGAATATAGCCACATATGGGAAATTTTAAAGAATTCCAAAGTAATATGCTGCGTTAAATTCAATAATCAACCTTCCTTTTTGAAACAAAAAGAAATAGATAATATAGTTAAGATAATAAATAACGATTACCTATTTGAAATATCGTGCAATCTCAGTATTGGAGATTCAGTAATAATTAATGGTGGAGCTTTAACTGGTATGAAAGGTGTTCTGGTTGAGGAACGTGGAAAAAAAAGATTTGCATTAAGAATAGAATCACTTAAGCAGTCTATTATTGTAAATGTACCTTCTGAATATCTTGAATGCAAAGATAGAGTACATATTTTATAAAAACACTTTTTGTAATGCTTTTGGGTAATACACTTCAAAAATTTTTTTTAGACTTAAATACTTATTCTGATAAAGGCATTACTTTTATTAATGGTAGTAATGATGATGTTTTTGTTTCATACAAGCAATTACATGACAGTGCACTTGGGATATTGGGAGCCCTTCAAAGGTTAGAAATTAATGAAGGTGATGAACTTGTTTTCCAAATTCAGGAATCGAGAAGTTTTATTGAAGTTTTTTGGGCATGTATACTTGGAAAAATAATTCCTGTTCCAATAAACTTAGCAGTTACTACTGAATTAAAAAATAAATTACAGAATGTATTAAGAATACTAAAGTCACCGTATTTAATTACATCACAAGAGAATTATGCTAGAAATCTATCAGTTGACGGAATAGCTCAATTAATAAAAGAGAAAGTAATATTTTATGATGATATAAAGTTAGATTATGCAGGACATATAGTGAGGGCATCAAAAGATGATATAGCTTATATTCAGTTTTCTTCTGGATCAACAGGAAGTCCCAAAGGAGTAATCTTGACTCATGGTAATTTAATAGCAAATATTGATTCCATCCATGATGGTATAAATAGTCCTTTGGATGGAGACAAATTCTTTAGCTGGATGCCATTAACTCATGACATGGGTCTGATTGGTTTTCATTTAACACCCATGGCTAAAGGTTGGAATCATTATATTATGCCAACAGATTTGTTTATGCGTAATCCAACACTCTGGTTAAATAAGATTTCTGATTATAGTATTACTTTTACTTCTTCACCAAACTTTGGTTATCAGTATATTTTAAAGCATTTTAATCCAGAAAAGAATCAGAGTATTGATCTGTCATCATTACGTGTCATTGTAAATGGCGCAGAACCTATTTCTAAAGATATATGTTTAAAATTCATTCAATATTTTAGAAAGAATGGATTAAAAGAAAATGTAATTTTCCCCGTTTATGGATTAGCCGAAGCTAGTCTTGCAGTTTCCTTTTCTAATATTGAAGAAGAGATTCATTCCATTCAAGTTGATCGAAATAAATTAAATTTAGGGGATCAGATATCTTATACTGGTGATATGGAATCATCAATAAACTTCGTTAGTGTAGGTAAACCAATAAAGAATACATTTATACGTATTGTTGATAATGAAAACAAACAATTAGGAGATAATTTTATTGGAAAAATCCAAATCAAGGGAGGTAATGTAACTTCAGGTTATTATAATAATAAGAAAGCTACAGAAAAACTAATAGCAACTGATGGTTGGTTAAATACCGGCGATCTGGGTTTCATAGATACAATTGGAAATTTGTATATTGTAGGCAGAGATAAGGACATCCTTTTTGTAAATGGAATTAATTATTATTCTCATGATCTTGAGAGGATAACAGAAAAAGTTTCTGGAATTGAACTCGGTAAAATTGTTATCACTGCTCACTTTAATGCCAGTTTGTCAAGGGATGAAATCATTACTTTTGTATTATATCGCGGGAAATTCGAAAATTTTATTTCAATTAAACAAGCATGTGAAAGAGTTATTAGTGAGGAAGTTGGTATCCAACTTGACTATGTCTTACCAGTAAAAAGAATTCCTAAAACAACAAGTGGTAAGTTGCAGCGGTATCAATTGTTAAAAGAATACCTTGATGGAGATTATAATGAAATAAAGGCGCAGTTAGATTGTTTAAAAAGTGAAATTAAGAATTTAGGAATTGTCTTGCCCCAGAGTGAATTAGAAGAAAAGATACTAAGAAATTGGACTGAGGTATTAAAGAGAAAAGATTTAGAGATTAATGATGATTTTTTTGCTCTAGGTGGTAATTCACTGAAAGCTGGTCAGCTGATAATGTTTCTCCAGAAAGAATTTGAAATAGAAATATCTTTTGAACAGTTCTATAATTGTAGAACAATAAAAGGACAGTCTGAATTAATCAAAAATAGTCTTCCCAATGAAACTATAACAATACAAAGAGGTAATAATAAATGTTTTAGTCTGTCTCATGCTCAAAACAGGATTTTTTATCACAATCAACTAAATACTGGTTCTTTAGCTTACAATATACCGCAAGTTTTTATTTTAGAAGGTTTATTTAATGTTGACCAGTTAAAAACATCTCAGTATGAGTTAATTAAAAAATATGATATATTAAGAACTACCTGCCATATAAAGAATGGAGTGCCTTATCAACAAATACATGAAGATATTGTTGTTTCACTCGAGGAGATTATTTTAGATCAAAAAATTAACCTTGATGAACAAATCAGAAAACATTTATCTCACTTCAACTTGGAGGAATTACCCCTTATCCGTGTTAAGTATGGTTTTCTGGCATCTGAGAAGACCGTTGTACTAATTGATATCCATCACATCATTGCTGATGGTAATTCATTAATAAATATTTTGGAGGAGTTTTTTAGTATTTATAAAGGTAAGGATTTAAAAAAGACAGCAATACAATATGTGGATTTTGTTCTTTGGGAAGAGGTTTATTTAAAAACAACGAAAGCGGAGGTTGCCATAAAATATTGGAGAGACATTTTGCAAGGTGATATCCCACAATTGAATCTTCCTTTCGATCTTTCAGAATTAAGACGAAATGATGATAGTGGAGGAAGGTTATTTGGAAGTCTTGGAACGGATCTTCATTACTCATTGGATTTATTTTCCAGGGATAAAGGAATTTCTAAATCGGTAATTCTTTTGAGTTGTTATTCCTTATTACTTTATAAATTAAGTTCCCAAGAGGATATAATAATAGGAGTTGCAGAATCGGGAAGGAACCATGTAAAGTTTTTGGATTCAATAGGTATGTTTGTTAATAATCTACCAATTAGAGTCTTTCCAAATATGGATATTGGAATAGATCAGTATTTGTCTGATGTTAATAGACATTTAATTCAAGCATTGGATAATAAGTCGCTGCCTTATGATGTATTGTTGAATGTTTTAAATTTAAAAAATGTGCCTGGACGTAATCCATTGTTTGATACTATGTTTGTTTATCAAAATATGGATTTTCCCGAGTTATCAAGCGATGATCTAAAAATAACCCATTATCGGTTTGATCCAAAGACTTCCAAGTTTGACATAACTTTGGAAGTCTTTGAGAATAGCGAGCTTGACTTTGCATTTGAATATTCAAGTGATCTGTTTTCAGAAGAAACGATTACTCGATTTTCAGGTTATTTCAAAAAAATTATAAAAGCAGTTATTGATAAACAAATTGACAAAGTAAGCGATTTAGAAGTTTTATCAGATATTGAGAGGAAGAGTTTGGTAGTAGATTTTAATAATACAAATTCTGAAACGCCATCATTGCTTGTTCATGAATTGTTTGAGAAACAGGTAAAAGGATCACCCGATTCTTATGCATTAGTATTTAATGAAGATAAAATCACATATAAGGAACTTGATAAGAAAGCAACTAAGCTGGCAAGTATATTAATGAATAAAGGGCTTGGACCAGATGATTTTGTTGTTTTGTTGGTCGAAAGATCTTTTGAATTTGTTATATCGGTTTTGGGAGTTTTAAAAGCTGGAGGAGCTTATGTTCCCGTTGATCCAAATTATCCATCATCAAGAAAAGAATATATTATTGAAGATAGCAAAGCAAAGTTAATAATTGCTTCAGAAGAGATTATAGAATCAAATAAATCGATTTTAAATAATTTTGATAGAGATTGTATTATTCATATTGATAGACTTGCTAGTTATGAGCAAACCATACAAAAGAATACAGTAAAGGCTAGTCCAACAAATCTGGCTTATATGATTTATACTTCAGGAACATCAGGACAGCCTAAGGGTGTTATGATAGAGCACAGGAATTTGATGAATTACATTTGGTGGGCACAGCAGGTTTATATCAAAGGAGAATCAGTTGATTTTCCTCTTTTTAGTTCTGTATCTTTTGATCTTACGGTAACCTCAATATTCTTGCCATTGATTTCTGGTAATACTCTGTATATTTATAAAGAAGATGATCAAAGTTTGCTATTACAACAAGTTTTGCACGACGACAAAGTTGGTGTTATAAAATTGACCCCATCACATTTAAGGTTGATAAAAGAGGATATTACAATAAAAGCAGAGAATGTTACTAACCTAAAACGATTTATTGTTGGTGGCGAAAATTTAACTGCCGAATTAGCAAGAGAAATAACAAAAAAATTCGATAGCAAAATAGAAATATTCAATGAATATGGGCCCACAGAAGCCACAGTTGGATGTATGATATATCAGTTTGAAAGTCAGAAGAAATACAATAAGGCTGTTCCTGTAGGTAAACCATCCCATAACTCACAGATATTTATACTTGATAAATATTTAAAGCCTGTGGGTCAGGGTATTATTGGAGAGATATTTATTGGAGGTGATAGTGTAGCAAGAGGTTACCATAATAATGATGTATTAACCAACGAGAAATTTGTCATAATATCAGAACTATCAGATAAGAAATTATACCGAACTGGAGATCTCGCTAAGTTTATTGACAAAGAAACTATCGAATTTGCAGGCAGATCAGATAACCAAGTGAAACTTAATGGATATAGGATAGAGTTGGATGAGATTGAACTCTGTATTCAAGAATTTGAAGGAGTATCGAAAGCAGTAGTTTCTAAGATAGATAAAAATGGGGATAATTTGTTATGTGCATATTATGTCTCTGAATATGGAGTAGTAGAACCTGATTTGAGACAGTATTTACGAGGACGATTGCCTCACTACATGGTTCCTTCTTTGTTTTTTAATATAGATAAGATCCCATTAACTCCTAATGGCAAGATTGATAAGAATTTATTACCAGGGATAGATAAATTAAGAGAAACAAAAGAAATTAAAATAGCCGAAAATGATATTCAGAAACTCCTTGTGGATATATTTCAAGAGGTATTCAGTATCAAACAGGTAAGTATTGATGATAATTTCTTTGAATTGGGAGGAGATTCCATAAAAGCTGTCCAAATAACCTCGCGTTTATATGATAAAGGAATAGCATTAAATGTAAATGATATTCTTACACATCAAACCATTTCTCAGATAAGTTTTTATGCTAAAAAGTACGAAAAGGAATATGATCAGGGTTTGGCATCTGGAGAGAAAGAGTTAAGCCCTATTGAAAGATGGTTTTTTGAACAAGATATTGAAAATCCGAATTATTTCAACCAATCAGTATTATTAGAGTTTAAGAAACCTATTGACAAGAACATACTTGAACAAGTTTTTTATAAACTTATCGAACATCACGATGGATTAAGAGCAAACTATAATACTAAAAAGAATTGTATGTTCTTTAATAACGACCATTTAAAGAAAGCATTTGAAATTGATGTATTTGAAATAGATGATAAAAACACACTGGAATCAATAGGTGTAGAACTTAAATCATCATTTGATATAACTAATACTTTATTAATAAAAGCAGGTATTATTAGAGAAGAAAATAAGCATGACCGTCTTTTGATTTCAGCCCATCATTTGGTGATTGATGGTGTTTCATGGAGGATTTTATTAGAAGATTTGTATAATTTGTATTATACTATTGAGAATGGGGCGTTCATAAAACTTCCTTTAAAAACCGGTAGTTTGATTGATTGGCAGTGTGCCTTGGAAGACTATGCTGAATCAGAAGAATTAAAATCTCAGGTAGATTATTGGAAGGATATAGAAAGCAATGAATTCAAGTTGTCAGAGAAAGAACCAATTAATAGTATCATTTCTGAGTATTATAAGTGTCAATTTTCTTTAGATAATGAGCAAACAGAGTTTTTATTGAAAGATGCCAACAAACCTTATAATACAGATATTCATATACTTCTAGCTACTGCTTTGGCATTAACAGTTAGAGATTTTACCAAGAAAAGTCAAATAGTTGTTGATTTTGAGAATTATGGAAGAAATCTCGAAGGTATTGATGTCTCAAGAACTATTGGTTGGTTTACATCAATTTATCCTGTTGTTTTTAAAATTGAGGGAGATGATTTAGATAAGCATATAAAAGCTGTAAAAGAGCAAATAAGGAAAGTCCCTAAAAATGGAATTGGCTATGGTATTGCTAAATATTTAGCAGGCTCTTTTAATCAATCTGAGAAGTTAAAAAGTGAAATTAGGTTTAATTACCTTGGACAGTTTGGCGAAGAAGTATCAAACGACTTATTTTCTTATTCTAATAAATTTTCTGGAAAAGATGTTTCTGATGAAAATCATATTACATCAAGTTTAGAAATAAATATTTTGATAATAAATAAAGAACTGAATGTAGAATTTGTTTATTGTAATGTCACATTTAATGAATCTGATATCATTTCTTTAAAAGAAGGATTTATTAGGCAAATAAACAATCTGGTCTTCTATTTAAAAAATAGTGAAGATATTTATTTTACTCCTTCAGATTTTAATGGAGTAGAATTGGAGGATGATGATTTGAAGGTACTGTTTCAATAATAATTGAATTAAAATATGTTATAACTATGATTTTGATTGCTTAAAAATAATTGATTTTAGAGATTAAGGCTTACTTATACAATAAAGTATCAATTATATGAATAAATGACATTCAAATTTTAAATATATAATTTTTGTATCTAAATAATCAATTTTAAATCATATAGAACAATATAATACTTCCTTATGTCAAGTAATATTTTATATCAAGTTGGAAACACTCCCATAGTGGAAATAAATCTAAAAAATGAAATAAACATTAATCTTTATGCGAAATTAGAATTTTTTAATCCTACAGGAAGCGTTAAGGACAGGGCTGCTGCATATATAATAAAAAAAATTTTAGATGAAAATATTATTAATAAAGATACTACTCTTATTGAATCATCTTCTGGGAACTTTGGGGTTTCGCTTTCTGCCTATTCCAGATTATATGGACTCAAATTTATTTGTGTAATTGACAAAAATACTACACCTTTAAATGAAATGTTAATTAAAACACAAGGAGCGCAAATTATTAAAGTCACAGAACAAGATAAATTTGGAGGATATTTACTTAATCGTATTTTAAAAATTAAAGAGATATTAAATTCCACCCCGAATATTTATTGGATAAATCAATATGAAAATCCTTTAAATGCAGAAGCATATTATGAAACCTTAGGAAATGAAATTTGCAATGGAGTTTTAGGCAATATTGATTATATATTTCTTGGTGTTAGTTCTGGAGGAACTATTACTGGAGTATCTCAAAAAGTAAAAGAGAGATTTCCTAAAGTTAAAGTCATTGCTGTTGATATTTTTGGTTCTGTAATTTTTGGGAATACTCCCCAAAAAAGGTATATTCCTGGAATTGGCTCAAGTATGGTGCCAAATATATTGCAAAGGGCTATTATTGATGATGTTGTATGGGTCAGTGAAATAGAAACTGCAAAATCATGTAAAGAGTTATTGAAGGAACATAATATTTTTGCAGGAGGATCATCTGGTTCAGTCTATGCTGCTATAAAAAAATATTTTTCGAAAAAAGAAATTCGAGAACCTCTAAATGTTATTTGTATTTTTCCTGATCGGGGTGAAAGATATTGCACTACAATTTATGATGACTGCTGGTGTAATGAGTATTTAATTGATAAAGAGAGGAAAACAATAAATGATTAATTTTATTAAAGTTAAAGTAAATAGTACTAATTTGATAAGATATAACTTGAAACTTATAACCAAAAACAATAACAAATGATTTATCTTAACGAAGAACATATAAAAAAAATATGGATAAACTGGGAAGAAGCAATTGATGTAATTGAAGATTCTGTTAAATGTTTGGCAAAAAATGATTATGCCCAACCCATTAAACCATATTTGCGATATAGGGATTTTAACAACCGAATAATAGCTATGCCAGCTTTTCTTGGCGGAAGCATTAACATGGCAGGTATCAAATGGATTGCTAGTTTCCCAGGCAATATAAAAAAAAATATTCCAAGAGCACATAGTGTAACGATTCTAAATAACCCAGATACAGGTGAACCAACAGCGATTATTAATACTGCATTAATAAGTGTTATTAGAACAGCATCAGTAAGTGGACTAATGATACGATATTTTCAAAACATAAGACAATTAAAAAAAATACAAGTTGGGATTGTTGGGTTTGGACCTATAGGTCAATATCATTTGAAAATGTGTTCTAGTTTGTTGGGTAATAGGATTGATCATATTGTTCTTTTTGATATAAATAATATTGATTTAAATTTAATTGATAAAGAAATTAGAGATAAGATAATAATTGCTGATAGTTGGCAAAAAGCATATGAAAATGCAGATATTTTTATTACATGTACTGTCTCAAAGTCATCATATATCAATGAAAAACCTAAAACTGGTTCATTACATTTGAATGTTTCCTTAAGAGACTATAAAATATGTGTTTATAAATGGTTTAAAAGTGCTATAATTGTTGATGATTGGGAAGAAGTTTGTCGTGAAAAAACAGATATTGAAAATATGCATTTGGAGAAAGGTTTGAATAAAGCACAAACTTTTTCTATTTGTGATATTGTTATGAATAATCTTTACGAACCATTTATTAATAAAAACCCAATACTTTTTAATCCAATGGGAATGGCTGTTTTTGATATTGCCATGGGTGCTTATTATTATAATCTAGCTTTAAAGAATTTAATAGGTCAAGATCTAAATATGTTTAACTAAAACAACTTAATTATGAATTTAAAAAATAGGGATTTCATTAGTTTAATGAATTTTAACAATGAAGAGTTACAGTTTATTATGAGGTTATCCGAAGATATTAAAAATGGAACTGATGTTTCTACTGTACTAAAAAATAAGAATATTGGATTATTGTTTGGTGTGGCATCTACACGAACTAGAATCTCTTTTCAAGTTGGAGTGCAGCAAATGGGGGGACATGGGGAATATTATAATGCTCATGATCTGCAACTTATCCATAAAGAAAGTTTAATTGATACAGGTAGAGTTATGGAAAGATATATCGATGGACTTGTTGTTAGAATGTACGATATGAATAATTATGGGGCTGGCAGAATAGCATTAAATTTATTAGCTGAGAATACTAATATTCCAGTTATTAATGCCCTTGATGATAAAGATCATCCATGTCAAGCTTTAGGTGACATTTTTACTATGAAAGAAAAATTGGGAAATGATTATAAAAAAAAGAAAGTTGTTGTTACTTGGGGTTATGCAGAGAGACAAAAATCTCCTGGTGTTCCACATTCATTAATGACTGCAGGTTCAACATTAGGTATGAATATGGTTATTGCATACCCCAAAGGATTTGATCTTGATGAAGAATATGTTGAATTCTCTAAAAAACAAGTTCAAAGCTCTGGTGGTAAATTAGAATTTTCTAATGATATCATGGAAGCATCAGAGGGTGCAGATGTTATTTATGTTAAAAGTTGGAAATCATTAAAAAAATCAAGTGATGAAGATATGATTATGAGAAATAATGTTAGAGATAAATGGTGCGTGTCTCAGAAACATTTTGAGAGAGCGAATCCAGAAGCAATATTTATGAATTGTTTACCTATTATAAGAGGACAGCAGGCAACTGCGGATGTGATTGATGGTAAACAATCAGTAATTTATGATCAAGCAGAAAATAGGTTGCATATACAAAAAGCTATTCTTGCTGCAATTTATGGTTATAAATAGGTAAATATTGATCAGCAATAGAATTCAGATATTATTCCTCAATGGAATTAATTTGAAAATTATATTTGAAGTGTTCCTTAAATAAATTAGAATTGTATGAAAAAAATAGCAATTTTAGGAGCAGGTGTTATGGGATGTGATGTTGCACTTGAATTTTCAACGTTTGGTTATAGGGTTATTTTGAAAGATATCAAACAGGATATTCTTATAAAGGCTAGATCTAAAATGGAATCTGACTTTAGAATGTATAAAATGATAAAGAAAGAATATAAAGATATAGAGTTTGAAGAAATAATTAATAGAATACTTTTTACTCTTGATTATAATGATTTTAATGACATTGACCTAATAATTGAAAATATAGATGAAGATTTCAACATAAAAGAAAATTTGTATAGGGAACTTGAAAATCATTGCCCTGAAAATGTTATATATGCTGTTAATACAAGTTGTATACCTATTACAAAAATAGCATCATTAGTAAAGAGAAAAGATAAAGTTATTGGTGTTCATTTTATGAATCCTGTTCCTTTAAAAAAGATGGTTGAGGTTATAAAAGGATTTCATACATCTACTGAAACTATAGATACTATTATTGATATATTAATTGAAATGAATAAAACTCCAGTAATAGTTAATGATTCACCTGGTTTTGTTGCAAATAGATTGTCTCATTTATTTATGAATGAGGCAGCTTTTCTTGTCCATGAAAATGTTGCATCACCAAAGGATATTGACCTAGTATTTAGAAAAGGATATGGTCATTCCATGGGTCCGTTGGAAACAGCTGATCTGATTGGCCTAGATACAGTTCAAAGATCCTTAGAAGTATTATATAACAATTTTCAAGATAGCAAATTTCGATGTTGTCCCTTGATTAGAAGAATGGTTGATGCAGGATTATTAGGAAAAAAATCTGGAGAGGGATTTTATAAATATAGTTTCTAGCTAAATGTGTTATTAATTATAAAGAATAAAAATGAGTGCTTATAAAGAGATAAAATGTGTTGTTTGGGATTTAGATAATACAATATGGGATGGGATTTTATTAGAATCTGAGAATGTCAAATTAAAAGAAGGCATAATAAATGTTTTGAATGAGCTTGATAATAGAGGAATCCTTCATTCAATTGCCAGTAGAAATAATTATGATGATGCAATGAGGAAATTAAAAGAGTTTGGAATTGACAATTGGTTTTTATACCCTGAAATAAATTGGAATTCAAAATCCAAATCTATTGATAATATAAAAAAAAATCTGAATATTGGTATTGATTCGATAATGTTCATTGATGATCAAGAATTTGAATTAGAGGAGGTTGGTTATGGCTGTAAAGGTGTTGAAACATTTAATGCTGCTGATTATTTATTATTACTTGATCATAAACGACTTAATCCCAGATTTATAACTAGTGATTCCAAAAGGAGAAGATTAATGTATTTAGAAGATTTTAAACGAAGTAAACTTGAACAAGAATATGAAGGACCACAGGAAAGCTTTCTTAAATCATTAAATATGTCATTTATAATCTCAGATGCAAAGGAAGAAGACTTGAAAAGAGCTGAAGAATTGACTATAAGAACAAATCAGTTAAATACAACTGGAAATACATATAGTTTTAATGAGCTGAATGAATTTAGAAAATGTGCTAATTATAAATTATATATTTGTGAATTAACTGATAAGTTTGGTTCTTATGGGAAAATTGGGTTAGCCTTAATTGAACTCAACAAATCAACTTGGAATATTAAGTTATTTCTTATGTCATGCAGAGTTATGTCTAGAGGCGTGGGATCTGTATTATTATCTTTTATTATGCATCAAGCGCAAAAAGAAAATAAGAGACTATTAGCTGATTTCAAGCAAACAGATAGAAATCGAATGATGTACATAACTTACAAATTTGGAAATTTCAAAGAAATATCAAATGATAAAAAAGGAAATATTGTACTTGAAAATGATTTGCTTCAAATACAGCCAATACCAGGTTATGTAAAACTAATTTATAATGAAGATTCTGTTACATGTGATTGATAAAATTAATAAATCTGCAATTAATAATAATTATGGTTTTGAAAGAAAAAATTAGAGAATTTATCGAAAGCAATTTAATAGTGTTTGATGATGAAGCTAAATTTACAGACACTGATAATATTTTTGCTTTGGGATATGTAAATTCATTGTTTGCAATGAAAATTTTGAATTATATCGAGAAAAATTTCGCTATTACTATAGAAAATGATGATTTAGATTTAAAAAATTTTAGTTCAATAGATAATATTGTTTGTTTAATTGAAAGGAAAACCAAAGCTTAGTTTATCTAAATTTAATCTTTGTAGAATCAAAAATCAAGAGTCAAAGAATTCTTAGATGGGCAAGATTTATTATGTATCAGAAGATCAGTTTGTTACTCACTTAATGATACAGTATAAAAATGACTTTCTTCATTTTCTTCTCGCGGCAAATATTAATGATAATCATTTGATCAGTTGAACTCAGACTAGGTCTCCTAGAAAATCTGGCGTGTAATTCTTCTTTTCCATCATTATTTGAATATAATATTCAAAAGCAAAACATTTACAAAATATCAAACCCCCATTAAAATTAACTTTAAACTCAATTTCAGGTGTCTGTTCATAGATTTTTTTTATTTTTTGAATCCAAAATCAGTAATGTTTATGTCTAAACAAGGTAACAAAGTTCAACAAAAAACAGATATTATGAAAAAATCAACATTATTGCTGTGCATTTTACTTAGTATTTCAATTTTACCAATTTATGCTCAAAATGATTCAACTATTAAGTCATTAGAATTGACTCCTCAAATTCTTGAAAAACTTAGTAGCGATCAAATCCTAGATCTTATTAAAGAAAAGGAGAGATTAAAGTATGAGCACGAAAAAGCTATGGCTGAAAAATTTGCAGTAAATCCGCAAGTGCTTCTAGATAATCTTCTTGTTGGCACTGCTGATGCCGCAAATAAAATAATGCCATCTGAATCCTTGATATTCTTTTTTTTAGTAATCTTTTTTATTTTTTTATTGATGCTTGTATTCATTCCTTTTTATTTTAACCAAAGAAAATCAAATAGAAGGTTGGAAATGCTAAACAAGTATCTTGATAAAGATATTTCCAAAGAACTTATGCAATTAGAGCTAGAAACACGTTCTGATCTGCACAAAGGAATTATTTTAATAAGTTTAGGTTTAAGTATTAGTTTAGCTTTGTATTTAATAAATCCAGAAAAGAGTTTTTGGACAATTGGTATTATTCCAACGATTATAGGGATTGGCTACTTCATTACCTTCATTGTTGACAAAACAAATAGAAAAAACTAAGAATAGATCAAATGAATTTATCGGATTCAATCCTTATTGCTAAAATTATCGTATATGATGATCATTTGGCTTTTAAAAAATTAGTAGAACGCTATCAGTCAGATATTAGAGGGTTGCTTTTTAGATTGACAAATGGCAATGCCGATATTGTAGATGATTTGGCACAAGAATGTTTTATTCGTATTTACAAGTATTTATCTAGCTATAATGCAAAAGCTAAATTTAAAACATGGCTTTTTAGAATTGCTTATAATGTATTTTATGAATATTGCAATAAAAAAAAGTTAAATAAATTGGATTTAGATTCAACAGAATTAACAAACCAAGAATCTAGATCAGACAGTTCAATCGATTTTCAGCAAGCGATTAAGGTACTTAATCAGAATGAAAAGCTAGTTATTGTTTTGTATTTTGAGAAGGGATTTACTCACAAAGAAATCTCAAGAATATCAAATCAACCGCTTGGAACTGTTAAGACCAATATAATGAGAGGAAAGGAAAAACTTAAAAAATTTTATAATTATGAAAGATAATTTTGAAGATTTTATTAAAAAGGAAACCTGTAAATCAAATATAGAAATCCCTGATAATGGTTTTTCAGAAAAGGTTACTTCGAGTTTACCAAAAAGAAAAACAGAATTTATTGGAAGAAAAATTATAATTATTTTCTCAACTATTATTTCAGTATTGGTTTTTATTCTTATTAATGGATCTAAAATATTTTTAACGGGAATAACAGATTTATTTTATAGCTTAATTAATTCAGAGACACCGAATTATGAATTTATTGTTGTTTTAATAGTTTTTAGTATAATGTCCTTAATAATTCCATATATTGAAATTAAAGAATGGATTTTCTGACCAACAATACATTACAAAAACCAAAACTTTAATTAAAATGTAATAGTAAAGCAGTTTAATAAGTTTATTTAAATATAGATGTTTAATTTAATTATATAAAAATTTTTAACTATGATAATAAAATATTTTAAAGTTATTCTTAGAAATTTATTGAAGCATAAACTAATATCATTAACTAATATATTAGTATTATCAGTTGTTATGGCCATAATACTTCATTTGTTTCAATATGTAGCATTTGAAACTAGTTTTGATAAATTTCATAAAAATGGTAAAAACTTATATAGAGTATGTACCAGAAAAACATCAGAAAATCAAAAGAATGAGTATGCAATAGCTCATGGATTTGTCGGAAAGCATCTTACTGATAATTATCCTGAAGTTAAAGGTTATGTTAATATTACACCATTGCCTGATGATTGTACAGTTAGCTATGAAAATATCGTATTTAGAGAAAATAAAGTGTACCAGGTAGATAGTTCTTTTTTTGATGTTTTTTCATTTCGTCTTATTACAGGTAATCCAAAAACAGTTTTAAATAAGACAAATACAGTAGTAGTTTCAGAGTCCTTAGCAAAAAAATATTTTAATAAAGAAGATCCAATTGGTAAAGTTTTAAAAATTAAGGGAAAGTATGGTACAGGAATATATACTGTAACAGGTATCTTTGAAGATTTCCCAGAGAATTCTCACATACAGTCTAATTGCCTTGTTTCTGATATAGATTTATATAGTATTCCTAAGCAATATTATGATTTTGAAAGTTCTATGATACATTGGGTTTATATTTTATTGCAGGAAGGAGCAAATATTGACGAGGTTGAAAAGAAAATTAATGTTGAAATGGAAGAATTATCAAAGAATGCGAATAGCTTGATTCAGTACTTTTTTCAACCAATGAAAAAAATACATTTATATTCTAATTTGGAGCAAGAGCTAAGGGAAATATCCAATGGAAATTATAAAACAATTTTTGATGTTTTATTAATTGGTTTTATTTGTTTGACAATAGCATACCTAAATTTCATTAATACTTCAATTGTGCGAACTATTGAAAGATCAAAAGAAATGGGAATTAGAAAAATAATGGGAGCCGGATTTATAGATAATATTAAATTCTTTTTTACCGAGGCAATTGTGCAGATTGTTTTAGCTTTTATTGGTGCAATAATATTTTATCTATTCACATTAAACGTTGTGAAAACCTATTTTAACTTTTCAATGGAAAATACAAAAATTCTTGAATTAAAATGGTTATTTGGACTATTGCTTGTTTTTATCATTATTTCTATTTTGTTAGGACTAATTTATGCATTGGTTTATTCAAAGATTAATCCCTATGCAATTTTAAAAGGAAATAAAAGAATTATTTCAAATAAATTGAATACAAAGAGTATCCCAATGTTGGTTCAATTTATAACATGTATATTATTTTTATCATTTATGTTAGTTACAATAAAGCAGAGAATTTATATAAATAATAAAGATTTAGGATTTAACCAGAAAAATGTAATAATGCTCTTACAACCCCATTTAGAAAAATTCTGGGAAATGGAGGGCTATATAAAAAATTATGAGGAACTTATAGCTAAAAGCCCATTAATTAAAGGTGTTTCTCAAGCAGTATATAATCCAGGATCAAAAGGATATCAACAATGGGGAGATGTTTCAGTTACCAAGTCAGAAAAATTAGATCCTCTGTATATGGCTTTTAATACAGTAAGATACAATTTTTTTGATTTGTATGAAATGAAAATTATTGAGGGTAAGAAATTTGATATAAATAGTAACGTGGATGAGATAATAGTAAACTATTCTGCAGTGAAATACTTAGGGTATGATAACCCCAGAGATATAATAGGAGCGGAAATTTTCTTTTATCAAGGCAATTTAAGAAAAAGTGTAATTGGAGTAATTGAAGATTTTCATCAAGAAAGCCTTAAAAAAGAAATAATACCGATAATTTTCAGACTAGAAAAAGATAATTACCGTCATGCTATAATTGTAAGGATTGACCCTAAAAGTAAAGATCAAGCAATTAATTTCTTAAAAGATAAATGGTATAATATATTTCCTGAAAGTGAATTTGTTTATGATGAAGTTGAAACGCAATTAGAAAAGCTTTATGAAGTTGAGAATAGGTATCAGTCTTGGCTTATTTTTTATGCTATAGCTTCTGTTTTAATAAGTGTTGTAGGGATTATTGTAATTACCTTTTATACTTTAAAAGAGAGAGAAAAAGAAATTGCAATACGAAAGGTTCTGGGAGCCAGAATGCTTGATATGTTATCAATGTCTAAAGGATTTTTTAAAATACTATTGATTTCATTAATCGTTGGATTATCAATATCCTATTATATTTCAGTTAGTTGGCTTAGTAATTTTGCATATCATATTAAAATAGGAGGATGGTTTGTTCTTATTCCTTTAGTTTTAACATCTGTAGTTTTTTTAATAGCTTTAGTGTTTACAATAATTAAGGCATATTCAGCAAATCCAGTTGATATTTTAAAATACGAGTAATTATTTTTTTACGTAGAATTTAATTTAGTTTCAATTATTATTAGACATTTCATTTAAGTATTCAATTTAATATACAAAAGAATAATCAATATTTATTAATAATAAATTTGGTTTAAAATTATGATTGTTGTTCTATAAATAAAATTGAACCATAGCAGAATATGATTGAAGAAATGAATATTATAGAAGAAGTAAAGCTGTTTGCAGAAAAAGAGATACGCCCCTATGCATCAAATTTTGAAACTACAGAAGCACTACCGCGCGCTCTAATTGTTAAAATGGCAGAAAAGGGTTTTCTATCAGCTCCATTTCCAAAAGAATACGGCGGAATGGGTTTAAATCCAATAATTTATGGCTTGTTGACAGAAGAAATTGGGAAAGCATGCTGCTCAACAAGAGCTCTATTAACAGTGCATACCTCCCTAGTTGGTGAAACAATCTTAAGTAGGGGATCAGATGAACAGAAAAAATTCTGGTTACCATTAATGGCAAGTGGAGATAAAATCGGTGCTTTTGCCTTAACAGAACCAGATGTAGGAACTGATGCAAAAAGCGTTAAAACAAACTATGTAAGAGTTGGAGACACATTTGTAATAAACGGAAATAAAAAATGGATTACATTTGGAGGTATTGCTGATTTTTTTATCGTTATCGCATCCAATAATGATGAAATAACTGCTTTTATTGTTGATAGAAACCTTGAAGGTGTTCAAACTAAAAGGATAAATGGTCTAATAGGAAGCAGAGCCGCATTTGTAGCTGAAGTTGAATTTAAAGATGTTCATGTTTCAGAAAATTGTATTTTGGGGCAAATAGGGAATGGGTATTCATATATAGTTAATTCTGCTCTAGACTTTGGTCGTCATAGTATTGCTTGGGCAGGTCTTGCAATTGCTCAAGAATCTCTTGATTCAATGGTAAGTTATGCAAGACAAAGGAAGCAATTTGGGAAAGCTATTTATACATATCAGCTTATTCAAGGAATAATTGGTGATGCAGTTACAAATATTCATGCGGCAAGATCATTATGTTTGAGCGCTTCTAAAATGCGCATGGAAAAACATGAAGATTCAATAATTGAAACATCTATAGCCAAATATTTTACGTCTAAAATTGCAAATAAAATAGCATCTGATGCTGTTCAAGTGCATGGAGGAAATGGTTGTAGCAACAATTACCCTGTAGAAAGGCTGTTTAGAGAAGCTAAAATACTTGAGATTATAGAAGGAACATCTCAGATACAACAAGAAATAATATCAAAATTTGGCTTAAGAAGATATTTTAAAAGTAACTATAAATATATTCTATAAAATAAAGATATTATTTCTTTCAATATTTTAGCTGCGAAATTATTAAACATGATAGTCTGCTCAATGTACTATAATTCTTCTGATCTAAATATTATTTGAAGGAAGTATATTATTTGATGTTCCAATTCTTTTATTCTATTTTAATAATAAAATCCTTAGTATTTTTATTTACCTTAGAAAAAATGAGATTGACTCATCTTTCAGATTTATTCTGATAAGTAGTATATGATTGTTAAAGGTTTTAATATTAAGGATTATATTTTTATGCTAGATAGATATATTTGTTCTACAGATTCTTTAAGAACCTTTTAAGTGGAAAAACCTTTAAATATTGGTTTTTTTTTTATTGTTACAATAAATTTTTTCATTAGAAAAGAAACACAATAATCTGCAATCAAATTCTTAAGATCTTTACTTTAGAATAAATGTTTAAGAGGGCTTATAATAAAATAGCCACTAATTGAATTAGTGGCATTAATTCGTTAGTACTTGTGAAATCTTATAAATATGGAGTTATTATTATCTCAAAAGCTATTTTTAAGGTGTTTCTTGTAAAAGTAATTCCACAATATTAAAATATAAATTCTTTTTAATTTACTACTTAATTTGCAAAAGATACAATATGATCAAAGATTTTAAATTAGATAAAAAAAATATTGAAGATATTGTAGACCTGACATCTTTGCAGGAAGGGATCTTATACCATTACCTTAGAGATGCTACTCGCGGTATGTATTTTATTCAGTTATCACTAGAGCTTGAAGGTTTAATTGTAATGGATGTTTTTAAGGAAGCATGGAAGAAAGTTGTTGAAAATAACGAAATGTTAAGAACTGTATTTCGATGGGAGAAATTAAGTAAACCGGTTCAGGTTATACTAAAAGAATATAAAGTTGATTTTAGATATTTTGATTTATCAAAGCTGGATGTTGAGGATAGTACCAAATTACTTTCTGATATAAAAGAAAAAGATTATGAAGAAAATTTTGATTTAAGAGAAATTCCATTTAGGCTAACTTTATGTAAATTTAAGAATGATAAACATATTTTAATAATAAGTAATCATCATATAATTTATGATGGATGGAGTAATGGAATAATACTAAATGAATTTCTACTATATTATAGCAGTCTTGTTAATGGAACCTTAACGAAGGTTCGTAAAAAAAACTCATTTAAAAGTTATATCAAGTTTAATAGAGATTTTTCCGATCAAAGTAGATCTTTCTGGAAAGATTATTTAAATGGATATGAATCTAATTGTATTTTTAATTTTAAACGTGAAAATTTACAGTTGGATAACCATACTGAGTGTTATAAATGTATTATTTCTAAAGAAAAAGCTCTTTTGCTTAAGAAAATTTGTGAACTACACAGAACAACAATTGCTGATATTTTATATAATGCATGGGGTATACTTTTATATAAGTATTCAGGAAATAATGATATCGTTTTTGGGACTACGGTTTCGGGAAGGTCTATTAAATTGGATGGAATAGAAGAAATAGTAGGCCTATTTATTAATACAATACCTTTAAGACTTAATTTGGTATCAAATAAGCCAATAATTGATAATATAAAAGAGAATTCGATTCATTTAAGGGAAAGAGGAATTTATGAGAATGTCCCATTATATGCGATATTGAATGAATCAAATTATAGTGGTGATGAATTGTTTGAGTCAATTTTTTTAATAGAAAATTACCCTCTTAATAAAATTAATTTACAGAATGGTGAGGTATTGACTTTTAAATCATTTGATATTAGAGAATCAACAAATTATAAATTAACAGTAAGTGCTTTTTTATCTGATGAGATAGAGATAAGTTTTATTTTTAATAAATTAAATTTTAATAGTGATTCAATAGAAAATATCAATAAGCATTTTTTAAAGATTCTAGATTCAATAATACACAATGAAGAATCAAACTTTCAAGAATTAGAATTACTACCAGAATCAGAGAGACATAAGCTGTTGAATGATTTTAATAATACTGAAGCCGATTACCCGAGAGATAAAACGATTCATCAGCTATTTGAGGAACAGGTAGAACGCGCACCTGATAGTACAGCCTTAGTATATAAAGATGGGTTTATAACATACCA
>MEOE01000033.1 GCA_001768565.1 Bacteroidetes bacterium GWF2_33_16 | reverse complement strand
ATCTGTATATACCTGCATTTCAAACTGTTTTCCCAGTTCTACCAATTTATCGGTATATACAAGGGTATTGCTGTAATGAACGTTATCGTCTGCCGTACCATGAATAATCAATAATCTGCCATTAAGTTTTTCAGCATTTATCACTGCAGAGCTTTGCTCGTAGCCCTTGAAATTTTCTTGTGGTGTCTGCATAAACCTTTCAATATAGGCGGTATTGTAATAACGCCAGTCGGTAACGGGGGCAACTGAGATACCGGCTTTAAAAACCTGTTTTCCTGTACTCATTGACCATAAAGTCATGGATCCACCAAAACTCCATCCCCAGATGCCAATGCGGTTTTTGTCAATATAGGTGAGCTGACCAAGATATTCTGCTGCTTCGACCTGATCTTTGGTTTCAAGTATTCCTGTTTGCTTATAGGTGCATTTCAAAAACTCACTCCCCCGTGCCCCCGTGCCTCTGCCATCAACGCAGACTACTACGTAATCAATGGTCGATAAATAGTATTCCCATCCGAAATCCCATTCGTCCAATACCATTTGGGAGCCGGGGCCTGAATATTGTACCATGAGTACCGGATATTTTTTTGCAGGGTCAAAGCCGGTAGGTTTTAACATCCAGCCATTCAGAGAGATGTTTTCACTGGTCTTAAAACTGAAAAATTCTTTTTGTGATAATTTTAAATTTCTGAATGCTTCTTTGATTGTTCTGTTGCTTTCGATGTCCCTTATTTTTTGTCCCGAATTATCTCTCAGGCTAATTGTGTTGGGCAATGATACTGATGATTCATCGAGTACAAAATACCTGAAGTTACTGCTGAAATAAGCATTATGTGTACCTTTTGCACTTGTCAGGCAAGTTTTTTTACCTTTTGCATTGATTGAAAATACATCCCGCTGCATGGGTGAGTATTCTGCTGATTGGTAGTAAACGGTATTACTTGTTTCATCAACACCATAGAAATCTGTGACATCCCAGTTTCCTTTTGTTATCTGTCGTAATATGGTTCCGTCCATACGATGCTGATAGATATGCCGATAGCCGTCTTTATCGTTGAGAGTATAAAAGAACTTGTTGTCACTGCTAAAATAAAGATAGTCAATATTTTGATAATCAGTATAGTATTTGTCCTCTGAACGGTTAATGAGTTTTGATAATCCTGATTTAGGATTGGCAAAATACATGTCTAAACGGTTTTGATTCCTGTTCAACTGAAAAACTGCGAGTTGCTCGGGATTGTTTGTCCAGCGGATACGCGGAATGTAATATGATTCCTCATTTTCATTCATTTTAATGGTTCGGGTTGTCTTGTTGAAATCATCATAAATACATACCGATACTTTGGAATTGTTTTCTCCGGCTTTTGGATATTTAAATGATTTATATCCCGGATAAAGAAGCGGTTCGTTGTTTTCAGCATTTAAATAAGTCTGAAACGTAAATTCCTTAACCTCGCTTTCGTTAAATTTGATGTAAGCCAATAGTTTGCTGTCGGGACTCCAACTGTAATAATGGGTGTTAACAAACTCTTCTTCGTACAGCCAATCAGCAATTCCATTGATGATTTTTCCTTTTGCACCATCTTTTGTGATTTGTATATCTGTCTTGAATTCTACTTTCTTCATATACAAATTGTTGTTGTGTGCAAAAGCAATATAGCGGTCGTCTGGTGAAAAAACGGGTGCTTCCTGCGGTGTTTGTGACGATAGCGGATCAAATTCTTTGTATTTGATGTCATAGACAAAATATTCGGCTGTAAAGGATCTGCGGTAACGTTTTTTTTCGTTGGTGTAGATCAGAATTTTTGTCTCCTTCGGACTGAGTAAATATCCGGAAAAAGAGCTGATCGGAGGATTTTTCGATTTGCTTATTGATAACAGGGTATCAACGGCTTCTCCCGTTTTATAGCTGTATTTGACGATAGCGCGGTTGTCGACCATCAGAGTGTAATGTTCCCCATCATTCATTGAAAGCGGAATCATCGTTTTTTCAGGTTTGAATTTACCGTCGGTAATATCGTAGAGCAAATTGGCATTTGCCGAAGAAACGATTAGTATTAACAGTACTAAAATTGGTATTTTTCTCATAAATTATATAAATCAATGCATTTACATTCGCAAAATTAGTTCAAATATCTTCAGTATGCAACAATTTGCTATCAGCTTCCATCGGTAACCGAATGACAAATGTAGCTCCATGTTTAACTTTAGAAGTGACTGAAATTGTACCATTCATATTCTCAATAAAACTTTTTGATAAGCTGAGGCCCAGTCCCATGCCGGTCGATTTTGTTGTAAAATTCGGTTTGAAAATATCCTGTTGTATGGAAGGGGAAATGCCCACACCGTTATCGATGAATTTTATTTGAATTTCTTTATCTATAGTTTCCAGTTCAACTAAAATTTTACCTATTGCTCCGTTTTTTATTGATTGCGTAGCATTTTTCATAATATTGTTGAATACCTGAAGCAGTTGCTCTGCATCTCCGTTTACATATATGCCTTTTTCTGTTCCTGAATAACTGATGTCAATGTTTTCATGATTATTGCGGAACAATTCAACAACAGAGAATAACTTAGCAGCAAGATCTACTCTGGTGAATCTGGTTTCAGGCATTCGTGCAAATTGTGAGAAAGTACCGGCAATTCTTGATAAATTGTCGATTTGTTCAATCAGGGTTTGTGCAGATTTTTCAAAGTAGGCATCAAAACTTTGTTGATCAAGTTGTTTGGTTCGGATAAGTTGCTGGATGGTCAGCTTCATCGGTGTCAACGGATTGTTGATTTCATGGGCTACCTGTCGTGCCATTGTTCGCCATGCCGTTTCTCTTTCGGACTGCAGAAGCAGTTGCGTGCTTTTCTCAAGTTCATCAACAGTTCGGTTGTACTGTTCTACTAATTGTCCGATTTCGTCCTGCCATTTATATTCCACTTTTTCATTTTTTCCACCCAGATGCATGGATTTTAACTTATTCTCGAGCAAGTGTAAAGGATCTGACAGTTGCTTTCCTGCAATTATGATTAATATGACGGAAAATACAATGATTATAAGATAAATCTGGATAATTGCCAGTAGGAATTGTTCGATTTTAGCATTAATCTCAGTTTGACTAAGGTATTGTGGAATCGAGATGTAACCTAGCTGAAGATAATCACCATTGATCATGTCGGTATAAGCTGCCAGATAGCTTAAATTTCCTATCTTCTCATATTGGTTTTCGGGGGGTTCATTGCTGAAAAATACTTCTGGCGACATCATCCTGCCAAGAAGATGTTTACTGAATATAAGCGGTTGGGAACTTTCTATCAACTTCCCTGTATTGTCGTAAATGTTTATGTCGGTTTGATATCTGTATGCCAGTTCTTCTAAATTAATCTTCAGTCCCTGTGTATCAATCGTAGAAATGTCTTCCGTCCAGTAATAAAGGTCCTGTAATGATTTTTGCAGGTACTGTTTCTTCTTTTCAATGTTGGAGATCTGTTCTTGTTGATAATTGTTTCGGATATATTTTGTGGAAAAAATAAGTATACCAATAAAACTCATTAATAGTAATGAAACAAAAACCAGCTGAAACTTGGTTGTTAGTCCTATAATATAATTTCTTTGTTGAGTTTTAACCTCATAAATCCAGAATAGTACTTTTGCAATGAGCAGGCAAAGCAGAAAAGAAAAAATGAAATAGTAGTAGAGCGTTGTAATATTAGCTGTAGAAATCCTGGTGATGATTATCTGTATATTTGCTTTGGTCAGGATGTAAAATTTGATATCGGCTGATTCAATAAGTCTGAATCCATCTCTCAGATGGATAAAGGTAGTATCTTTCTCCGGCCAGTCATATTTAAGGTCGCTGTATATCAATTCGTTATTCTCGTATTTCGCAATAGAGATATTATTCTGACCTGACAAATCCGTTTCATTACTGATGAGCAGGTCAGGAAAGCTATAACTTTTGAAATTTCTTTTTGGTTCAAATTCAAGTACCAGAAAATTAGCATTATCTGCCTCGTTATTCTCTGCGGTCTTAATTATTCCGATAATACTCAAATCGTATAATGAGGCAGGCAAAGTGTAAAAGCCTGTTTCTTTGAGTCTTTTTCCGTTATAAGCCAGATATTCTTTGTAATATTCATACGCAGATGATTGTTGTGATATGGCTTTTATATTAATATTGTATTTGTTCCTGAATCCACTTAAATAGTTGTTGAAAATGTATTTGGTAATTTCTTCTGTCGAATCTGGTTTTGTTGCCAGTTGTTTAATATATGTATCTTCTTTAATGTTCTTGTCAAGTTCTTCCAACAATAGTTCTGCAATGGGATCGCTTTCAGAATTGCCATTCACTGATATGTTTTCAGATAATATCTTATATTTGTTAAATTTCTTATATTCATTAAATTGATAAGATATGATGAGAATGACAAAATTTAATATAAGAAAGTATATTCCAAAGGTTTTAAAATCAAAAGAGCTATTAAAATAACGCCTTCGTAAGAAATCAAAAAGAATAATAGTGAATAAGAAGCATACATAGTATATGGTAAACTCATGAAAAACAAAGATATATGATATGATAGACAACAGGATATAAATAAGGTCAATTCTAATCGTATTTTTTGTGCTGGTTTTTGGGGCTTTAGATTGTGTTATTTGCAACATAAAAAACAAGCCGAAGGCAAGAACAAATATTAATAACTGCGTCCAGATGTTTGTGAAAATATTTTCTCTGAGTACTAATAAATTGAAGCTTAAATTTGAGTTTAGAATCAGACTTTTTATTGTCTCAAAAAAGAACAGAATATAAAGGTATAAACCGGCTCTTTGCAGGATGGGGTGGTTTTTCCCTTTTTCAACTTTAAGATGATAGACTAAAATCATTTCAATGATAAAAATGCAGATTAAACTCAGATGAGTGTATGTTTTTATCAGGGCATTGGCTGCATATTGCTGAGGGGAAAAGATCGGGTTGTTGAAGAAAAGTGTAGGGTAGTCGAAGTAGCACATAATCATTAACCCAATTCCGGAGGTGATTGTCACCGACCAAAACCGGATAGGTTTAAGTTTAGCTGATTCAGACAATGTGTTGATGTTGAAATACACCAGAAAAAGCAATAAAAAAGTAATTGAAAATGCAATAAAACCGGTTAATCTTAGCGTGTCATTGTTTTCCGGTTTCTCACTTTGAATGATACTGAACAAAAAGTGATTGTTTTTGTCATATATGTGATTTGTATCAGGAATTTTCTCACCACTGATAACTGTGTTTTTATCTACCGGAAAAGATTTGCCAAATTCATTTCTAAGATATTTGTTCTCATAAGGGAAATCAGTTTTGATGTTGATAAATGTTAGCAAACCATATTCATGCCCTGAGTATTTCCATTTATATATACCAAATGCATTGTTTAGTTGAATGAAATGCCACAGCGAATCTTTCAGCAACGCCTGCGGATGAATATCAAATTGGTTTGTGTTCCAGAAAAGCACATCATCTCCGCTAAAAATATAACCGGCA
>MEOE01000032.1 GCA_001768565.1 Bacteroidetes bacterium GWF2_33_16 | reverse complement strand
ATATCTTAATGATAACAAAATAAATCTATCCTAAATTATTAACAAAAAAAAAGAAGCTGTCCTTTTGAGACAGCCTCTTTTTATTTATTGTATCAGGATTAAAATGATTCAAATCCCTCATCCATATCATCTTGCTGACCATTATTATTTTTCTTACGATCAGGTTTATAATTATTTAAACGCCAAGTAAGAGTTAAACTAACCATTGGAGAATACGGTTCAAATCTGCTATAAGAGTAAAAATCGCTACTTTTTGATGTAAATGAGTGTCCCGCTGTATTAAAAATATCACGAGCCTGAAGTGTTAACGAAACTTTATTTTTAAATAAATCTTGCTTATAAGCGAATGTTGTAACAATAAATCCCTCACGTTCACCTTGTGCTGAAACAGATTTACTATTATACATATTATTTAATTGCAACCTTGATGCTTTACCTATTTTAAAAGTTGCGTTCAATCTTGTATTCCAGTTAAAACTTTCCTCAGAAAAATCCTTATTAAACAATTTACCTTCAACCTTATACGAATACAAATTACCCATTAAGTCGAGTCTCCACCATTTAAACAAATCAAGTCCAAACATTAGTTCAGCACCTAATGAATTATCGAAACCAACATTTTCGGATGTTTGTAAAATAACATTTTCTTTTTCAGGATAAGCCATTCTTACACGTTCAATCTTATTATTTGTTTTGCGATCATATATATCAATTGAGAATGTATTTTTGCCTAACAATACCTGGTAGCTCAACTCATACGAATCAATATATTCATTCTTAAGTGCAGGATTACCTTGTTGAACATTGTATGCGTCTCTCCAAGTTAAAAAAGGTTCAAGATCCCAACCATGGGGACGTTCAATTCTTCTTGTATAACTCAACATTACCTGTTGTTCTTTTGGCAATTGGTATGACAAATGGAAAGTTGGAAAAAAGTCCCATTGATCTAAAGTAAATGTTTGATTTTCGCCTAATAAATCTATTACCCTATAAGTGTACTCTCCGCGTAAACCTACCTGGTATCCAAAATTCTTTAAGTTACCAGAATAAGTTGAATATAACGAATGAATATCATCAACCTCATTTACCTTATGAGTAAGAGTATCAATTAATACATAATCGCCTAATTGGTAATTATAAACCTTTCTGAATTCATCCCCATTACTAATTCTAAGCTGATATCCCGCTTCAAATTTATCTTTTTCGCCTATAGGTAAAACATAATCTAATTTACCACGGTACCCTCTTTCTGGTCCTTCTTCAATATTCTTTTGTCCGAATGATATAATATTATTGATATCAACTAATTGATTTTCTGAATTTTCATCAAAGTTTCTATAGTCTGTAATAAATTGCATAACCAGCTCATGACCCTTTTTTGCAAATTTGTGAGTAAAGTCAAGATTTATACTATAGAAATCACCACCCCTGTTACCAATATTAACATTCTTATAATTATTGCTTATAGAAATAGGATTAGTACTAACATTAAAATCAGTTAATGAAGAGTTATCCATACTTCTATATCCATATCGACCACCAATGCTTAAAGTATTTTGAGCATTTATGGAAACATCAAAACCACCGCGAATACCGTAAGTTAAGCCCCCACGATTGAACCTACCATTTGATATAACAGTTGTAGTTGTATCATTATTTAAATCAAGTGGGTCGTGTTTTGTTGTTCTATTTTCATTTTCGGTTAAACCAAACATCATTCGGTTACTTATATCAGCACCCAGATAAAAATTAAATCTTTCCTTTCGATAGTTAAAGAGAAAATCACTTCCATAATTATCAAAGTAACCACCATTTAAATTTACTACTCCGGTTATACCTTGTAATTGATTTTTTTTGGTAATGATATTTATTATACCTGAAGAACCATCAGGATCGAATTTGGCTGAAGGGTTAGTAATAATTTCTATATTCTGAATCGCACTTGCAGGAATCTGGTTAAGTGCCTCGCTTGGTTCTAAAACAGTTGGTTTTCCATCAATTAAAACGGTAAAACTTGTACTGCCACGTAATGCAACATTACCAGTAATATCAACTGTAACAGATGGTATAGTTTCAAGTAATTCAACTGCTGTTCCCGATGCTGATGTGTGCTGCTGACTTACATTAATAACCTTTTTATCAATCCTATATGATACAGTTGGTCGGTCAGAAACAATTACAGCTTCATCAATACTTTCTGATGTTGATTTAAGACTTACCTGACCCATATCTACAAAATTGTTTTTATCGGTTAGTTCAAATTCTGATAATACTTTTGTTTCGTATCCTATAAAAGTTACTTCAATACTATATTTTCCAAAATCAAGACCTGTAACTCTGAAAAAGCCTGTTTGATCAGTAATTGTACCATCCAGCTTATTGGTTGTTTTGTTTTTAATAGCTATAGTAGCATATTCTAAGGGCACTTTGGTATCAGCATCAAATACAAATCCCTTTACTCCGCCTTTTCTTGCATCACCTTCATTCTCTGCTGCATTTATAGTTAATATATAAACTGATAAAAACAATAATAAAAATATTCGCTTCATACTTATTTAAAATTTATTTAGTTTTTTGTTTGATTAAGACATAAAAAATAATGAATTGTTTAATACATCATTAATTTATTTCTTTGGTATGACACGGAAATAAAACGATTATTACATTGGGACAAAAAAAAATCAGAGAAAAACCTCTGACTTTCTTATAGAATATTGAATTCTAATAATTTAAACCAATATTTTATTTTTTTGGTTTATCAGTTTCTTTAAATACCGATGTTGCTGTAGCAATAATACTTGATATATCAGCCATATTTGATGGAATAATCATTGTATTATTTAGTTTAGCCAGTTTACCAAATTCCAGCAGGTACTGTTCTGCTATTCTTAAATTTACGGCATCTAATCCATTTTTTGAACCAATAGCTTCCGAAATTTGGCGAATACCACTTGCTGTTGCACTTGCAACATATTCAATTTCGGCAGCCTTACCTTCAGCTTCATTAATACGTTTTTGTTTTTCACCTTCGGAGCGAGCAATTAACTCTTGCTTATCACCTTCGGCAACATTTATTTTGGCCTGCTTTTGACCTTCGGATTCGGCAATTGTAGCACGTTTTTCACGTTCAGCACGCATTTGCTTCTCCATTGCATCCTTAATACTTTGTGGAGGAGTAATATTTTTAACCTCGTAGCGAGTGACCTTAACGCCCCATGGATCGGAAGCTTTGTCAACAGCCTCCACAATAGTTGTATTAATTACATCTCGTTCTTCGAAAGTTTTATCGAGCTCCATTTTTCCAATTATACTACGCATGGTAGTTTGTGCAATCTGAATTGAAGCAAAACGATAATCATCAATACCATAAGAAGCTTTAGCAGGATCTACAACCTGTAAATACAAAATACCATCAACCTCAACAGCAATATTATCTCGTGTAATACAAATCTGAGAAGCCACATCAATTGCTTGCTCTTTTAAAGTATGTTTGTAACTCACTTTATCAATAAAAGGTATTATTACATGAAATCCTGCTTGTAATGATGTTTTAAACTTACCTAATCTCTCAACAATAAAAGCAGAACGTTGAGGTACGATTTTTATCGTTGATAAGAATATTATAAAAGCAAAAACAATTATTCCTATTAAAACAAATGTTGAACCCATGATTATTCCTCCAAATTTTTTAAAGATTTAATTTTCAATGTAATATTATCACGGCCAATAATTTTGACCTTTTCGCCTTTTTTGATTTCCGATTCGGCAATTGCAGTCCATAAAGTTCCATTAAATGTAACTTTACCTTCGGCATCCTTTTCAATATCGGTTTCTGCCATAGCAAATTTACCAATGAACTCTTCGTCGAGATCATCTTGCATATCTTTATTTTTATCGAAGAAATTATGCTTTAGATACTTACGTAGTAATAACAATAGAATTACTGAAGTAATTACAAAAATAATAATTTGAGTGTTAATTCCTGGATGGAATATAGCAGTTATCAATGCTGTTACCCAAGCTCCAACACCAAAAAACATAACAATAAGGCCTGGCAACGCCATTTCGAGAAGCAGCAAAACAAGTCCGATAAAGAACCATATTACAGCTGGATTTGATAAAAATTCTAAACTCATTGCTTTAGTTTATTTTAGGGTTAATACTAAGAATTAAAAAACAACCTTAAATATACCAAATAATAACGTTTTGAAAGAATAATTTTGAGAAAATTATTTATAGTTCTTATCAAAAAACAATATCGAATATAGTAAAATAGACTAACTCAAGTCTTTCATTGAAAGCTGAATCCGTTTTCTTGCAGCATCGACTTCTAAAACTTTAACCTTTACATGCTGGTGTAGTTTTACTATCTCGTTAGGATCTTTTACAAACCGATTCGCTAACTGTGAAATATGAACTAATCCATCTTGTTTAACACCGATATCTACAAAAGCTCCAAAATTGGTTATATTGGTCACAATACCAGGCAATTCCATCCCAACTCTCAAGTCTTCCATTTTATGAATTCCTTCTGCAAATTCGAATACTTTAATGCCTTGTCGTGGGTCACGACCTGGTTTTGCAAGTTCATTAATTATATCTTTAAGTGTTGGCAAACCAATTTCTTTTGTAATATAATTTTCAATTTTAATTTGTTTTCGAAGTTCTTCACTCTTAACCAGATCAGAAACACTGCATTTTAAATCTTTCGCCATTTTCTCAACTACATAATAACTTTCTGGATGCACAGCACTATTATCCAATGGATTTTGAGCATCTGCAATTCTTAAAAAACCTGCTGACTGCTGGAATGCTTTGTCTCCCATACGTTTAACATCAAGCAATTCTTTTCTCGATTTAAATGCACCATGTTCTTTTCTGTAATCGACAATGTTTTTAGCCAGTTGTGGACCCAAACCAGAAATATATGTAAGCAAATGTTTGCTTGCAGTATTTAAATTTACACCCACATTATTAACACAACTTTCGACAACCTGATCAAGTTTTCCTTTTAGCTTATTTTGATCTACATCGTGCTGATACTGTCCAACGCCAATAGATTTGGGATCAATCTTTACCAATTCGGCCAAAGGATCCATTAATCGTCGTCCAATTGAGATCGATCCACGAACCGTAACATCATATTCCGGAAATTCTTCACGTGCAACAGGCGAAGCAGAGTATATTGATGCTCCATCTTCACTGACTACAAAAACCTTAATATCGCGTGAGAATTTAATATGTTTAATTAATGCTTCAGTTTCTCTGCTAGCTGTTCCATTACCAATAGCAATTGCATCAATTTTATACGCTTCGATCAATGTATCAATCTTCTTTATTGATTTGGCTGTTTCGTTTTGTGGTTGATGGGGATAAATAGTTTCGTTATGTACAAAATTACCTTGAGTATCGAGACAAACAATCTTACATCCTGTACGGTACCCGGGATCAATAGCTAACACATTTTTCTGTCCCAGTGGTGGAGCAAGTAAAAGCTGCCGTAGATTTTCGGCAAAGACTTTTATAGCCTCCTCATCGGCTAATTCTTTGGCTGCATTTTTAAATTCTGTTTCCATTGATGGAGAAAGCAATCTTTTGTAACTATCCTTTACCGCGATTCTAACTTGTTCAGAAACATCATAAACACCTTGTACAAATTGGTTTTCAAGCATTTCAATAGCTTTGTCTTCATTAGGTTCTATTGAAATTCTGAGAAAACCTTCATTCTCGCCCCGGTACATTGCAAGCAAACGGTGCGATGGGCATTTTTTTAATTGTTCTTCCCAGTTAAAATAATCTCTGTATTTTATGCCATCCTCTTCTTTTCCCTTAATCATGGTTGACAATATAGTAGCTTCATGCTGAAACAAACGACGAATACTATTTCGGGCACGTTCGTTTTCATTAATCCATTCGGCAATAATATCACGAGCTCCCTGCAATGCATCTTCAGCTGTAGGAACTTCATCGTTAATATATTCTTCAGCTTTTGAAAATATATTAAGCTCTTGTTGTTTTAATATTATTTTCGCCAAAGGTTCCAATCCTCTTTCTCTGGCTTTTGTTGCGCGGGTTTTCTTCTTGGGTTTATAAGGCAAATAGATATCTTCGAGCTCGGTAAGTGTCTGAGCATTCTCAATTTTTAGTTTTAATTCGGGGGTCAACAATCCTTGTTCCTCAATTGTTTTGAGGATAGTTTCACGTCTATTATCAAATTCTTTTAGCTTAGCAAGCTGATCTTTTATTATCTCAATCTGCATTTCGTCTAAACTACCCGTAGCTTCTTTTCTGTATCTACTAATAAATGGAATAGTTGCTCCTTCGTCTAGCAACTTAATAGTATTTTCAACCTGCCAATTGTTTACATTTAAAATCCCAGCAATTTTCTTTATATACGTTTCATTCATTATTTTAAATATTTTTAAGGGAAAACTAAATTAGCGTTTTAAATAATACCCACTAATAAAACATAAATAAATTTATAAACAAATGAGTATTGGATTGGGTTACAATAGCAAATTATTTTTTATTTACTAATTGAACACTAATTTTTCTTAATAGATCATTTCTACTAATTGGTTTCGCAATATAATCATCGCAACCTGCAGCAAATATTATTTTCTGATCATCGGTAAGAGCATTAGCTGTTTGGGCAATAATTGGCAATGATGGTTTTTCTTTTTTGATTAAACGGGTTGCCTCCAGTCCATCCATAACCGGCAACTGAATATCCATTAATACTGCATCGATTTTGGTATTATCAAGGCAAATATTTACCGCTTGTTCACCATCAGATGCATGAAGTATTTTCACTTTTGTAGCTTCAAGAAATTTAACTAACAACTCATAAGAAATTCTGGCATCTTCAACGATAAGAATAGTATAATTCTCCCAATTATAAACGCTGGTTGATTTTTCGATAACAGGATTCATTACATTATCCTCTTTTGGAATTAGATACGGTATAGAAAAATAAAATTTAGAGCCCTGACTTTTTTCTGATTCAACCCATATCTTTCCATGCATACTTTCTACAACACCCTTTGAAATTGATAAGCCCAAACCTGAACCTCCATATCTTCGTGTTGAGGAATCATCAATCTGCCTGAATCGTTCAAATATTATATCGCACTCAAACTTGCTTAAACCAATACCTGTATCTTTTACAAAGAATATTATTTGTGGTAATTCAAAATAATATCCAAACTCGATGGAGCCTTGTTTCGTAAATTTAAGAGCATTACTTAATAAATTAAATAATACCTGCCTAATTCTATTCCCATCTGTATAAATTGCAAAATTATCATCTTCTACTCCTTTTGAAACTTTTATTTCAACATCATTCTTTTCGGTATTTTCTCTTTCAGATAAATAAAAACAATAAAGCTCATCCATTATTTCGTTTAACCTGCAATTAGCATACATCAATTTCAACTGATTTGCTTCAATTTTTGACAGATCGATAATATCGTTTATCAGGTTTAGAAGAATATAACCACTCTTATTTACAATGTTTAGGAATTTTAACCGGGTTGGCAGATCAGTTTCAGGATTATCATAAAGCAATTTAGAAAACCCAATAATACCATTCATAGGAGTACGCAGTTCATGCGACATATTTGCCAGAAAAGCAGATTTTAATCTGTTTGCTTCTTCGGCTTTTTCAATTGCAAGTTGAAGTCTTTCATTTGTTAATTCCAGATTCATATGATACTTCTTTTCTGCCAACAGTTTTTTTCTTCTATATATTAAGTATACCCATAGTATAATAATAATACACAGCATTAAAATGAATATAATACTGAAAAATATAAACTGACTTTTATTTTGCTTAATAAATGAAAAAGGAGCATTTATTATTTCTGAATTTGATGGAATTTGTTTTCGCTTTACTCCAAATCTTTCCATCTCCTTAAAATCAAAGATATATATATTGGGTGCCACATCTGGTTTTATATTAATAAGTGATTCTCCATTGATGACTCTAACTGCTATCTCTGAAGCTAAAGACCCTTGTAAATAACCACTATTTACTTTACCACCAAGCATTCCCAGACCTGTATAAAAATCCCAAGCACCATAAATAGGGACTTTTGATGATTCTCGCAATTTAATAATGGTATTTTCAAATGATCGATATTCATTTTTTGAATCTTTAGTATAAATACTTAGAAATATGATTGAGCTTTTATCCAGATTGGAAACAAAATCATTCAATTGGTTATAGCTTAAATTTCTAACAAATTCAACTTTAGAATTTTTTATGTATTCATCGAGTTGTTCTATTGCTTTCTGATATATTATATTTCCTGTTTTTGTATCATCAACAATAAAATAAATCTTTGAAAAATCAGGGTGTATTTTTTCAATAAGCTCAATATTTCCAGTATAATCAATCTGTTCAAAAATCCCTTTGTATTCCGGTGGGTATTGTTGATAATTATTTATACCACAAAAAACCACAGGTATACTACCAAACAATGAATCTTTATACTGAAGAAGAAATTCAAGTGCAATATCATCTGATACTATTATTAAATCGAGCCTAAAATCTTTGTATTTTGAGCCTAGAAAACTTACTAATTTGATCTCATAATTATCGTCAAAAAAACGTTTATTATCGATATATTCAATAAAAAACTCTACCGAACTTAACTCTTTGTTTATGCCATTTGTTATTCCTTCAGTTATTTGGTCTGTCCAGCTAAGGCCTTTATGATATGAGTTTAAAATTAAAATGTTTTTATTCTTTTGTGCTAAAGAAGAAAAAAACAAACCTAGCTGAATTGATAAAATGATTAAGAGAAGTTTTTTAATCATATATTTAAATTAAACGCACCAATATATGAAAAAACAGTTAAACCATAAACTAATATGAATAAAAAAGCAACCCGAAGGTTGCTTTATATATTTTGACAATTACTTTTTAAACTAGTCCGGCAAATCCCATAAAAGCCATTGCAAGAATACCTGCAACTACAAGAGCTATTGGTACACCTTTCATGCTTTTTGGAATCTTTACCATATCAAGATGTTCACGAATACCTGCAAAAATAATTAATGCTAAGCCAAATCCAATGGCTGTAGCTGTTCCAAAAACAACACTTTGCAATAAATTATACTCTTTTTGAACAGCAAGAATTGCAACACCTAATACTGCGCAATTTGTAGTGATTAAAGGTAAGAAAATACCTAATGCCTGATACAAAGAAGGGCTTGCTTTTTTAAGGATAATTTCAACTAACTGAACAAGTGCAGCAATAACCAGAATAAAGGTTATAGTTTGCATAAATTGAATTCCAAAAGCAACTAAAACATATTTTTGAAGTAAATATGTAACCATTGTTGCAATTACAATAACAAATGTAACCGCACCAGCCATTCCAATAGATGTTTCTACCTTACTCGAAACACCTAGAAAAGGGCAAATACCCAAAAATTGCGCTAAAACAACGTTATTAACGAATATTGCCGATATAATAATTATTATATATTCCATAACCAGAATTTTTAAGCAGTTTTCTTATTAATTTTATTTACCAAAACAATTAGATAGGCTAATGCAAGAAATGCTCCCGGAGCCAAAACAAATACAAGGATTCCATCACCTGCAATAAATTTCATCCCGAAAAATGATCCATTACCTAACATCTCACGAACACCTCCTAAAATTGTAAGCGCCATAGCAAAACCAAGACCCATACCTAATCCATCAATAACAGAGGATAAAACATTGTTCTTTGAAGCAAAAGCTTCTGCTCTTCCTAAAACTATACAGTTTACTACAATCAAAGGAATAAATAAACCTAATTGCTCGAATAAAGCTGGAATATATGCTTGCATAACTAATTCAACTATTGTAACAAATGATGCAATAATTACGATAAATGCAGGGATTCTAACTTTATCAGGAATTTGAGATTTAACTGAAGATACAACAAGGTTTGACATAGTTAATACAAAGGTTGTAGCTAATCCCATTCCGAGACCGTTTATTGCTGAAGTAGAAACTCCTAAAGTTGGACACATACCTAACAATAATACCAAAACCGGATTTTCTTTAAAGAATCCTTTAGTAAAGTTTTTTAATTGGTTCATTTTTGACCTCCTTCCATGTATGCTTTATAAGCACGGTTAACTGCATCGCAGAATGCTCTCGAACTAATTGTTGAAGCAGTAATTGCATCAACATCTCCACCATCTTTTTTAACGATTAATTTAAAATCTGCGGGATTTTTACCATTAAACTGAATACTCCATGGCGATTTCTTCTTATCCATTTTGTCACCCAATCCCGGAGTTTCCTTGTGTTCCAATACAGCTATATTATTGATCGTTCCATCAGGTAATAGTCCAACCATTAATCGAACATTTCCACCAAAACCTTTGTTTGTAAATGTACTAATTGCTGTGCCAACTAAAACACCATCTTTCTTTGCAGGAAAGAATTGAATTGAGTCGCCATCAATAGCAATTTTATAAGATTCATTACCAGGTTCATTATTATACTCAGGAACAACCTGCATAATTGCATTATTTTGTTTAGCCATCTTACTTATGGCAATTGGTTCTTTTGTAATTTCATAAATATATCCAAGTGCTGCCGATGCAATGAATGTCACCAGAAATAAGGTGAGAAACATATTTATAAATGTTGATTCTTTTTTACTTGCCATTGTTTGCCTCTCCAAATCTTTTTGGTTTAACATATGCATTAATTAAGGGTACAAATGCATTCATAATAAGAATAGCAAATGAAACACCTTCGGGATAAGCTCCAAAAACACGGATTAAAACTGTAAGTACACCTATTCCTATACCAAATATCCACATTCCTTTAATTGTCATTGGCGAAGTAACGTAATCAGTAGCCATAAAAACAGCACCTAACATTACACCACCAGTTAATAAATGGAATAATGGATCGGCATTTGTTTGGGGATTAACCATCCACATAATTCCAGTAAAAAGAGCTATAGTAAGCAAAATTGAAACAGGAATATGCCATGTAATAACTTTACGGAACAGTAAATATGCAAAGCCTAGAAGTATTGCCACTGCAGCAATCTCACCCATCGAACCTCCCATGTGTCCATAAAAAAGCTCCATATGACTAGGTACTTGAGCCATTAAATCTGATAATTGATCTCCTTTGCCAAGACCCTCTTTAACAATTGCAAGAGGCGTTGCCCCAGTAACTGCATCTGCATAACCAGTATTAAAACCACCAGGTACTGGCCAGCTTGTCATTTTCACAGGGAAAGAAATCAATAAAAACACACGACCCACAAGTGCAGGGTTGAATGGGTTGTTTCCTAAACCTCCAAACGACATTTTACCAACTCCAATAGCAACCAAACTACCAAGTATAATAATTCCAATCGGCAAATTCGATGGTACATTAAATGCGAGTAAGATTCCAGTAACTAAGGCTGAACCATCTGTAATTGTTGGCTCCTGCTTTAAAAGGAATTTTTGTATTAGCCATTCGAACATAAGGCATGAAACAACGGCTACTAATGTTACAATTATCGCTCCCATTCCGAAGAAGTAGATCGACATTGCCAATGCAGGCAACATGGCTATAACCACATCAAACATCAGCCGTTTTACCGTAGTGTCCTCATAAACGTGAGGAGACGGTGATACTGTTATTAATCTATTCATTATTGTTTTCTTGATCTAATAATTCGACTTACTCTGGATTTTCCTAAACGGATATAATCAAGCAATGGTAAACCTGCCGGACAAGTATAGCTGCAAGATCCACATTCGATACAATCCATTACTCCACTTTGCTCCAGTTTATCATTTTTCTCCAATTGTGTTTGCTTAATTAAAAGATAAGGTTCTAGTCCTTGAGGGCAAACAGAAACACATTTTGCACAACGAATACAAGTTGATTCTTTTTTGCGTTTTGCTGCATCTTTCGACATAATTAAAATGCCCGATGTTCCTTTTGTAACAGGCACTTCAATAGAGTTAACAGCTTTACCCATCATAGGTCCGCCATTTATAACTTTTCCAGTATCTTCAGGCAAACCACCTGCAGCCTCAATAAGTTGAGAAACCGGAGTACCTATACGAACCATAAAATTAGATGGTTTACTTATTAACTGGCCGGTTACAGTTACAACTCGTTCGAATAATGGTTTATTCTTCTGTACAGCTTCGTAAACTGCAAATGCAGTACCTACATTGTGCACCACAGCTCCTACATCGAGAGGTAATCCACCAGATGGAACTTCACGGTTTATTAGTGCTTTGATTAACTGTTTTTCACCTCCTTGAGGATATTGTACTTTTAAGGGATGAACTTCGATTCCCGGATAATTCTTTACCAAGGCAGTTAAATGAGCGATAGCATCGGGTTTGTTATTTTCAATCCCAATCATTGCTCTGTTTACACTTAAAGCTTTCATAAGGATTTGAATACCCACAAGCATTTCTTCTGCCTTTTCCAACATTAACCGATGGTCAGATGTAAGATAAGGCTCGCACTCAACACCATTAATTATGAGAACATTTATTTTTTTGCCATCAGGAATGGATAGTTTAACATGTGATGGGAACGTAGCCCCACCTAAACCTACAATACCTGAAGCATTAATTTTCGCAATAATCTCCTTGTCGGTTAAGCTTATTTCCTTTTTAAGTTCGGTTGAGCGATCAATGGTTTCGTTCCAATCATCACCTTCTACATCAATAACAATACAAGGACGCTTATAACCTGTTGAATCTAGAATATCGTCAATTTTAGCAACCGTTCCCGAAACGGAAGAGTGAATATTCGCCGAGACAAATCCTGTACTTTCGGCTATTTTATCTCCAACCTTAACTTTGTCACCTTTAGCAACAATAGCTTTTGAAGGAGCACCAATATGCTGTGCAATTGGTATATTTACTGTTTTAGGGAGCGGCAAATTAACTATTGCACTATCTTCAGAATACTTACATTCTGCAGGGTGAACGCCGCCTTTTGCAAATGTTTTTAACACTTTAACCCTCCTGTTTATTATATTATTATTCGTTTTCTTTTTCGCTTGATTTCACTTGTTCCGTTCCTTCTATCGATTCGTCCTTTTGTTTCCGTGGAGGAAAATTTATTTCCAGGATCGCATTTGTAGGACATTCTTCAACACATTTTCTACACAGTTTACATTTGTTTGGATCGATATATGCAAGGAAGTTCTCTAAAGTAATTGCTTCGTAAGGACAAACTTTTACACATTTACTGCAACCAATACAAGCCACTTCGCAAGATTTCTTTGCAATACCACCTTTATCTTTATTTACACACGAAACAAATATTTTTCGATCTTTTTTATTCTTTTTGCGTAGTTCAATTATTATGTTTGGACATGCCTTAACACAGGCTCCACAAGCTGTACATTTATCATCAATTACAACGGGCAGACCTGTTTCTTTATCCATATAAATAGCATCAAACTTACAAACAGTAACACAATCACCCATTCCAAGGCATCCATACTGGCATCCAGTATCGCCCGAATACAGATTCGATGATATTATGCAAGTTGTAGCACCATCGTATTCATTGGTTCTTGGCCTCTTAGCAAATGATCCTGAGCATCTAATAACAGCTACGAGTGGTTCTTTTGCTTCAACTTCTTTCCCAAGTATCTTAGCAACAGTCGTCATAACATCGTTTCCTCCTACTGGGCAAAATAAAGGAGAAATATCATCTGCTCTCACTAAAGCTTCGGCAAATCCACGACAACCGGGATATCCACAACCTCCGCAATTTGCAGCAGGAAGAGCTTCCTCGACCATACCTATGCGTGGATCTTCAAAAACTTTGAATTTTTGTGCTACAAAATAAAGAATTATTGCAGCAATAGAGCCAATCGCACTTAAAGAGATAATAGTTAACAAAATAGTTGTACTCATATTTTAATTAATTAATCTAATTTTTGTATGATAAATGAAAATGTTTTCTGTAGTTTTTTTCTAAAAAAAATCAATAAAAGGTAGTAAGGAACCAATATTGACAGCGCTCCCAAACCTGAAATAGCCTCATTACCAGTTAATTCTGTAAGAACTATTAAAAGTATTAATACAAGTACAAAGGGAAGAACATAACCTAACCATACAGCTTTAAATCCAAGCGATTGCTTTAAAATAACATTAACCTCTTCACCTACTTTGTATTGATTGGAAACATCAAAAACCTCAATAGATTTTTCTTGCATATCAGATGTAGTGCAAAGTCCCTTTGCATGGCAAGAAGCACAACCCGAAAGAGCAATAAAACTAACACTAATTTTATTACCCTGAATTGATTCAATAAGTCCTTTATGTTCAATTGATTTTGGAACTGACATCCTTGTGTACTATCAATTTTTTAAAATTGTTTACAAAATTAATGGTATTTCGAAATTAAGAATTGCTTTTTGTCAGTTTTTAAAGTGATAACACTTATTTATTTTGATTTTAAATAAGAAAAAAAAATTATTAAAAGAACCTACAATAAAGAAAAATATTTATTTTTCTGGATATTTTTAAAGAATAGAATTTAGATACAGGAAAAGCAAAATCCCTGGATTAAATAACTTATAATCAAAAAAAATAATAAAATGAGGAATATTTTTACTTCAGTTCTAATTGGAATTATTCTTTTTACATCATGCGAAAGAGACAAACCTGAATTATTTGAACAGGAAGCTAAGTTAAAAATTGAAAACACTTCTACATCAAACAATATTACAGGAGTTTATTTTGGTACAGTTGGACCAGGTGAAACAAATAAAATCAGCAGCAATATTAAACCAGGTGAGAGTAAAACATTTACTATTAATATTAAAGATGACAGTGTGTATGACATTAAAATAATTTCAGACATGGCTGGTTATGAAACATTTACAGCAACTCATCATTCGTTCTTTTGGAATGATACCTATATTATTGAATTGACAAACAATGGCTGGTACGATGATGAATCGTTGAAATAGATTTATTTAGAATTTCAGGTATAAATAAATTCTAATATTTTGTAATAAGTGATTTTAAGGGATATTTCAATCCATCATATTTCACTAAACGTGCTTTTATTGTTCCTACAATTATGGGGCTTTCAATCCATACAGGAATACGATTTTGGTCGTCGGAAACCCATATTGTAAGATCTTCGCCACCTTTAAAAACATCACCTGCAACAAGTGAACCAGTAAATTTTATACAGTTGAATTTACCAACACCACGAACTTTCTTAACTTCTTTCCCTTTAAGTCGAACATAAACATTATGTATTTCACCATCAAGAAGTATTTGAAAAGGTATTTTTTCATCAATCTTGTATTTAGAAAAATCAATATTTCGTGCCTGGTAAATAACCGATATTACATCGTGTATGCGAGTTGGAATAGGAATGGTATCGTATCTTAATGGCTTACGTGTCTTTTTTGATTCGAGATAAGCTACTTTTTTACCAAAATCAAATGTATACTTATGGTCAATAATATATCCATCCTCATTTACATCGCGATGAAAATATACTGGTAAAAGTGTTTCTGGATCAACCCATGATGTATAAACATCGCGAACTTTATAAAACCAGTCATAAAAAGAGAAAGTTATTCCAGTACCACGCAGCATAAGTACATTTTTATTGAACATTTTATCCGGCTTCACTTCAAATTTAACAGCACCAACATCTGTCCATCCCAGAAACCAACTATATGTTATAACATAATCAAGATTTTCGCCTGCTTTGAAAACATAATTTTCTTTTTCAAAATTTGAATTTTTCTGTGCTACCGAAAAAGTAGCAAAAAGCAAAAGGAATACCAGAGAAAAATAGTTGTACATTTTATACTTATTACTTTTTAGTGATTAACTAATAACGCTAAAGTCGACCTTTTTGTGCAAAATCTTTTTTAATTTTTTTGCCAGAATCTGATTTTCCTGTTTTTCAAGCATCGGATCACTATCCAAAATCTCTTCAGCAATATTCCTTACATACTGAATTAGTTGACCATCGTGAGCTAGATTCGCAATTTTAAGATCGAATGCCAATCCACTTTGTTGTGTACCTTCCATATCGCCCGGACCACGAAGTTTAAGATCTGCATCTGCAATTTCGAAACCATCATTAGTCGACGTCATAATCTCGATACGTTTTCTTGCTTCGTTCGAGAGTTTGTATGAGCTCATTAAAATACAATACGACTGATCGGCACCTCTCCCAACCCTTCCACGCAACTGATGTAATTGTGATAATCCGAATCGCTCTGCACTTTCAATAACCATTACCGATGCATTTTGAACATTAACACCAACTTCTATAACAGTTGTTGCAACCATAATATGTGTTTGTCCTCTTACAAAAAGATTCATTGCAGCTTCCTTTTCTTCAGGTTTCATTTGACCGTGAACAATACTTACAGCATATTTTGGAGGAGGAAATGCACGACTAATACTTTCGTAACCATCTTCAAGGTCTTTATAATCCATCTTTTCAGATTCTTTAATCAAAGGGTAAACAATATAAATTTGTCGTCCTTCTTCGATTTGTTGACTAATAAATCCGAACATGCGTAATCGCTTCGAATCATACAAATGAATAGTTTGAATGGGTTTACGACCTGGTGGTAGCTCATCAATCACAGATACGTCAAGATCGCCATAAATAGTCATTGCCAGTGTACGGGGAATAGGAGTTGCAGTCATAACCAGAATATGTGGAGGATGCAAATTCTTCTTCCAGAGCTTTGCACGTTGTGCAACGCCAAACTTATGCTGCTCATCAATTACAACAAGTCCAACGTTTTTAAATTTTACAGCATCTTCAATTAGTGCATGTGTTCCAATTAAAATTTGCAATTGTCCACTAATTAAATCTTTGTGTATCTCCCTTCTTGCTGACGTTTTTGTTGATCCAGAAAGCAAACTAATTGTAACTGGCAGGTCTTTTAGAAAATTCTTAATCGTTTCGAAATGCTGATTTGCCAGTATTTCAGTAGGAGCCATGATACATGCCTGATATCCATTATCGAGGGCAATAAGCATGCTCATCATTGCCACCAATGTTTTACCACTTCCAACATCACCTTGTAGTAATCGGTTCATTTGTTTACCCGATCCAATATCTTTTCTAATCTCTTTTAAAACTCTTTTTTGTGCATCAGTTAGTTCGAAAGGGAGATTATTTTTATAAAAAAGATTTAGATAATCACCTACTTTCGAAAAGACCAAACCATTTGATTTATGTGTACGAATAGTTTTTCGTTGCAAAATATTTAACTGGATATAAAAAAGCTCTTCGAACTTAAGTCTATAAGTGGCATTTTTTAGCAATTCAGTACTTTGGGGAAAATGGATATTAAACAAAGCTTCGCCCAATGAAATTAATTTATATTTTTTCATTAATTCATAGGGTAAAGTCTCATCAATCTTACCAACCAACGAAATCATTAAATTATTTATCAATTTTGAGATAGCCCGAGATGTAAGAAAATTGTTTTTAAGTTTTTCCGATGTATTATAATGTGCTTGCAAGCTTGCCTGAATTGCATTCTCATTTTTTGCAGCGCTTTCAACCTCCGGATGTATAATACTGTACTTTCCACTAAAATATGCAGGCTTACCAAAAACAATGTATTCATGATTCATCTGAAGGCTTTTTTGAATATAAGCCAATCCTTTAAACCATATTAACTCCATTTTTCCGGTATTATCAGCAAACTGTGCAACTAATCGTTTTTTATTACCACCACCAATAGTCTGAAATCCAATAATCTTACCCTGAATCTGAATATATGGCAATTCGGTATTTAGTTCACTTATGGTATACAATTTTGACTTGTCGATATATTTATATGGAAAATAGTACAACAGATCTTCGAAAGTATACACTTGTAGCTCCTTATTAAGCAATTCTGCTCTTTTTGGACCAACTCCCGATAAAAATTTAATTTCCTGTTGTAAATAATCGGACATAAAATGAAGTACCTATAAAATTTAAAATGCCTAAAAATCGTAAAAACAAAAAAATAAATCGTCGTATAAATTTATCTTTGTTTCACAATATTAAGATTTTTTTGAAATTTCGACTTATGATTTCACGAATTAATTATGCTTTGAAATATTCCAAGTACGTGCTTTTATCAAAGCATAAGAAGGGACATGGAATTCATTCTCCATTTATTTTCAAATTGATTAAAGACGTATTTAATAAAAAAGAAGTAGGTGCTACATTAAAAAAAACAATCTCTGCTAATAAGTTTTATAAAAAGTCGGATGAGCTTATTGTTTTTAATGATTTAGGTGCGGGATCGAAATTTAAAGTGAAAAACAACCTTCGCCTTGGTAATATAATAAAACAATCCGGAGTACCTCAAAGGTATGGCAAGTTATTATTTGACCTTGTACAATTTGTTAACCCTACAACTATACTAGAACTAGGCACTTCGGTTGGAATAAGCACTTCATACATTGGATCGGCAGCACCCAATTCAAAATTTACCACTGTTGATGCCTCCAAAAGCAAACTTGACAAAGCTCAAGAAATAACAAAGAGATTAGATCTCTCTAATATTCAATTTATAAACGAAGATTTTGATACCGTGCTTGATAAAATCCTATTGGAGATTAACAAGCTGGATTTTGTTTTTTTCGATGGAAATCATAAAAAAGAACCAACTTTAAAATACTTCTATGCTTGTATAGATAAAGCTCATAACGATTCTGTTTTTATTTTTGATGATATTCATTGGTCACAAGAAATGGAAACTGCATGGAACGAGATTAAACGAAACCCAAAAGTAAGAGTCAGTATAGATATATTCAGAATGGGAATTATATTTTTTCGTTCCGAATTGTCTTATCAACATTATGTTATTAAATTTTAGATGATTTATAAACAAAAGCATTTAAAATTGATTATTTTCGTAATTCGTTAAAAAACCATAAGTACTTTGTAATGAATAAAGTAATTGAAATTAGCCAACTTGTAAAAAACTATTATGTTGGAACAGAAACCATCAGAGCACTAAGATCAGTTTCATTAAATATTCAGAGAAACGAATATGTTGCTATTATGGGGCCTTCGGGATCGGGAAAATCAACATTAATGAATATTATCGGTTGCTTAGATACTCCATCAGGAGGAACATATATTCTCAATAATAATGATGTAAGTAATCATGGAGATGATCAATTAGCCGAAATAAGAAATAAAGAGATTGGATTTGTATTTCAAACATTTAACTTATTACCTCGATATACTGCACTCGAAAATGTTACATTGCCTTTAATCTATGCAGGAACTAATAAAATAGACCGTTTAAAAAGAGCTGAAGAGGTATTAGTAAGTGTAGGTTTGGAAGACCGAATGACTCATAAACCAAATGAACTTTCGGGGGGACAACGCCAGAGAGTTGCCGTTGCAAGAGCAATGGTGAATTCCCCTTCAATTATTCTGGCAGATGAGCCTACAGGTAACCTTGATTCTAAAACATCAATGGATATATTAAACCTATTTGACGAAATACATAAAAGAGGAAATACTATTATTATAGTTACTCACGAGGAAGATGTAGCAAAACATGCACATAGGATTATAAGGCTTAAAGATGGTATGATCGAATCGGATGAAAAAAATCTAAACCCATCACTAGTTACAAAAATCGATTAAAACAATTATCATGGAATTGCGTTTCATCAATAAACGACGAATTAATGGACATGAAAATTTATACCAAAACAGGCGATAAGGGAGAAACATCGCTAATTGGAGGAACAAGAGTTCCTAAATACCATGAGAGAATTGAGGCTTACGGCACAATAGATGAACTAATATCCTATATCGGATTAATCCGGGATCAAAATATTGATGAGCATACTAAAAATACTCTAATTGAGATACAGGATCGACTTATGACTTGTGCTTCAATAATAGCAACAGATTGTGAAAATTGCAAAGTTAAAATCCCAGAACTTTTTACCAGTGATATTGAAGTGCTCGAAAAAGAGATCGATGCTATGGAAAAAAATCTGGAACCATTAAAATCATTTATTTTGCCAGGTGGTCATACTACAGTTTCTTACTGTCATATTGCCCGAAATGTATGCCGACGTGCTGAAAGATATTCTTTAAAAGTAAAAACCCAATTTAAAAACAGCGAAAAAGTTATTCAGTATTTAAATCGATTATCAGATTATTTATTTGTGTTATCGCGCAAATTATCAGTAGATTTGAAGGCAAATGAGACGCCTTGGAAACCACGAATTTAAAAAAATAATTTGCTTATTTAATATTATTTCTATATTTGCAAAATTTTAAGGGTATAATTAAAAATAATTATATATGTATTGGACACTAGAATTAGCCTCAAAACTGGAAGATGCTCCATGGCCGGCATCAAAAGAAGAACTTATCGATTTTGCAATCCGATCGGGCGCACCATTGGAAGTTATTGAAAATCTTCAGGAAATTGAAGACGAAGGAGAAATTTATGAAAGTATCGAAGATATTTGGCCAGACTATCCAAGTAAAGATGATTTCTTCTTTAATGAAGACGAATATTAAAATCTGGGGGGCTATGCCCCCTTTTTTATTTAATGCTGTTTAAATATCTCATTCTTTTCTTTTGGCCTTAAGTGTTCAAACCACTGAAATCCTTTTAATTTTGTTTCTATTAGTTCTTCTAATGGGTATAATGTTCCGGCAGGCTGTTTAATCATATTTATTTTGTCGGGTCTATTATTATTCATATAAATTATTATATCGCTACTTTCAGCAATATTAACACCAACAATTTCATTTTCTTTTTCGTCTTTTGTAAAGTAAATGGTTTGTCCGTTACCAAAAACATCCACCTTAAAAAGCTTATTGTTTCGAATATAACCTATCATTTCCTTCCCTCTTATCTGATTAAACCGGGCAGTATCTACCTCTTCCTGTGAAACGATAAAAGCTTCTTCGTTAAGATAAAACTTATCCATTTTCCTGTTTTTAGTATGTATTTCAACAAAATTGGCGGTAAGCTGACTACCTTCAGACCATATAATAGGTTCGCGATACATTCGAATTACAGAGTCGTTAAACGAGTATGCCATTGAATCACATCGCCCCTGAAAATCATCTCTAAATATTTTTACTTTATAATATGCTTTCAGAACTCTGAATAATCCGGAGGAATCATAATTAGAGCGTAATGTATCTGCATGAAGAAATAAAGAATCAATTTTGTCGGTTACTTGTATTAGTAATGCACTATCGGTAATTAAAAAACTCTCCGGCTCTTTCTGATAAAAAGCTTTATGACCCATAAGAATCATGTTTTCTGTAGTATCGATGAGGGAAATATTTCGAAATGCTTTGCCTACACCAGCAATATCATCATAAAATAGACTATCTCCTTTTAATATCTTTTCTTTATTTTGATAAATAGCATTTTTATTAAACTGAAAAATTTTTGTTTTTGTATTATGCCATCCATTTTCGGCATATAAATGTTCTTCTTTGCTATAAATATTTGTTGGTCCAACAAAATATGCAATCTCAGTTTTAGTATTATACTTAAGAGTATCGCTTAAAATTGTATAATCAGGAGATGTTGCTACTACGCTATCTTTAAAAAAGAAAAGGTTTTCGCTAAAATAGTAATAACCAATCTCGCTAGTTAATTCTTTATCGCTATTAATAATTCGACCTCCATTAATATACCAGGCAACATCTGTATAATTATTAAAATCGAGAGAATCTGTATAAAGAGTAGTTTCTTTATCTTTTAAACTAACATTGTGGCGAACCTTGCCAATGTTTGTATTTCCATCATAACGCATAAAATCGCCATACAAATGTACCGTATCGCCTCTACTTACATGAACTTTGCTAAAGGCATGAAAAACATTTTCATTTACAAAAAGATGAGCGCTATCGCAATAAATAGTGGCTTTGTTATGCTGGAATATAACGTTCCCAAGAAATCGTCTTATAGATAACTGCTTCCCTCCTTCGAGAGAATTTGAATTAATAATCTGAATCTGTTCCTTTTTTTGAGCCAACAAATGAGATTGAAAACAAAGCATTCCCAAAAGGAGAATGCTATATATAATCTTTAACTTACTTAGCATGAAAAGATCTTAGTTCAATATAAGATTGATTATTTAATCCAACCTTGTTTTAAAAAATCACAATGAATAATTGATTCGTCAATATGAATATATGTTTTCTTTTTATGTTCATCGATCCAGTCCTTGATAATACTCTGTTGTTTTATTGAAAGAGCCATTTGTTCAATGCTTTCAAAATCGTCTTTTATACTAGCTTTGTGAGCATCTATTATTCGTTTTACCTTTATTATTTTGTACACCACATCACCTTTATCATCGGTTGATTCGAAAGGACTTGAGATTTCACCGATTTTTAATTTTTGAACAGCAGTATACATTTCCTGAGGTAGCTCATCAAGTTCCAACTTAGTTGATGAATTTGTTGGATTTACCATTATACCATCATTAAATTTTGATTGTTCGTCTTCAGAGAATTTCGCTGCAGCGTGACCAAATTTTAAACTATCTAATCGTATGAGTGTGGCAATACTATCCAATTTACTCATTGCCTTGATTTTTACATCAATATCAACCTTTGGTTTAACAAGGATATGTCGAACATTTGCTTGATTTCCTTCTTTAGCAACTAACTGAATTAAATGAAATCCAAAAGCTGATTCTACAATTCGTGATACGCCATCATCTTTTAGTGAAAACGCTGCTTTCGCAAATTCCGGATCTAATTCATCTTTTGTTCTAAAACCAAGTTCACCACCTTTACGGGCTGATCCTGGATCTTCTGAATACAGTACAGCCAAAGTTGAGAAACGTTCACCATCCTGAATTCTCTGACGTAATCCCAGCAATTTTTCCCTTGCAGCAGCACGAGAATCCTCGCTTGCCATTGGATGAATTACAATTTGCTGAATCTCATATTGTGCATTTACCATAGGTATGCTATCAGGGTCAATATTCTTAAAGAAACGACTCACTTCTTTTGGTGTTATTGAAAGTCCTGCTACTATTTCGGATTGCATCATTTGAGTAAGAAGCTGTTCGCGAATAAGTGGTCTAAAGTCTTCTTTTATCTCTAAAATGGATTTATTATAATACTCTTCAAGTTTCTTTTCTGATCCAATCTGTCGAATAAAATAAGTTAATCGTCTTTCGAGCTCAGACTCAACACGATTCATTCCAACCTCCAAGCTATCTAATTCAGCTTGTGTTAAAAGCAATTTTTGCGCTAGCAATTCTTCAAGAATTTCGCATTTAGCATCGCCCTGAGGTTTATATCCCTGTGCCATTAATTGAAGTACTTGATTTTCAATATCAGATTGCAATATTATTTTATCGCCCACAACGGCAACTACCTGATCGATCATAAGTTTATTCTGGCCAAATGTGATCACAGAAATAAAGAAAAACAATAAAATACAAAGTGTGTTATTAATTTTTTGAATCATTTTTATAGTATTTAATAAATTACAAATTCGTTTCTATCTAAAGCATCATTGAATATATCGTTTTCAATTTCTTCCAAAAAAGAAAATTTCCTTTTGTTTAATATTATGCTTTTTATTTTTAGCTGTGCATATTCTAAAGGCTGCACATTACTTTTTAATGCATATTCATTTATTTTTACAAGATAAATGAAAAGAGAATCATCAACCTCAACATATTTCTGATATTTTATAATCTGGTCTTCAAGATCCGTCTTTAATGGAACTTCTTTTTGCAAATCACTAAAGAAAATCCATTCGTTATTAAATGAGTGGTATTTACTAGCATATTGATAACAATACTCATCAATTTTCAACAAATTATCGGGGTCATCGGATCGGAACCATTGTTTTAATCTTGGTAAATCAGGGGCTTGCTTTGAAACCTTAATAAAAGTTGATTTAAGAATATTTTGGTTTAGGATAAAATTACCTGAAAACTCATTGTAATAATTTCTTATCTCTGAATCGGTTACTACAGTATCAATCTTTTGTCGTATAAGTTCTTGTTTATATCTGAATATCAACAATGATGATCTGTAATCATCTATTTCTTTTTGAATATCTTTATTTTCGTCTGATAGATTTATTTCAGCTTTTCGAAGCATTAATTGTTTTTTAACCCAGGTATTAATATAATTTCTTGCAATTGTTATACTATCGTCCTTTGAAATATTTTGCGGAAAAACACCCTCCAGATCACTAATATATAGGTATTTGTCAAAAACCTTGGCCACAGTTTTATCCTGATTTGCAGTTTTGTTATCAGAACACGATGTGCCAGTAAGAACTAAAACTATAATTATTGCAATAATTAACTTCATTAATAGTTCTGCTTATTTTATTTTAGATAAAATACTCTGATTAATTTCAACTTTATACTTATTTCTAAGTTCATTTGTCCACTCACTCTCTATAAAAGTTTGATAATCTGATATAACTTGCCCTTTTGCCTCATCGAGCGTTTTTTGTTGTTTAGGTATTAACTTACCTTTTACCAAAACATAGTTGTTATTTCCAGATTGGCCAAGTTTCCATGCATAAAAATCAATATTTTCATTTTCGCCCTTACCAAAAACGCTTGTAACAATTTTTAATTGTTCATTATTTTCAGAGTTAAACTTTTTGAGTAAATCATCGTTTTTAACTTTTGTTCCAAAGTTATACTTATTAACTAATTTAGAAACTTTTTTAAATACTTTCTCATTTGAGCAATAATAAACAGAACCATCAAATTTTTCATCCCACAAATAATTCTCTTTGTGCTCATTATAATATTTACTAATACCAACCGAGTCGCCTGTTGCTCTTGACCACACCTGATCATCAGTTATTTCGAAATACAAAATACCATCATGATATTCTTTGATAGTATATTTAAATTCAGGATATTTTTTCTCTAGATTCTGATTTTCTGTATCTAAAATAATATTTTCAATAAATTGGTCAAATGCTTTTTTATAAATATCGGGTCTTAATTCGCTCTGATCTACAAATCTATGTAAGTAAGTAATAAAATCTTTTTCGCGAACTACTTTATTCTGATAAATAATCAATGTATCGTTATGTTTATAGTTTGGATCAAGATATTTTTGAGTTATTAAAAGTTTGTTATCGTTAATGTCATAATAATAAGGGATATTTGATGATTTGATTTTAAAACCATTTTCATTTTTCAACTTATTAATAAGTGCAGTTCTGGCTATTTCAATACGCTGATCTTTGCCCGCTTTAAATTTTAATTCTGCTTCCATCTCGGCAAATGTGCCAATTTCTTTTCTATCGATACGTTTAATAATATGCCATCCAAAACTTGTTTTAACAGGCAAAGAAATATCACCATTTAATTTTAATTCAAAAGCAGCCTTCTCAAATTCAGGCACCATTCTTCCCACACCAAACCATGGCAAATCGCCTCCGTTTCTAGATGACCCACGGTCCTCTGAAAATTGTTTTGCCAGCTCTATAAAATCCTCACCTTTTTTCAATCGATGATACAATTCATTTATCTGCTCTTTTTTTCTTTGTTCATCAGAAGGAACTATACCTTGCGGTGTTAATAGCATAATATGGGCAACTTTAACCTGTCCATTGGATTTACGTGAATCTGTTTTTTTAATAATATGATAACCAAATTGTGTTCTAACAGGCATAGAAATATCACCAATATTCATTTGATAAACAGCATTTTCGAATGGATAAACCATCTCAAAAACGGTAAAATAGCCTAAATCACCTCCATTATATTTAACAGATTTGTCATCAGAAGCTCCTTTTGCAACATATTCGAAAGGTTCTCCATTAATAATACGAGTGCGAATAGCCAACGCTTTGTCATAGGCAAATAATGTATCATCGGGTAAAGCATCGGGAAACACTTCAACAAGTATATGACTTGCCCTTACCTCCAGTAACATTCTCTCGTATGCTTCTTTAATAATTAGATCATTTGATTCCTTATCAATTAAATATGGCCGGGCCAATTGTTCACGATAACCTTTAAGCTCATTAATAAAACTTGACAATGTATCATACCCAAGTTTTTCAGCTTCAAGAACTTTTAATTGAAAATTAATAAACAACTCAAGATAATCAGGGACAGAAGTTACTTCTCCTGTCGTAATATTTGTTTTATTCTTAGTATATAATCTTATAAATTCCTCTTTAGGGATTTTTTTTCCATCAATGGTTAATAATAAATCGCTGTCTGCTTGCTGGGCAAACAATTGATAGAACGAGAAAAAAGTAACAATAAGTAAAACAAATTTATTCATCACAAGTAGTTTTTATCTTAAAAAATGTATTATATCTGTCGACTATAATTAGGTGCTTCGCGTGTAATTGCTACATCATGAGGATGACTTTCGTTTACTCCTGCAGCTGTAATCTTAACAAATTTGGCTTGCATAAGGCTTTTAATATCTGGTGCACCACAATATCCCATACCAGCTCGCAAACCACCAACAAGCTGATAAATAACCTCTGAAAGACTTCCTTTAAATGGAACACGAGCTGCAATACCTTCGGGTACTAACTTGCTAATATCATCTTCAACATCTTGGAAATAACGATCTTTTGAACCTTGTTGCATAGCTTCAATTGATCCCATGCCACGATAAGATTTAAACTTACGACCATTGTAAATTATTGTTTCACCAGGAGATTCTTCCACCCCAGCAAACAAAGAACCAGCCATAACGGTATTAGCACCTGCAGCAATAGCTTTAACAATATCGCCAGAATAGCGTAATCCACCATCACCAATAACAGGCACACCAGAACCTTCAATTGCTTTCGAAGCTTCGTATATAGCCGAAAGTTGAGGTAATCCTACACCCGCAATAACTCGTGTTGTACAGATTGATCCTGGCCCAATACCAACCTTTACTGCATCGGCACCAGCTTTAACTAAAGCTTTAGCTGCTTCTCCTGTTCCAATATTTCCAACTACTACATCAATCTCGGGGAAACTTTTCTTAACTTTTTTAAGCATCTCAATAACCCCTTTCGAGTGACCATGAGCAGTATCGATAACAATAGCATCAACCCCTGCGTTAACAAGGGCTGTAACTCTTTCAAGAGTGTCATGAGTAACACCAACACCTGCGGCAACTCGTAAACGGCCTTTTGAGTCTTTGCAAGCAATTGGATTATCTTTTATTTTAGTAATATCTTTATAGGTTAAAAGGCCAATAAGTTTGTTGTTTTCGTCTACAACAGGCAGTTTTTCAATTTTATGTCGTTTTAAAATATCAGCTGCTTTTTCGAGATCAGTTGAATGATGTGTAGTAATAATATTATCTTTGGTCATTACTTCGGCTATCTTCCTGCTCATCAATTTCTCAAATCGCAAATCCCGGTTAGTTACAATACCTATTAGTGTTTTGTTTTTATCAACTACAGGAATACCACCAATTTTGTACTCTTTCATCAGACTTAAGGCATCACCAACCGAACCTTCTTTAAGAATTGTAATGGGATCGTAAATCATGCCATTTTCAGCACGTTTCACAGTTTTTACCTGACGTGCTTGCTCTTCAATACTCATATTCTTATGAATAACACCAATCCCACCTTCACGGGCAATGGCAATAGCCAATTCTGTTTCAGTAACAGTATCCATTGCAGCCGAAACAATAGGTACATTTAGTTTAATATTTCTGGAAAAGTGAGTACTAATATCCACATTACGTGGTAATACTTCTGAATATTGAGGAATTAACAATACATCATCGAATGTTAGACCCTCTATCGTAACTTTATCTATTAAAAACGACATTGTTTTATAGTTTTTGTGTATTTTTAAAATTGTGCCAAATTACAAATTTTTGGTAAATTATTGGGTTTAAATTTTCATAATATCAAAAGAATCGATTTTTTTAACGATTTTTAACCTGCGTAAAATTACATATAAAAAAGGTAAATGAACCAGTACGAACAAATATTGGTTAAATACTGGGGATACTCAAAATTCAGACCTCTCCAGGAAGATATCATTAACTCGGTAATGTCGGGTAAGGATACTCTTGCGCTAATGCCAACAGGTGGAGGAAAATCAATAACATTTCAGGTACCGGCAATGGCCAAAGAAGGTATATGTATAGTGGTTACTCCATTAATTGCACTAATGAAAGATCAGGTAGAAAACCTTAAAAGCAGGGGAATAAATGCTATCTCGATTAACTCGGGAATGTCAAAAAACGAGATTGACATTGCACTCGAAAATTGTATCTATGGAACCGTTAAATTTTTATATGTTTCTCCAGAACGATTAGATACGGATATTTTTCAAATTAGAATTAAGCATATGCAGGTAAACCTGTTGGCCATTGACGAAGCTCACTGTATATCAGAATGGGGTTATGATTTCAGACCATCCTACTTAAAAATTGCAGAGTTCCGAAATCTTATTCCTGACGTTCCGGTTCTTGCGCTAACTGCTACTGCAACACCTAAAGTTGTTAAGGATATTCAACAGAAACTAAATTTTGAATTTCCTAACTTATTCCAAAAGAGCTTTGAACGAAAAAACCTGGTTTACCTTGTTCGACAGGTTGAAGATAAAATGAAATATCTACTTGAAACCATTAATAAAGTAAAAGGTAGTGGAATTATATATGTACGTAACCGTAAAAAAACAAAAGAAATAGCAGTCTTTCTTCAGAAAAATAAAATCTCAGCCGATTACTATCATGCTGGGCTAAAACACGAAGTTCGAAGCACAAAACAAAACGATTGGAAGAATGGCACTAAAAGGGTTATGGTAGCGACGAATGCTTTTGGAATGGGTATTGACAAACCCGATGTTCGTTTTGTTATACATATTGATTTGCCAGATAGCATCGAAGCTTATTTTCAAGAAGCAGGCAGAGCAGGACGTGATGAGAAAAAAGCTACTGCTGTACTATTATACAACAACTCTGATAAGGTAAAAGCAGAACAAAGAATTGATACTAACTTTCCAGAGATAAAAGAAATAAAAGAGGTTTATCAAGCTCTGGGTAATTATTTTAAAATACCATACGGTGGGGGAAAAAATATCTCCTATGACTTTATAATGTCGGATTTTGCTAAAAATTACAATTTCAATCTTATTAAAATTATAAGTAGCTTAAGCTTTTTGCAGCGCGAAGGATACATTGAGCTAACTGATGAATTTAATAACCCATCGAAAATCCACTTTAAAACTAATCGCGACGATTTATATAAATTTCAGGTAGCTAATGCACAATTTGATGGATTTATAAAACTTGTTCTACGCTCCTACACAGGCGTTTTTTCCGAATATGTTAACATAGATGAATTTTCGCTTGCAAAAAAAGCTAAAGTTGAAATCGATATTGTATTTAAATATTTGAGCAGATTAAAATCGGTAGGTATTATTGATTATATACCTCAGAAAAAAAATCCACTTATATTCTATGTCGAAGAACGACTTGACGACAAATCATTACATATATCGCGCGAAAACTATGAATTCAGGAAACAACGTTATTTCGAGAAACTAAAAGCTATAGTTCAATATGCCGCATCAACCAATAAATGCCGAAGTCAAATGCTCCTCAGTTATTTTGGAGATAAAGAACCAGACCGATGTGGAATATGTGATGTTTGTACCCGTCGTAATGAACTAGACCTCAGCAAATACGAATTTGACTTAATATTAGAAGAACTAAAAGATGCTCTCCAAAAACAGGAAATGGATATTGACCTATTAGTTGGTCACTCGAAATACAATAAAGATAAAGTTATACGTGTTATTCAGTGGTTACTTGATAATGAGAAAATCTCAAAAAACGAACAGGATAAATTGTTCTGGATAAAAAGTTAATACAGATAAATTCCCTTTAGCCATTGTACTTTATCTTGAGCCTAACACACCTTCAATATTACAATGATTATTTATATGCTCCGAACATTACCGACTTTTTTTATACCTTTGCCCCTGAATTTTAATACCAAAGGATGCAAAACGAATCAGAAAATAGTTTTCTTTATTCACAAGGAATTACAGAGTTTTTAACCATTGCTGCAGAATATTGCCTGTTTATTGAAAAGACTCCTTCGTTATCAACTTTCGATTTATTGGATAAATCGCGAAAAATACTTTCTCTATTGTATTTAAAAGGATCCTTATTACCGAAACCTGATTATGAATTAAATGAAGAGATCGAGACTTTTGTAACCGAAGAAGATTGGTACTTAATTCACGATGCGATTCAGAAAAAGCTTGGAATTCTTGACGAGTATTACGATACCCAAAAATCAGACAAAACAGGTAAAATAGAAATTGTATCGATGAGTATTTCAGAAGATATTACTGATGTTTACCAGGATATCAAGAATTTCGTAAGCCTTATGAATATGGGAACCGAAGATATAATGAAAGATGCTCTGGGTGAATGCCAATCAAACTTTAATGAATACTGGGGACAAAAAGCTATAAATGCAATAAAAGCTATACATACCATTTTACTTAATCCCGATATTTTAGATTCTGAAAATGATGAAGATAATAGTGATGAAGAAGAAAGAGATACATCGGATTGGTTTATTACAAAAAGACAATCTGATTTAAATAAAATGGACTAGAAATGTTTGCTAAAGATATCACTAACGAGGAAATAAAAGATTACCCTCTAACACAGTTTCCAGGAAAGGTTTTTCTTGTAGATACACAAAAAAAAGTCGAATATTATTTTCCATTATTAAAAGACCAGCCAATAATAGGTATTGATACCGAAACACGTCCATCTTTTAAAAAAGGAGTAATAAACTCTGTTTCGCTTTTACAACTTTCCACATCGAGCCAGGCCTTTCTTTTTAGGCTTAATATTATAGGTTTACCCAACCAACTTATTGAGATTTTTGAAAATCAGGATATAAAGAAAATTGGTCTCGCGCTTAAGGATGATCTTGCCATACTAAAACGACTAAATAAATTTAAGCCAGAAACTTTTATCGATTTACAGAACTATGTAAAGGCTTTTGGTATAGAAAGTAAAAGTCTGAAAAAGATAATGGCAATTGTTTTTCAGCAACGAATTTCAAAATCGCAGCAGGTGACTAATTGGGATAGGCCAGAACTTACAGAAGCACAACAGATTTATGCTGCAACAGATGCATGGGCTTGTTTGCAGATTTATAAAAGACTTAACAACCTATTGTAACCTATTACATTTCATTATTTTAGATTAAAAACTATGAATTACCCCAAAATAATATTAAAACCAGGGAAAGAGCAATCATCAAAAAGATATCATCCCTGGATATTTTCAGGAGCAATTAAGTCAAATACGCAGCAATTATCCGAAGGCGAGCTGGTGGAGGTTTATAGTTCCAACAATGAGTTTCTGGCTATCGGACATTACCAGATAGGATCAATTGCAATAAGAGTGCTTTCATTTGATAAAATCGATATTGATCAGGAGTTCTGGAATAAAAAAATTGAGAGTGCTTTTGCATTGAGAAAAATGCTCGGCCTTGCTGAAAATAAAAACAATAATGTATATCGCTTAATACATGGCGAAGGTGATGGCTTACCCGGACTTATAATTGATTTTTATAATGGAACAGCTGTTACTCAAATGCATTCAATTGGAATGTACTTATCTAAAGATCAAGTGGTAAAAGCTCTACAAAATATTTATGGAAAAACACTACTTGCCGTATATGATAAAAGCGAATCTACAATTCCATTTAAATCAGATATTCATCCTAAAAATGGCTACTTAAATGGCTCTTTATCTGAGGATATTGTGCTTGAATATGGCAATAAATTTAAAATAAGCTGGGAAGAAGGCCAAAAAACAGGTTTCTTTATTGATCAACGCGAAAACAGAAAACTTTTATCAGAATATGCAAAGAACCGATCGGTATTAAATGTATTTGGATATACTGGAGGTTTTTCTGTTTATGCTATGAGAGGTGGGGCAAAAATTGTGCATTCAGTAGATAGCTCGCAAATAGCTATTAATCTTACAAATGAAAACATAGAGCTTAATTTTGGCAAAAATAATATTCACGAAAGTTTTGCTGTTGACGCTTTCGAATATTTACATTCTATTGATCAAAAATATGATTTGATAATACTTGACCCACCAGCCTTTGCTAAACATACCAATGCCTTAAAAAATGCATTACAGGGATATAAAAGATTAAATGCGCAAGCAATTGAAAAAATAAAACCCGGAGGTATAATATTTACATTTTCGTGCTCGCAAGTAGTAAGTAAAGAAGAATTTCGAAAGAGTGTTTTTGCCGCAGCTGCCAATACCGGACGAAATGTTCGTATTCTCCATCAACTAACACAACCGGGCGATCATCCGGTTAGCATGTATCATCCTGAAGGTGAGTATTTAAAAGGACTGGTAATTTATGTCGAATAAGTAATTCCAATTTAGTTATTTGCTTAGTTTTGCATAATAAAAATCAAAAATAAATCTTTGCTATGAGAAAACTGCTTCTTATTTTTATTATAAATACAATCACTGTTAATCTATTAAATGCACAATATATTTATCCTGTATCTGTATACGAATCAAGTAGTAAAGATATCGACTTATCGAATTTTGATATAAAAGATACTTTATTGTTTCTGCCATTAGGCAACGAAGAACTTCAAATACTTAATATTTCTGATATAAATAATATTAATAAGTTTTCGAAATACGAGGAATATGAAAAACGTTATGGCAAAAAAGTATTTGGTAATGCCTATGGAATAAAAGTTATTGATAACAGAGCTTATCTTTCATATGGCGACCTTGGATTAAAAATTCTTGATATTACTGATCCCGAAACCATATACAGTATTGGCACTTATTACAGACATCAGGAAGTTTACTGTGTAGAAATTTTTGAAAATTTTGCTTGTTTGGGTTACAAATCGTTAGGTCTCGAAATTATTGATTTTAGCGATTTAAGTAATATTACAATGGTTTCGAGAAATAATGTAAAAGACTTTTCGGTAAAAAACATACAAATACTGTCACCATATATTATGATTTCGGGTGGCGATAGAGGATTAAAAACCTTTAAATTTAAAGAACCAATTACCGGTTTTAAGCAAGCTGAATTTCCAAAAGATTTCATGTATGATGCACCTGCTAATAAAATCTTGGTTAGAGCAACTACTGGATACGTGGCAAATGATTTCCGCGGATTATCGATTTTAAACCTTAATTTGCCTCTTTACCCACATGAAGTAGGAAATATTAAAACCAATGGCAAAGCAATTGATTTAGCTATTGACAGAAATTATCTTTACGTAGTTTGTTCAAAATCGATTGAAGTATATGATATTAAGGAACCCGAAAAACCTGAGAAAATTTTCGAGCATGTTGAGAAAGACAAAAAATTTCAAAGTATCACAATAAAAGGCTCAACCCTATTTGCTTCATTTACAACAAATAGCCGGGATTATGGAATTATGGTTTTTCAGGTTGAATAAGCTAGTAGTTCAATAAACAAAATACTTATCGCGTAAAAACCCACTCGTTTTCTGATGATAAATCAGAGTGATATAAATAACCACCAATATCGAATGCTTTTATATCTTCTGGATTTTCTATTTGGTTTTGAATAATAAACCGACTCATATATCCACGTGCAGTTTTAGCATAAATAGTTACCTGCTTATACTCATTCCCTTTTGATTCTTTAAAAACGGGAGTAATTATCTTGCCTTTAATTTGTTTTGGATTTATTGCTTTAAAATATTCGTTCGACGCAAGATTGATAAGCACTTTTTGCTTTTGCTTTTCTAATTCAGTATTTATAATCTCAGTAAGTTTTGTGCCCCAAAATTGATATAGATTTTTTCCTCTTGGATTTGCAAGATTAGTACCCATCTCAAGACGATAGGGTTGAATTAAGTCCAATGGTCGAAGAACACCATAAAATCCTGACAAAATGCGTAGACTTTCCTGTGCAAATATCAAATCCTCTTCTGAAAGTGTGTTGGCATCTAGTCCTATAAATACCTGTCCTTTAAAAACTGCAAGTGCCTGCTTGGCATTATCTATAGTAAATGGCTGTCGCCATGACAAATTTCGTTCGAAATTTAATACAGCTAATTCGCTGTTAATGCTCATTAATTTTTCAAGGTCTTTTGGATTGAGTTTTTTAAGCTCCTCAATCAATATTCTTGATTCATTTAATAAATCGGGCAAGCTAAACCTTTTGGTTTGAATTGTATTTTTATAATCAAGGGTTTTTGCTGGCGATAATATATGAATCATTTATATTAATTTTAATTTATAAATTATTACAATATATCAATTAGTCTTACAGCCTTAATAATTAGCATATTATACTATTCAACAACATCAATATTAGCCCTCCTATCTTCAATATACTTAAGTTTTAAATATAAAACCAATGAAAAAATGGCATAAAGAGGATATATAAGCGCTGAAACAAATGAGTTTATTATTGCCGACCAAATTCCAATATCATATAATTTTAAATTAAATGCTTCGAAGATACTACCTGTTTCACCAAGTTTATCGAAAAACATTATTACAACAGGTATTGCAACAACAGCACTAAGAACAATTGATATTAAGATCATTATAAGTACGAATAATACGAAGGATCCTAATGATTGCCAGAAGTCTTTATGAGAAAGACTAAATGAGCGGCCAATTGCATCGAATGCATTTTTCTGTTCAACAACAACTACAGAGCATCCGCTAATTAAAACAGAACCCAAATACAATGCTGCAAGTAACATCCCAACAACAAAAACTATTACGCCAAAAATCATTCCTACCATAATAATAATCATAGTAAGAATCATAAAGAATACCATATGAACAGAAAATTTTCGAAGAGAATCGCCTAAAATAGAAGTAAAAGATACATTTGAATCAATATCTTTAACAAATAAGTAATTAATTAAAAAAGCATTTAAGATTCCATAAACTACAATCATTATTAACATCATTTTCAAAATGAGTTTCATAAAAAACCCCAAATTCCCTTCAACAATTGCTGGATCAAAGTCATTTAGAACATCATAAAATCCAGTGCTATATATGAATAACTGAACAATGAAAACTCCTACGAAACTGATAATAAATAATGGAAGGAAATTTCTAAAATATGTAGAAAAAACATTGGAAATAACCGATTCAACTTCCATCTGTTTGTATAAGCTGTGCTTTTTGCTGTCGTACATAATTCTCTTTTTTATGTTTTGTATATTAAAATTCTAAAATAAGAAATTTATCTCTAATTACAGTAGTTTTTATAATCATAAAACTAATTTCCTGCAATCGTTTGCACCATATCATTTTCGTTAAAATAATCATTTACCAACTGATGTATTTCCTGTGGAGTAATTGATTTTATCGCCTCCAGAGTTCTATCGAAAAAATCGTTTTCAATACCCAGTTCAATAATTGATTTATAACTTTGAGCTTGCTCAAATGGTCCATCAAATGCTCTCATCATATCACCCAACATAAAATTTTTTGCTATTTTCAATTCATCGTCGGTAACTAAACCTTCGCGCAACCTCTTTATTTCTTTCAAAATATCCTGGGTTGCAGGTTTTGTTACATCCGTTCCTACTTCTGTCGAAATAACAAAAAATCCCGCATTTTTTAACGACACTAGATACGATCCTATTCCATAGGTATAACCCTTCTCTTCTCGGATTACTTTCATTAATCGTGATCCAAAATAACCACCAAGAATAGTATTAACTACTTCAAGCTTAGGAAAGTCTGAATGTGTTTTATTAATAGTAAGTTTACCAATCCTTATTGCTGACTGAGTGGCATCTTCTTTTTTAATAAACTCTATAGTTGATTCAGGTTTTACCAATTCAATCCTTTTCGCTTCTGTTTTTTTAATTGATGACCAATCCTTACTACCAAAATAAGAGTTAACAAGCTTTATAACATCATTGTCGACTTTTCCAGCTAAAATTATTTTGCAATTTTCAGGATGATAATATTGCTTATGAAATTGAATAAGATCAGATCGAAGAACAGCATCATAATCTTCAATTTCAGGACTTTCTCCATATGGATGAGCACAACCAAATAATTGCCTATTAAACTGTCGTCGGGCTAAGTTCGAAACTTTTTCCATTTCAACCTGGAATGCTTGTTTCTTTTTACCTATAAAGGTTTTAAGCTCATGCTCAGGAAAAGTTGGATTTTTTATAATTTCGGCAAAAACAGCAATGGTTTCGGGCAAATACTTTGTTAATGTATACAATGAAATGGTAGCGTTATCTTTCGATGGTTCAGGCTGAATGAAAGCTCCGTAATAATCTAGTTTTTCGGCTATATCTTTTGAGGTAAGATTCTTGGTGCCTTCAGAAAGCATTTCATTTACTGTAGAAGCTATCAAAGGTTTTGATTGATACCACACTCCGGCATCGAACGATATATCTATTTTTAGTACATCTTGCGTACCTGCATTAATTGCATATAATGGAATAGAATTGTCGAGGTAAATCTTTTCAGGCTCAATAAGTTTAATTGAATTTATTTGCTGAAATAATGGTTGTGTTTTTCGGTTAAGTATCATGTAATCTTCAATAATATTATTTAGCAATGTAATAAAGAGTTGAGCAATTATTTGCATCAAATAGTTGAGATGCAACTCGTTTTATGTCATTGGCAGAAACATTCCTGTAATTTTCAACTTCATGGTTTATAAGATTTGCATCTCCCAATAGCTCCTGATAAGCCAAATCCATAGCTTTGTTCATGGCACTAAGTTGTCCAAATTGATGCACCGATTCGAATTTATTTTTCACTTTATTTAATTCATAATCATCAATCTTATCGGTATATATTTTCTTAAGTTCATTCTCAATTGCAGCTTCGGCTGTATCAATAGAAATACCTTTCATAATATTACCGGAGATAATAAAAAGACCTTCATCAATATCGCCTGTAATGTATGCATCGATACTGCTAAAAAATTGCTTTTCTTTCACTAACTGCTGATAAAGTCTTGAAGATTTTCCGTTCGACAATAAATCTGAAATTAAATCGGCAACATTATAATCAGAATTATGCCTTGAGCTCATATGAAATGCTTTGTAAATAGCATCAAACGGAACATTTCGCTCAAGTTTCAATGTGCGTTTTGATGTTTGTTTTGGTTCTTTAGGCAAGTTCCGTTCAGCAATTTCTTTTCTTTTAATTGGTCCGAACCATTTAATTGCAAGTGATTCTATTTCTTCTTTAGTAATATTTCCAGCTACCGAGAGAATTGCACTATTAGGTGCATAATGATGTTCAAAAAAATCTTTTACATTCTCTAAGTTTGCATTTTGAATGTGCGAAATATCTTTTCCTATTGTTGCCCATTGGTAAGGATGCACTTTATATGCTAAAGGTCGTAAATACAAATGTGCATCTCCATAAGGTTGATTAAGATATCGTTGGTTATATTCTTCAATAACTACGCTTTTCTGAATATCAAGCTTCTTTTGAGAAAATCCAAGACTAAGCATACGGTCTGACTCTAGCCAAAATGCTGTTTCAAGATTCTCTTTAGGAATGGTTATATAATAATTGGTTATATCATTTGTTGTGTATGCATTATTCTCACCACCAGCTAATTGTAATGGTGTGTCGAATGAAGGAATATTCTTACTTCCTTCAAACATCAAGTGCTCAAACAAATGTGCAAAACCTGTCATATCAGGGCTTTCATCACGAGCTCCAACATTATATAATATATTCACAGCCACCATCGTAGTGGAAGTATCGTTATGAACAATAACTTTTAAACCATTTTCCAGAATAAACCGGTCGAATTTTATCATTTTTTTAATTTAATCGATGTATTTTCGCAAACTTATAAATAAACCATCAATATTACTTATTGTTTTTAAAATCTATTAAATTAGGCAGGTTATTAAAGAAAAATTTATTTCTTTTATATTTTCTATTAGAAATAATAGTGTATTAAAATTTTAATTTATGAATATTAATAAATTTCCCAGACAGGTTTTAATCTGGAGAAATAAACATGTAAGCGAGAGACAACTGGTAATAATACTCAGTTTTGTTATTGGTATTCTTAGTGGGTTAGCTGCTGTTATTTTAAAAAACACTGTACATAGCACACATTATTTTTTATCCAATCAATTCGAATCAGGATTTAATTATTTATATCTTATATTTCCTATAGTTGGTATAACTCTAACTGTATTATATGTCAAGTATTTTGTTAAAGATAAAATAGGACATGGTGTATCACGAATCTTATATGCTTTATCAAAAAACGATGGACGCATAAAATCGCACAATAATTACTCATCAATTATTGCCAGTACGCTAACAATTGGTTTTGGTGGGTCTGTAGGAGTTGAAGCACCAATAGTACTTACAGGAGCATCTATAGGCTCCACCCTTGGACATTTTTTCAGGCTTCATTTTAAATCGGTGGCTGTTCTTATAGCATGTGGTGCAGCCGGAGCAATAGGTGGTATTTTTAAAGCTCCAATTGCTGGGTTAGTATTTACACTTGAAGTAATAATGCTTGATTTAACACTTACATCCATTGTTCCTTTGTTAATATCTTCAGTAACAGGTGCTACTATTGCATATTTTCTCATGGGTGAGGGTGTTACTTTCTCTGTTACTAGTATTCAGCCCTTTGATTTGAGCAATATTCCTTTTTATATAATGTTTGGAATATTATGTGGATTGGTATCTTTTTATTTTACAAAAACAACCCTAAAGCTAGAATCCTTTTTAAAAAAGATTAAAAACACCTCCCTAAAGATATTTTTTGGAGGTTTTATACTTGCTATTTTAATTTTTATATTTCCATCTCTCTATGGAGAGGGAACTCCTACATTGCAATCGTTGTTAAATGGAACACTTGATGGGATACCCAAAAGTCATTTATTTTCTTTTGCTGCTCAAAACAACTATTATTTACTTATTTATTTCGGCATTATCGTTTTATTAAAGGTAGTAGCAATGGCTTTTACAACTGGAAGTGGAGGCGTTGGAGGCATTTTTGGTCCTACCTTATTTGTTGGGGGTGTAATTGGTTATTGGTGGTCGATATTAATTAATTCCTCAGGAATTATAAATCTACCACAAAGTAATTTCGCCCTTGCAGGAATGGCTGGATTAATGGCTGGCGTTATGCATGCTCCACTTACTGCAATTTTTCTTATAGCAGAAATAACAGGTGGTTATGCTTTATTTATCCCCCTAATTATTACTTCAACTATATCATATCTAACCATTCTGTTATTTACAAAACATTCGATTTACACTCAACGGTTAGCCGAAAGAGGCGAACTTCTTACACATCATAAAGATGAGGTTGTGCTTACATTGATGAAACTTGAAAAGGTAATAGAGAATGATTTTTCTATTGTGCATCCTTATGATACAATGGGCGATTTAATTCAAGTAATCTCAAAATCCAAAAGAAATATTTTTCCGGTTGTTAGCGAAAAAGATGAATTAATAGGCATTGTACTTCTTGATAATATTAGAGAAATAATGTTTGAAAGGGAAAAATATAACGATACGCTGGTTTTTGATTTGATGAATACTCCTCCAGAGATAGTTTATGTTACAGATTCAATGGATTTGGTTATGAAGAAATTTACATCCTCAGGAGCCTGGAATTTGCCTGTTATTAAAGATGGTAAGTATTTCGGATTTGTTTCAAAGTCAAAAATATTTAATTCATATCGCGATATGTTAGTGCAAGTTTCAGAATATTAATACCTTCTTTACTTGTATTAAAAAAAATCGTAAATTTATTGAGCAGAGATTTAACTTAGCTTAATCAAAAAATGGCAAGAAAATCGTTATTGCTCAAATTTCTACTTTGGCGCGAACAAAAAATTAGTCAGCGCAATTTTCTTTTAATCCTAAGTTCTATTGTTGGAATAGCTGGTGGTTTTGTTGCGCTGATTTTAAAAACATCTGTATTTTATCTTCACGAGATTTTGCTTAAAAACAAGAGCTTCGACGAGTATAACCTGCTTGTATTTGTTTATCCGATTATTGGTATTACATTAACTTTTGTTTTCCTTAAATATATATTACGTGATACTGTAAAACACAATATAGCAGCAATACTTTATGCTATATCAAAGCGTAACAGTATTATGCAAGCTCACAAAATATTTTCATCTATTTTTGGAGGTATTCTTACCGCTGGGTTTGGTGGTTCAATAGGATTAGAATCGCCAATTATTTCATCAGGTTCGTCAATAGGCTCAAATGTTGGACAATTATTAAAACTAAGTTATAAAGAAGTAACCTTGTTATTGGCTTGTGGAGCCGCAGGAGCTATATCGGCGATATTTCATACTCCATTAGCAGCCATTGTGTTTGCTATTGAGGTATTACTAATCGACTTAACACGATTTTCGTTAATTCCTCTATTAATCGCATCGGTTAGCGGAGCAATTGTAACCAATGTATTTTTTCAGGATGAAATTCTTTTTGAATTCATTTTAAAAGATCATTACGAAGTAAAACATACTATATTCTATTTGCTTCTTGGAATTTTAACCGGGCTCATTTCAGTTTATTTCTCAAAGATGTATTTTAAAATAGAGAAACTTGCAAGCAAATTACCCGATTTTAGAAGATTACTTTTGGGAGGATTAGTTCTTGGATTTTTAATTTTCTTATTTCCCCCATTATACGGAGAAGGATATCAGATAATAAAAGCCATATTTAGAGAAAATTACACATCAATAATGGAAACTAATCTAAATTTAAGATTAGTGAATTATCAGTGGTTTTTCTATTTTTTCTTTATTTCCTTGTTATTATTAAAAGCTGTTGCAACTTCTGTAACAATACATATTGGAGGCGTTGGCGGTATATTTGCACCCTCGCTATTTACCGGCGCAATTATTGGCATGCTATTTTCTCATACGTTAAATTTATTTGGACTCAATATTTCTGAGAGTAATTTTGCTTTAGTAGGAATGGCTGGAGTTTTGAGTGGAGTTTTACATGCACCATTAACCGGTTTGTTTTTAATAGCTGAAACAACTGATGGTTATGAGTTAATAGTACCATTAATGCTAACCACAACAATTTCTTTTCTTACAGTAAAAATTTTTGATCCAAATTCAATATTTACAGTTCAGCTAGCTCAACGAGGTGAACTAATTACGCATCATAAAGACAAAGCTGTATTAACCTTTATGAAATTAAAATCTGTAATTGAAACAGATTTTACAACCGTGCATGTTGATTCGTCATTAGGAGATCTGGTAAAAATTATTTCAAAATCACAAAGAAACATTTTTCCTGTTATTGATGATGATGGAATTCTAAACGGGATAATTTTAATGGATCATATTCGCGAAATAATGTTCGACAAAGAAATGTATGACAAGACCCAGGTAAGCAATTTAATGATTATACCACCTGAATATATTGGGTTTAATGACACAATGAAAGAGGTTATTTCTAAATTTGAAAAAACTGGCGCTTGGAACCTACCTGTAATAGATAAGGCCAAATATATTGGAATGGTTTCTAAATCAAAACTATTTTCTACTTATCGAAATTTATTACTCGAAATTTCTGAAGAATAAAATAGTAAACAATGTCAAAATTGCGTTCCTATTAACTCTCAAGAATTGTTAATAAAATTAATGGATTAAAAATTAAAATAAATCACTAATCTATTGGAAATAAGAGTAATTATTTTTAAAATTGATTTTTATTTTATAGAAAGTGTTAAAGACAAAATCAAATTTTAAAGAAGGTTTAAAGCAAACTACATTTGCAGGGCAAAAAATCCTAGTAGTTGACGATGATGATGTTAGTTTTTTTCTTGTTAACGAAATCCTTTCATCCTATTCTGTAGAAATTACAAGGGCCAATGATGGTTACGAAGCTATGGAGTTTTTCAAATACAAAAAGAATCCATTCGATTTGGTAATTATGGATATTCGAATGCCCAAAATGAATGGCTATGAAGCCACAAAAAGAATTAAAGAACTTAATCCAACAATACCTGTTATAGCACTTACAGCCTATGCTCATTATCAAGGTAAGGCGGATTGTCTTACTGCAGGCTGCGACGAATTTATTGCAAAACCTTTCGATATTGGCTTCTTATTAAATACAATTCAGAAGCATCTTAATTAGTATTGATATTTCGTCCCTTACTTACAAACAATTATATATTATTTTTAAATACCTGTTTAAATGCATGTTGTTTTATAATATGCTTTTAAATTTTTTAATAATGTTATTAATCCATAATTTTGGGCAATTAATTTTGAAAACTTATTAAAACTATATCATCATGAAAAGAGATTCGCAAATCTTTGATTTAATTAAAAAAGAGAAAGAAAGACAAATAAACGGAATTGAACTTATTGCATCAGAAAATTTTGTAAGCGAACAGGTATTGGAAGCTATGGGCTCAGTAATGACCAATAAATATGCCGAAGGTTATCCCGGTAAAAGATATTACGGTGGTTGCGAAATAGTTGATCAATCGGAGCAAATTGCTATTGATCGATTAAAACAATTATATAATGCTGAGTGGGCAAACGTTCAGCCACACTCAGGTGCTCAGGCAAATATGGCCGTATTTATGGCAGTTCTCCAACCTGGTGATACTTTTCTCGGATTAGATTTATCACATGGCGGCCACCTATCGCATGGGTCACCAGTAAATATGTCTGGTATTTGGTACAGAGCAGTTTCTTATGGCGTTAAACAAGAAACTGGCCGTGTTGATTACGATATGATGGAAGAAGTTGCTTTACGTGAAAAACCAAAGATGATTATAGGTGGAGCATCTGCATATTCACGCGAATGGGATTACAAACGTATGCGTGAAATTGCTGATAAAGTTGGTGCAATTTTTATGTTTGATATGGCTCACCCCGCTGGTTTAATTGCAGCAGGGGTTTTAGATAACCCAGTTAAATATGCACACATTGTAACTTCTACTACACATAAAACATTACGCGGTCCACGTGGTGGTATTATTCTAATAGGTAAAGATTTTGATAATCCATGGGGCAAAACAACTCCAAAAGGCGAAATCAAGAAAATGTCGGCATTGCTTGATTCTAGTGTATTTCCAGGAATTCAAGGTGGCCCGCTGGAACATGTTATTGCGGCCAAAGCAGTTGCTTTTGGCGAAGCACTTGCTCCAGAATTTAAAGAATATCAGATGCAAGTTAAAAAGAATGCAGCTGTTATGGCTCAGGAATTTATTAAACGAGGTTATAAAGTGGTATCAGATGGTACCGATAACCACTCAATGTTAATCGATTTACGAACTAAATTCCCTGAAATAACTGGAAAACAAGTTGAAAATACATTGGTAAAAGCTCATATTACTATAAATAAAAACATGGTTCCTTTTGATTCACGTTCTCCATTTCAAACATCAGGTTTTAGAGTTGGAACTGCTGCTATTACAACACGTGGAATTAAAGAAGATAAAATCGGAGCAATAGTAGGATTTGTTGATGAAGTAATTGGTAATATAACTGATGAAAATGTGATTGAGAATGTAGGAAAAAATGTGGTTGAGATGATGAGTAAATATCCATTATTTGCTTATTAATCATTATAATATAATTTTAAAGCTGTCCTCGGTGACAGCTTTTTTTATACTAATTTTTTCGTTTTAAATTTACTAAAACACAACATATGGAATGGTACATTATACTTGCAATTATTGGTGTTGGTATTTTAGCCGGTTTTATTAATACACTAGCAGGAAGCGGTTCATTACTTACACTTCCATTATTGATGTTTTTGGGTTTGCCAGCCAACGTTGCAAATGGCACTAATCGTATTGGAATACTTCTTCAAGGAGTAGTTGCCTCAGGGAGTTTCAAAAAACAAAAGGTACTCGATTTAAAAACTACTAAATGGCTTATTATACCAAGTATTATAGGCTCTATTGCCGGATCGGTATGGGCGGTAAATCTTACTGACGAAATAATGGAGTATTTTATAGCAGTATTACTAATTGTTATGTTTTTTGTAATCTTATATAAACCTGAAGTTTGGATTAAAGGACAAGTTGGAAAAGTACACGAAAAACCATCGATAATTCAAATAATTATTTTCTTTTTTATTGGGTTATATGGTGGTTTTATTCAGGCAGGTGTTGGTTTCTTTTTACTTGGAGGCCTTGTGCTTGGTGCAGGTTACGACATAGTTAAAGCGAATGCTATAAAAGTATTTATTACAATGTCATTTACTGTTTTTGCACTTGCTGTATTTATAATTAATAAACAAGTTGATTATTTATTGGGTTTTATACTTGCTATTGGCAGTATGATTGGGGCATACATTGGAGCTCATGTAGCAGTAAGCTGGGGACCAAAATTTGTACGTATTGTTCTTTTGATTGCTATAATAGGATCGGCTTTAAAATTGCTAGGTCTATTTGATCTGATTTTTTAAAATGAGGCTGTATCAAAAGAAGGATTATTGTTTATTTTTCGACTCCCGAAAGCTTTCGGGACAAAATGACAACGAGCAAATAATCAATGGTCAGGCTGAGCCTGCCTGACGGCAGTCAGGCTTGTCGAAGCCTGAATATGAAGAAAGAGGCTTTTGACACAGCCTCATCATTTTTTTACTGTAATTTAAAGTAATAGGTAATTGTACCTTTTTGGTATGCAGGAGCATCTGGTTTTCTATCGAACTTAGCCAAGAGAGCAGCTTTTTTTGCGGCGGCTAAAAGATTTGCATCTAAAGTTGTACTACCCTTTGCACCAGGCACAGCATCAGTAACCTTGCCTAATTTGTCGACAGTAATTTCCACAACAACTTTTCCATCTTTCTGGTAGTTATATTCTGGTTTAGGAATAGATTCGGGATTTCTGCCTGCCAGACTAAAATCATACCCTTTACCGCCAGTACTATTCCCGCCACTATGGTTATCTGAGTCAATAGATCCGGTTTTCGAGCCTTGATTTCCCTCAAAACCGGTTACACCTTCGCCAGTTGTAGATGTTGTATTTGGGTTCCTGCCAGGAAATAATGCACGAGCATCAACTTGCTGCTCCTTTACCACTTCAGTTTTTTCTTCTGGTTTAGGTTCAGTTTTTGGCTCTATTTTAACTTCTTTTTTTTCTGTTTTCTTTGTTTCTTTTTTAACAACAGGAGCTTCTTCAAAATCTTGTGTTAGATTCCCTTCGTCGGTTTCTTCTGAAACAGATTCTTGTGCGGGCTCTTGTGATTCCTGATTGGCTGCTTGCTGCTCTGTTGTTTCAGAAAATTGAGGTTCCTCTTGTCCCATCCCCTGATCCTCATCACCAAAGTTAATAAGAATACCTTCCTCTGATGGCAATGGAAGTGGTGTTGTGTAACCAAATAATACTATAAGAACAAGAATAATCGAGTGAAAAACGATTGTTCCGGCAAGTCCTGTTCTTTTATATTTAGTATTAAAAATCGACATAATTTAATTTGCTGTTGTTGCAAGTATTAACTTCCATTTATTATCTTTTGCTATATTCATTATTTTAACAACATTTTCGACAGGTACAGATCTATCAGTATGTAATGATATAGTAGGTTCAGTTATATTTTCTGAGATAAATCGATTTTTTAAAATCCCTTCAATATCTTCTATCGATACAGGTGTTGTTTCAATATAATAATCAAGTACTGCAGTTATAGATACTGTTGTAACTGCATTTGCAGGTGTTTGATGCGAACTTCGGGGCAACAATAATTTTAATGCATTTGGAGCAATCAAAGTAGATGTTACCATAAAAAAGATAAGTAATAAAAATACAATATCTGTCATGGATGCCATGCTAAATGACGCATTTACTTTATTTCTTCTTCTTAGGGCCATGGTTTAAATTTTTATAATTTATTCAACTGGCTCATTCAACAAGTCCATAAATTCTGATGTATTTGCTTCGAGTTGAAAAACTACTTTTTCGACTTTAGCAACCAAAATATTATAAGCTAAGTATGCCAAAATACCAACAATAAGTCCGGCAACAGTGGTTACCATTGCAGTATAAATACCATCGGCCAAACGACTTACATCAATATTATTTCCAGCCATCGACATTGAATAGAAAGCCTGAATCATACCCATAACCGTTCCTAAAAAGCCTATCATTGGAGCAGCTCCGGAAACAGTAGCTAAGGTTGGCAGGTTTGTTTCGAGTTTTGTAATCTCAAGATTTCCAACATTTTCAATCGCTGCATTAATATCATTTAATGGACGTCCGATGCGTTGCAATCCTTTTTCTATCATTCGTGAAACTGGGCTATTAGTCGATTGACATAGCGCTAAGGCTGATTCAATTTTATCATCATGAATATAATCCTTGATTTTATTCATAAAATTAATATCTGTTTGAGAAGCTTTTTTAATTGCAAAAAATCGCTCAAAAAAGATATAAACGGCAACAAACGAGAGAAGAACAATAGGAATCATAATCCAACCGCCTTTCATGGCCATTTCCCAAAACGATAATTTTAATTCGCCAGTTAAAGCGGGATTTGTAAGATCTTCAGCTAAATCAATTTGTAAGAGAATAAATAGTATATTATTCATATGTAATGTATTAAGATTTTGATATTTATTAAACGCAATTGACGTGCCAATATTTCGCAAGTTAAAATTTTTGTACTCATTTAAAAAGCTATTTAGGAGTTATTTCGTCTTCTTTTTTACCTGTAAGCTTATTCCAGAAACGACGCATTAGTCCAGAAAAAGTATTAAACTCTTCCCGATAAAAAATACCAACGCCCTGAGTATATGGAGATTCCTCGTAAATTAACTTATCATTCGCTTTATTAAATGCTTTTACTCTAAGTTTTCCACTTTTGTTTAGCTTAACTTCTAAATTAACATCACCAACAATATTACTAGCTTGTTCAGCTTGACCTCCATAACCTACATTTCCATTTAAAAGAACTCTGTCGTTCAGCAATTGGGTTGACAATGCCACGTCAACCTGATCTTTACTAATTTCGTCGCCTGGACGATAATTAATACCAATATCCCATTCATCGCTAATCTGCGACAACCAATGGCTTAATTGATTTGATAAAAGCTCTGTAGTGGTAGTAGTAGCTGAGCCTGCGCCATATTCGGCAATTCCAAAATTTGTTTGGTCGGGTTCATCGTAAATAAAGTTGTTGATAAACAATAGTGATAAAAACTGCTTATTAAGCTTTTCTTGTGTATTAATAACGGTTCTCACTCTATTTTTTGTTTCTTCATCGGAGGTTGGTAATTCAATATTAAATTTAACGTCTGGATTTTTAAGGCTTTGACTCATGAAAATTTGGCATTCAACTGGAATTCTCTTTCGGTAATAATCAGATGAATCTAATGGAAACAAGTTAGTTAAAGGAGCACGGAGATTATAAATTGCTTCAATATCAATAATTGCATTATAGGGACTCCCATTCCAGGTAATTCTTCCTCCTCGTTCGATATCAAACTTTTTATTTAGAATATTTCCTAATGTAAATAAGTAATCTCCTTCTTCCATATTATAATCACCAAACATATTAAAATTTCCATTTTTATCAATTTCGAGCTTAAGATCGCCATCACCCTTGGCACGAATTAAATCGCCAATTGTAGAATCAAAGATTAACTGCGTTTCGGCATCTTGAGTAACCTGCAAATCGAAATTCAATCGAAAACCAGATAAATTATAAATTAAATTGTCTTGCTGCACAACATTAACTTTATTCTCGGTATTGACAAATGTAATAAATCCTGACTCTTCGATTCTATCAGATTTTGAGATTGGAATATTTAGTTTGGTATTCTTCTCGGTTTTACCAGAAATATCTATGGCAATAATTCCTCTGCCGCCATTAATAGTAATAACACCTGTCATGTAAGCTATACCATAAAACATCTCGTTGTCTTTGCCTGAAGTATTTAGTGCTAAGAAATTATTGGGTCTGATAGTAAAATTATAATCTATTCTTTTCTTTGCACCAAATGTTATTGAACCATTTGTTAATGCTTTATTTTTTTGTGGATCAGAAACCGAAATGTTATCAAAAATAATTGAGTTATTTTTAATTCCCACATCAGATGAAAAGCTGTATCTAGTTTTTAAATAATCAATTGTAAGAGCTCCCTTTTCCATTGTTAACAACCCATTAAATTCAGGATTTTTAAACGTCCCTTTTAATGAAACATCGCCACTAACTTTTCCCTTTATATTTGAGGCAAAGCTCTTTAGGAATGAATTTAATATACTTGCATTAAACTTATTTAATGAAATTGTAAAATCAAGATTATGATTCTCGGGCAAGTATTCTCCTTCAACAACCAAATTTCGAATATCGGCAAGATTCGTAAAAGCACTCAGGTTTATTGCCCTTTTTTCTTTTTTCCAACGACTAACAATAAATGTATTTCCAATTAATTCGTCGTTAAGCATTAAGTTATCTACAATAATATTTGAGCTAAATAATGGACTTTCATACATATTAGAAAAACTGGCATTCCCATTAATAAAACCATTAAAATTTAAGCCTATATCTTTAGTTATTACATTTATGTGAGCAAGATTTAGATTTCCAAAATCAATGAAAAGAGAGTCGTTTTTGTTTTCAGAAATCAGTCCTTTAATTTTAAAGAATTGATCGTTATGATTTATAATAAAATCATTGATTTTTATTGATGTTGTATCAATGTGAATAAGTGCACGATTCATTCTCCATAACGAATCTTTAATAACAATATCGGAGGGTAAAACAACAATATCAAAGGATGGTTTTTGACTCGGATTTTCCTTCCTTATTTTGGCTGATGCTAATATTTTGCCCTGATACTCAACAGTATCCTTGTTGTTCCAGTCAAATCTTACGTTTATTTCGTCGTTGCTTGTTAATGATGTTGTGCGAAGGTCTTCGAGTATAAAATAATTATTAAATACTGCTTTCCTAATTTTTGTAATGGCGGTAAAAAGCGAATCATCTGAGAAAGTAACTATACTTAAATCACTAAAAGTATGCTGTTTATACTTAAGTTCAGTAGTTGATGCAGTAAGAAAAAAACGACTTTCATGAGCTCCATATTTAAATTCCAGATTAGAATTGTCGGCGAAATAAATATCGGGTAAAAACAATTTACTTAGCATTGTAGTATTTTTCAGATGTACATCAACTTTAAAGTTATTTGGATAATCTATTCTTAGTGTGTCTTCTTTTGATTGAATCAGAGAAGGCAGATAGTTATAAAAGAGACCTTTTATTGACTTAACAAGTGTTTTTGATTTGTAAGTTCCATATAATAATGCATCTAAATAATCAGATTTAAGCGTTATTTTATGAGTATCGGAAAACTGTTCAGAGGAAAGTTGTAGTGTTTCAAACTTAATAGTATCATCAGATTTGCTATATTCAGTTTTTCTAAAGTTAATTTCACCAATAGCATTATCAATATTATTACCAATAAAATTGGCATCTACATCAAAAGATAATAAGGCAGTAGTATCCTTTTTATCAATATTTAACCCAAAAAGATTAGCTTTTGGAACACTTGCAGAAAAATTAAATACAGGTATCTGTTGTGAGAAATCAATCCCCCCGCTAAAATCAAGTTCAATATTTGGGTCAGTTATACTCAAAAAACCATCATATTTCTTCTCGGTAAGAAAACCATCGATTATTACATTCTGATAAGTATAATTATTTATTTCAATGCTGTTTATAATACCTTCAGTTCTGGTTGCAATAGTTTTATTTTTGCCAATTGTTCCATTTATCTGAGCGTTAAAACTTATTTTCCCAATATTATCAGTACTATTAAATAATTGTCCAAGATCAAAACCAGATGTTTTAAGTTTCCCATTTATTGCAAGATTTTTACCTTCTAAAGGCTTAAGCGAAATATCTGTTGATGCATTTCCAAGAGCTGAAACAAATCTACCATACGTAACAAAATCTTCTACGAAACCAGTAAAATTACCTTCGTAACTCATCTTCCCCAGCCTATTTAAGTATGATGGAAAACTTATCTGTTTATTAGGTTTATTAAAGCGATTAATAATTTCAAAATCGGATGCAAAGGTCGTAAGTTTCTTAAAATCAATAAAAATAAAAGTCTGATCAATGTTGGGTAATCCATTAAAGTTAAAATCTGTAAGTAATTCGGTTTGTTTACCAACCTGCAAGCGTACATTTTTACCTTTTAGGGAACTTATCCGCCCATAAAAATATCCAGATAATCCCACATTTAATTGAATATCTTTTAGTTTAGTTGCGAAAAAACCAATATCCATCAAACTAACATTTGATTCTTTAAAGGCAATATCGAGTTTTATTAAACCATTAAAATCTTTATAATCATCATAATCGTTATGGCGAAACGAGACTGAATCGGCCATAATATATGAATTAGCCGTTCTAATTGTAATATTTCTAAACTTCATATGATCATCACCAATACTCATATGAGCTTTCATGCTATATACATCAAAACCTGATCTTTCGATAAATACCAACCTCCTGATTAAAAACGAAACTACTCCATTATCTATTCCCAAATCTCTAATATCTAAGTGCTTAATGTAACAAACCATGTTATTGAAATCAACTCCAGGAGTTTTCTTACGACTTCTATTTGTATGATACTTGAAAATTGATTCCCTCATTTCAATATTTCTTATATCTAACTTCCATTTTGGGTTGTCTGTTTTTGTGGTATCCTTGCTTTTAAACTGGTCGGTAATAAACTTAATATTGATTGCTGCCGTGGAGTCTTTATACAAATAAAACCTGGTATGATAAAGATCAACCTTATTAATATCTATTTCTTTTGAATCGCGATTAATTCCATTTATGCTTATGGTAAGCTTTTCAGAAAACAACAAGGTATCATTATATTGGTCTTGAATATATACGTTATTGAGAATTACCCGGTTAAAAAAACTATAATTAACCGATTCGATAGAAAACTTTGCATCCAGATTTTCTGATATCTTATTTGTAATTATACGAACCAGATATGTTTGTACACGGGAGCTTTGCAAAATAAAATATGCGGAAACAGGTATTATAATTAACACCAGAATAAAAATAATCGATATTTTAGATATTTTTTTAATAGTTTTGTGCATTATTTATACTAACGCAAAAGAAATAAAAAAAAATATATAAACCTTTAAATTAGGGCAATAAATGAGTGTTACAATATTAGGTATTGAGTCTTCGTGTGATGATACTTCTGCCGCAATTATTCAGGATGGATATTTACTCTCGAATATTATTGCGAATCAGGATGTACATAAAGCATATGGAGGTGTTGTACCTGAATTGGCATCGAGAGCTCATCAGCAGAATATTATTCCTGTGGTCGATCAGGCAATAAAAAAAGCAGGGATTACGAAAGAAGAAATAAGTGCTGTAGCCTTTACACGAGGGCCAGGATTACTGGGTTCGTTACTTGTAGGAACATCTTTTTCAAAATCATTTGCACTAGCACTAAATATTCCCCTTGTAGAAGTAAATCATTTACAGGCTCACATTTTGGTTCATTTTATTAAACAATACAAAGCAGATAATCGCCTGCCTGAATTTCCATTTTTATGTTTACTTGTTTCTGGTGGCCATACGCAAATAGTACTTATTAAAGACTTTCTCGATATGGAAATTATTGGCCAAACAATCGACGATGCAGGTGGTGAAGCTTTTGATAAATGCGCTAAAGTAATTGGCTTGCCATATCCCGGCGGCCCATTAATCGACAAAAATGCACAACAAGGTAATAAGAATGCATTTACATTTAATAAACCAAGAATAAAGGAATTCGATTATAGTTTTAGTGGATTAAAAACATCATTTCTTTATTTTATTCGCGACAGCATAAAAGAAAATCCCGATTTTATAAAAGAAAACATGAATGATTTGTGTGCTAGTATTCAGCATACAATTGTTGAAATTTTAATGGATAAGTTAATTGCTGCAAGCAAAAAAACCGGAATAAAAAATATTGCTATTGCAGGCGGAGTATCTGCAAATTCAGGACTAAGAAATGCTATATTAGAAACAGCAAAAAAGTACAACTGGAATACTTTTATTCCCGAGTTTAAATTTACAACCGACAATGCTGCTATGATTGCAATTACAGGTTACTATAAATATTTAAATAAAGATTTCGCATCTCAGGATATTGCTCCACTGGCAAGATTTCAATATTAAGACAATTGAATTCCAAGGCATTATAAGACAACACGTTAAATTACTTCTGTTTTTCGTTTTGCTAAATATAGTGGAGAGGAAAGTATTAAAACAAAAGCCAACACTGCCAGACCCATTCCAACACCTAATGTATCGGCTAAATACCCAAGTATTGGAGCAATTATGGCTGCAAAAAGACTTTTAGCCTGTGAATTTGCCGAAAGTGCTGTAGCCAGTATATCTTGTTTGTATAATTCGCTTACATAAGCAACACCTATTGGATTTCGAAGATTTTCGATTATAAAGATCCCAATATAAAGTACAATTGAAACTATAAAAAATGAATAATGAAAAAACAATCCACTGGCAAATGCCATAAGATATCCCAATATCATTGTAACGTTTAAAGCTTTTTGAATAGAATTTAATTTATCAGTAGTTTTTCCTGCTTTTCTTGCTGCATATGAGGTTAATATATAAACCACAAAATAGATAATACCGATAATTAATGCCGATCGTTTTTTTTCGGCAATACCAACAAGTATTGGAAGAGAAAATGCAAATGTTTGTATAACAGGCTGCAAATAATCTTTTATGGCCTTATGAAAACCACTATGTACCGATAAATTAGCAATAGCTTTAATAACATGCATATTCCCAAACGAAATTAAAAATTCTCTAACTACACTTTTCGTTCGTTTTCTTATTCCATCTACCTTTATTGCCGACATATCTCCATCAAGAATTTTTGGATAACTCCAAACAAGTAATAAATCTAGAAAATATGGAATAGTGGAATAAATGAATATGTACTGAAAACTTCCGGAATAAAAAACGATAACACCAGCAATTAAGGCCGAAACGGCAGCTCCCATTTGCGACCAAGAGCGTGTATGTCCATAATAATGGACTCTTTGATCTTTCCATCCTTTAATTTTAAGATATTCAAAAATCATGGCTTTGTGGGTACCCGTTCTGAATGCATCCCCGGTTGCATAAAAAAGCATAGCGATTATAAAAGCATAGTACTGCTTCGAAACAAAGAATATGATAAAAGAAAAAATATAAAATAAGAAAGATAAGATTAGAGAACGTCTTCTTCCTATAATATCGGCTGCCACACCGGTAGGGATTTCCATAAGATTAATAAGAATTTCCCTAACAGCATACAACGTTCCAATTTGTAGAAAAGTAAATCCTTTTTCGAGAAAGAACAAAATTAAAAATGGCTCAAAAAATCGGAGATCTTTTAAAAACCCATAAAGGCAAAACTTGTAATATTGAATATCTTTGGTAAAATCTTGTGGCATATAATGCTATAATTACTTTAAAAAACACTGATAAGTGCAAATATATTTATATGAACAAGATTTAGGAAACATAATGCTGAATAATATTCTGAGTTATGCTTAGATGAAAAATAATAATTATGAATTATTCATATGTACAACCCTCTGAGGGAATGGGATAATAATATTGTTTTCTTTAAATGCTTTAAATATTTCAAAACGAATATCACTTTTTGTTTTTTCGCTTCTAAAAACTTCATTCGACCAAAAAAACACAGAAAACTGAAGCGAGGAATCACCATAATCTTCGAATCTGACAAATGGTTCGGGTTCTTGCAAAATGGCTGGGTGCTTTTTGGCAGACTCAATTAAAACCCTAGTAACCAAATCTATATCGGAAGAGTAATCGATACCAACAGTAATTTTAAATCGTGATGATACATTACTATGTGTCCAGTTTATTAAACTGTTTTGTGTAAGCTCCGAATTGGGTAATATAATGTAATTTTCATCTCGGCCAATAACAGTTGTTGTTCTGAAATTAATTTCCTGCACTTTGCAAATCATATCTTTTACTTCAATAACATCATTAACCTTTATGGTTCCACTTAATAGCAGTATTATTCCCGAAACAAAATCGGAAAATATATTTTGCATACCCAATCCTAAACCAATTAAAAGTGCAGCCGAACCGGCCAATAATACAGATATGTTTACACCCATTACCTGTAGAGCAACAAGAAAAACTACAACCCATATAAAATACTGTAGAAGCTTATAAATTAAGTATTTCTTCGATATTTCAACATTTTGGATCCGATAAATTCCTTTTTTGAGAACTATTTGCAAGAAAATTGTCGAAACTATTATTATTAATAGGATTAGTAAGGCATATAGATTTACAGAGTAATCACCAATACTAAAAATGGTAATATCGAAGAAATTTTTCATAATTGTACTATTACATGCCAATCGCTATTGCAATTCTCTTTTTTTAATAGATCTTGTTGATAAGTATATAATTCCAATAATAAGGATTAAGAATATTGCAGTAAAAAATAATTGTCGTTTAATAATCTTTGAGATAGCATCTTTTTTATTTGAATTATCGGTAATAACAGACAGTGCAAAATCGGGTAGTCTGGTTGATGGATCTTGTTGAATATACATGAACTCAAGATTTAGCCTTATGTCGCGTGCATTAAAATCAGTAATCATATCTTGCTTTAATTTGAAAATGTTTTCCTGAATACTGTCAGGAATATATCTGTTCAAGGGTTCATCAATAAGGGCAAACTGGTATTCGGCATTTCCAAACCAATAATTCACCGATACAATATTTTCATTTTGTTCGGCAATTTTCTTAAGTCGGTTACGGAACATATCCATAATTCTATCAGCAACTTCTGAATAACTACCTATCTCGATAATATATTTACCATCTTTTGTTGCCTGATATGAATAAGAGCGCAATCTTTTAGTAGATGATTCGAACTGAAACTTTTCTGCAAAAAAAGCTCTTGATTTCTGTATTCTGTCTAGTAAAGTTGTTCGCTCGGCTCCAAAAACAGTAAAATCGAGACCCCAATCAGGAGAATAGGTAGTATTTACAATTACATACTCATCAATAATATACAAATCGTGAAATACAGTATCTAATCCTAATGTATTTAATTGATCAATAAGATTTACCGATTTTAAATCAACCATAGGACTCATTGTAGTTAGTTTTTCGAGCACAGTTTTCTGTAAATCATAAAAAGATTTCTCGAATGTTTTTAATGCAGATGTTTGAAAATCGCTTAAGCTTATAATTTCTTCCTTAATCTTATTTCTTAATGCCTCATCGCTTTTTTCTTGAATACTTATTGCATCGCGGATATTTATAATAGCTAAAATGCTATTTAAAACTAAAATGGTTATTGCAATACGTAAAAACAATATTGTAAAAACCGACCTGCTTTTCGATGTTATTTCCATGATTTTTATGAATTAAAATGCAGGTTAAGGTAAGAAAAAAAGTTGAATTATATATAATTATCAAGGTTTAACCCATGTTTGTCAAATATAAAATACTGATTTACAGACAAATTCAAAACGCCGACAGTATATTATTAGCACTCCAATTATTGTTTTAATTGATTAAAACAAAGCTCCAAAGATTAAAATAATAACTTCAATACTGTCGTTTAGTATATAGTTTAAAACTCATGTGCAGGGATTTATTCAAAACAAATGGTTTTGTTATATTTGTAAATATTTAGAGATTCATATGAATTCAAATAGAATTATTTCCCTTGTTATTGCAACATTGATTTACAGTTTATTTAGCCATTATACCTACTGTCAGGTGGTTAATACAGATACTCTTAAACCTCCTCTCTTTAAAGAATTAAGTATTATACCTGGAACAAACGATATTTTAATTAAGTGGGAATTAACAGACTTAGGAGACATTCAGATAAAAAAACTTGTTTCAACAGATCCAAAATATCCTGAGTATTTGGTAATACATACAGAAACAGATACCTCTAAAACCTTCTTTATTGAATATGGTGCAAACAGCAATTATCCTATGTTATATAAACTTAAAACAATTGATAGTAATAATCAAAATTCTATAATGTCTCATGGTTTTCCAACAAATATCTTAAGTTACATTTATGACAGTTGTTCAGCAACAATCAATTTAAATTGGACCAATAGTCATACAAATTTTCCCCAAACTGAAATTGTTAATTTCTCAAATTACGAAATCTGGACTAAGGAAAATTCCGGAAATTTTAATTTTGTTGATTCAACCAAAGAAAGAAACTTTGCTTATAAGGTAAACCCTAATACCAATTACACTTTTTATATAGCGGCCATACCTGAGCATGCTCCCGATTCAAAGTCAACGTCGAATACAGTTTCTTTTTATTCTGAGATGTCGCAACCACCAGGCTATATTAAAGCACAAAAGGCATCGGTTAGTGGCGATGTTGTGCAGCTTGAATTCATAGTTGATCCAAATTCAGAGCTTACCAAATACAATTTACTTCGCTCAACAAGTATCTCCGGTCCATTTGATACAATACAGTCTTTTCAATCAACTCAGAAAACAATTGCGATGAACGACCTTGATGCGAATACTGAGAAAAAAATATATTACTATAAATTGGCTGCCTTAAATAATTGCAATACACCTGTAAAAGAATCAGATACAATAAATACAATTCTGTTAAAAGCGAAAAACGAAGATAAAATAAACACCCTTACCTGGAATGCATTTAACGAAAGTTCATCAGCCTTTTGTTATTATAAAATATACAGGTTAGTTAAGGGACAAAATCCTTTGGAAATAGCAACGCTTCCTAATGAATTAACTTACTCCGATAATATTGAAAATCTGTCAGGTACAAATGCTGGGGGTACAATTTGCTATTTCATAATTGGATGGGAAACTCCTGGTCAATATTTGCCTAACAACTCAAATATTGATTGTGCTGCAATTGAACCTAAAGTATTTATTGCTGATGCATTTACACCCAATGGAGACAGCAAAAACGATACTTTTAAGCCCGAGTTTACTTTTTTACCCAATAGTTATACCTTACTTATTTATAATCGCTGGTCAAATGTAGTATTCGAATCAACAGATCCGCAAAAATTTTGGGATGGCCGGTCATTAAACGGAAACCCAGTTCCATCCGGGGCATATATTTATTATTTGAAAATAGTTACTGAAAATAACCAAACCATCGAAAAAAGAGGAAACATTACTGTTATCTATCCGTAATAAGTATACATTCGTTTACTTTCATTAAATTTGTAGTTTATTTTTTACAGATGAAACCTATTATACCTCAAACTGAATTAGAGTTAAAAAAGGAAGAAGAGTTTATTTTTAGCCTTTTTGAAGATCTTATGGCAAATACATCGAAACATGTAAAGCCCGGAGATGAGGTATTAATACGTAAAGCTTTTAACCTAGCACACGAATCGCATAGAGGAACACGCAGAAAATCAGGAGAACCTTATATTTTACATCCTATTGCTGTAGCCAAAATAGTTACGGCAGAAATCGGATTGGGAACTATTGGTATAGTTTGTGCACTCTTGCACGATGTAGTCGAAGATACAGATTATACTCTTGAAGATATCCGCCATATGTTTGGTGATAAAGTAGCATCGATAATCGATGGACTAACAAAGATTTCGGGGATGTTCGATCAGCAATCGTCATTGCAAGCCGAGAATTTCAGAAAAATGCTGATGACACTTTCAGACGATGTTCGTGTAATTCTGATAAAGTTAGCTGATCGATTGCACAATATGCGAACACTCGATGCAATGCCTCCCAACAAGCAAATGAAAATTGCAGGCGAAACAATCTATTTATATGCCCCTCTTGCTCACAGACTAGGATTATATGCAATAAAAACAGAACTCGAAGATTTAAGTTTAAAATACCGACATCCAAAGATTTTTCAGGAAATTGCCAATAAAATAAAAGATAACGAGAAAAAACGTCAACAGGAGATTAATCGATTCTCGTTACCAATAATTGAAAAACTCGAAAAGAATAATATAAATTTTGATATTAACGGCAGGCCAAAATCAATTTTCAGTATCTGGACAAAGATGCAGACTAAAAATATTCCTTTCGAAGAAGTTTATGACTTAATGGCTATACGAATTGTTTTTGATTCTCTAAACAGAGAAATGGAAAAAACCCAATGCTGGCAAATTTATTCATTAATTACAGATATTTACACTCCAAAACCCGATAGAATACGCGACTGGATTAGCTCACCAAAGGCAAATGGATACGAAGCCTTACATACAACAGTTATGGGTCCGAATGGTAAATGGGTTGAGGTTCAGATTCGTTCTCGCCGTATGGATGAGATTGCCGAGCGTGGTTATGCTGCACATTGGAAATATAAAGGAGAAAAAAACAGCGAGGGTGAACTAGATAAGTGGATAAAGAAAATCAGAGAAATGCTCGAGAATCCAAATTCAAATGCTCTCGAATTTCTGGATGAATTCAAAATGAACCTGTTCGCCTCAGAAATTATGATTTTTACTCCCAAAGGAGATTTGATTACCCTGCCAAAAAACTCTACAACACTCGATTTTGCTTATGAGATACACAGCGAAATTGGCAATAAGGCTATAGGGGCTAAGGTAAACCACAAACTCGTTCCATTAAACCATATTTTACTAAGTGGTGATCAAGTTGAAATTATAACATCGAGTAAACAACGAATACAAAAAGAATGGCTAGAAAATGTTAAAACAGCAAAAGCTAAACTTGGCATTACAAATGCCATAAAAGCAGAAACAAAGAACCGAATTGAAAAAGGCAAGGAAATACTCGAAACCAAACTCAAAGAACTTAATATTCAGCCAAGCTCAAGAGTTTTCCGAAAAATACTACCCGAATATGATGTATTATCAAAGGATGAATTATACAGTAAGATAGGAAGCGGCATTATTCAACTCGATGATTTAGTTAAAATACTAAAGAAAAATACAAAAAGCAAGTTTGTTCGTTACTGGGGCTTACAAATACTAAAATCAGGATCCTCAAAAGAGAAAAAAGCACCTGCACCTAAAGAAACAACAACCGACACCCTGGTTATTCGCGACGACATGAACATTTCCTATAAAATCGCGAAATGTTGTAATCCTATTCCCGGAGATGATGTACTTGGATATAAAAATCCAAATAACGACTTTATTGTTATTCATAAATCCAAATGTCCAAACGCCATAAAAATTATGTCGAGCGAAGGAAATTGCATTGTACCAGTAAAGTGGACCTCCCAAAAAATGCTATCTTTTCTTGCAAAATTGAGCCTGAATGGCATCGACAGAGTTGGAATTGCTGCCGATATTACAGCAGTAATTTCTGATGAGCTCAATGTGAATATTCGTAAAATCTACATTGAAACACATGATGGCATCTTCGAAGGAAGTCTTGATTTATATGTTTACAGTGTTGCCGACCTAAACAATCTTATCTTGAATATGAGTAAAATTAAGGGAGTTGAATCAGTTAAGCGCGTGGAAGATATCACTAATTAATTTTTCTTTAAAATAATTCTAAATAACGAAATTTATTTCTATTTTTATACGATTACATTTATTGATTGTATATGCTTTGTACTGAAACAAAAGAAACAGTTAAAAAGATTTTCACAGAATATCTCGAACGACGTGGTCATCGCAAAACACCTGAGCGATATGCCATACTCGAAGAAATTTATTCACGCGAGAATCATTTCGATATTGAGTCGTTATACATCTCAATGAAAAATAAAAACTACAGAGTAAGCAGGGCGACTCTCTACAATACAATCGATTTACTGCTTGAAAGTAATCTAGTTATTAAACATCAGTTTGGCAAAAACATTGCCCAGTTTGAAAAAGCACATAATTGCAAACAACATGATCATTTAATATGTCAGGAATGTGGAAAAGTGCTTGAATTTTGCGACCCACGAATTCTTGATATTCAACAAACAGCATCACAAATGTTAAATTTCAATATTAATTATCATTCATTGTATTTTTATGGTACATGCAGCGAATGTAGTGCCAAGAAGCATGTTGACAATAGTTGAAAACTATTTAAAAATATTTAGATTAAATCCCTGTCAATCGACTGGGATTTTTTAATTTTAAGCTTTTGTTTTGTAAATTGCAAATCAATTTTAAACCTATATTAAAATGAAATTAGACATATTGCTTGGACTTCAGTGGGGTGACGAAGGTAAAGGAAAAATTGTAGATGTGTTGGCTCCAGATTATAATGTTATATGCCGATTCCAGGGTGGACCAAATGCAGGTCACACATTAGAATTTAATAATATAAAACACGTTTTACATACTATTCCATCTGGAGTATTCAGACCCGAGTCTATTAATATTATAGGTAATGGAGTTGTTATTGATCCTGTAATATTTAAAAAAGAGATCGTTGCGTTGGAAAATATGGGAGTAAATATTAAAAAGAACCTTTTTATATCGAAACGAGCTCATTTAATTCTTCCATCGCACCGTATTTTGGATGCAGCTTCTGAGGCATCGAAAGGAAAAACAAAAATCGGATCAACATTAAAGGGTATCGGACCTACCTATATGGACAAAACAGGACGTAATGGAATTCGTGTAGGAGATACAACTAGTCCCAGTTTTAAAGAGAAATATACTAATCTGACAAATAAGCATAAAGAAATACTTAAACAATACGATTACGACTATAATCTGGAAGAATATGAAGCTAGCTGGTTCGATGGTATTGAAACATTAAAAGCATTTAAACTAATCGAAAGTGAGCACGAGATAAACAATTATCTTTTACAAGGTAAAACAATTCTTGCTGAAGGTGCACAAGGAACATTACTTGATATCGATTTCGGATCATACCCATTTGTTACTTCATCAAATACTATTTGCGCGGGAGCATGTACCGGCTTGGGTATTGCTCCAACTAAAATCGGTAAAGTATTTGGTGTTTTTAAAGCATACTGCACCCGTGTTGGAAGTGGCCCCTTCCCTACTGAGTTAGAAGATGAAGTTGGAGAACAAATGCGACAACAAGGACACGAATTTGGAGCTACTACCGGTCGTCCGAGACGATGTGGCTGGCTAGATATTCCGGCACTTAAATATTCGGTAATGATTAATGGCGTATCAAATTTGATTGTTACTAAAGCCGATGTACTTTCGAATTTTAAAACTATTAAGGTTTGTACTCATTATATGCTTAATGGCAAACCTATTGATTATATGCCTTATGAAATAAACGAACCTCTCGTACCTGTTTATAAGGAAATGAAAGGATGGGAAAAAGATATTACAAAATGCAAGAACTTTAGTGAACTACCAAAAGAGTTTATTGAGTATTTAAAGTACATTGAAATGGAAGTAAAAGTGCCTATCACAATAATATCAGTTGGTCCAGATAGGGAACAAACTATTTTGAATTAAAAAAGCTAAAAGCAAAACTGATAATAAAAACCCGATGAAAAGTTCTTCAACTTTTCATCGGGTTTTTCATTATTCTAATTTATTCAGGGCTTTATCTATTCCTAGGTTATATTTTTTATCGTTGTATTTTAAGAGAAATCCAAAAAACACACCAAGAAATCCCAGAAAAGCAAATAATAGAATTGTATAGGTATAATTCAACTTAGCTGGATCGCCAGGGTTTGTGGCATCTAAAATAAATCCTGCCAAAATGGGGAATCCCCAGAGACCGAGATTTTGAATTGAATACATTAATCCATAAGCAGTACCAATTTGTTTTTCGGGAACCAGTTTTACCATCGATGGCCACATTGCTGCGGGAACCAATGAAAATGCAACACCAAGAAGAACCATTGGAACATAAGGAGAAACATGTGTAAGCGCAAAACTTAGATGAACGATCAGCAGCACAAATGAACCAAACATCATAACACTCGCACTTTTACCAACACGATCAATAAAAAATCCAAAAAGAGGTGTAAAAATCATGGTTCCAAGTGGCAGCAAGGAGGTAATTTGTCCACTTTGGATTGGTGTCATTCCAAACTTATTTGCAAAAAAATCTGGAGCAAATGCTACAAACGGAAAAACCGCCGAATAGAATGTAACACAAAGCAATGCAATAAAAATATAAGATCGGTTTGTGAGCAATCCACTTATATCGGTCATTTTGAACTTATCCTTTTCAGTTAAAAGACTTATTTTTTCAATTTTTCTATCAATTTTTAAATCGAATAGGATATACACCATAAAAGCAAGCAATCCAATACAAACTAAAATAGCTGCAAACCAGATTGCTGTATTTAATCCTTCGCCATTACCAGCTAATACGGGTGATGTATTTAATGCTGCAAAAGTACCTAAGCGACCAAAGCCCACTTTAAGTCCAAATGCTAAAGCAAGGTCTTTTCCTTTAAACCATTTAACCAGAATTTTACTAACTACAACAATGCTTGTTTCGGCTCCTAATCCAAAAAAGAATCTCCCTAAAAGCATCATTTTAAGTTCAGGTGAGTAGCCTACTAAAAATGAACTCATAAATTGATGCCCAAGGCCGCCATCCTGATAATATTTTGATGCTCCATAGGCTGTAAGCACTGCACCAAATGCCATAAAGAATATAAACATGAATCCAGTTCGGCGAATACCCAATTTATCGAGAATAATTCCACCTATTACTGCCATAAACAGGAAAGTATTTGGAATAGAATAGAAGGCTACAAATAACCCATATTGAGTATTCGAAAAGTTAAATTCTTGTTTAAGCAATACTTTTAAAGTAGAAAAAGCATCGTAAAAATAATAATTAACAGAAAGGATTAAACCTACTAATATTAATATACCCCAACGCATATAGGGTGATTCGATAATGCTTTTCTTTAGTTTTTCCATAATGTATGTTAAACCTCATTAATACAAATAAAAATAAAATAGGCTGTTATCCCTTTAACTATGAGGATGAACAGCCTATAAATATTAACAAAAGATTTTAATCTTTAATATTTGGAATATCTAATCCGTATCCTTTTTTCTTATCTACCATTTTAAGTCCAATACTTAATACGATAGCAAGAACACCAAATCCGGCAAATATAAGTTCAGGAACCATATAATCATACTTAGCGCCAACAACTTTTGCTGCAACAAGTTCAGAAACACCAGGGTTTGAGGCAGAAATTGACCATCCAATAAGTACAGGAACTAGCATTAAACCAATATTTTGTATCCAGAAAATACTTCCATATGCAGAACCAAGATAACGTTCATCAACAATTTTTGGAACCGATGGCCACATTGAAGCAGGCACTAAAGAAAATGCAGTACCAAGAATTACAATAGTTATAATAGCAATAGGAACATTGAATATATCAGCAGGAACTAATGCAAAGATTAAATGCGATATAGTTAAAAGAATTGCACCATATAACATCATAGTAGCACCAAGACCTTTTTTATCAAGGAAAAAACCAATAAAAGGAGTCAAAACCATTGCCCCAATTGGGAAATAGGAGAAATAAGCTGCAGCAGTTTTGATATCCACGCTTAGTTTTGATGCCAACATATCAGTAGCAAATTTCTGAAATGGGAATACTGCGGAATAAAATAACACACACAAACCGGCTATTGCAAGAAATCCAGGATTAGTAAATATTTTCTTAAGATCGCTTACTTTAAATTCTTCTTCAGGAGTAATGAGCTTTCCATCTGCACCAATTTGCTTGTCAAGTTTGGCATCCATAAAGGTATAAATGAAAAAAGTTAGGAAGCCAATACACAAGAAAGCAAGACCCCAGAATACTGAATTTGAAGCACCTCCGTTCTCAGCAAAAATAGGAGTTAAACGAAAAACAGCAAAAACGCCTAAACGTGCAACTGCCATTTCCAAACCCATAGCCAAAGCCATTTCTTTTCCTTTAAACCATTTAACAATAGTTTTAGAAACTGTTATACCAGCCATTTCAACACCAACACCAAATATTGCAAATCCAACAAAAGCTAATTTCGCAGTAGAAGGAACACTAACCCAGAAAGAATTAAGCCAGTTTGAAAAATCAGTACCAACAAATCCCGGTGTTAAAGCATAGAATTTAAGAGCTGCACCAACAACCATAGTTATTCCGGCAGTTATTAATGTAAAGCGAATTCCCATTTTATCAAGAATAACACCTGATAGAATAAGAAATAATGCAAATACGTTTAGAAAAAACTCAGAACCACCCAACATTCCAAAAACTTCCGGAGTCCAATGATAATCTGTCTCCATTAAATTTTGGAGTGGGGCAACTACATCAACAAAGAAATATGCGAAAAACATTGTTGATGAAATAAGAGCCAATGCAATCCAACGAGCAGCTTTAGAGTCTCTTAGAGTTTGTTTTATAGCTTCAGTCATAATAAATATATTAGGTTTAAATTTTATTAATCTTGCGAATTTAAAATATTTACTTGTTTATAAAAACAATTTAACAGAAATACTCAATAATTATTTTTAACTGTTTTAAATTTTCATTAAAAACATAAAACAAAAAGAAGCCGTCTCAAAAGATAATCTGAGACGGTTTTTTTATGTTGTTATTTTTAGCGTATTTATATTTTAGCTTATAGTCTTTTG
>MEOE01000031.1 GCA_001768565.1 Bacteroidetes bacterium GWF2_33_16 | reverse complement strand
TAAATTATTAACAAAAAAAAAAAGAAGCTGTCCTTTTGAGACAGCCTCTTTTTTATTTATATAATTAATCTTTAATAATCCATTATCTAATACGATCCAAACTACGAATCAACGCTTCGTCTTTTCCAATTGCACGTATAGCAAGATAAGTCAATATAGCAGCAACAACGGGAAAAACAACTATAATATTATAGCTTATTACACCAGTAAGCTGACTAGAAAAACTTTTTATATAATAGTAGTTTAATCCTAAATAGCCGAGCATTAGCATTAAATTTATAAAACTAATTCGCATTTGTAAAATACGTTTCTTAAATAAAAGAATACTCACCAACGACACAACAATAATAATACTTAGTAAAATAACAGGAGGTATTGTTAAGAAATATATAGTTTTACCTCCTTCGAGAAAAAGTCCATTAAAATTATACACGTATATCTGATTATCCTGAGCAAGAAGTTCGGCATAAGGATAAAAATACATTGATCCCATTAACAGGGTAACAATAAGCAAATAAACAGTTTGAATCCTTTGTAGCATTATAATTAATTGTTTTTTTTAATAATTACAAAAGTAAACTTTTTAAGAGAGTTTATCCCAAATTAAACTCAATTTTAACATGTTTTAACACGAATTTAAATTAGTAGTGGATTCAAGAATATGGACAAAGTAAATAAACCTAATTATTAACTAAAATTAATATCTTTTAACGATCAATAAGAGACAAATCATAATTAGATGAATTTATTAATTTCATCTATATTTTTTCTTGTTCTGGCTTTCTTTTCTCTCAATTGCAAATCATTCGGAAAATCATCTGGTATTCCTTTGTAACCTATTGCCATTATTACAATTGGTTCAAAATTTTCAGGGATATTAAATTCTTTCCTTGCCTTATCATTATTAAAACCTCCCATCTGATGCACAAAAAGATCTAAGGAAGTGGCTTGTGTTAATAAATTACCAACTGCAAGTCCAGTATCATAAAATGAAGTTCTGTTTAGATTTGAATTGTGAGAGAAAACCTTTTTTGATGCAACTAACACCAGAATTGGAGCATGCTTGGCCCAATATTGATTTGAGTCAACAAGACAGTCTAACAATTTTTTATAAACATCATCTTTCTCTTTTATTCCTATAATAAACCTCCAGGGCTGTTCATTGTAGGCCGATGGAGCCCATCTGGCAGCCTCAAAAAGTAAATTAAGTTTATCTTTTTCTATAGGTTCCGATGAAAATAATACTGTACTATATCGATTTCTTATAATATCTATTGCATTCATTATGTTTATTTTTTAATATATGAAGTTAAACACACTTGTGGTTATGAATGTTTAAAAAAAGCAAAATAAATTTACCCTTAATTGCAATAACATGTTATATAATATCCTATTAATTAGATAAATTCTTTGATTTAGGTTTGATTATCAGAAAAGGTTTTAGTAGCATTGTAGCACGAAAAAAAAGCAAATTAAATATATAACACTTTAAAATTCAGTATTATGACTAAAAAAACTAGCCAGGATTACATTAATCAAGAAGACAAGTACGGAGCACATAACTATCACCCATTACCTGTTGTTTTAGAAAAAGGAGAAGGTGCATATGTTTGGGATGTTGAAGGAAAAAAATATTTCGATTTTCTTTCTGCATATTCAGCAGTTAACCAAGGACATTGTCATCCAAAAATTGTAAAAGCAATGACAGATCAAGCTCAAAAGTTAACTTTAACTTCAAGAGCATTTTATAATAATGTTTTAGGTGAATACGAAGAATATGTAACTAAATATTTTGGATACGACAAGGTATTACCTATGAACACAGGTGCAGAAGCAGACGAAACTGCTATTAAGCTTGCCCGTAAATGGGGTTATAAAGTAAAAGGTATTCCACAAAATCAAGCAAAAATTATTGTTTGTAACGAAAACTTCCACGGAAGAACAATTACAATCATTTCAATGTCAACTGACCCTGATGCATATAACGATTATGGTCCTTTTACTCCAGGATTTGTAAAAATCCCATATAATGATTTAACAGCACTTGAGAATGAATTAAAAGATCCAAATGTTGCTGCATTCCTTGTTGAACCTATTCAAGGTGAAGCAGGTGTATTTGTTCCAGCAGAAGGATATTTGAAAAAATCATTTGATTTGTGTAAAAAATACAATGTACTTTTTATTGCAGACGAAGTACAAACTGGTATTGCTCGTACAGGTAAATTACTTGCTTGCGACCATGAAGGTGTTAAAGCTGATATTTTAATTTTAGGTAAAGCAATTTCTGGTGGTGTTATGCCAGTTTCTGCAGTTTTAGCAAATGACGAAATCATGTTAACTATTAAACCGGGAGAACATGGTTCTACATTTGGTGGAAACCCAATTGCTGGAAAAGTTGCTATTGCTGCTCTTGAAGTAGTTAAAGATGAAAAACTTGCTGAAAATGCTGAACGTTTAGGTAAAATCTTCCGTGAAGAATTTAGTGGTATTAAATCACACATGATCGAATTAGTTCGTGGTAAAGGATTGTTAAATGCTGTTGTTATTCGTAACCAGCCAGGTAAAACTGCCTGGGATGTTTGCGTTGCTATGGCCGAAGCAGGTGTATTAGCAAAACCAACTCATGGTAACATTATCCGCTTTGCTCCTCCTTTAGTAATTACCGAAGAGCAATTACGCGAAGCAATGAACAGAATAAAAGAAGTATTCAAAAAATTTGAATAACCTTTTCTAGATAATAAAAAGACCGCTTATCAGCGGTTTTTTTATTATCTATTTTTCTGAGCTGTATTTAAACTGGTATGTTTGAGTTTTGTTGAATGTAAACTTCCAATCAATTTTAGTAACTCGTTTGTTGTTGTCTGAATCAAATAGTAAATCAGCATTAAAACCATCCTTTCCTGAAAAATATCCAGAAACCAGTACATCGTCTTTAGATGTAAATTTTATACTTCCAGTTAACCATGAATCAAATTTTAACCAATCTGCCTCAATTAAATTCCCTCTTTCATCATAGGCGTATGATTCACTTCCAAAATAACCAAAATCTGCAAAGCATAATCGACGAATGAGTTTGCGATCGGCATTATAATGATAATAAAACACTGTTTTTTGCCCATCTGAACTTATTCTGGTTGATTTCATCAACAATCCTTCTTCATCATATTCAAAGCTTGTATTGGTAGTTTTGCCATCGTATTTATATATCTTATTTCTGAGCTTTGTGTTATCTTCATATTCAAAGTAAGAGATACCTTTTTTCTCATTATTCCAATTATATATTTCTTCTTTAATATTGGATGACTCTAGCAAAAATGGACTTGAGTAAGTATATGAATCAGGCTTTTTACTAGTAATTGCTTCATATTCATAGGTAAAAGTTTGATTCCAATTACCAAAATTCCAAAATTCGATTATTAAATTTCCAGCTAAGTCGTACTTATAATCAATAAAACCAGTTTCCTTACCTTCTTTAAAAATTAAACCTTTTATCAATATATCATTTTCATATATATACTTAATAAAGCCAAAGAAATATCCATTATATCCTCGACATTCAGCTTCTGTTTTTCTTCCGTTTTCGTATTTATACCATGCAATCCCTTTAACCTTATCACTTCGTTCAAAATAATCTTCAATTAGATTTCCATTTACATCGTACTTGTAAAAGTTATTGGATGTCATGCTATCAGAAAACTCCTTGTATTTTCTAATTAATAGATCTTGATCGTTAAGTAAATGATAATTAACAGAATACCTGTTTCCATCAAGCAACTCCCATTTTGCTTTATAGTTTTTATTTTCCAGACTATAAAAGAAAGTAGTTACAGCCTTTTCACCAATAGAATTTTCATAATGAAGTTTTTTTAAACGAAGATTAGAATTCTGAGCGAGCAACTGAAAGGGAAAGACAATAATTAAAAAAAATATCCAAGTAAATAAGTTTTTCATAATTATTTATTAAAGGTTTTATAATAAACAGATTAAGATATAATATTATACCCTACAAAAAACTAAATAAAATATTATTAGAATTAATTCTAATAAGTTCATCGGGACCCATTACGACTATATACAATTACCGTCATAAAACCTCTCAATTTTAGTTTTGGTTTTATCTTTATCCATTTATTTAGCAGTCATTTCTTCTTTTTTATTATTTAGCTTAAAAAAAAGAAGCTGCCTAAACGACAGCTTCTCTTTTTTCTTAATTCAGTTTCTCAATAATTTTTATCAAATAATCAGCATCAGGCCTATCTTGAGTAGCCTGGCTATGATATTTGAACCGAATAATTCCTTCTTTGTCCAATATAAAGATTGTTGGTATATTTTGATCTGTTTTGGTTCCATCCCACTCATACCTATATAATTCCATACTTTTTGAAACTTTCTTTTCAACATCGAGCATTATTGGAAAAATACGAGGAATAGTTTTCTCAGTATAATCAAATTTCTTTGGAAATGCTTTTCGGCAAAAATAAGCCCAATCCATAACTGCTTTATTTGTAGTATCTTTTGGATATTTCCATTGTTCAATGCGTGCCAGTCTTTCTTCAAATCCTTTAAACCATTGATCTGTTGAGTCCTTATCCATCATAAGAACAAATACTATTTCTAAGTTATATTTATCTCGTATCTTTTGATTTGCTTCGAGGTTGGCTAATTCCGCATATTGATACATACATAGACCACACCAAATTTGATCTGTAACTTTTCCTCTTGGAAATACCAATAAAACATTTTTGCCCTTTAAATCACTAATTGACAACTCCTTTCCTTGATAAGTCTGTAATGTAAAATCAGAGATTTTGGTATTTAAATAACCTGGTTGAATTTCTTGTGCAACAGAATTGAAAAAAACTCCGAATAATAATACAAGAAATGAATACATAATTTTTGTTTTCATAATCTAAACTAATTTTAAAAATTAAACATTAACTGACTACAAATCTAGGATGGTTTATCGAGTTGAAAGTTTTTCCCTATAAGGAAAGACCAATTAATTGTTTATTTCTGAGAGTTTTTTATTTCTATACTCTGTTGGAGTAAATGAGGTTTCCTTTTTGAAAAAATTATAAAATGCTGATTTTGAATTAAATCCACAATCATAAGCCAATCCCATTATTTTTGCATCATTATTCAATGGATCGTTTAGTAAATTAATAAATTCAGTAATTCTATATTTATTAATAAAATCAAAAAAGTTTAAATTGTATTTTTCATTAATTACCTGAGATAATTTATTTGGGGTAGTTTCTATAGAATAGGCTAACTTTGGTAATGTAATATCATAATCCAAATAGGGTTTCTCATCAATCATGTATTTTTCAAGTCGTTGTTGAATATCAACCGCCTCAAAATCGGTTAATCCTGATTTTGAGTATTGATTTCTTTCATTCGACCCACTATTTAAAGATTCATATGAAACAGATTGATTTGGAATTATTTCATTGGTTTTATTCGATTCAATATCTATTTCACTAAAAATGCCCTTTTGTTTATACCCAAAATAGCCAATACCAAATATATAAAGCACAAGGATGAACCAACCATAATGATAACTATTCACAAATGAATAATTACCAATAAATTTTGCCAAATAAGGACTAAAAAGCAGGAAAAATAAAAAGATGGCAAATCCATGAACCAAATAACGTAACCATTTCAAATCAACATTTTTAGTTGAAGAATAAAACTCTTGCACTTTTAACCGATGAATCCTTAGCTTTATTATAAGTAAAATATAATAGAATGGAGAGTTATACATCCACACAAAATACCCAACTTTAAATAACAAAGAATCGTTTTGATACTTAAAAAAAACGATGGAATTACTATTAAGAATATAGCTACCAAAGGCAACCAAAACAAAAGTTAATGGTAATAAGTGAATCAAATACTTAAATCGAAGTTTCGGAGATGGAGAAGTAATTATCTCCACATATAAATATAATAAGGGACCTAATAATGTCCAGTAGGCAAAATCCAAAATAATCAACAAAGGATATTTATCATGTAGACCAGTTTGATTTAAAAAAATAAATAGAAGATTGATTCCTAATACTAAAATATATCCCCCTAACAAATAATCTTTTAATATAAGTTTTCTTTTTGTTAATATTAAGCTTAGAAAAAACAGTGATTGAAAAAAACCGATTAAATAAAGAGAATCCATAAAATTAATTCTTCATAAAAATTATACCGAATGTGTCCAAATTATATGATAAATTTGAATGTTTTTACCCTAAAGCCTATCCATTCTAATTCTAAAAAATCAATTTAGAATTAGCTTTTACCATCATAAAACCGCTCAATTTTTATCTTGTCACCCTCCCAGTACTGAACGGCCACCTCTTCGTATTTTTTGCGAGTTCCATCTTTAAATTTTATGTTTACCCAATATTCAACCATTGTGATTCCTCTTTTCTCATCCGAGGTAATAGCTTTAACTTCGCCCCCATAAATTTCCTGAAGATTACTAAGGAATTCTTTTTCATATTTCCTGTTTAAATCAATTCCATCTCTTGTTTTTCCATCAGCTCTTATAACATGTAAATCCGGATGATAAAATCTATCCAATGCCTCGAGCATTTTTCCATTCTCGATCATTTGAAAAAGTTCTGCTGCTTTTGAAAGGTAACTCATAATAAGTATTCTTTATTTTCGGTTTATATAAAATTACAAAAAAAATCAACGCAACGTTGATTTTCGTCGTATTTCAAATAATAATCCTAAAAAATATTCTTTTTATTTGGTCGTTTAATTATGTTTTGTATGTTTACAAAAATTAATAAACTAATTAACAATAATACAAATCAAACTATAATGAAAACGCTAGATACATTAAAACCAAAGGCCGTTTGGAGTTATTTTGAAGATATCTGTCAGGTACCACGACCATCAAAGAAAGAAGAAAAAATCATCCAGTTTTTACTCGATTTTGGAAAGAAAAATAACCTTGAAACCAAACGCGATGAGATTGGTAATGTTTTAATTAAGAAAGATGCTACCAAAGGAAAAGAAAATATTAAAACTGTTGTTTTACAAAGTCATATTGATATGGTTTGTGAAAGCAACGAGGGAACAAAGCATGATTTTGATAAAGATCCTATTCAACCCTATATTGATGGTGAATGGATAAAAGCTAAAGGTACAACACTTGGAGCTGATGATGGAATTGGTATTGCAGCTCAAATGGCAATTTTAACAGCGTCTGACATAGAGCATGGTCCGATTGAATGTTTATTTACTGTTGATGAAGAAACCGGTTTAACAGGTGCATTTGCTCTAGAATCTGGCTTTTTTGAAGGTAAAACACTTATTAATCTCGATTCAGAAGATGAAGGTGAATTATTTATTGGTTGTGCTGGTGGTATAGATACATTAGCGACATTATTTTATGAGCAGGAAAGCGTTCCGGAGAATCATGTTGGAATAAAAGTGTCTGTTACAGGACTTAATGGTGGTCATTCGGGAGACGAAATCGATAAAGGACTTGGAAATTCTATAAAAATAATGAATCGCTTTTTATGGAATGCAGGTAATATGTTTGACATCAGAATAAATGAATTTTCTGGTGGTAAAGCTCGTAATGCTATTCCCCGTGAAGCATTCGCTCTAATTACTGTGCATAAAGACGAAAAAGATGGTTTTATAGACTATTTTAACGAATTTACCCTTGATGTTAAAGCAGAATTAGCTATTACCGATTCCAAACTCGAACTTTCAATTGAAAACATTGAAACTCCCAAATTTGTTATTGATGAAGATACTCAATTTGCTTTATTTAATTCATTATATGCCTGTCCACATGGTGTTTATGCCATGAGCATGGAAATGAAAGGATTAGTTGAAACATCCACAAACCTTGCATCTATAAAATTTATCGAAGACAATAAAATTTTTATAACAACTAGTCAGCGTAGTTCTGTTAATTCTGCTAAGCACGATATTTCAAGAAAAGTAGAAAGTGTATTTCGCTTAGCTGCTGCAAAAGTTGAACATGGTGAAGGTTATCCCGGGTGGAAACCAAATACCAACTCTGAAATAATGAGAATTACAGAAACTGCATATACTAAATTATTTAATAAAAAACCAGTTGTAAGAGCTATACATGCAGGTTTAGAATGTGGTTTGTTTTTAGAGAAATACCCTTATTTAGATATGATTTCTTTTGGACCAACCATTAAAGGTGCACACACTCCTGAAGAAAGAATAAACATTGAAACAACCGTTAAATTTTGGGATTTATTGATTGAAGTACTCAAAAACATTCCTAAGAATTAATAAAATATCATAAAAAAAACCGGAAATAAAATTCCGGTTTTTTTTATGATGCATTCTTTTCAACCATTTTAAGAAACTCCTCAAGTTCTTGTTTTCTTTCCTTTGGAAGATTATGCCAACGAATTCCCTGAACAGCTCCTTCTAATGCACAAAGTTTACTAATGCATGCTGAAGGATCAATAGTTTTTATTCGAATAAAGGCATTTTCGCTTCCAACCTGTTTTAATTCTTCAGCACTATGAATATCAGCCTGCTCTAAAATTTTAGCTAGTTCTTTTCCAATATTTGGAAGACTTGTTAAGTCAGTCATATTATTTTAATAATCTTTAAAATTAGCTCTAAATTTTGAAAATTAAAATCTTGTGCGTATAATTGCAGCCATAAACACGAAAAAATGAATTTACAGGTTTTACATACTGCTCATCACCAACATTATATTGCTGGAATGGGCAAGCTATATATAATTTTGTAGATTTTTAAATATTTAAAATACAAAAGAAGGGCTTGCAAATTTTGCAGGCCTTTTTTCATTTTTAGGTATTAGGTAAATAATAAATAAATAAATACCATGAACCAAAAACATCATCATATTCATCATCATCATTCGAGTGAAAATCAAACCCGACAGAAGATACTATGACTATGTTTAAGTTCTATCAAAAAGAAATTTAAAGGTCTGCAGTTCTCTGCAGACCTTTTTTGTTTAATCACATTTATTAAAAATCATGGAAAAACTAAAAATTGCAGTACAAAAATCAGGACGACTAAGCGAAAAATCGCTTGAGTTATTGCAGGAATGCAATATTAAATTAACCAATGGAAACCGAAAATTAATTTCTGTTTCATCTAATTTCCAAATTGAAATTCTCTATTTGCGTGATGATGATATTCCGCAATGCATCAACGATGGAGTAGCGGATATTGGAATTGTAGGAGAGAACGAATATCTTGAAAAAAACTATCCTTTAAAGATTTATAAAAAATTGGGATTTGCTAAATGCCGACTTTCACTTGCTATTCCAAAGTCAGAACAATATAAGTCTTTAGAATACTTTCAGAATAAGAAAATTGCTACATCCTACCCTATCATCTTAAGATCTTTTCTCGATAACAATAAAATAAATGCTGAAATACACCAGATAAGTGGTTCTGTTGAAATATCACCTAGCATAGGATTAGCCGATGCTATATTCGACATAGTAAGCTCCGGAAGCACTTTAATCAGTAATGGTTTAAAGGAAGTAGAAAGAGTAATGGACTCCGAAGCAGTAATGATTGGACAATGTGAACTTACAAACGAAAAACAAACTATTCTAAACGACCTTCTTTTCAGGATTGGGGCTGTGCAGGTAGCAAAATCAAATAAGTATATACTGCTAAATGCTCCAAACAATAAGCTTCAGGAAATTATCAATATTATACCGGGAATGAAAAGTCCGACAGTTTTACCATTGGCTGAAGAAGGATGGTGCTCACTTCATTCGGTAGTCAATGAAGAAAAATTCTGGGAGATTATTGGCCAGCTTAAAAATGCAGGAGCCCAAGGAATATTAGTTGTTCCAATTGAAAAAATGATTATTTAAACACATAGAAAGATGAAAATAATTGAATATCCAGATAAAAATTTGCTAACAGAAGCTTTGAAAAGACCTGTTATAACTAACAAAAAGCTGGAAAAAAAAGTCTTGAAAATTATCGACAAAGTACGAAAAAATGGCGATCCAGCAATTCTAGATTTGACAAAAAAACTTGACAAAGTAAAACTATCTAAATTAAAGCTATGTGAATCAATGATTAATGAATCGGAGAGCCTGCTTAGTACTGAACTTAAAAATGCAATACGAATTGCGGCCCTGAATATTTCTAAATTTCACAAAGTACAGCTATCAGAAACCATTATAGTTGAAACGATGAAAGGAATTAAGTGCTGGCAAAAAGCAGTACCAATTGAGAAAGTCGGAATTTATGTACCTGGTGGCTCAGCACCATTGTTTTCTACTGTTTTAATGTTAGCAATTCCTGCTCAAATAGCCGGTTGCAAACAAATAGTACTTTGCACTCCTCCTGATATGAATGGACAAATAAATCCTGCTATTCTTTATGCAGCAAAGATTAATGGTATTACCAAAATTTTCACCTGTGGAGGTGCACAGGCAATTGCAGCAATGGCGTTTGGAACAGAATCAGTACCTAAAGTTGATAAAATTTTTGGTCCGGGGAATCAATTTGTAACCATGGCCAAACAAATTGTTTCGTTAAATGGCATAGCTATCGATATGCCCGCCGGACCATCGGAAGTTATGATTCTGGCAGATGAAACCTCAAATCCTGAATTTATTGCAGCAGATCTTTTATCACAGGCAGAACATGGATCAGACAGTCAGGTAATTTTAGTGACAAATAGTAAAGATACAGCAAATCAAACACTGGATGCATTGCAAAATCAATTGAAATCGTTACCAAGAAAGGAAATTGCAATGAAATCATTGAAATCTGGAGCAATACTACTTGTAAAAAACGAACAAGAAATGATCGATATCTCAAATAGCTATGCTCCTGAACACTTAATCATTTCAACAAAAAACCATTCTGAATTATCTGAAAGTATTACTCAAGCAGGTTCGGTTTTTTTGGGTAATTATACACCTGAAAGTCTTGGCGATTATGCATCTGGAACAAATCACACCTTACCAACCAACGGATTTGCAAGAAGCTATAGTGGACTGAATATGGATGCCTATTTTAAAAAGATAACATTTCAGGAAGCTACAACTTATGGCTTGGAAATTATTGGTCCATTTGTAGAAGTTATGGCTGCTGCAGAACAGTTGCAAGCCCACAAAAATGCTGTTAGTATACGACTTAAACAAATACAAAATGAAAACAATAGTTAGCATAGATATTGAAAAAATGGTAAGAGAAAACATTAAAAGGCTAACACCTTACAGGTCGGCTAGAGAAGAAGTGAATGATGAGGATGCTATTTTGCTCGATGCCAATGAAAATCCATTTCCTGTTGGGTATAATCGTTATCCCGATCCATTTCAACGTAACTTGAAATCATGCATATCAAAATTGAAAGATATTGCAGTCGAGAATATTTTTTTGGGCAATGGAAGTGATGAAATCATTGATCTTTTAATAAGAGCATTTTGCAATCCTGGAAAGGATTCAATTCTTATAAATACACCAACTTATGGAATGTATGAGGTGTGTGCAAAGATTAATGATATTATGGTTATTAAAGTTGATTTGGATGATGAGTTTCAGATTGATTTGGAGAAACTCTTTGCAAAAGCCAATAATACCAAAATCCTTTTTATCTGCTCCCCAAACAATCCAACAGGAAATTTGATAAATCAAGGCATTGTTCTCGAAATACTTAAAAATTATAAGGGAATAGTTTTGATTGATGAAGCATATATTGATTTTGCAAATTCAGAAAGCTTTACTAATTATTTAAGTGCTTATCAAAACCTTGTTGTTTTACAAACCTTTTCAAAAGCACTTGGAATGGCAGGAATCCGTATGGGTATGGCTTTTGCTGATTCGAAGATTATCAGCATCCTAAATAAAATCAAATATCCATATAATATTAGTCAGTTAAATCAAAAAGCAGCCTTACATACATTGGAAGATAGTAATTATAAGGCAGCTGTTGAGACCATCAAACAACAACGTAAATGGCTATTTGATCAACTAATTCAGCTTAGTATAGTATTAAAAATTTGGCCTTCGCATGCAAACTTTCTTTTGGTAAGATTTCAAAATCCTACAGAAGTATTTGAATTTCTTAAAAACGAAGGAATTATTGTCCGTGATAGATCATTTGAGCCCAACTGCGAAGGTAGTTTGCGAATTACTATAGGAAAACCTCTAGATAATCTATTACTGATAAGCTGTTTAAAACAATATGAACGAATTAAATTCAATTAATATGAAAAAAATACTTTTTCTTGATCGCGATGGCACACTTATTAAAGAACCCGATGATCAACAAATTGATACACTGGAAAAACTCGAATTCATTCCAGGTGTTTTCAGAAATCTATTTAAGCTTGTAAAACAATACGATTACGAACTGGTAATGGTTACAAATCAAGATGGACTAGGTACTATCTCCTATCCTATTGAAACATTTTATAAGGTTCAGGAAAAACTTGAAAAGACCTTTTTTAACGAAGAAATCGAATTTAAAGATATTTTGATCGATTGTTCTTTCCCTGATGAAAAAAGACCAACAAGAAAACCTGCAAAAGGATTGGTAGAAAAATACCTCAATGAGTGCCTTGATTATGAAAAATCATTTGTAATTGGTGATCGTATTACAGATCTGCAACTTGCAAAAAACATGGGAATTAAAGGTATTTTATTAACTACTAAGGATTTATATTTTGATATAATTGATAATAACAATTTGTTTGCTTGCAGCTCCTGGGATGAAATTACTGATGTTGTTCGAAAAAACTACAGATCGGTTAAAACAATAAGAAAAACAAACGAAACGGATATAGAAATCAACTTATCGCTTGACGGAAATGGAACGTCAAATATTTCAACAGGACAGCGTTTTCTTGATCACATGTTGGAACAACTGGGGAAACACACTGGAGTTGATTTATCAATAAAAGTTAAAGGTGACTTAGATGTTGATGAGCACCACACAATTGAAGACACTGCTCTTGCTTTAGGTGAAACGTTCAGAAAAGCGTTGGGAAATAAAAAAGGAATTGAACGTTACGGTTTTACCCTCCCAATGGATGATTGCTTAGCTCAGGTTGCAATCGATTTTGGTGGTAGACCATGGTTAGTTTGGAATGCAGATTTTAAACATGAAAAAATTGGTGATTTGCCAACTGAAATGTTTTATCACTTTTTTAAATCCTTTTCGGATGCTGCGCAGTGTAACCTGAATATCAAAGCAGAAGGAACCAACGAACACCATAAAATAGAAAGCATTTTTAAAGCATTGGCTAAGGCAATTAAACTGGCCATTAAACAAAATGTAAATAAAATGCAAATTCCATCGACAAAAGGAATATTATGAAAATAGCAATTATAAATTACAATGCAGGAAACATAACAAGTGTAGCATTCGCTTTGCAGCGATTAGGAATAAATCCAATCATAACTGATGATCCGGAAATCATTAAAACTTCGGATAAAGTGATATTCCCTGGAGTTGGCGAAGCATCATCAACAATGAAATACCTGAAAGAAGATGGACTTGACATCCTAATTCCTGAACTTAAACAACCCGTTCTTGGTATTTGTCTTGGAATGCAACTGATGTGCAGTTTTTCGGAAGAAGGAGAAACACCTTGCTTGGGAATTTTTGATACAAACGTTAAAAAATTCAATAGTGATTTTAAAGTACCTCATGTGGGTTGGAATAGCCTGATTCACATGAATGGACCATTATTCAAAAATCTACCTCTAGAAAGCTATGTATATTTTGTACATAGTTATTATGCTGAGCAGAACGAATACAGTATTGCCACATCTAATTACCATATGGTCTTTAGTGCAACAATGCAAAAAAATAACTTTTATGCAACCCAGTTTCACCCTGAAAGAAGTGGGAAAATTGGAGAATTAATACTTAAAAACTTTATAGAAATATGATAGAAATAATACCCGCAATAGATATTATCGATGGTCAGTGTGTTCGACTATCGCAAGGAAAATACAATAAAAAAACAGTTTATTCGAGTCAGCCAACTCTTATAGCCAAAGCATTCGAAAATCAAGGTTATAAACGTTTACACTTAGTCGATTTAGATGGCGCTAAATCAGGCAAACCTGAAAATCTGGATGTATTAAAGGATATATGTTCTTATACCAATCTCGTTGTTGATTACAGCGGTGGAATTAGAACTGAGAATCAGATGGAAACAGCATTAAATTATGGCGCTAGCTTTATTGGAATTGGAAGCTTAGCGATTAAAGAACCTGAAACTTTTAAAGGATTGATAAAGAAATTTGGAGCAGAAAAATTTATTGTTGCTTCCGATGTGTTGAATAAGCAAGTCTATATTAATGGATGGTTGAAAGAAACCAACATTCAGATTTTTGATTTAATATCCGCCTGGTCTGAACTTGGAATCAATAAGTTTATGTGTACCGATATCTCCCGTGATGGAATGCTTTCAGGCGTTAATCATGATTTCTATAAATCTCTCAAAGAATCTTTTAAGAATAAATACATTATTGCCAGTGGTGGAGTGAGTTCGAAAAAGGACATTTACGATTTAGAAAAAAACGGTATCGATGCTGTTATTGTTGGCAAAGCATTTTACGAAGATATCATTCCTGTTGAAAACCTAAGCTTAAAACAATGTTAGCAAAAAGGATAATACCTTGTTTGGATATTAAAGATGGACAAACTGTAAAAGGGATTGAATTTGAAAGCTTGAAAAATGTTGGCGATCCTGTTGAATTGGGAAAGTACTATTCCGATAATGGAGCAGATGAACTGGTATTTTTAGATATAACTGCAACTCATGAAAAGCGGAAAACACTCATTGAATTGGTTAAGCGAATAGCCAAAGAAATTAATATTCCTTTTACTGTGGGTGGCGGTATTTCAAGTGTCGAAGATGCTGATGCAATTCTCTCAGCTGGAGCCGATAAAATCTCGGTGAATTCAGCAGCAATTAATAATCCCAAATTGATTTCAGAAATAGCACAAAAATTTGGTAGTCAGTTTATTGTATTAGCAATTGATGCAAAATTAGAAAATAATCAATGGATAGTTTATAAGAATGGTGGAAGAATTAAAACCAGTTTAGAATTATATAGTTGGGCAAAACATGCTGAAAGCTTAGGTTGTGGAGAAATTTTATTCACATCAATGAATCACGATGGTACAAAAAATGGCTTTGCGCTTGAACCACTCAAGTGGTTAACCGAAAATCTTAATATTCCGTTAATTGCATCGGGTGGTGCAGGTTCTATAAAAGACTTTGAAGATCTGTTTTTGCACACCAATGTCGAAGCAGCACTTGCAGCCAGTATTTTTCATTATAAGGAGATTGAAATTTCGTATTTAAAAAGGGTCCTTTCCCAAAATAAAATTGAAGTTAGAATTTAAAGGATTTTAGCTCAGAGCTAAAAGCTGATAGCTAATAGCGTATAGCCACGAGCTAAATACATGATAATAAAAATAAATTAATAAAATGAAAGAAAGATTAAATTTCAGTAAACTCAGCGGCTTAATCCCGGCCATAATTCAGGATTATAAAACAAAAGAAGTACTCATGCTCGGATTTATGAATGAAGAAGCATATAAAAAAACTATTGAAGAAAAAGTGGTTACCTTCTTCAGTCGTACTCGAAAAACCTTATGGACAAAAGGCGAAACGAGCGGAAACTTTTTAAAAGTTAGAGAAACTATATCTGATTGTGATAATGATACTGTATTAATTCTAGCAGAACCGACCGGACCAACTTGTCATAATGGGAATAGGTCATGCTTTAATCCTCAAAAAGAAATTTTTGATTTGAATTATCTTCAGAAAGTAATTGATACTCGTAAAAAAGAAATGCCAAAGGATTCATATACTACAACACTTTTTGAAAAAGGTATTAATAAAATTGCTCAAAAAGTAGGGGAAGAAGCAATTGAGTTAATCATAGAATCAAAAGATGAAAATTCTGATTTGTTTTTAAACGAATCGGCTGATTTAGTTTATCACCTATTGGTACTTTTATCAGCCAAAGGATTAGAAATTAAGGATGTAATTCAGGTTTTAAAACAAAGACATAAAACTTAAATATTAATTATTAAATTTACTTTTATACCTTTATTATTATTTAAATTATTAAACTATGAAAAAAATACTAATTCTATTAATTACGGCAGTAATCGCCTCAAATTCTTTTGCACAGAAAGTAGAAAAAAAAGAACTAAAACCAGCACTTTTGGTAATCGATGTTCAAAATGCTTACGTTCCTATGATGGATCAAAGTGATAAAGATCGTGCTTTTCAAATGATAAATGGAGCAATCTGGGTTTTTGAAAATTTTAAATTACCCATAATCCGAATATATCATCAGGACAAACAATGGGGTCCTGAAACTGATTCGGAAGGATTTAAATTTGATCCTGCTATTAAATTTTCTAGCGAATATCCAATGATTATTAAACATTACGGTGATGGTTTTAATAAAACTGATTTAGACAAAATTCTGAAAGAAAAAGGTATTAATACAGTTTTCTTGTGTGGATTAAGTGCAACTGGATGTGTTCTAGCAACCAATATTGGAGCCAACAATAATGATTACAAAACATTTATGATAAAAGATGCTCTATTAAGTCCTAATGCCGCACAAACAAATGTTATTGAAGAAATTATGAATACTGTCGATTTAGAAACAATGATGTTTATGTTTGAATATATGAAGTAACCAATAAAAAACGGCCAAACGATTTGGTTGGCCGTTAATCAATTAATCAACAAAAATCAATTCACTTTAGCCAATCCTGAATCACCTTTTTGGTAATAAAACCTATCACCTCTGTTTAATGGATATTTAAAACTCTCTATTTTAAGGTTAGAATTAAATTCTTCAGCAATTCTCTTGTATTCATATTCATTATCGGTACCATGCATTGGTAATGCAATTGCAGGTATCATAGTTTTCAAAGCAAATTCTGTACCCATATTTAGTGCTACCTTATCTTGAAAACGACAACCTGTAACTGGATAAAATGCTATATCTGTATTTTTATTCATTTCGGTTAAGAATTTCACATCGCCTGTGTAATTTGGGCACATATCACGACTAATGTTTGTATGATCGCCCGGATGAAATATTTTTACTCCATCTACTTCAACATAAAATCCTTGTCCTGAATCATTTGAAGTAACAGGAGTAACTTTTACATCTCCTACCATTTTTGTTTCTCTGGCTGGAATAAAAGCATAATCAATATCTGTATTATGTTCAAATCCTAAAACATAATTGATATTTTTTATTTTGTTTTTCCAATCGAAAATAACCTGAGAAAAATGATCCATATGAGTATGCGATGCGAAAACAGTAACATTCATATCTTTAATTTCTTCCGGATTTATATACCCGTTATTCAAACATCCATTTTCGGGTAATGGTTGTCGCTCCCAGTAATCAAAAATCAATAAATTATTTTTAGTTTTTATTGCATATCCACTATGATCAAGATACCATATAACTGATTCTCCAAGGGCTAATTCTTTATTTTTAAGATCTTTGGTTTTATTTAAGCTTTTGCCTCCCTTTGAAATTAGTATCGTTGCAACCCCACTATTTCCATAATAATTGGCTAGATCAACCTCTGTATTACCTTTTGTATCTTTAATATTAATTTTTGCATTATTTTTTAGTAATAGTTCTGAAACATTAGTATTTCCTGTTATCGCTGCATAATGCAAAGCTGTTCTTCCCGAATTATCAACAATATTTAAATCAGGATTATAATCTAACAATAATTTTATGGCATCAACTTTCCCTCTTTTTACACCATAATGCAAAGCTGTCATCCCGTTTTTATCTTTTTGATTTACATTTATTTTTGCATCACATAAAAGTTTAATGCTTCTTATACTATCACCTTGCATTGCATTATGAAGAGCCGTTTTATAATTCTCATCAAGAATATTAACATCAACATTTCTGCTTATAAAATACTCAACAACGTTTGGAGAGCGCCAAGTTGCATTATGTAAGGGAGTTGGAGATTCAGCACAAGCAGTTTCTTTGCAAATTTTTGGTGCTAGAATCGCTCCTTTATCCATTAATAAAGCAACTATTTCAACATTTCCTGAAAATGCAGCATTATTTAATGGAGTTGTTCCTCTGTTGTCAATAGCATTTACATCAGCACCTTGTTCAATTATATATTTTACAAATTCCAAATCACCAGCATCACAGGCTAAATGCAATACAGTTTGTCCATCTTCAAATTTTTCATTAACTCCATATCCTTTATCAAGAAGATATTTTATTGCTTCTAAATTGCGTCCGAAGGCAGCGGAATGAAATAAACCAATACCAGCAGAAGTGGTTATTCTAATATCCATTGATTTTTCTTCGACTAAAAACTTGATAATATCAATACTACCACCACTTGATGCCCAATGTAAAACTGAATAACCTTCATTATCAATCGCAGAAAGATCAAATCCTTTGTTTAACAAATATTTAACCATTTCTAGATTTTTTCCATTACAAGCAAAATGCAATAAAGTTCCACCATCTCCTCCAGCTTTCATATCAATATTTAATCCATTTTTAATAAAGTATTCTAGCATTTCAATATTTCCAGCATAAGCTGCATAATGTAAAGGTAATCTGCCACTATTTGTCCAAACTTTAACTTCGGCTCCTTTTTCTACCAGCTTCTTAACCAATTCAAATTGGTTTCTTATTGTTGCATAATGAATAGCTCTGTAATTATTAGAATTTTCAAGGTTTACATCAGCGCCAGCATCAATTAGATAGTTACATATTTCAAGTTTATTAACTGAGGCTGCAACTATTAAAGGAGTAGAATATAGTTGGTTTCTAGTATTAATCAGGTTTTTGTCTTTTTCAATTATAAGTTTAACCTGATTTAAATCGCCATTCCTAATCGATAAAAACAACTGTTCGCTTAAATTATTCTCCTTTGAAAAAAGATTTAATGGCAGAATAATTAATGCAATTAATAAAGTTTTAAAAAGTTTTTCCATGATTTTAAAATTTAGTTTGTAAGTAAAAATCTTACAATAAAATAGAGTTTTAAATATGATTTCGATAAATGGTTAAATACATCTATAAAAGGTTGTTTAACAATAAACCGTTTATCGAATTTATTAACCGTTAGGCTATTTTGTTTTTTATACATCAGAAATAATTATGATATTAGCATAGAATTTCCATTTCAAAAAAGAGTGAAAATAAATATTAAAAATACAAACCAATGGTTTTGGATTGCTAATCTGGTAGGTTGGATACTTTATGGAGTATTTATGACTCTTTTTTTCCGAAAAGGAGGTTTTGATAATTTTATTGCCTTTTATTTGAATTTCGTAACCTACCTATCAGGCTTTATTATTACTTCATTGCTCAGGTATATACTTAGATATATTCAAAAGAAGATAAATAATATACTTACTGGAATTTCATTATTAGTTGTGCTTATTTATATTTCCACAATAACCTGGTATTTTTTAGATATTTCCCTTAGTTATCACTTCTGGAAACCCGAAAGAGCAGAATATTTTTTTAAAAGTTTGACTTTTTATGGATTGATTAAGATAAATTTTTCCCAGTTCTTCTTAGTTTTTGGTTGGATAGCAATGTATTATGGAACAAAATTTTGGATTGATTATCAAAACGAAAAAGAAAGTAAGGAGGAAGCTTTATTACTAGCTCAACGTGCTGAATTAGAAATGCTTCGATATCAGTTAAATCCACATTTTCTATTTAATTCGTTAAATTCTATACGGGCTTTGATTGACGAAAATCAGAAAGCTGCTAAATCAATGATTACAGAACTTTCTGAATTTCTTAGATATTCATTACTACAGAAAGAATTAGCCTTTGTTCCACTTAGTCGTGAATTAGAAGCAATAAAACACTATTTGTCAATAGAGAAAAAGCGCTTCGAGGAAAAGTTGGAAATTGAATATAATATTTCTGATCAGGCTAAAGATTTTAAGGTATTAAGTTTTCTTCTACATCCACTAATTGAGAATGCAATTAAACATGGAATGAAAACGAGCAAAATGCCTTTAAAAATTCTTGTTCAATCATACATTCATAATAATGAGTTTAATCTTACAATTTGTAATTCTGGAAAATGGATAGAAAGCGCTGAAAATCACGATGGAACTGGAACCGGTTTGCAAAATGTTGAAAAGCGTTTAAAAAATGCTTATAAAGATAATTATCAGATGATTACAAATAAAAATGAAGAAAATATTGTTTGTATTCAAATCATCATAAAGGTTAATATAAATGGTTAATAATAGTTATAAAGTACTTGTGGTTGATGATGAAAGATTAGCTCGTAAAGATTTAATAAGTATGCTTTCAGAATATGAATGTATTGAATCGATTCACGAAGCAGAAGATGTTAGTTCCGCAATTAAGATGATTGAAAAGATAAATCCAAATTTAATTTTCCTAGATATTCAAATGCCAGGTGATTCAGGATTTGATCTGTTAGATAAAATCGATTATAATGGTAAAGTGATTTTTGCTACAGCTTTTGATGAATATGCTTTGAGAGCTTTTGAAGTTAATGCCCTGGATTATTTGCTAAAACCAATAACACACGAAAGATTAAAGAAAGCAATAGAAAGACTTGAATCAGGTTCTGTAGAAGAATCAAATCTGGAATATAAATTAAAATATGATGATCGGTTATTTATGACCTTAGGAACAAAATTAGTTTTTATTAAGGTAAGTTCAATTATTGCAATTGAATCTGAAGGTGATTATTCTAGAATTAATACTAATGAAGGCAACAGTGGGCTTGTGTCAAAATCGATGAAAGAATGGGAAAGCAGACTTCCTCAAAACTATTTTTGTAGGATTCATCGTTCAACTATTATTAACCTTGAATATGTTGAAAAAATAGATAATTGGTTTAATTATTCTTATAAATTAACTCTAAGAAATATAAAAGAACCATATATAATTAGTCGACGATACGCAAAATCACTTAAAGAAAAGTTTAGATAATTATCTTTTTGCAATAAACCAAGGATTTAAGAGCTCCTCTTTGTTGTATACAAGAGGAGTTTTTTCATCTTTAAGCGTAACATTACAACCAGCAGCTGAGGCAATAGCATGTCCAGCGGCAATATCCCACTCCATGGTCGGCCCAAACCTTGGATAAATTGATGCTAATCCTTCGGCTAACATGCATAATTTTAATGAACTACCTTTTGATATGAACTCAATATTTGGGTGTATTTTTTTTAATTCATCTATATAATCAATTGTTTCTTGGGTTAAATGTGATTTACTGGCAACAATGGTAATTATTTCATCATCAATAAAGAAAGGTAGCCTGAAACTCATCTGTAAAAGTGTTTCGAGATTCTCAAATTGTAAACCTTCATCAACATTAATTGCTTTAAAAGCTCCAATTTCTTTGTTTCCAAAATATAAATCCTTTGTAACCGGAACATAAATTACACCAAGAATGGGTGTTTCTTTATGAACAAGTGCAATATTAACTGTAAATTCACCATTTCTATTAATAAATTCTTTTGTTCCATCCAACGGATCAACCAACCAAAAATACTCCCAGTTCTTTCTTATTTCGTATGGAATATCGGCACCTTCTTCGCTTAAAACAGGCAAGTTTGTTTTATTTAATATCTCAACAATGGCAGTATGTGCTTTTTTATCAGCTAGAGTTAAGGTTGAATTATCAGATTTTGTTGTAATACCAAAATCGGCAGACTTATAAACAATAAGGATTTCTTTTCCTGCGGCAAAAGATCCATCAATAGCTATTTTGGTTAGAAGGTTTAAATCAATCATACTATTTTATAAATATACAAGGCGGAGAATAATTACAGTAACAACCATATAAATCATGGTTAACGGAAATCCAATTTTGAAAAAATTACCAAATGTATACCCCCCAGGGCCATAAACCATTAGGTTTGTTTGATATCCATGAGGTGTCATAAAGTTAGCAGCAGCTGCAAATGAAACTACCAACACAAAAGGAATAGGATTAAGTGAAAGATTAGCAGCCAGCATAATAGATATTGGAAATACAATAGCGACAGCGGCTTTGTTGGTAATGTAAGCAGCAAGAAAAGCAGTTATGAAATAAATTCCAAACAATAAACCAACCTTACCTATAGGTATAAATAACCTGGTTATTACATCAGCTACCAAATCTGCAGCACCCGATTTTATCATAGCAGTTCCTAATGCAAGCGATAAAGCAATTATCATAGCCAAATTATAATCAATTGCTTTGTATAATTCTTTTGGTTTGGCAATTTTCATTGCAATAACTACCATCAAAAGCACAATTAGACCCATAAATAAATTTACAAGATGTAGGGCAGATAAAAGAATTATCAATAAAGTACCACCAAGCAATGTCCAGATTTTATAGGGCTCTATTTTCTGAAAATCTTTGACCTTTGAAATAAAATAGAAGTCGTGTGTATCGGTAGATCGTTGAAAAAAATCAATACCTGTATATAAGAGAAGTACGTCACCAGCTTTAATTATGATATCTCCTAATTTACCTGAAATTCGTTCACCATTTCGATGGATTGCAATTACTGCAGCATCAAAGCGTGCTCTAAACCGAATATCACTTACCGATTTCCCTATCATTTTTGAATTATGAGAAATAACAATTTCAACTACCTCGGTTTGCTTCTTTTTGGTAAGCATTCCTAAACTCGGAAGAGTAAGTCCCGAATCGCCATTTAGCATTTCAGTAATAACCTGAGTATCGCCTGCAAAAATAAGCAGGTCATCTTGCTGTAAAACTAATTCAGGTGATACAATAGAAATTTTAAAGTTATCTCTCAATATTTCTATTAAATATAAACCCTTTAATGCTTCAAATCCTGATTCGCTGATAGTTTTACCAATAAGATGTGAGTTTCTTCGAATTTCTGTCTCAACTATATAGCTTCTCGAGTTCTGAGAAAAATCAGCTAGTAAATCTGGCCTTGTTGGAAGAAGTTTATCACTGAAAAGAACTAAATAGAAAAACCCTATAATTATCATTGGAACACCAACCCATGCAAATTCGAAGATATTAAGTGACTGTGCATCAGGTATAATTTTCTGATCAATATACATACCATTTACAATAAGGTTTGTAGATGTTCCTATTAGCGTGGCACAACCTCCAAGTATAGCAGCATAAGACAAAGGCAATAAAAATTTTGAAGGAGAAATTTCATTCCTCTTGCACCATGTATTTATATATGGCATCATTACTGCAACTAATGGTGTATTATTTAAAAAGGCCGAAAATCCTGCAATAGTTAAAATCATTCTTCCTAAAAAACCCCGATGGCTCCTTGCCGACTTAAAAAGTCGGTCGAAAACCACTTCGATAATGGCTGTTTGACGAATAATATCACCTAAAACCAACAGTAAAATTATTACAGCTATTTGCTCGTTGGCAAAACCACTCAGAATTTCACTGGGAGTTAATATCTTAAAAAAACCAAGTATAGTAACAGCAATAACAAATGTAAAAGTTGTACCAAGTAAATCTTTATAAAGAGATATAAGAATAAAGAGGATTACAAGTAATACAACTATTAAATCAAACTTAATCATGGTATAAATAAAAAGCTTTATTCATCATATTGACAAATAAAGCCTATTTATATAATTTTACAAAATAATTAAAACGCTAACTTCTTAATTAGTTACAAATTAAGTATAAATACTACCTCTTAACTATTTTAAAAGATTTAACACGGTTATTCTTATCGTCAACTATTCTAAGAATATATTGACTTGAGCTAAAGCTACTTAACTGAAACTGATATGGAGTTCCTGTGTTTTCCCATTGCTCATTACTAATAAGTTTACCTTCCAAGTTATATAACTCAATTCTTACTAACTTAACATCAATATCTTCAATCAGAATGTTAATGAAATCAATAGCTGGGTTAGGATAAACTTTTAAATCTATTGATTTTGATAAGGGTTCGTCAATTGATGTTATTTCAAAATATCCTTGTTGAAAACCCTGAGTTAAAATAAGATTAGTAGTTGTAAATGTTTCAGTTGCTAATTCGCCAAGTGTCCAACTAAGACTTAATCCTCCTGCTTCGGAATATCCACCTGCTGTTGCAACAACAGAAGATGAAATGCTCTGACTAAATGCAAATACTACAAATAGGCCAAATAAGAATGATAACAAAAGTTTTTTCATAGTAAAACTTATTTGAATTAAGAATATAAATGTACAAAATAAATAAGCAAATTTCAATTTTTTTATCAAATGTACAAAATAATGAATCTTGCAATTACTATTAAAACACTTAATTTTAAAATTGGTTTAATTATTGAAATGGTTTTGTAAATTTGTATTATCATTAACCACTTTAATAAATTAACCCATGAAAATTTTTCTACTTTCTTCGATAATGTTACTATTTGGTTTCCAGATTATAGCACAAAACAATCAGCAAGCTGAAGGAAATACAAAATTTGCCACATTGCTGTATCACCAGATTAAATCGGAACCAACAAATGTTTTTTACTCGCCATTTAGTATTTCTTCAGCATTAGCTATGACATATGCCGGAGCAAAAGGAGAAACATTAAATCAAATGAGTAAAACCTTATTCTTTCCAATAGATCAGAATGAACTACATAATAATTTTAACTTACTTATTACTTCTCTTCTAAATAATGATACAGATGGTATTAAATTAAAGATCGCTAACTCATTGTGGCTGCAAGAAAATTTAAAGATTAGTGATCAGTTTATATCAACAAATGAGAAGTACTACAATGCAGGAATAATGCCTTTAGATTTTATTTCTGATCCTGAAAAATCAAGAATCACAATTAATAATTGGGTTGAAAAAAATACAAATGATAAAATTACCAATTTGCTCCCTGATGGATCAATACATAGTGAAACCAGAATGGTATTGGTTAACGCCATATATTTTAAAGGTAGATGGGATAAAACTTTCGATAAGAGCTTAAATACAACAGGAGTATTTTATGTTTTTAAAACCTGCCAAACACAGGCAACTTATATGAATAACTATTTAAATACAAATTACTACGAAGATAATTTGTTATCGATAGTAGAGATTCCTTATACCGAAAAAAAACAATCTTTACTTATTATTCTGCCAAAAGAAAGATATGGATTAAAGGATGTTGAGAAAGTTTTTGATCAAAACTCGTTGAGTGATTATTTCAATAAGATGATTGCTAGACGTGTAAATTTATCTATCCCCAAATTTAAAACAGAAGCAACTTACGATCTTAAAAGCAATTTAAGTAAAATGGGAATGCCAATAGCATTTACAAATAATGCTGATTTTTCGGGAATTACCGGAGATAAATCACTTGCTATAGATAAAGTTATTCATAAAGCATTTATAGATGTAAACGAAGAAGGTACAGAAGCTGCTGCTGCAACTGCAGTTACAATGCGCAAAACAAGCATGATGCTCGATGAAGCCCGTTTTAATGCAGACCATCCATTTATCTATTTAATAAAAGATAACGATACAAATACAATATTATTTGTTGGAAGACTTATGGATCCTAATCAATAATCAATAATCAATAATCAATAATCAATAATCAATAATCAATAATCAATAAGAAAATTAGGTTAATTTTTTATAATTTAATCATATAATAAATGAGAAAAGTATTCTGGCTTATATTGATTTATTTGTTATATTCTAAGAGCATTAGTGCCCAGGATATTGAAGAATACTATTTTAAATTTACTATTGATTCGAAAGTAGAACTTACTAAAATAACACAGATTATTTCTATTGATAATGTAAGGGGAACAGAGGTTTTTGCATATGCGAACAAGGATGAATTTGAGGAGTTTAAAAAATTAGGTTACAAAATCGATATTCTTCAAAAAGACATTCCAAAAGCACTAACAATGGCCACAACAGTCGGTGAAATGGCAAATTGGGACCGATATCCAACCTATGAGGTTTACCAGCAAATGATGCGGAATTTCCAATTGAATTTCCCATCAATATGCAAATTAGACTCGATTGGTACTTCAATTAATGGCCGACAATTATATGTTATAAAAATATCAGATAATGTTACTAATGATGAAGCTGAACCAGAGTTCTATTATACAAGTACAATTCATGGTGATGAGACAACCGGCTACATTTTAATGCTCAGATTAATTGATTCTCTGCTAACAACTTATTCTACATCAGCTGATATTGCAAATCTGGTAAATAATTCTGAAATTTTTATTAATCCAAATTCTAACCCTGATGGAACATACCGAGGAGGTAATAGCACAGTAAGCGGAGCCACAAGGTCAAATGCCAATAACAAAGATTTAAATCGTGATTATCCCGATCCAAGAATTGGAGCTAATTCGCCATATCAGCCAGAGAATATTGCTATGATGAATTATGTAGGAAACCGCTACTTTGTTATGTCAGCAAATTTTCATGGAGGTGCTGAGGTTACTAATTACCCTTGGGACACTTGGACTTCATCCCAGAACTCACATTCTGATGCGGCCTGGTTCAGTCGTATTTGTACCAATTATGTTGCAACAGCACGCACAGTTTATGCAAATTATATGAAAGATGTAACTTCATCAGGCGTAACCGAAGGTGGCGACTGGTATGTAATTACAGGTGGCAGACAGGATTATATGACCTATTGGAGACATTGCAGGGAAGTAACAATGGAGATATCAAGTACAAAACTTCTTGGAACCGAATATCTAAATAATTACTGGAACTATAATAAATTGTCTCTCATTAACTATATACGCGAAAGTACTTATGGTATTCGGGGATTTGTAAAAGATACAGATGGTAATCCCTTAAAAGCCATGATTTTTGTTAATGATTATGATCAGTCATCAGATAGTTCAATGGTATTTTCCGGACCTGTATATGGCGATTATTATCGACCATTAAATTCCGGAACCTATAGTCTTACTGCATCAAAATATGGATATGTGCCTAAAACAATTAATAGTATTGTTCTTGCTGCAAACAGTTCAGTTACTGCTGATTTCGTGCTCGAGAAAGATGTTCAATATTCTATTACCGGACAAATAATAAACGGATTGACTGGAAATCCAATAGAAAATGTATCTGTATCGATAACAAACGCACCAATTGAATCATCATTATCAAATGTATTGGGAAATTATTCAATAAATAATATTATAGCAGGTACTTATTATATCAAACTCAGCAAGAACAATTATTCTGCTATAATCGATACTATTACAATTAACTCCGATAATCTTTTGTTTGACTTTGCCCTTTTTCCTGCCATTATCGAAGATTTTGAGCTCGGAAATTTTAATAAATTAGATTGGCAATTTTCAGGTAATGCAAACTGGACTATTGACAATGAAATAGAGCAAGAAGGATTATACTCTGCTAAATCAGGTATTATTGGCAACAGCAGCTCCACAACATTGTCCGTTAATATTGATGTTATTCATGGAGGATTCATGAGTTTTTACAGAAAAGTATCCTCAGAGAGTGGTTTTGATTTTCTTAGGTTTTATGTTGATGACATTCTTAAATATCAATGGAGTGGAACACAAGATTGGGCTGAATCAACTTATTTTGTAAATGAAGGATTACATAATTTCAAATGGATTTATAGTAAAGATGGTAATACAGCTAGTGGATCAGATTGTGCATGGATAGATTATATTTCTTTCCCTTATACAAATATCAACGATACTTCAATATTGATTACACCAACTGCTATAACTGACACACTTGTAGAAAACGAGTCAATTACTCATAGTATAGTAATAGAAAACAAAGGAATTTCAGTTAACAGATATAATGCTGCAATTGAAAATCCGATCGAAAACTCATGGATTTCTATCAATAAAACTAATGATTCTATTGATTTTGGTTCAAGAGACACATTATTGGTTACAGTAACAAATCAAAATCTTCAACCAGGTTTTTACAGCACCAATATTAGTATTACTGAAAATGATAATGATATTTATACAATACTTGTTAGTATTCTAATTCCTGATACTTTGCTGGCTGTTTTACCATTATCAATTTCTGATACATTATTCATGCAGGAATCATCGATTCACAAAATAGTTTTACTAAATACAGGCACTTTTACAAATAATTATTCTTCAATAATCGAATATGCAAGCCAGAATGAATGGATACATATTAATAAAACATATGGTTCTATTAGCAAATCCCAAACAGATACAATCATTTTAACCTTAACAAACAACTACTTAAATTCCGGAAATTATAGCACTAATATCATCATAACAGAAGATGATAATGACACATATATTTTACCAATAAATTTATATATTCCTAATTATCCAGATACTTCGCTTATTATTTCACCATTGTCAATATATGATACACTTTTAACATCTAGTGACTCTTTACATAAATTGGTAATTTATAATTCGGGAACAGGTAATAATATATATTCCATTGTAATTGATAATAAAGACGAAAATTCTTGGATAAATTTAAGCAAAGAAGTGGATACAATATTCAGTCATGCATTTGACACGGTATGGGTTTCTCTTTCAAATGTATCGTTAATTGAAGGTAATTATACATGCCAGATAAGAATTATTGAAGACGATAATGATAATTACCTTATTCCAGTTTATTTAAATGTTCCTTTGGTTAATGGTATTGATTTTGATGAAGATCTAAACAGAATCGAAATATACCCTAATCCATTTGGTGATATTTTAAAAATTGATTTATTAATTAATAATCCTGGGAATATCGAACTCCGTCTATATGATTTATTAGGAAACATAATAAAGCAAAGAATATACCTACATATGGAATCCGGAAATCGTTATTTAACATTAGAGTCATTGCACAACCTTACTCCCGGAATATATATTCTTAAGCTTTATTATAATAGCAGAACCTATTCATTCTCTGTATTAAAAAACTAATAATTCATTTATAGTTCCATTTTTCGTATTCATCAATTAAAAACTCTTATTCAAGTAATGAATTGAAGAGTAGATCAAATGGTTTTGTTTGACAGAAACCTTTTTGGTTTTTATATGTATAAATATTAATTTGATTAAGTAAAAAATTATTAAATCAGATTGAAAATTAAAGTAAATTGAATAAATTTACAAAAGAGCTCAAAAATCATAAGTAAAAGGTTATATCTCATAATACAGAAATGGAAAAAGAACAAGAACAAGAACAAAAACTGGTTTTTAAAATTGCCGATCTGATACGAGAAAACAAAAATTTATTAACTCAGATAAAAGAATTAAGCGAGAATTATAAAGAATTATCAAAGAAAAATGAAAAATATGAAGCTATTCTTTCGTCTTTACCAGCAGATTTAATACCCAAAGAGATTGATGAGCATGTTAAAACAAAAACACAGCGCTTCGAAATGGCGACTGTTTTATATGCTGATATTCAAGGTTTAAAAAAGATTTCAGAGCATTCAGAATCATCGGGCATAATTGATGAACTTGATCAGATTTTTTTCCATTTTAATTCCATTGTAAAGAAATACAAGATAGAAAAGATAAAAACTATAGGTGATGCATATATGTGTGCTGGTGGTGTGCCAGAAAAAAATATAACAAACCCTGTAGATGTTGTTCTTGCTGCTTTGGAAATGCAGGATTATTTAACGAACTTAAAACAAGAGTATGAAAGCCAGAATAAAAATTTCTGGGATTTAAAAATGGGTATTCATACCGGGCCTGTTACAGCTACATTCACAGGAAGAAAAAAAATATCATATGAATTAAAGGGAGATACTGTAAATATTGCTACACGTATGGCCTCTGCCAGTGAAGAAGGGCAAATTAATATTTCAATTATGACCTATGAGCTGGTAAAGCAATATTTTGTATGCGATTACAATGGTAAAATACCAGTTAAGTACAAAGGCGATATGGAAATGTATTTTCTACGTAGAATAAAACCAGCCTATTCGCTTGAAAGAAAAACAGGCAAAAAACCAAACAATATATTCCTAAACAAGTACTTACTTCGTCAATTTACTGATTTGCAAGAAATTATACTTGATAAACTAGAAAAGGAATTGCCATCATATTTGTATTATCATAATTTTAAACACACTATTGACGTAATAAATCAGGCAGAATTAATTGGTTATGGAGAAGGTGTTGATGACGAATCAATTCTTCTGTTAAAAACCGCTGCCCTTCTTCATGATGCCGGACATATTATTGGATATGATGAGCACGAATATAATGGAACCCAAATTGCCAAAGAATTCTTGCCTAAGTATAACTATACTCCTGAACAAATTGAAAAAATTTGCGAACTAATTATGGCCACAAAAATGCCTCCAAATCCAAAAAATAAATTAGAAAGTATTATGTGCGATTCGGATTTGGATTACCTAGGACGAAGTGATTTTATTCCTGTTTCAAATACTCTTTATAAAGAACTCAAAGAACAAAATAAGATGGGTTCCTTAAATGACTGGAATAAAATACAGGTTAAGTTTTTATCTGTACATCAGTTCTTTACAAAAACAGCACAACAATTGCGCGAAGTAAACAAACAAATGCAGATTGAAAGAATAAAAAAGCTTATTGTAGAAGAATAGCCTTATTAAGACTTTACTCGGTATCGATTAACACCAGTTCAAAGGGCACATTCACTGAGCCTTTATAATCATGGCCTTGTTCTCTTATTTCATCATCGTAATAGCTATAATACCATAATACTCTTACCTTATTTTTGCAGTTTTCGCCTAGCTTATTAATTATTTTAAAAATATCGTAAAAGATTTTTGAGGAGGAAGTATTTAGTAGTTTCATTCGAAAAACAAATTCAGTTTCTTCTTTTGGATTTTGAACATACTGATTTAGCCATTCAATAACAGGTCTGTAATATCTTGAAGCATTTTCAGGCATTGAACTTCCAGAAAACTCCATTTTACCCTTTCTATTATCTAAATAAATCGTTGGGGTATCTTCTCCTGAATTAATTATTAATGGATTCATGCTTATTTCGAATTTGAATTGTTTATTAAAATTAGCAAAAAGCTATGATTATTCAAAGCTGTAACTAAATAATATTTTTATCGTGTATTTATTTTAAATATTTGATGTATTAGTCTTTAATGATTCACACAAATATTTAGTAGTCTAGAATTGTTATTTCTGTTCTCCTATTATTTGCTCTACCTTGTTCTGTACTATTCGAATCAATTGGTTTAGATTCGCCATAACCTTTATATATTAACCGCGATCGTTCAATATTGTTATTTTGTAAATAATCAAAAACTGATTTAGCTCTGTTCTCAGATAATGTTTGATTATACTGGGGAGTACCAATATTATCGGTATGTCCAGAAATCTCAACTTTTAATGTTTGATTTTTGCTTAAAAATTCAACTAGTTTAGATAATTCTACAATTGATTTTTCTTCGAGTTGATAAGAATCTGTGACAAAAAATACATTTCGAAGAATTATTTTTTGACCTTTTTTTATAGGATTTAAAGCAACATCTTTTAAGAATGGATTAGTAATTTCATGTATCCCTTTTAATGAGAAATTATCAGAATAAAATAGGTATCCATCTTTGGAAACATTAAGCAAATAATCATTATCAGTAGGAACACAGAGAATAAATTCGCCCGATGTTTTATCTGATTCAGCTTGCATAATTAGCTCTTTTGAATTCAAATCAATTAATTCAAAATGTGCATTAAGCTTATTAAGGGTTTCAGAATCGTATACTCTTCCTTTAAAATAAGAAACCGCTTTTGGTCTTGCTTCGAGATATAATTCAAACTCAAAAATATCGCGACCCCTATCAGCAAATCGATCGGAAGAGAAGTAAGCTTTTTCTCCATTTGCAACAACAATAAAACCAATCTCATCAGCACTTGTATTTATTGGATATCCAATATTTACTGGCTCCGACCATGATCCATCTGATAGTTTTGTTGTTTTAAAAATATCTGATCCTCCCATTCCCACGTGTCCGTTTGATGAGAAATAGAGTGTTTGATTATCGAAATGAATAAATGGTGATTGCTCATCAGCAGGAGTGTTTATTTTCTCTCCAAGGTTTATTGGTGTACTCCAATTTCCTTTAGAGATAAGAGTACTCATCCATATATCTTTTCCTCCAAATCCATTTTCTCTATCACTTATGAAAAAAAGAGTTTTACCATCGGGCGAAATTGAAGGTTGAGCTTCCCAGTGTAATGTATTAACCGGATCGCCAATATTTTCAGGAAGGCTCCATTTTTCGCCATCTAAAAAAGAAGTATAAATATCACAACGCCCCTTGCTTCCTTGCTTATTGCATGCAGTAAAAAACATAGTAAAACCATCTGAAGTTAATGATTGTGCGCCTTCGCTCTGTTTTGTATTTATGGGTTTACCAAAATCAATGGCAGTAGTCCAAAAATTATTCTCTTTGTAAGAAACAAAGAAATCCTCCTGAAAAATTTCAAAAACTTTATTTCTTGCATCAGGATTAATCTTTAAGTACTCTTCTGGTGTATATACATTAGTAATGAACTCTTCATTTTCATTTTTTATAGGTAGCATCCTTGTTAATACCAACTTACTACCATCCGCCGTTAATGAAGGCCAGTATTCACTGTACTTTGAGTTTACAGAATCGCCTAAATTTATTGGATTAAAAGGAACTGGATTATTAACTGCATTTACAGCAAATTCACATGATTTTAAGTGTTTACTGGCTTCAAATTGTTTTGTTTTGCTTGTATTTTTATATGTTAGAAATTTAGCAAAGTTATTTTTCGCTGACTCATAATTACCAGATAACATCTCTAATCGGGCCAAATTAAAATACATAGATGGAAAAAAGTCCGGCTTAATTTTTATTGCCCTATAGTAATAATCTATTGCTTCATTATTTAAACCTTGTTCTGTTTTTGTTTCGGCAATTACAAGATAAGCTTCGATAAAATTCTTATCTGATTTTATAGCTTTTTGCATTAAATCGTTGCCTGTGTTATAATTAAACTGATCAAAAGCAACAAGAGCTTCTTCGTATAACTTTATAGCTTTCTTATTGTCTGTTGAATATTTTTGTTGTGCAATTGCAGATACAGGAATTATAACAATGAAAATGATATATAATAAACAGATTCGCATATAAAATGATTTTTATTTGAACTGGAAGATACAAAAAAAATCTGAGATGAAAATTTCATAAAAAAAGTGCAAGCCTTTTTAGCTTGCACTTTTTAAAACAATTAACGAATACTATTCTTTTATTACTTTCAAACTTCTACTATTAATAGATGTTTTTATGGTAATAAAATACAAGCCGGGATTAAGATTACTTACATCAACCTTTAAACCAGCATCTTTATAATTCTCACTAAATACAGTTTTCCCTGTAACATCAATAATTGATATGGAAACATGATCTGATATTAAACCATCTCCAATTTCAATATTTAACACATCCTTTACCGGGTTTGGATACGTGGTTAGTTTTTCTAAACCTATATACTCAATTCCTGTAGCCTCCGTAACTGTTAGAATTTGACTTACAGTAGCTGCAGTATTTACCGTATCGTTTCCTTCTTGTAAAGCCGTAATCTCTGCAGTTCCGGCTCCAACAATATGAATAAGATTACTAACGATTGTTGCCACTAGTTCGTTACTGCTTGTATAGGAAATAATTAATCCTTGATCACTAGTAGCTCCCGGATTAAAATCAACATCTGTAGTTGTTTTATCTGGTAAGGTATCAAAAGTAATTACTTGATCATGTTTAATTGTTGTAAATGTTTGATCATCACCATTAGTTGTTCCTGCAGAATTAACACCAACTACCCTGTAGTGATATGTGGTATTTGGCTTTAAGCCGGCAATTTCTTTGCTAACCGGAGTATCGAATAAACCATCAACAGGGTTTTCATTAGCAGTAATAGTTGTACCATATGCTGTTGATAATCCGTATTCAAATGTTACAACAGTTTCAGAATTATTTGCATTTACGGTTCCATTCAAAGTTGCACCTGAAACTGAAATACTTGTTACAGTATTTGTAATTACAGCTGGAGCTTTTGCTAAAGTTGTGAATGACACATCATCTCCATAAGCTGTACCAGCTGTGTTTGTTGCATAAGCACGTACATAATAAGTCGTATTTGGAATTAATTCACTAATATTTGATGTAAATGCTCCCGTTGCTGAAACTGCTCCTTCATCTGTAACATTATCATTTGTTGTTGGAGTACCAGATGTATTCCAACACACTCCATGAGCTGTTGGATTAGGAGCTCCTAAATCGATAATAATACCATTAGCTGTAGCTGTTGTTTCATTAATGGCTGTAACCGCTTGCGAAGTAATTGTCGCTGCAGCCGAACTTGTTGTAAAAGTGAGATCATAACCATTTGCCGAACCAGCTATACTTTCACCAACAACTCTAAAATGATAAGTAGTATATGGACTTAATCCTGAAATATCAGCTGAAACATCTTGTTCGGTATTACCTGTAACAGGACTTTGATCTGCAGTTATAGTGCTTCCATAAGCTGCAGTAAGACCATATTCAAAAGTTACTGTTGTGCTATAATCATTAGGATTTACAAATCCATTTAATGTTGCTGAGTTAACACTAACATCTGTAGCATAATCTGTATATAGGGTTGGATCAATTGTAGCTGTGGTAAATGTCAGATCATCGCCATATGCAGTTCCTTCAGAGTTAACAGCAACAACACGATAATGATATGCAGTATTTGGAATAAGTCCTGTAATAGTTTTATTAACACCTTCGTCCCAACCCGCTGATAATGGACTTGGAAATGCGGCTACAGAAGTACCATAGGAAGTTGTCAGACCATACTCAAAAGTAACATCAGTGCTCAATTCATTTGCATTAACAGATCCATTTAATCTAACACTGGTTGTTCCAATAGATGAAGCATCAACTGTTGTTGCAAGAGGTTTCTGAGTTAGAGTTGTAACAGTTACATCTTCACCGTAAGTTGTACCTCCTGCATTAACACCCACTACTCTATAGTGATATGTTGTATTTGGAGTATATCCATATGAGCCATAATTTATAATAACATCTGAAGATCCTGTAACAGGACTTTGTTCAACTCCCGAAATTATTCCATATGCAGTAGTAGTTCCCATTTCAATAGTAACAATTGTACTAGCATTATTTGCATTCACTATACCGTGAAAGGTGATCCCTTTTGCTGTAACATCAGTAGCTGCCAGCGTTGTAACAGTTGGTGCAATTGCATCCGTAATAAAGCTTTGATCAGATCCATAAGTTGTACCTCCTGCATTAACACCAACTACTCTGTAATGATACGTTGTGTTAGGTTCTAATTCCGTTAAAACTGTACTAACATCTGTATTTGCAACACCCAAAACAGGACTTTGATCTGCTACAGCAGAAGATCCATAAGCGGTAGTTAATCCATATTCAAAAGACACAACTGTACTGGCATTTTCAGCATTAACCGTTCCATTTAAAGTTGCTTCTGATCCAGATATATTTGTTGCAGCATTTGTAATTACAGTTGGAGCTTCTGCTAAAGTTGTAAACGATACTTCATCTCCATAAGAAGTACCAGCTGTGTTTGTAGCATAGGCCTTCAAATAATAGGTAGTATTAGGATCTAGAAAATTAATAGTAGTTGAAAACGCGCCTGTTGATGAAACAGCACCCATATCTACATGACTATCAGAAAGTGAAGGAGAACCTGTTTCATTATAACAGAAACCATGTTGTGTCGGATTTGGAATTCCTAAATAAATAATATTCCCATTAGCTGTAACTGAAGTTGATGTTGTATTAGTTACTGTTTGCGTGGTAATAGTTGGCACATCATCATCGTCAATTATAGTATAGGTATGAATTGTATTTGCTCCAAGCACAGCATTCGTTGGATTTGTCAAAGTAACTATTACGGTCTCGTTGTTTTCATCCAATAAATCATTAACAATACTTGCAATAGTGATATCGTTATTTGCATCACCGGCATTAATTGCAAGAGTACCATTAGCCAACGTATAGTCTGTTCCACTACCCGTAGCTGTTCCCGTTACAGCATAATCTACCGTTACATTCAAACCACTTATTGCAGAAAGGTCCACCTGCAAGTCTGCACTACTAATCGATTCCAAGCCATTTGAACTTGTTGTATTAAATGCTACGGTTGGAGTTGCATCATCATCTGTAATAGTAGCAGTATGGCTTGTGGTAGCACCCTGAGTAGCATTTGTAGGAGTTCCCATATCAACTATTACACTTTCATTATTTTCATCTATAACATCCGTAGCAATTGTAATAATAATATCTGCACTTGTATTTCCAGCAGTAATATTTAAAGGGCTTCCTGTAATGGAATAATCTGTTCCCGCACCAGTGGCTGTGCTTGAACCATTTATTGTAAACGGAAATATTACATCTCTGCCGCTAATTGCAGATAGTTGAGCTGTAATAGTCATTGTGCCAGTTTCATCAGCACTCAATTGCGAAGCTGATGTGAATGTCACCGTCGGTGTAGCATCATCATCAGATATTGTTGCAGTGTGACTTGTAGTTGCTCCTTGAGTTGCATTGACAGGAGTCCCCATATCAACTATTACTGTTTCATTGTTCTCATAAAGAACATCTGAAGTAATCGTTATGGTGATATCTGCACTTGTATTTCCTGCAGTAATTGACAATGGACCAGCAGTTATGGAATAATCTGTTCCACCACCAATTGCAGTACTTGATCCTCTTACAGAGAAAGGAACAGTTACATTTTTCCCACTAGCTGCTGAAAGTTGTGCAGTAATATTCATTGTGCCAGTTTCATCAGCACTCGATTGCGAGGCTGATGTGAATGTTACAGTAGCTACATCATCATCATCAGTAATTGTTGCTGTATGGCTTGTTGTTGCACCCTGAGTAGCATTTGTTGGAGTTCCCATATCAACTATTACCGTTTCATTGTTCTCATCAAGGACATCTGAGGTAATCGTTATGGTGATTTCTGCGATTGTATTTCCAGCAGTAATATTTAAAGGACTACCAGTAATGGAATAATCAGTCCCACTTCCTGTAGCTGTACTTGAACCATTTATTGTAAACGGAACTGTTACATTTTTCCCACTAGCTGCTGAAAGTTGTGCAGTAATAGTCAGTGTGCCAGTTTCATTAGCACTTGATTGTGATGCAGCTGTAAATGTAACTGTTGGCGTATTATCATCATCAGTTATTGTAGCTGTATGACTTGTAGTAGTACCCTGAGTTGCATTGGTTGGAGCTCCCATGTCAACAATTATGGTTTCATTGTTTTCGTCAAGATAATCAGTAGCAATTGTAATAGTTATATTAGCTGTAGTATTGCCGGTTGTAATAGTCAAAGGGCTTGATGTAATTGAATAATCTGTTCCCGCACCAGTGGCTGTACTTGAACCATTTATTGTAAACGGAACAGTTACATCCCTGCCACTAATTGCTGATAGTTGAGCGGTAATGGTCATTGTGCTTGTTTCATTAACACTCAATTGTGATTCTGTTGTAAATGTTACCGTTGGAGTTGCATCATCATCAGTTAGTGTACATGTAACCTGCTGTGTTCCAGATTCACTTCCGTTTGTTACAGAAGAAATATCTACAATTACTGTTTCGTTGTTTTCATCAAGCGCATCATCCTGACCTGTTATGGAAACAGTGTTATTTGTATTTCCACTTGTTATGGAAATTAAAGATGCAGTAACAGAATAATCAGATCCGCTTGCAGTGCCACTAAAAACTAAATTAACTGTTACTGTTTTATTGAATGTATGCGATAAGGTTGCTTTAACATTGGTAGTTCCTCCATTTTCTGAAATGCTTGAAGTAGGATCAAGACTAAGCGTTACCGTAGGTTGAGGAGTTACTGTCAGTGTTGCAGTATATGTTGATGCGCTGTAATCAGTACCGTCATTTACATCAAAAGTGAAACTTGAAGAAGATCCGCTTGTATTTATGTATTTAAACTTCCCTGCATCTAATTCTACCTTCGTTACAGTTTCTCCATTTGTTATGGTATTTTCAGTACCATCTATAATTCCGTCAGCATCCGCATCAATCCATAAAGTACCTGTATTAGGAACAGCGGTAATTCTTATATGATTGAGAGGATCGCTATCAGAATCTGAATATCCAAAATTAGCCGTACTAAATGCATAAGGGGTTCCTTCATATATTGGAGATGCTGTAAAACTGGAAGCGGTTGGTTTGTTATTACCTGCAATTACTGTAAAACTGCAAGGAAAGGGATTAAGAGTATATGCAGTAGCATTGGTTGCATCAACATCCCAATTGCTGAGAGTATTAATTGCCGCACATAATTCTGCAGTACTACCTGTAGTTAATGCGGTACTTTTATACCTGAAATTGTCTCTTTCAGTTGGTCCAGCATCGTAAACCCAAATGGCATTTATACCATTTGTTAACTGATCAGGTAAATCCGATGTTGTATTATAAAGAGAAACAGATGCCGCATTATCCCAATTTGAAGTAGAAGAAGTTGGCTCAACATTAAAATGTATTCCTGCTATAAAGACAGGGCTCGTTGCTAATCCCTGGTAAATGAATAGCTGATCTCCAATAGCGGCTAATGTAAAAGTTATTGAAGAAATTGAGCCAACAGTTGTTGTAGGAGTTATTGATGCACCATTTGTGCCATTTGTTGTATAAACTTGTACGATAGTTCCAGCACTTACGCTACCGGTTGCTGTCCATACCAATGTTGCATCGCCACCCTCAGCCCTAAAACTGCTTGAAGCATCGATCCATCCGTTATCAGTGATATTAAAAGTTGTTCCTGATGAAACATCTTTTAGAAACACAAATGCAAAACCTACACCACCAGCATTATAGTCCGAATTAAGGCCAATAAATGCAATATCTCCGGCCGCAAGAGTTGTTTGTGCATTTATATTATTTGTTATGATAATAATAAACACAAAAAATAGAAGTAAAAGTTTTTTCATAATTTTTTATTTAAAGTTAATAATCCCACTTTCTTAATAAAGGGGGTAGTAATTAATTGTATAGGTTAATTCCTCGAAAGGAATTCCTGATAAATATGAACAAGGATGCAAGTTATAATTAGCATGGTTTCTTCCAGCGTTGTTTAAGGTTGCTTAAGGTTGTTTAAACAGATGCTGGATTTAATGAAATATCAGAAGTTGTTCCGAAATAGAGTAGTATTTGATGCTATACTTAATAATTATCCATCACAATAATCCCAATGATGATGGCAAATTTCCTACAAATAATACTATCCAATAAATAATCTTCCAACTTTTTATTTTATGTATTTAATTCATCTTTTATATAAAGAAGCCCCTTCATTAAATAAGAAGGGGTCTATCATTATTGTAAAAGTTAATTTCTTGGAGGAAATAAACCTTCTAAACAGATAATATAATTTAAACCCAAATATGGAGGCATGTTAGTATGAGCCTGGCTTCCACCCGCTGGTCCTAATGTGCTTACTACTGATTCTGAATTTAAATTAATATTTGATGTTGTTCCAAAAACAGGACTGCCTGTTCCAGCAATAAAATTACCAGATGGATCAGAAACGCTTGCTTCTTCACTTCCTTTTAAAATGTTTTGTGCTGTATGTGTGTGTCCAGGCATCTGTGCTTCATTTAAAACCACATTTTCCCAACCATTCTTCTCACCAAGATATTTTGGAGTTAATCCTGGCCCTTGTCCTGGATGAATTGGAAATCTTCCCTTTAAGTCTGGTATTGCAAAGTTATTTCTTCCATCACCTCCATAAGTAATTCCAATAACTGCATATGCAGCTTGATAATCCATAATGCTTAGTAGTTGCCCATTACAAAATGCCCATCCTCTGGGTGCATATGTTCCAGCAAAAAGTACAATTGAACCAATATAAGCTTCGTCCATAATTTGATTAATTTTAGATTTAGTTAATTAAAGTGTTAATTGTTTTCTTAATAATTATTATTAAAATTGATATTGTTTATTTTCCTAAAATAAATTTAAAACAAAAAATAGACTTATCAAACTAATTATCATAATATGTTATCTAATGTTAAATAATGTTTTATTATTAGTACGAAGTTGATTCTTATTTTTAGGCCGTGATTATAAATGTTATGTTTTCTATATATAAGAATTATCTTGTTTATAGACTAACTAAATTCTTACAATGTTGAGTTTTATCTTAAAATAAAATATCTATATTAATATTTACTATTTGTATATTTTAACATTGTTTATTTTAGATAAAAAAAAATTTAAACAAATAATAAATATTTAATTCAGTTAATATATAATTATAATTAGAAATATTTTTTAGTACTCTTACAAAATTAAATTTCTTTAAACCTTAAATTAATATGTTAAATTCTAAAATTGAAATGATTAAAGATGCATGTGTTCAATTAATTAACTGTAAAGATGATTTCTTTTACATGAAACAAGGTGTAGATAAATTATACAATATTTTTAAAACAATTTCAGGTGTTGATATTAATGATTTAAACCATGGAGAAATTATGCTTCCTTCGGGAAAAGCTATTTCTCCTTCTGCAGCAGCGCATTGTCTTCTTGAAATGAAAAGAACAGCTGTTTTTCTTCGTGGAATAAAAAAAGCGATTGATAGTAAAGCTAAAAACAAAATTGGGAGTATTGATATATTATATGCAGGATGTGGTCCTTATGCAACATTAATAACACCTTTACTTACAATGTATAATGCAAATGAAATAAAGATTACATTACTTGATATAAATCAAGCTTCTTTACTTGCCGTTGAGAAATTATTAAAAGGTTTGGATTTAGAGCATTTTATTGATGAATACATTCTTGCTGATGCATCTAATTACAAGATAAATAAGGAGTATGATATTGTTATATCTGAAACTATGCAAGCATGTTTACAGAATGAACCACAAGTTTCTATAATGCAAAACTTAATTCCCCAATTGAAAGATAATGCTATATTCATACCTCAAAAGATTAGTATTGATGCTTTTTTAAGGAATCCGGGGAGATGGGACGAAATAAAAGGAATTAGAGTTGGGATGGAATCAAAATTCTTAAAAGAAGTTTTTTATGTCGATAAAACAAATCTTGATAGTAGTAAATATAAACAGATTGTGAATATTCCAGATAAGCTTGATGGATTTATAGAATTAGTTCTACATACCACAATTGTTGTTTTTGAAGATGAAGAACTCGAAGTGAATAATTGCAGTTTGAATATGCCAATAAAATTTTATGAATTTGAGAAATTATATGCTAAAGTAATAGAGTTTTGGTATTCACTATCAGATAAACCTAAAATTGAATGTAAAGTTGTAGAATTTGTATAGTGTTATTCGAATTCAAATTAATCTTAGAACTTAAGGTTTTAAGAATCTATGAAACTAAGGTATGTGCATAAACTTATGTGCCTGAAGTGAAACATTCCATTTTGGATATGTTTTTACGTAGTCGACAATAGCGAGTATATTTTGTTCGTATCTGCTCCACTCCGATTGTAAATACAAGATACAATTTTTATTAACCTTTGAAGCAGCTTCCTCTGCCCAATGGTAATCTTCATCATCATAAATGATTACTTTCAGTTCATTAGCTATTTTAAAGAAAGACTCATCTGGAGGACTTTGACGTTTTGGCGATAAACATATCCAATCCCACTGACCTGTCAAAGGCTTGGCGCCTGCAGTTTCAATAAACGTTTTAATTCCATGAACCTTTAATTTACTTGTTAATGGTTCCAAATTGAATAAACTGGGTTCTCCACCAGTTACCACAACAGCATTAGCAGGAGTTTTTAAAGCGTTTGAAATAATTGTTTCTATGCTAACTAAAGGATGGATTGAAGGATTCCATGAAATTTTTGAGTCGCACCAACGACAACCAATATCGCAACCACCAATTCGGATAAAATATGCAGCTTTCCCTGTATGATATCCTTCGCCCTGTAAAGTATAAAACTCTTCAACTAATGGCAATTGCAAGCCATCCTTAAAAATTGATTCATCTATTTTGTTCATTCGAAATTAAAATATGCGGCAAATTTAATGCATAATAACTATTAGATTTAGTTTTTATCTAAACAATTATTAGCATAAAGTTATTTATGAAAATTGAACCCTGTCTAATTGTCAATACTATCAATGTCTTTGACAAGCATCGATCCTTTGCTTTTATTTATGGCCACATCAAATTCGGCAAATAGTTTTTTAAATTGGTTTTGTTCAACAGATGTAGCAGCTATAATTCTATTTGTACCATAATGATCTAATGCATTTAGAACAAAGCTAACAGATATTTGATTTATATCCCGTGCAGGTTGATAGGCATGTTGTTTATCAAATCTGGTAGTTACTTCTGAAAGTATATTCGTTTCAACAAGAATAAAAAGGGCATCTCTAACAATACGAATAGGGATTTCAAGCTTCTTGCTTATTTCTTCTGAGATAAGTGGCTTTTCACCTTTAATGAAATTCTTAATTAGCAAATGTAAAATCATTAAGGTGATTACTTTCTTACTATAGGCACTAATATTTAGTATATCAGGATCGAACTCATATTTTTCGACATTCTGAACAGAAAATGATACTTCGGCACCAAAGAGTACAATTAACCAGCTCGTTTGCAGCCAAATAAGGAAAAATGGAAGGGCTGCAAAACTACCATATATAGCATTGTATTGCGAAACCCCTATCTGAAAACGAATATAAGCCCATTGTACTATAACAAAAGCTGTTCCGGCAATAACACCTGCGGTAAATGCAGGTATAATATTTACTTTAGTATTGGGCATTACCATATAAATAACTGTAAGTAGAAGCCAAATTAAAACATAGGGAATTGATTGAACAAGAAAGAATATTATTGGACTTATTTTTCCCAACAATGCCACTTCAGCAGTAATTTGCTGTACCTGAGTACTAATAAAAACAGTTGCACTGCTTGATAAAAGCAATAGAATTGGAGCAATAAGCATCATAGATAAATAATCTGTAAATTTCCTTGACCAAGATCGGGAACTTCGTATTTGCCAAATTGCATTAAATGAGTTCTCAATATTACCCAATACTTTCATTACTGACCAAAGTAACATAGCAATTCCAATACCTGCAATGATACCACCACTGGTATTTTCCAAAAATTTATTTGCAAAAGTAATAATCCACTCCAGTACTTCTTTCTGCTCTGAGAAGTTTTTAGTTAGTTGTTCTTGCAGATATTTTTCAAAGCCAAAACCTTTAGCAATACCAAAACCCATTGCAGCAACCGGCACAACAGATAACATTGAGTAGAAAGTTAATGCCGAGGCACGTAAACTAACTTTATCTTCACTTAAACCACGTATTGACAATATGATTATTCGCAACTGGCGAAGAAAAAACAGCTTGTAACGAGGCATATTTTTTAATGGAATACGCCATACATCTTCTTGCAAAAACTTTATAAGAAAGTGAATAAACTTCATACTCGATTGGTTTTAAATATAAAAGTACAAAATTCTTTAGATTCTCAGCCTAAAACAAAGCAAATAACTATAAATTTGTTAAATAATGATTGGTTATGATTACTGATTATACAGAATTCTGCGAGCAAATAAAAAACTGTAAAAGCTGTCGTTTAGAACAAACACGAAATAATGCAGTATGTGGTGAAGGTATTATACCGACAAAACTAATGTTTATTGCACAAGCACCGGGCAGAACTGAAGATAAAAAAGGGAAAATGTTTATTGGCCCATCTGGTAAAATTTTCGATCAACTTCTTTGTTCTATAGGTTTAAACAGAAATGAAATTTACTTAACTAACTTACTTAAATGTTTCTTGCCAAAATGCCGCAAACCTAGGCACGATGAGATGAATATATGCTACAACAATTTTCTTAAACATGAGATTGGAATTGTAAAACCCGAAATTATTATTACACTCGGATTTCATGTTACCCGATATATTTTTGAAGCTTATAATCTACCCATACCTAACAAATTTGAAATAAAAAACATGTTTGGGAAAATTTTTTTTGCTAAAAATCAAAAAATATTGCCATTAAAACATCCTGCAACCATTGTTCATAAAAGCAAATCATTTGATAATCTTAAACAGGATTATCAGATACTAAAAACTCTATTAAATCCCTGCCCAAAGCTTAAAGAATGCAAAATACCAAAACAATACAAAAAAGGACTTTTAACTGAAGATTATATTGAACAATTTTGTTATGGGATTTGGGAAAAATGCAAATACTATGACTTTTGAGATCTGTTTTTAATATCCAATTAAAATAAAAGGTGACCAATAAAAAGGATGAGAAAATGCCTTCGTTTCAATAAGTTTTAATTTGGCATTTCTCAATGGTTCTCCAAAATCATTTGAATTATTATCTACAATGTTTTTATAAAATTGGGTCATTAATTCACGTGTTGATTCATCGGAAACCTGCCATAATGATACTCCAATATTTTGTGCTCCACTATAAATGAGAGCTCTGCTCAAACCTATGATTCCTTCACCTTTATAAATTTTACCTAATCCTGTTTCACAAGCTGAAAGCATTACCAAATTTGAGTTTAAGTTCAGATTTAATATTTCATCTAAAAACAAAATATTGTCTTCATTATCAGATGAATCCTGAGCAAGAATTAGTCCAGATAATTCAGGATTTTCCATATTCGCAAAACCGTGTGTAGCAAAATGTATAAATCGATAATTATTTAGATTTGTTGTTTTAACTTCTTTTTCATTAGCTGCTTTATACAAGTTTGCTTTGGCTTTAAAATTATTATTAACAAAATATTGGTAAATCTCAATGACTTCTTGCTCAGTTCCGGGTAATGAAGATATTAGCATATTATCCATAAATCTGCCCCGTGTTTTAATACTATCAACAGAATTTTGCAAATTATTTAAAATATATTTTGTATTTCGATTTAATGCATTTGTATTATTATCAGCAAATACGGGAGCAAATGCAATAAAATCATATGGTTTTGTATCTATTTGTTTAGATGTAATTCTATCATATACAAGCTTATCGGCATAACTATAACTAATATTGTATTTTTTAACTAAATATGGATAATCTGAATATAATGTATCATTAATTATTTGGCCTGTTAATAAAGCTTCAAAAGGCATTTTGCTTAATTTCTGATCAGGAATAATTATCAGATTTTTTATTTCATCAGAAATATCATTTGGTAAAAGTTTTTTATATAACTCATAACCATTGCTCCTATAAAACTCTTGAAATCGCTCACTTTCGGGATACATTAAGCTATATCGATAATAATCAATCGTATTGGTGAAATCTTCACTAATTGAGATTGTATCAAAAGTCACATTATTCTTGGTGATTGAAGTAATAATATACTGATTTTCAATATTTGTATAAGAAAGAAGGCATGTATTTGTATTAAGGACCTTTTGAATTTGCTTAATTGTAATTGGTTTTAAATTATACTTAAGTTCAAAGTATTTAGGATAATGAATCTCAAAGAAATTAATTGATTGCTGAACCTGAGCATTTAAATCCCTGATTTTTTCATATATAAATGCAATTTCTTCCTTATCACAGGCTAATAACTGTCTATTATAAAATGAAATATCATCAATAAGTTCTTTTTCTTTTTGTATTAAACTGTCGGGTATTCCTGCAATTCGCTTTGCATTGATTTCGTTAATCGTTTCTAATAAAATAATTGATTTATTCTTTTGTAAAAAATAATATGCTTTTTCAATATATGTACTATCCTTTGTAAATTGAAATAAATCTAAACAATTCAATGCAGCATTTGGATATAAGTCACCAGCTATTTCAGATATTAATAATTTATCGTTTTCGTTTGTTACAGATCGTCTATAATTATCTAAAATTGTATCGGAAAGTATATATAATTTATGTGCATTAAAATAATCATGTAAGTCATTATCTCTTTTACCTAATAAATCATATATACTAATTTTTTGTATTGAAGATCTAATAAATTCAAGATAGTTAAATGGTATTTCAAATTTCGGGAGTGAATGTACATTTATGTCTTTATCATGATCTGTAATATTTTTACTATCAATTGAAAAGTTAAATTTTGGTAAATTAGAACTAAAAGCATATTGAATATGTATCAATGCAGAATCATAATTATTTTCTGAAATAAGAACTTCAACCATTGAATTATATGAACTTGCTAAATCAGGATTTTTTATTCCAAAATTCTCTTTTCTAATATTTATGGAATTCACAAAATAATCTTTTGCCTCATTAAATTTATTATTTGCAAAATAAATTGATCCGATATTGTGATATATCGTTGCAACGGAAGGACTATTATTTCCATAAATTTTCTTTGCTAATTCAGTAGAACGATTAAAATACTCTACAGATTTTTGTTGATTATTTAAATAAAAATAGTTAAAACCAATATTGTTATAAATATTACATAATGTCTTATCGCTTACTTTATTCTTTAGCATTATACTTTCAGCTTTTATAAGGGATTCTATTGCTAACTGATAATTCTTTTTATGAGTATATGCTGAAGAAATATTATTAAATAATGAAGCATATGCAAAATGATTTTTGTTGTACAATTTTTCTGCAATAGCAATAGCTTTATTATAATATTCAAGAGCTAAATCAGGTTGATTTAATTCATCATAATCATTTCCTAAATCACTATTCAGATTTAATAATTGAAAGTTCGATTTTGTTTCAGAGGACTCTTCTAAATATTGATAAGCTTTTAAATGCAATTCTATTGCTTTATTTACATTACCCATTGCATAATATAAATTGCCAAGATTTTGATATGAATTAATCATATAGGGATTATATGGAGAAAGCATTCTTAGTTTTTTTTCAAAGGCATCTTTAATTAATAGTTCAGCTTGCTTGTATCTCTCCATGTTAAAATAAATAACTCCTATCAATTCATAGCTATTTAAGTATTTTAGTGAGTTTTCGCCAAATTCAGTTTTAAAAAGATCGTTTGCTTCTCTCTCGTATTTTAATGCACTTTCATAATCCGAAATATCATAATAAACTATAGCTATATTTTCAAGGGTATTTGCCATATCAGATTTATTTATCTCATCATTATTCCTTATTATTTCAATTGCTTTTAAATATGCATTAAGGGCTTCATCTTTATTACCATTCATATCTTGCATTACACCAATATTATTATAACTATCGGCAATTAATTTGTCATTTGAAGGTAATACACGAAGTTTTATTTCGAGGGAAAGATTAAGATATTTTAGTGCTTCATTTATATTTGATAAAAAATAATTTGCAATAGCAATTTTATTGTAATTATTTGCTAAATAAATGTTTTCCGATCCAATATTTTCGATAATATATTTTTGATTATTCTGAAGAATACGTAATGCTTTAATTGCATTATTATTCCTTGCCATGGCATCTCCTAATCCATCTGTGGCTTTAATATAACCAACCTTATTATTTGCTTTTTGAAATAATAATTGGGCTTTTTCGTAATAAATTTGAGCACTATCAATTGAATATTCCTTGATAAACCGGTCAGCTTTATTCAAATTAACATCAGCTTGGGAAGTATCCGAAAACTCATTTCCAGATGCCAAAAAGGGTAGAATTAATATAATAATAAAACCAAATCGTTTTATTAAACTGATTTTACAAAATTTTAAAATTTCCATTTTTTACACTAATTTAATATATGAATCATCCAAAAGTCAATTAATTGATACGATATTATACATTAAAGGAATAAGTATTAAAAAAAAATCATATTTTATGCTACTTTTCTGTATCTCCATGTTGCTAAACTAAGCATTATGGTTCCATAAATCAATAAACTAAAAAACTCGCGCGAAATATCCCAAAACTCTGACCCTTTAAGTAAAATCATTCGGATAACACGCATATAATAATAAAACGGATTAATAATATTTACACGCTGTGCCCATAGCGGCATACTTTCAGTTGGAGTGAATATTCCGCTCATTAAGATAAATACCAGCATAAAAAAGAATGAAATAAACATTACTTGTTGTTGAGTACTAGCAAGTGTTGAAATAAATAAGCCAAGGCTTAAAACGACTAGTAAATAAACTAGTGTAAATCCAAATAAAAGTCCAACACTACCAACTATTGGAATATGAAAAAATATTTTTCCAATTGTTAATCCAAAAGCAAGTTCGAATAAAGCAATAATCATAAAAGGCACCAATTTCCCAATAATAAATTCATATTTTCTAATAGGTGTAACGTTTATCTGTTCAATTGTACCCATTTCTTTTTCGCGAACAATATTCATTGCTGTCATAAAAAGACTAATAATAGTTACCAAAATAACCAATATTCCGGGCAACATATATGTTTTATAATTGAGTTCAGGATTATACCAAAAAGAAGTTTGAATTGAAATAGGTTCCATTTCGGCCATTTTAGGCATTTGCGTTAAATCAACAATTATATTTTTATTAAAATCAGAGATTACAGATATTGAATATGCATTTATTAGGTTTGCAGCAGTTCCGTTTATTCCATCAATTAATAATTGAATCTCCGATGAATTATTGCGAATAAGGTTGTGCTCAAATCCATTTGGAATATGAAGTATAACATCGGCTTTATTATTTTCGATTTCTTTATTGGCCTGGTCAATTGAAAAAGATCTACCCGAAATTGTATAAAATGGCGATCCTTCAAATTTATTAACCAGCTTAGTCGATAATGAAGATAAATCTTTGTCAACAATATATAAATCAATTGATTTCATTTCGAGAGTAGCAGCATGTACCAATACCACAAGCTGAATAATTGGAACACCAAAAATCATTGGTAGCATTGTTTTGTTCCTAAATACCTGAATAAATTCTTTTTGAAGTATATATAAGATCTTTTTCATTATTATTATGTATCGTTTTACAATTTTATTTTTATAATTATCATTATATTAACTTTTTATTCCAATCTCACTTTAAACTTTTTTACACTTATTGCAAGAAATAAAATTGTTAATCCGATTAAATAAAGTGTTTCTTTCCATACAACAGCTATTCCTGAGCCCTTAATCATTATATTTTTAACGATTATTATAAAGTATTTCGCTGGCATAATGGCACTTAACCATTGTAAAACTTTAGGCATATTCTCGATTGGGAAAATAAAACCTGACAACAACATTGTAGGTAACATAAGAGCAAACATTGAAATAAACATAGCTACCATCTGGTTATTGCTTGCTGTAGAAATCAAAATCCCCAGTGATAATGCCATTAATATAAATAACAATGTTTCGATTAACAAGAAAGTAAGGCTTCCATGTATTGGCATTCCAAAAACAAAATAGCTAAGGGCAATAATTACTAATGCATTTACAAATGCTAATCCTATATATGGAATAACCTTTCCAAGCACAATATGCAAAGGGCGTAATGGTGAAACAAGCAATACTTCCATTGTACCCATTTCTTTTTCACGTGCAATGGAGATGGATGTCATCATTGCAGATACAAGCATTAATATTAGAGCCATTGTACCCGGCACAAACATATAAACACCTTTCATCTCTTTGTTATATAAAATCTGGATTTTTGTTTCAATTTCGTACGGAAAACTACCCTTCATAAGTTCATTTCGCATATATGTTTTAACAATTGCTGAGGTATAGTTACTTACAATATTTGCTGTATTAGCATCGGAAGCATCTGCCAAAATCTGAATACCAGCCTTCCCTTCTCGTTCAAGCTTTTCTGCAAAATGAGGTTCGAAAATAATTACTTCTCTGATATTTCCAGATTTAAAAGCTTCTTCAATCTGGCTATCATTTATAATATTTCTATCGAGGATAAAAAAGTCTGATGCGAGTAATTTGTTTGTAATTTCCTGAGTTACATTATCCTTTGATTTATCATAGATAGCAATTCTGATATCTTTAATTTCGTTAGAAACTACATACCCAAAAATAAGTATTTGGGCTATTGGCATACCAAAAAGAATCAACATGGTTCGATAATCCCTAAATATATGATTAAACTCTTTTTTTACAAATCCCAGAAAACGTTTCATATTAAAAATTGTTGCTGGTTAAAGGTATCTTGTTGCTGGTAACCCAGTAACTTGTAACCTGGAACCATAAGTTATCTTGCTATTTTAATAAACACTTCGTCCATATTTTTTGCATTATACTGTTTCTTGAGTAATGATGGGGTATTTATTGCTTCTATCCTACCTTGATCCATAATACATACACGATCACAATATTCTGCTTCGTCCATGTAGTGTGTTGTAACAAATACTGTTATCCCTGTATTTGATGCTTCGTAAATCATCTCCCAAAAATCGCGACGCGTAATAGGATCAACACCACCTGTAGGCTCATCAAGAAAAACAATTTTGGGATTATGAAAGATAGCTACCGAAAAAGCTATTTTTTGTTTCCATCCTAATGGAAGAGAGTTAATTAGCTTATCCTTTATATCCTCCATCTTGAGACGTTTAAGTAAATCTTCGGTCTTTTCTTTAATGTATCTACCTGATAAACCATATATTCCTCCATAAAACCTGATATTTTCCTTAACAGTTAGATCTTCATACAAAGAAAATTTCTGGCTCATATATCCAATATTCCTTTTCACTTTCTCGCGTTCGCGATACACATCAAATCCTGCAATATTTACATCACCAAACGTAGGATAAGACAGACCCGAAAGTATTTTAAGTGTAGTTGTTTTTCCCGCTCCATTAGCACCTAGAAATCCGAATATCTCACTTTCCTTAACCTCAAAAGTAAGATTATCGTTAGCAACGAAACTTCCATACTTTTTTACAAGGTTTTTTACTTCAATTATATTTTTATGATTTACCATAACAAATATCTTTTAGAAACCTTTTTAAAATCATCCCATTCTTTTCCAAAAGCATGTTCCATAAATTTTTCTTCGGCTAATGTAATCTGATGATGAAGAACTATTGAAATAATAACACATACAGCCAAAATCCAATGAGGGAAATAAAAGAATATTCCAATTATCATTAAGAACAATCCTAAATACATAGGATTTCTGGAGTATTTAAAGATTCCTGTAGTAATCAGTTTTGATTCTTTTGTTGGAAGTCCGAAGCGGGTATATTTTCCTAATTGAACATATCCGGCAATAACAATAATAAAACCGAATGTTATTAGTAAAACACCAACCCAAGCCAACTCATTACTATAATAATCGGGCAGAAATTCAGGTTTTACAGCACCAAAAAGAGAAATTATCCAAGGTACCAGAAATGTAAATTTAGCCAGAATAAATAGAAATTTATTAATGGGTGTTTTACCTAACGAATCTTCATTATTTTTAGCATTTCTTACTCCAATAACACCTAAAAAAACTATAAATACTATAAAAAATATAATTATCAAAAAACCTTGTATCATAATATTAAATTTTATTTGTTCATTAGCTCCATAAAACAATCTTCTATATTAGCATTAATTTGATTTAGTTTTATACTTGTGTGATTTGGCTGCAATAATGCTTTTAGCTTATTATCATCAATCTCATTTGTTTTTGATGTAATATGCAAGAACTCTCCAAAGGGATACACAGTATCAACAAAATCTATTTGCTTTAAATCAGTAATTAATCGATAGATATTATCCGATTTTACTTCCCAGAGTTTTCTGCCAAATTGGGCAGTAATGTGATGAGGTGTATTAATGGTCATTATCTTCCCATCCTGAATTAAACCTACACGATCACAGAGATTTGCTTCGTCCATATATGGGGTTGAAACCAAAATTGTTATTCCTTTTTGCTTAAGCCGGATAAGCATTTCCCAAAACTCTTTTCGCGAAACAGCGTCAACGCCCGTAGTTGGTTCGTCTAAAATTAACACATCCGGACTATGAATTAAAGCACAAGAAAGTGCCAGTTTCTGTTTCATTCCGCCCGATAATTTACCAGCGAGTCTGTTTTTAAAGGGTTCTATCTGCGAATAAATATCTTTTATTAAATCGTAATTCTGTTCAACTGTTGTTCCAAATACCTGTGCAAAAAACTCCAGATTTTCGATAACTGACAAATCCTGATAAAGAGAAAATCGCTGAGGCATATACCCGATGTTATTCCTTATTTTTTTATAATCAGCAACAACATTGTAGCCAAAAATAGTTGCCTCGCCTGAAGATGGATAAAGTAAAGTGGTTAAAATGCGAAATATACTGGTTTTACCTGCTCCGTCAGGACCAATAAGTCCAAACAATTCGCCCTTGGAAACAGAGAAATTCACACCTTTCACTGCTTCGACCTTATCATAAGATTTTTTTAAATCTTTGACCTCAATTATATATTCATTATCCATTTGCTACTAATTATCGTGCAAAAACATTTTTGTTGGTTTGCCTAAAACTTAACTTCCCCGGGCATTCCAATTTTAAAATGTCCATTATTTTTAACTCTTACCTTAACTGCATACACCATATTTACTCTTTCTTCTTTTGTCTGAATTATTTTTGGAGTAAACTCAGCCTGATCAGAAATCCACGAAATTACACCCTGGTATTCTTGGTTTGAATCTTTGTCTTTATCGGCAAAAACCTTTACTGTTTGTCCTATTTTTATATTGGGTAGCTGAGCACCACTTACATAAACCCGCAAGTCTATTTCATCCAGCCGGGCAATCTTATACAGCGCTTTTCCCATTACTGCAATTTCTCCAGCCTCAATATATTTCTCAAGCACGGTTCCTTTAATAGGATTTTCAATCATTGCTTTTTTCGATTGCTCATTTAACAAATCTATTTGTTTATCAACAACATTAAGCTCCTGAACTATAGAGCTAATCTGAGTTTTTGTGGCTGCTATTTGTTTTACCAAAATATCATATTTACTGTTTATATCATCAAATTGTTGCTGAGTAGCCGCTTTATCGGCATACAATTTTTCAATTCTGGTCTTTTCGTTAAGCAGGTTTTGTTTCTGTTCTTCCTGCACAGCAACCTGAGCATTTACATTTGTTATTTTTGATGACACTGCCTGTTTTTGAGCTATTAATTGCTGTTTTTGAAGGTATTGAATTGAAGTATCAATAGTACCAACATGTTTATTTTCTTCGAGCAGATCGCCTTCTTCAATATTTAATTGAATTAACCTGCCTTGTGCTTCGGCGCTTACTATAATTTCTTTGGCTTCGAAATTGCCATAAGCATCTGAACCATTATTATTTCTGGAACAGGCCGCCATTAGCACAAAAATAACTATTACTAAAAGTTTTGTTTTCATATTTTTTTTTCGTTTATCAATTATCAATGTAAGCTGTGAGCTGTGAGCTGTGAGCTGTGAGCTGTGAGCTTCGGACTTCTAACTTCCATCTTTTATATTCATTGTTAACCATTTCACTTTTAAACCATTTTACCATTCATAATTCACTAATCACCACTTTTATAGTTTTCCTATAATGTATAAATAGTTTACTTTAGATTGAACCAATTGAATTTTATGGGTTTCGTAATTTATTTTGGCTTGCGTTTCAGCACTTAATTCTGTAATATATTGTGTTGATGTAATTACTCCGTTTTCCAATTTAGCGAAAGTGCTTTTTGTAATTTCTTTGCGAAGGTTAATAATCTCTTGATCAGAAATTAATGCTGTTTGATAGTTTTCAATACTGGCTATCTCATTACAAAGTGCAATGTTTACTTGTTTATTAAAACTTTCAAGCTTATTTTGCACAAGATTTTTGTTTAGAGACAAAATATTGCGTTGCCTTCTGTTTTGATTCCAGTCCCAGAATTTCCAACTTAGCCCAATACCTATATAATAAAATGAATCAAACTCATTGTTTAGCATATTTAATCCGGGTTTTCCGTAACCTACTTGTCCGAATGCAAAAACCATAGGCATATTTTGTTTCGAAACAGCGAGTACCGATGTATTTAATTGCTCTGTTTGATAACTAAATAAATCGTGTTCAGGACGTTTTAACTCCAAATTATTTATAAGTTGATAATCCCCAAGAATCAAGCTAACATCTGATCCTAAATCCATTCCTGTAATTTCGGCTAATATTTGTATAGCAGCTATACGCTGATTGGTTAGCTGATTAATATCTTGTTTTAATTTTAATTTTTCGGCCTGCAAAATATACAGATCAGAAGGAAGCAATACCCCATTTCTAACTCCTGATTCAACCATTACTTGTTTTTGCTCTATATCGTTAAGCATTAAATTCATTAATTCCTCATTCTTTTGAAGAATTAGTATGGCAAAATAGAATTTGTTGATTTGTTCTTTAAGCTTATTTAACTCAACAGAATTATTTTGTTGATTTATTTTAAGGTTCCATTCTTCTATTTTTCTTGCATTTTTTATTCTCCCCCAGTCATAAATCATCTGGTTTATATCAATTGTAGCTTTATATTGATCCTTTGCAGCTTCGGGTAATTCAATTCCAGGTATAGGTATATTCAGATCAAAAGCAACAACATCCGATTGATATGTAGCTTGAGCTTTAAGTTCAAGCTTGGGTAACCATTCAGTATTTAGGTTTTTAACTTTTAGTTCACTTACCTGATTATATATCTCTGAATCATTTACTAAAGGGTAGTTCAGCATCATTTGATCATAACACTCTTTAAGGCTAATTTCTTTGTTTTGACTAAAACCAATTTGAGTCAATAACAATAAAACTATTGTAATATTTTTCATCTTTAATTAACTTTTATTGCATTGATAATAAATTCAGTTACAAACTTTTTTCGTTGTGATAAAAATTCATCGTATTCCTTTTTCTCATTATTAAACATTATACCCTGAATTATTGGTCTGGCTACTATAGGAAAAATACATAATCCAACAACATTTGTCATTAGGTTTCTTGCATCAATAGGTCGTATTATTCCTTTATTTGCTTCATCTTTTAATTGTATTTCGAACTTTTCGAATAAATTCATTTCTTTAAACTGTATATTCTTCTCGAAAACACCTACTAAAATCTGTGGATTTCTGTTTAATTCGTTTATTACAAACCCAGGAATATACGGATGCTTATGCAGTAGACTAATATAATTATCAACAAAGAATTCTATTTTCTCGAAAACGGATTTATCTGTAGACAATACTATATCGCGTATTTTAGGAATAAAGACTGAAAATGCAAGTTCAAATACTTTTTCAAAGAGTTTATCTTTTGTACGATAATAATAATGTAATAAAGCTTTATTTATTCCTGCTTTATCGGCAATTTCCTGCATCCTTGCTCCTGTTAATCCTTTATGTTGAAAAACTTCTTTTGCTGCATCAAGGATTTTAGTTTCAGTATCTTTTGCTTCTTCTATCATGGTATTCAATATTAACTATCTTATTAAACTATTTGGTTTAACCATTTGGTCAAATTTACTAATAATTTAATTATCAGAAAAACATTTCAATAAAAATTATTTTAGATTAAATAATTTTTTTTACTAAGTAATTAAATTCCTTGCTGTTAAGCTTTAATAAATTTTATTCTTATCTTATATAAATATAAAATGATGAGTTATATACCTAGATTTTTTAAATTTGTAATTCTAGGAATGATTATTGCAATTATTCCTTAAACTAAAAACTATAATTTATGAATTTCAGATATTTAATAATAGTACTATTTCTACTACTTAGTAATTTCAACACCTCTTTTTCCCAAAAAATTGCGAATAAACAATTTTCACTAATAAGTTATGATATTTCTATTTCGAACGAAATTACAGATGAATTATCAGATTTAGAGTCTTATATAAAGGCAATTAAAGTTTATAATACTCCTGAAAGCGATAAAATAAAAGCAATTTTCATTCATAATACGTTTTATACTATTACCGATGAGCTTAAAAAAGATTTAAAAATTGACATTTTGCCTATTAACGCATTCCTGACTAAAGTTAAATATGACAATTACGGATATCCACAAACAAACATTCAAAATGCCATAAGAAAAGGAAATTCGCCTTTTTATTTTAAAGTACAGGTAACAATTGAATCGTATACAAAAAAGTATAGCGAATTAAACCCTGATCAATTCACCGATTTGAATTACAAAGCAATTGTTCCAAAAATTATTATTGATATTACAGTTTACAATAAAGATGGTGTAATACCTGTTGATCGTTGGTTTGGAGAGGCAACTTCTATTAAACCATTAGAAATAAATGAATATCTTTTAACAGGATTCGATAATAAAGATATTGAACTTCTGGATGATCAGGAAAATCCACTGGATAATTTCTTTTTCCTCTTGCATAAAGCCATTGACAATGTAATTCAGGATTACTATACCAAATAAAACATGCAATTTTACAATGCTATTGGTATTATGTCGGGAACATCACTTGATGGTCTTGACATAGTATGGACTCAGTTTTGGTTTGATAGCCAATGGAAATTCACTATCAAAAAAGCCATCACATATAAATACGAGGCAAGTTTAAAATTTAAACTTACCAATGCTCCATTACTAAATGGATTTGAATTACTTAGTTTGAATAAAGAATTTGGAAAATATATTGGTTTACGAATTAATGATTTTTTAAAAGATATTGATACGAAGATTGATTTTATTGCTTCGCACGGCCACACTGTTTTTCATCAACCCGATAAAGGAATAACACTTCAGATTGGTGATGGAAATGAAATAACTACCAGAACTGGCATTACAACAATTTGTGACTTTAGATCGAAGGATGTGGCTTTAGGAGGACAGGGTGCTCCTCTGGTTCCTATTGGTGATAAGCTTTTATTTAGCGACTACGATTATTGCTTAAATATTGGTGGATTTGCCAATATATCATTCGATAAAAATAGTACACGACTAGCTTTTGATATTTGTCCGGCAAACATAGTACTTAACAGCTTGGCCAATAAACTTGGATTTGATTTCGATAAAAATGGTGAAATGGCTCATTCAGGAAATCTCTGCAATGAGATGTATGATGAACTAAATGAAATTGAATACTACAGAAAACCTTTCCCAAAATCACTTGGTCGCGAATGGAATGAAAATATCTTTTTGCCAATTTTAGAAAAATACACAATTTCTATTGAGGATAAACTAAATACTGTTTGCCATCATATTGCATTTCAGATTGCCGAGTCTACAAGATTTGTTCCATCTGGCAAAATGTTAATTACAGGTGGAGGTGCTTTTAATACATTTTTAATTGATGTACTAAAACAGAAAACTAAAAATCAAATTATAATACCTGAAAACACTATTATTGAATATAAGGAAGCCCTTATTTTTGCATTTCTAGGATTACTTAGAGTAAATAATCAGATTAATTGTCTTGCTTCGGTTACCGGAGCAAAAAGAGATTCAATTTGTGGAGTTATATACATCCTTTAGTTATAGCACATTATTGGGCGCAACCTATTTCTATTCTTAATCATCTTATGTTATATTATTAAATATTAAAAATATGAAAAAGATTTATTTCGTAAGTTTAATTTTCATTACATGTATGGTTTTATCATGTGATAAGGATAATAGCGATATACTAAAAGATAACGGAGTATTAAGCTGGACAGGTGATTATGCAGTGGATGGGTGTGGATTTTTTATTACAATTGATAATAATAAATATAAACCTGAAAATGAATCTATTATTGATGATAGTTACAAAACGGTTGATGATATAAATGTGCTAGTTGAATACGAAATATTGAATAAAAAAGTTGAGAGTTATTGTGGAGATATACCGAATGCTACCTTGACAGATGGAATAAAAATCATTTGGATACAAAAAAAATAATAACGGCCTATAACATGCAATCACATGATAATTTGGGTGTTTTGCGTTTTGACAAAGTTTTGTTATCTTCGGTTTGGTTTTACGGTCTGACAGTGAAAGTGCTACAAACTCCCAAACTACTGGCATTGCAGGACTGTTACAAATAATGCGCGAAAAAATAAATTATGAAAGCTTCGTAAAGTTTATAAATCAAGAATCATTATCAAGGATTTGAAAGTTTTTTTTCTGAAAATGCGTCTTGGTTTGACAATTTAAGTAAATTATTCTTATCAGTCTGATTGGGTATTTTATTAAGGATTGTTTGATAAAAAGAATTGCCTATCCACTTTTGCAGTTTTAATCTACAATTTTGATTTTGCCAACTCTCATTTAAACAATTAAGGGGCTTCTTTGCTAGAAAGCTTTAGTAAAATTTTTTAAAAAAATTTAATTACAATCTAATAATTTTACTTCTTCAATGGTTGGATTTATTAAATTATTGAAAACATTATAATCTCCTTTTAAACCATCAGCATCTATCAAGTTTTTTATTCCGCAAAAACCAGAAAGCTGGAAATTAGAAGTTATCCATAAATCGGAACCAACAGATAACAGTTTTTCAAAACCACCAATATTGGTTAATATAAAATTATTACTAATATCAAATCGTCCATCAATTGTTTTTAAATTATTAAATCCTTGAATAGTAATTAACTTTGAATTAACAGCTAGATATAAATTAGAACCAATATATGATAAGTTTGCAAAACCGTCAATAATCGTTAATTCATCATTGTTGGTAATTTGAATCCACCTTCCAACAGATTCTAAATTATTAAAACTTGGAATAGAAGTTAATTTATCAGCACTTCTTATTGTTAGAGTACCACCAATGGATTGAATATCATTGAATCCATCTATATTAACTAGAGCATCGTTAAAATCTAAGTCAAGATCTTCTTTAACTAATTTCAATCTATTAAAACCCTGAATTAATATTAAATTTGAATTACGAATCTTAAAATACCCTCCAACTGTATTAAGATTATTAAATCCGGTTAAAGTTGTTAAATTTTCATTAAAATTAATATTGAGACTACTTTCAATAGATACCAGATTGTTAAACCCTTGCAATGTGGTCAAAGATGTGTTTGATAAACTTAAAGCACCTCTAATAAAAATGAGATTATCAAAACCATCAATTTCTTTTAAATTATTATTTGAACTCAAGTATAAATCTCCACCAATCTCCTGCAAAAATTTAAATCCTATAATTGAATTTAGATTGTTATATCCAAAATTAAGTTCTTCACCGATAAATTCTAATTTAAAAAATCCATTAATAGCTATTAAACCATAATTTGATTTTATATTAAGACTGCGAGTTATTGTTCTTATGTTATTAAAACCAATTAAGGAAACCAACTTTTTATTACCTGAAATTTCAAATGATCCATTCACTTTTAACAATTTTTCAAATGCATTAATTGTATCAAGTTCATTATTTCCAAGTATACCAAAACTGTTTCCAATTGAGTCAAGACTAATAAATCCCTTAATAGAAGTTAAACCTGAATTATATTGAAAGAATAGGGATTGTTCAATCCATGTAAGATTTTCAAAACCTTCAATTTTGTTTAATTCACTATTATTCAATATATAGAGTGTACCCTCAATTGTTATTATGCTTGATAATGGAGAAAGGTTATTAATTGGGTCAATTAACGAACTCTCAATATCAAGATCTCCCTTAATTCTTTCATATTTATTTATTCCAAATAAATCAACTTCTTCCTGAGTTGTTAGATTAACATCTCCAATATATGTTTTTGGTTCAGTTTTAAATTCCCATATCTCACTTTCTTTAAATATTTCTTCACTTATATAAACGATTACTTGCCATTGATATTCAGTTCCATATTTTAGGCTATCTAGATTAACAGAAAATTCTGTCAACTGTTTATTATATATTAAAACATTAGAACTTTTTTCCCACACATAAACTTTATAAATTGGATACATCAATAACCTCAATTGACTATATGGTAATTCAATCATTTGAGGACTTATCCTTTTCCATTCTAAAAATGTGCTTGTTTTAACTTCAATTTCATTATTAGCAGGAGAAATTAAATTAAAACTTTCTATTTCAATTATATTTTCTTCTTCTTTTATACAGCCATAAATTATTAAAGTATAACTGATAATTAAAACGAAAAAATAATTCTTATTAAATATGAAATGTTGCATTAATGTATAACTATTTATTTCCTATTGTAACCATTAAACCCAGTTCAAACCCAAATGAATGGATAACAGACTCAATTTCTTGTCCGTAATATAATTGATCCGATAATTCTTTAATATAATCATAGTCAACCATAAGATCTAACATAACAATACTACCAATTGGAATTGCTATTCCTAAACCTCCTCCTATATTGTAAAAATTAGAGTTATAATCTGAGTCTCCATAAAAATCAGAATCAATATTAACAGATCCAAAACCAAAACCAGTGTCGACTTCAAGGAAAGGATAAACCGAACCAATCAATCTGGAGTATCTACAATATGCACCTAGGCCCCCATAAATGGAAGATTGGGATTCATTGGAGTTTTTTATTTCTTTCGAATTATATGCAAAATTTATATCTACTCCAACAACAATATTTTCTGTAATAAAATATCCCATTCTGGGTACTAAATTTACACCAAAATTTCGTATAGGATCACTTTCATTATTACCAATTATTGTTTTAGAAGAAGAGAATCCTACTCCAAACATCTCTGGGCCTGTACCAATAGAACTTAAAGTAGTAGACATTCCGATAATAAATTTCCCTTTTTCAATTTGAGCATTTAAAAGCGTACTTAAAAGTATTAATATCAAAAAATTAATTAGTTTTTTCATTAGAATTTTTAATAATGGTTAATAACAATAATTTATGTAGTAGAAAAAAATCGTAAAGCGAAATTAATATTTTAAGAGAATAATTCAAGTTTTATTACAAACACTTTGGCCATCCTTATGAGCTAGCCAAAAAATTTGTAGTCCTCCTTAAAGATTTCGCGGCCATTTTGCCGTTAAAAGCAATAAGCAATCCTCACACCAACACTATTTCTCTTAGTTTTTCGTGGCTTATTTATTAACAAATCTACGAGTATGATATCATATACAGGCAACTTTCAATATAGCATCAGAAAGAATTCGGATTGATGATAGATTATTGAAGTTTTCCCTCTCGTTTAATTTTTTTCATTGAAGAAAACATTACAGCTTTAAACAATTTAATTGAAAAATATAGAGAAATTAGTTTATTTAACTATAAAATTTTAGGTTACATCTTATTTTATACTTTAGTCTATTCTGAAAGTGAAGTGTAATGCAATAATCAACATTTCAATTATTTTTCTTTACTTCAAATACTAATTTTAAACTATTTAAAGACATTTTTGTCTATAATTGTATTCTGTCGAATAATAAAAAAAACTATGGAAAATTTTACTGCATATAACCCAACAAAATTGCATTTTGGTAAAAATGTAACCGACAAGCTAGGCGAAACAGTTGGTGAATATGGCAAACGTGTTTTGTTAATGTATGGTAAAGGATCAATACAAAAAAATGGAGTTTACGAGCGCGTAATGCAACAACTCAACTCAATTAATGCAGAAATAACAGAGTTTTCAGGAATAAAATCAAATCCTTTGGTTGATGATGTATCGGAAGCTGCTCAACTTGGAAAACTAAATCATATTGATGTTATTGTTGCAGTTGGAGGTGGAAGTGTAATCGATTCGGCCAAGGTTACCGCTTTATCAATAGCCAATAATACTGATCCATGGGCTATTATGACATTTAAAGCCAAACCCAAGACTACAATTCCGGTAATTGCAGTACTTACGCTTGCAGCTACTGGAACAGAAATGAATGGGGCAGCTGTAATACAAAATCATAAAACAGATGAGAAAAGAGGATATGTTTCACCTTTAATGTATCCTAAAAGTTCATTTCTTGATCCTGAATTCACCTATAGTGTTCCAAAAGATTATACTGCATACGGAATTGCTGACTTAATTGCTCATAGCCTAGAAGCTTATTTTGGCGAAGGTGACGCAACGCTTTCTGATCGAATTATTGAAGCTGTTGTAAAAGAAGCCATGGAATATGGTCCTTTAGTACTTAAGGAACCAGGAAATTACGAGTACAGGTCAAAAATTATGTGGGCAGCAACTGTGGCGCTAAATGGATCAACCAATCACGGTCGTAAATATGGCGATTGGGGAGTTCACGATATTGGACATAATCTTTCCTATTTGTACGATACTCCTCATGGAGCAACACTTACAATTGCTTATCCTGCATGGTTAAAACTACAAAAAGGCAGAATTCCTGAGAGAATTGCCAAACTTGGAAATCAGTTGTTCGGAACAAATTCAGCAGATGATACCATTTTATTATTAGAGAAATTTTTTAAATCAATAGATTGCCCTATAAAATTAAGTGATATAAACATTGGTAAAGAAAAGAAAAAAGAAATTACCGATCAGATGTTACAAACACAAATTAATGGCATGGTGCATAAACTCACCAATGAAGATCGTGAAAAAATTGTTGAATTAATGATGTAATAATTTGCGAATCAATTATCAATAAACTTTTAAAATTTAAATATTTTTCTATTTTTGTCAAATTCATAACTAAATTAAAAATCAAACCAAATAAATAATCTATGAAAAAATCAATTTTAACAATCTCTTTAACAGCTTTGCTCATAGTATTGATGAATGTATCGAACTATGCATGTACAAACTTTTTAATTACAAAAGGAGCCACAATTGATGGATCAACTATGATTTCTTACTCTGCTGATTCGCATGTTCTTTTTGGAGAATTATATCATTGGCCAGCAGCAGATTATCCTGAAGGTACTATGATGAAAATTTATGAGTGGGATACAGGCAAATATCTGGGTGAAATACCACAAGCAAAACATACTTATAATGTAGTAGGTAATATTAATGAAAATCAGGTATCTATTGGTGAAACAACTTATACAGGTCGCGAAGAATTACAAGATACAACTGGTTTAATTGATTATGGCACATTAATCTATACCGCACTTCAGAGAGCAAGAACTGCACGTGAAGCAATTCAGATTATGACTGATTTGGTTAGTAAATATGGATATTATAGTACTGGTGAATCTTTTTCAATTTCAGATCCCAACGAAGTATGGATTATGGAATTAATTGGTAAAGGACCCGGAGTAACTGGAGCTGTTTGGGTTGCAAGACAAATTCCTGATGGATACATTTCCGGACATGCTAATCATGCCAGAATAACCACTTTCCCTTTTAATAAAGTGAATAATTTTAACGATCCAAAACAAACAACATTTCACTCAACAGATGTTATTTCATTTGCGCGTGAAAAAGGATATTATACTGGAGAAGATAAAGATTTTAGTTTTTCTGATGTATATGCCCCAATCGATTTTGGTGGAGCACGTTTTTGTGAAGCACGTGTTTTCTCTGGTTTTAATAAAGTAAACAGCCAAATGGGTCAATACTTAGATTATGCAATGGGAAAAGATCTAAAAAACAGAATGCCATTATGGGTTAAGGTTGATAAAAAATTATCTGTACACGATGTAATGGGATTAATGAGAGATTATTATCAAAACACCCCAATGGATATGACCCAAGATATAGGTGCTGGTCCTTATAAATCAATAGTACGATGGAGACCTATGACATGGAAGGTTGATGGTGAATCATACTTGCACGAAAGAGCAATTTCAACACAGCAAACAGGATTTTCATTTGTGGCTCAAAGTCGCAGTTGGCTGCCCAATCCAATAGGCGGAATTATTTGGTTTGGAGTAGATGATACTTATACAACTGTTTATGCCCCTATGTATTGTGGAATGACAAGAGTGCCAGAAACATTTGCAGTTGGAAATGGTTCAATTATGGAATATAGTGATAATGCAGCATTTTGGGTGTTTAATCAAGTTTCAAATTTTGCTTATACAAGGTATTCTGATATGATTAAAGATATCCAGCCTGTTCAACAAGATCTGGAAAAGGGCTTTATTACAGAAGTTAATGCTATTGATAAGGTTGCAGGCGAATTATACAAAACTAATCCTGAGTTTGCCATTGAGTTTATTACAAACTATTCGGTAACCCAAGGAAACAATACTGTATATACATGGAAAAAACTATATGCTTATTTATTTACCAAATATTTGGATGGTAATATAAAATATTCTCAAACTGTACCAGAAGGCGATGCATATATCCCTCCAGTTGTAAAATTCCCTGGATATAGTGAAAGTTGGTATAAAATGATCGTAAAAGATGCAGGAGATAAATTAAAAGTTATCGGATCTGATGGACATTAATAGTGTACTATAATTTAATAAAAAAACCGCTTATTTAACAAGCGGTTTTTTTATTTTAAGATTATCTTTAATTCATTGTTAAGTCAATTTAAAGTCACTAAAGAAGACGATTATGTTTTATTCTCCTCAATCCCATTCGCAATTTACTTTTATTTTTCTTAGTAACATAAATAAGAAAATACCTTACCGGTAATAATTAGAAGAGATACACTTTGAAATGATAAATATTATAGAGATATTTGCTAGCTGAATTAATTAACTTTTTTAAGCAAAATATTATTATAATCAAAAAAATATTTGTAATATTGCGCTCTGTTTAAAAAGAATGCACAAACTTAAATAGTATATCAGGATGGACTTAATGAAATTAGTAGAAAGTGAATTCGCAGTAAAGAAAGAATTCCCTGAATTTAAAGCTGGCGATACAATTACCGTTCATTATAAGATTAAAGAAGGTAACAAAGAAAGAATTCAGAATTATAGAGGAGTTGTTCTTCAGAGAAAAGGAAAAGGTGTTACTGAAACTTTTACTGTAAGAAAAATTTCAGGTGGAATTGGAGTTGAAAGAGTTTTCCCAGTGAATTCACCTTTTATCGAAGAGATTGAATTAAATAAAAGGGGACGAGTTCGTAGAGCACGTATTTTCTATCTTCGTGATTTAACTGGAAAGAAAGCCAGAATTAAAGAAAAAAGATTCTAAAAATTATACACTCATAAAAAAAAGAGGCCGTCTCAAAAGATAATCTGAGACGGTTTTTTATGTTGTTATTTTTAGCGTATTTATATTTTAGCTT
>MEOE01000030.1 GCA_001768565.1 Bacteroidetes bacterium GWF2_33_16 | reverse complement strand
CCTAATGTAAAAGTAGTTTGAGTTATACTTGCAGCAGTTAAACTAGTTGGAGCAGTTGGAGCCTGTGTATCAGGAACTACAGCACCAAAAGTAACTGTGTAATCTTCAACCTCACCATAACTGAAAGTTTCACAAGCAGTTTGTGCAGCATTGTATTTCATCGAAACTCTCATTCTGGTTGTTCCCGATGCAGTTGATGGAACTACAAGTGTTCCTGTTTCAACTGTACTTAATAAAGCACCACCATCAAATGCAAGTTCATTAGCATCATCAAAATCTTTATCATTATTATAGTCGATCCATATTTTCCAGTACTCATTGTATGATGAACTAGCAAAACCAGGTGTTAATGATACACTATATGAACTGCCTGCAGCTAATGTTATGGTTTTACTTGTAAAATCAGTATAACCAGCAGCTGTAGATGTATTTGTAAATGTGCCAATTACAACTTTAGAAATCCATTCGTAACTGTAATTACTACCTTGTGAAGTACAATAACTTGCTACAGCAGCCGTAGTTGTAACACTTTTTGCAGTACTTGCAGCAGAAACATTACCAGCAGCATCTTTAGCTTTTACGGTAAATGAATAAGTTGTTGATGCAGCTAATCCTGTTACATTATAACTGGTTGTAGTTGATGAACCTTTTAATGTGCCATTTTGGTAAATGTCATAACCAGTAACACCAATGTTATCGGTTGAAGCTGTCCAGCTTAATGTAAAGGTTGATTGAGTTATATTCGAAGAAACTAAATTAGTTGGAACTGTTGGTGCTTGTGTATCGGTTGAAGAAGCATAAGCAGCTCCAACACCAATAGCATACATTGCATTAGTTACAGAAATTTCTTCTTGTGATCCAGCTCCGTAAAGGTCTTTAGCAGCTTGAATTGCGAATGTTCTTGCATTTGCATAATTCGAACTTGCTGTCATATAAACACTTTCAACACGGTAAGCAATTTTTTCGGCTTTCTCTATACCTATAGCTGCAACATTATATACACTACCATTATCGTTGGTGCCAGAACCACCAACAGAAATTAAATAAAACCAATAACAAAAAGGTCCATTATTAGTATGAACACCATAATAATCGGAAGAACTTGTTACCCAGTATTGACCTAAATAGGTATCAGGTAAGCTTTTTGATTTAGGATCACTTAACGAACGAAGAACATAACCAATATCTTCACCCATTAACCAAGTGTCTTTTTCAGGTGCATATTTATATTCAATAGCGCAACCCCAAATATCACTAAACGCTTCGTTTAATGCTCCAGGTTCTTTAGAATAAGTCAAATCGCAAGTATAAGAACATAAAGCGTGACCAAATTCATGACCAAAAACATCAAGTGAAGTTAATATGTCAAATGTTGATGCTCCGTCACCAAAGGTGAAAACAGAACCATTCCAATATGCATTTTCATAGTTTTTATCAAAATGAACATATGTTTTCATAAGCGCACCATTACCATCAAAACTATTACGTCCATGGGTGTTTTTAAAATAGTCGTAAGTAACCATTCCTGCCCAATGTGCATCTAGAGCTCCATTATCTTTAGCAGTATTGTCATATTCAGTCCAGCTATTATTCGCATCAGTAAAATCAACGGCTGCAGTATAGCTTGTTCCTGTTTTGCAATTGTAAGTGTAAATACCATTACCACGAGTTACATCTCTTAATCTATAAGAACCATTATAACTGTCTGTAGATATAGATTTTGTACCACTATAACGTGTTGCAGCTGAACCAGTAACGGCTGCTTTTTTAATAATCGCATTAGTATGAACGATTTCGCCAGTTTGCGCATCAACATAAATATAATCTCTGCTTAAAGGCTTAACTGCATAAATATCAACTTTATATGCTAATACTGACTTGTATTCATCATCAGGATGTTTACCATAATCAGCAGAAACAATAACCAATTCAGATGTTGGATTGTAAGATTTATCTTGTTCCCACATATATTTTTCAGCATTTACAAATGCTTTTGCATTTTTTATAGCTTCTGTTGCTGATAATGATGGAGTTGTGTTGATTTCGTTAATCAACTTGTGTTCGCCACTTAATGATTCTACAACATCGTTACGACTGTGTACAATGTAAGTACCATATTCAACTTTAATTCCTTTATAATATTGTTGGAATTTTTCGTGTGTATAACCAATTTGATCTTTTTCAGTTCGCATGGTTTTATACTCATCATTTTTTGTCATATTTAAAACGCTTGACAAAATAGCTTTAGATTCGCCTTGAGAAACAGTTTTCCCTTTGGTTTCGAATTTAACGAAAGTAGGAATACCATGTCTGTCGAGTTCCTTTTTTTGAATTTCCTGAGCCATCAATGAGGCTCCAATAAAAAGAAAAACAAGTAATAGAGTAAAAAATCTCTTCATAAATAAATTAGTTTAGGTTAAAAAATTAAAGTGTTTTTTTGATCGGGAGCAATTTAAAATTTTATATGAAAAATAGTATTCACTGTAGACGAATAACAATTATCTACATATAAAAAGCAAATATCAACTGAAAATTAGTAGGCTAGATTGATAATTTTAAAAAGAAATACAATGTATTTTAAGCATGTTAAGTAGTTGTAGTACAGGTGTATGTAGTCTTGTTTGATCTAACGTTTTAAATATTGGACATTTATGAAAGATTAAACTTTATTGATTTTAAAAAGTCAATTAGCAATAACATTATTATTTAGACTTAATAAAACATAAAATTATAATTGTGAAAAAATTTATATTTTGTGGGCTTTTTCTTGCCTTACTTGTTAATTCGGTTTTCGCCCAAGAATTAGCAAAGAAAAAAGGGTATGAGTTTACTATAGTAAAAGAATTAAAAGCAACTCCGGTAAAAAATCAATTTAGATCTGGTACATGCTGGAGTTTCTCGGCATTGTCATTACTCGAATCCGAAATGTTAAGAAGCAATAAAACAGAAACTGATTTATCTGAAGCGTGGGTTATTCGTCATTCATACTCCGACAAAGCCAAACTTTATGTTCGTTGGCAAGGCAGTTTAAATTTTGCTGGAGGTGGCGGTTTTCATGATGTTACAAATTGTATTCGTAAATATGGTATTGTACCTGAAGAAGTTTATAATGGATTAAACTATGGTACCGATAAATTTGTTCATAATGAAATGGATGCTGTTTTAAAAGGCTACATAGATCAGGTTATTAAAAATCCAAATAAAGAGTTAAGTACTGCATGGCATAATGGATTGGAAGGAATATTGGATGCGTATCTTGGTACAATTATTGAAAAATTTAAGTATAATGGAAAAGAATATACTCCCAAAACATTTGCTGCTGAATATTTAGGAATTAATCCAGATGATTATATTGAAGTTACATCATTTACACATCATCCATATTACTCAAAGTTTATAATTGAATTGCCTGATAATTGGTCGTTTGATGAGGTATATAATGTTACTCTTGATGATTTAATTAAAATTATCGATAATTCAATAGAAATGGGTTATACTGTTGCTTGGGGTGGCGATGTTAGCGAAAAAGGATTTTCGTGGAAAAATGGTGTAGCTATTGTTCCCGATATTAAGTACGAAGAGACAAGTGGAACCGATAAAGAGAGATTAACAGGTCTTACAACAAAAGAGAAAGAAGAAATTTTGTATTCATTCGAAAAACCTGTTAAAGAGCTTCAGATAACTCCGGAATTACGCCAAAAAGCATTTGATAATTATACCACAACAGATGATCATGGTATGCATATTGTTGGTATTGCAAAAGATCAAAATGGTACTAAATTTTATAAAGTGAAAAATAGCTGGGATATCGATAATCCTTATAAGGGCTATATTTATATGTCGGAAGCCTTTATAAAATTTAAGGTTACTGATATTATGATTAACAAAAATGTTATTCCGAAAGACATTGCTAAAAAAATGGGAATTTAAATTTATAGATGAGCCGCTCTATCAAGAGCGGTTTTTTTTAACCAAAATTTATAAATATTTTTGTTTATCATACCGATTGAAATTTACTATGGAATGTAAAAAAGAACAAAACAAAGAAAATTGCAATTGCACTTATCCATGCAGTAAGCAAGGTGTTTGTTGCGATTGTATTGCATATCATCGTAAGGCAGGTGAGCTGCCAGCGTGTTATTTTCCAACTGATGCAGAAAAAAACTACGATCGATCTATTACAAATTTTCTGGAGCTAATTCAGGAACGTGGTTATTGGTGGAACTAAAATTAGTATAATGACAAAAACACGGTGCTCTTGGGCAGAAAAAACAATATTTCATGATTATCACGATACCGAATGGGGTGTTCCTGTTCATGATGATCGGAAATTATTTGAATTTCTGGTGCTCGATGCTTTTCAGGCTGGATTAAGCTGGAGTACAATCCTTAATAAACGAGAAAATTTTCGAAAAGCGTTTGATGATTTTGATTATGAGAAAGTCGCCAGATACGACCAGCATAAAATTGATGAACTCCTTCAAAACGAAGGAATAATAAGGAATAAACTAAAAGTAAATGGTACGGTAAAAAATGCAAAAGCATTTATTCAAGTTCAGCAAGAGTTTGGAAGTTTCGATAAATACATCTGGCAATTTACTGGAGGCAAAACATTGGTAAACAAATGGACTGATTTAAAACAAATTCCTGCTAAAAGCAAAGAATCTGATAGTATGAGTAAAGATTTGCAAAAAAGAGGATTTACCTTTGTTGGATCAACTATTTGCTATGCCTTTATGCAAGCTGCCGGAATGATTAATGACCATTTGGTTACTTGTTTCAGGTATAAAGAAGTGAGTTAATATCTCAAAATTAATATGGACAAATGTGCAATGATTATATTAGAAATAACCCGGGGCTTAAGCAGATTATGTGAAGTCTATTAATTTATTATTATGTAATTTTGTTTTAGATTTATTAAGGATTACAATATAAAATATGATAAATAACGACATCATTTGTGCTATATCAACTCCCCAGGGAAATGGAGCTATTGCAGTAATCCGCCTGAGTGGGAGCGGAGCTATTGAACTATGCAATAAACTTTTTCAATCTCCAAAAACTGATAAAAAACTTATTGACCAACCAGCAAATACAATCCATTTTGGTGTATTGAAAGAAGGGGATAAAATAATAGATGAGGTTGTTATTTCTTTATTTAAAAATCCACATTCCTACACAGGCGAAGATATTGTTGAGATTTCATGTCATGGTTCGGAGTATATTCAGCAACAAATCTTACAGTTATTTATAAAAAATGGAGCACGCTTTGCTAAACCAGGTGAGTTTACTATGCGTGCATTCTTAAATGGCAAGATGGATTTGTCTCAAGCCGAGGCTGTAGCCGACCTTATTGCATCTGCATCTGCTGCATCGCACAAAGTTGCTATTCAGCAAATGCGTGGCGGATTCTCCAGCGAAATAGCCATTTTACGTGGACAGTTATTGCATTTTATTTCATTGTTAGAGTTGGAGCTTGATTTTAGTGAAGAAGATGTAGAGTTTGCAGACCGTAAACAACTTCACAATTTGTTGCATAATATTAGTATGCTGATTGAAAGATTATTGAATTCATTTAAGCTGGGAAATGTAATTAAAAATGGTATTCCGGTTGCAATTGTAGGGCAAACAAATGTTGGGAAATCAACATTGCTCAATAGAATTCTAAACGAAGAAAAAGCCATAGTATCCGAAATAGCAGGTACAACAAGAGATGTCATAGAAGATGTAATAAATATTGAAGGTGTATCCTTCCGGTTTATTGATACTGCTGGAATTCGTGATACAACTGATACTATTGAAACAATAGGTATTGAACGTACTTTCGACAGAATTGACAAAGCATCGATTGTTTTATTTTTAATTGATGCAAACGACAATGAAAAAGATATTTCAACTGCAATTAAAAAGGTAAAAGACAGAATTGGTAAAAGCGATAAAAAGTTAATAGCCTTGTTAAATAAAATCGACCAACTCGACAAAACCAAAGAAAAGGCAATTGATAATATACTCTCGAAAAATCTTGAAAAACCAGATACTCAATTAAAAATATCTGCCAAAACCGGTGAAAATGTTGAACAACTAATCTCTGAATTACTTTCAGTTGTAAACTTGAATGCACTTAACCAGAATGAAGTAATTATAACCAATATACGTCATTACGAAGCATTGCAGCGTGCATCAGAATCATTGCAACGAGCAATCGATGGATTGAATACTGGTATTACTGGCGATTTTCTTGCCCAAGACATTCGCGAAACTCTTCATTATCTGGGTGAGATAACTGGTGAAATAACTACAGATGAAGTGCTTGGAAATATTTTCAAGAATTTCTGTATCGGAAAGTAATTATATCAAACATTGTAAAATATCATACAATAAAGGTTAATTATTTTGTTGAATTGGATAAAACAATTAAAAAAGCGAAAGAGTGGGAGCGACTGATAACCCATACAGAATCCTATATTCCTGGTTCTATGTATTCAACTTATGGAAGAGATCATAATGTAGATGAAGAGGAATATAAAAAGAAGAAGAAAAAGCGAAAGAAGGGTAGAAGTTATGACTATTCAATGTCAAGATAAATCTTAATAGTGAAAATAATATTAGATCTAACTTTTAACTTATCGCATCCTTCCTGAAAAAGGCACATTTCAAAACACGTTTTTGAAAAGAGCCTTTTTCTAATTTGATCAAGGACTTTTGTTTTCCCCCTTTGTCTAAATATAAAATTTATCAATTGTTTCCTTATAAAACAGTTTCTTAATTTTTCAGTTCTTTTAGGTGTTTTAATGCATAGACAAGAATTTCATCCTCCAAATTTATAATCCCTCGGATTGTTTTTTGAACTTCGATATCTGGTTTAATTCCTACTCCAACAAATGTTGATCCATCTGGGTAAAAACTTTGAAGCCCACAAATATAAACCCAGCTTTCTGGTAGTTTATACTCATAAAGAGTTCCCGTTGAACCCGCAGTCGTTTCTCCCATTATTTTAATATGCTTAATTTGTTTAATTGGAACTAAAAAATCTTCGCCAGCCGAAATTGTTTTATTACTTGTTAAAATCAGGGTTGGTACTACTATACGTTGTTCTTTTAAATCATTTTGAAAAGGCTCATAATCCGAATGGGTATAAAGCTTATTTTGAAAATTCAGAAAAGCCTCTTTATTATAAACATTATTTATAGTATCCTTCGGCTCCAATTTTGAACCATTTCGTTTCATATGGGCAATATGCATTCTTGACTTTGTTTGATGAATATAAAGAAATTTATCATCAGTTAAATACTTTAAAATAGCAAATCCTATTTCTGAATTTCCTCCAGTATTTCTTCTCATATCAACAATTAACTTCTTTGCTTTGTAAAGCTCAGGTAAATAACTTTTGAAGACATCAAGCACACTACAATCTTTAAATGAATTGACTGACAAATAAGCTATTCCATCTTCTAACCAATTGAATTGAATTGGTTCCTTTGTCTCAAATTCTGGAATAACACTTACTGGCCATTTTTCGCCTATATTACCATGTATAAGTTCAATTTTTTTTGTCACATTCTCTGGCGTTCGAATAATAATATTATATCGCATATTTGGTAATCCATCCATTATGTTATGAACTGCGATTCTATCTCTTGCCTTTTCTGTTGATGCAGATATATATGGATTGACAAATTTTGCAAGGTACTCCTCTGTTGAATATCCATTAACTGAGATAAGCTCGCTGCCTAATGGGATAGAATCTTTTTTGCTTGTATTAATTCATGTCACAACTACCTTGCTTTCAATTCTTTCAAATTCGATCCAGTATCCTTTATAAACTGTGGTATATCGGTCAACATTGGGATACCTGCCTATTCCAGTATGCCCATCTTTCAAGAATGCTGTAAAATATGATAATTCACGATAATAATCATAATCATTATTTGTTTCCAGCACCTTTTTAATCATTACTTTATACAAACTATCCCATTTAGCTGTACCAATTTTCTCAAAATATGCAAAATTGTATTCAACTTCTTTCCAGATTGTGGATAAACCATATATTTTTTCAGTATCTGAAAAAGAGTTTGGAATTTGTCCCTTAATAAATAAAGGAATTAGGATTAAAGTAGTTGCAATGAATTGTTTCATAAAATGATAGTTTTTTTTAATGAGTACTTTAGATTAAAAACAGATTCTTACTTGCTAATTGATCATATTTAAGTTTTATTATTTCTAAAGTATTTAACTAGTTATTTTTCGAAATATAATCAGGATTCGTTTTTAGGTAAAATTTCAGAATATTATTTAGAAATTTAGACCCCAACTTAATCCCTTAAATGCCGGGTTGATGTAATTGCTAAACTTGCTGCCAAACTGGTAGCTGATTCCTACTCCAAAAAAATAGTTGTACTGACTATTAAGTTGTTTTTGTTGCAATAGCACTTCATCACGTGTAGCGCCTTGCTTTGAAAGCTGAATTAAGTTGTGGGTAATATTATAGCTTCCACCGATTGCAAATTTAAATCCTTTAAAAATATTCCAATTTACAGAACCAGAGAATGATAGGGAATATTTAGAAAAGTCGTGCAGGTAGCTATTGTAGAATGCTCCTACATTTATATTTCCCCAAGGTTTATTAAAGGAGCTAATAATAGCTGCATCATGCAATAATTGAGTTTCCTTTGTTTTATAAAATATGGTGGTATCATGGTAATCGTTGTATTGAATTCCTATCCCATAATTAATTACCACGCGTTGGTTATTAAAATCCTGATACTTAAACATATCATACTCAACTTTAGGAAGTACACGTAGATTGATATCATAGTTGGAATATTCACTATTTACATAAGAAGTAAATATTCCATAACCCCAATGCTCGGTTAACTTATTAATAAGATTTACATAAAAGTATAATTTTGGATTTTCCGTTACTACTGTTTCTTCGTCAGAAATAACAAACTCATTTTTCCTATAATTATAAGATATACCAATGTTTGTTTTAGTTTTTTCGGTTTCTCTATCGGCATTAATATAACCATAAATACTTTGCGATTTGTAATTAGCATCTCCATCGAAAAACCCATTTGCACCCAAACTCATAATCCAATAATTCCATGGATCTTTTTGTGTTTTATCATTTAACGTATCGGTGTCAGCAGGTTTGTTATAAGTAATAACAATATTTTCTGCTACTTCGGTATGTAAAATGTATTTGATCAAGCCCATGGCTACGCATTTAACCATTTTTTTTCTTTTATCATCATCACTTAAGGTGCTTTCATTAAAATAAGAAAGTGTATCATCCTGATTCAAATAGTTGTTTTGTCCTTTAAACACAATTGTGTTTTGCTCGTTACCAGAACTGGAAAATTGTGTATTTACCTGCACATGCACATCGGCAATAAACCGATCACGCACAAAATCAACCATATTTAACTCGGAACGCAGGAAATCAAAATCGCATAGCCATGTTTTTGTACATTCAATAAATACTTTTGTTTTTGTAATGGATTGGGCGAAATTTATATGTGTTATAAGAAGCAGGAATAGAATTTGCACTATTTTTTTCATCGTCTTTTTTTTAATTTATATTTGTTTGTTTCCTTTGATTATAAGTGTGAATATTAAAATTTTAACTCTCATTGGTATTAAAAAAACTATAGTTTTCTTGCTTTTATCTCCATTGGTAAAATACAATTATATACAAATCTATTAATTGGAGTATCGACTCCAAATTTTTCTCCAAGACGAACTACTGTTCCATTTTGATATTCAATTTCTGAAGGCTTTCCTTCCCAAACATCTCGGGTCAAAGATGATGTTGAATCATATGGAAAAGAATCAATGAAAGTGATAGCTTTATCTAAATAGGCTGATTCAATTTTAATTCCAATTTTTTGTGATAATCTGAATATCTCATTAAGTAATTCAATCATCAATTGCCTTGTTTCACTTAGTTCCCTTAGCTCTCCATATGTTGTATTTGTTATGGCTAATAATCCACTTACACAAATTGGAATAAATTTCTTCCATAGGTCAACAACTATATCATCTGAAATTTTTGCATTTATTCCCGCATTATCAAATATTGCTTTTATTTTAAGAATTCGTTCTGTTTTAGAATTATCGAGTTCGCCAAATAAAATTGTTGGCTCTATGCCAAAATGATTAATAACTCCTGGAGATTCAATTTTGCTAATTATCCGACACAGTCCACCAATTATGTTTTCCTGTTTAATATTCTCTTTTAGTTCTTCTGCGGCCAAAACACCATTTTGTAATGGAAGAACTATGGTGTCATTTTTTATAATCGTTTTTAAATCTTTTGTGATGTCCTTAATTTGCCATGCTTTTACAGTTATAATAATTAAGTCAGAGAATCCAATCGTTTCTATCCTGTCAGTCGCTTTCATAGAATCTACTTTAAAATCACCCAGAACGCTTTTGACGATCAGCCCATTTTGCTGAATTGCCCTTAAATGTTTGCCACGAGCAAGAAAGGTCACATCATATCCAGCCTTAGCTAGTTTTCCACCGAAATACCCTCCAACACCTCCTGTTCCAATTATTGCTATTTTCATTTTTTATATTTTAGGTTGTTATTCTTTTGTTTTTTCAATTATCACCAATTTAAACGCACTAATACCCGAGTCATTCTGTTTATCTGATGCCGATACAATAATTCTTAATTCACCTGCTTCCATTGGTGTGCCAGAAAAAGTTTTTGTCAACGTATCAAAATTTAACCAGGTTGGCAATGGACTACCATCGATGAGAGTTGCAGAATAAGTAAATGTTGTATTGCCATCTTCATCAAAAAATGTATCGTCCGGAATTGTAAAGTTGTATGATTGCCCGATAATTCCGATTGGGTTTTTTATCTTGTTTTTAGCATACGGTGGAATGTTGGTATGCCTTAAACTATCAATTAAACCATCAATACGGACCCAATACACATTAACATCAGAGTAATCTGGTTTAGTTCCAGTTGTATAAAACAAATATTTATTATCGGATGTAACATAAGGACCCCACATTCCAATACCAAAATTTATTTTTGATCCTAAATTTCTAGGATTTGTCCAACTACCCTCTTTCTTTGGATAACTAATGCTTAAACCAAATGGAGTTGTAACTATCATAAATAATTCATCACGGGAAACAAAAAAATCTAAATTATCCCAAGCTGTATTCAATGGCATTCCTAAACCAACCGCAGTAGTATCGGTAACTGATAAATTAAGCTTACACCAGTCACTTAATCCTATTGAATTTATAGGAGTTGATGAAATATAATAATTACCATTATTAGTAACCTGCAAATAATGTGCTGATTGGAGTTTGGTTAATATTCTTTTTGGATTGGCCCATTTTGACTCTTTTTTCACAGAAAAATATGTTTCAGGAGCTCCATTCTCAAAATACATGGTATCTCCAGTAAGTGATAATGAAGGTCCATAATAATCTTCGAACAAAACAAATGGCCCAGTCCATTTACCTTCGGTATAGCTATAATATTTGATTCTAGCAGAACTAACAGGATAATAACTTTTTATTTCAGCATAGTATATTTTTTTACCATCATTGGAAATGGTAATTCTTTCAGCTACAAAATGTTCTGGGCTTGCCTGTAGGTTAAATACCTTTGGATTATCATTTGGTGCAATTTGTCCCAAATACAAACTATCGGAGGGGATTGTTTGTGAAAAACCTGCCATAACTAGCAGTAAAAAGAAGAATGTAATGTTAATCGTTTTCATACTTTATTATTTTTAGATTATTAAAATGATACATTAAAAATATTTTTAAGTATTTATTTAAATTGATATTGTAAATAATTCTGTTGTAATAACAATTTATCGTTTCATAGCAGAATTTTTTTTAGCAACTTTTAATTTGTTCATATTCATTTTATTACTTATTTATCTGAAATAAATCTCTGTTTCTCTTTTTTACAAATCAATTGAATTGACCATTTACCTGTTTGTGCTGATGGCGGAAGTCCTCCGCCAGGGAATAGCCATTGCCCTGCCATTAAGAAATTTTTAAGTTTAGGAAGCTGCATATCCAATGTTTTCATCATATTTTCCTTAGAAGGCATAAACCCTTCGTAAGCACCATCTTTTACACCTGTAAAATGCACATCGGTTTTGGGTGTCGCTACATCAATTACTTCAATATATTTAGTAATAAACGGATATTCTAATTCCAATAAGACGGTTGCATCTTTTTCTATCTGAAGTTTTTCATTTTTATAATCTTCTCCTTCAAGATTTTCCCAAAGTTTCCAAGGACTTTCGTAGCGCATAACAATAGATGTTTTTCCATCGGGTGCCATGGTTGAGTCGTACGAATAATTCATTATTGAATAACCGTATTCCGGTTTTGTACTACCTATTTTTAAACCTTTTGAGAGATTTATAATAATCGGAGCTTCACTTTTAACCATTTTATTTACTCCGAACGAAACCTGGACGAGGGGTGTAAATAATTCCCAGTTTTTGTAGGCAAAATCTATTTTTTTAGAAATGTATTTTCCTTCAAGCATTTTATAAATGGTTGTATAACCATCGGCAGTGCTAATTACATAATCGGATGAAATTGTTGTTCCATCAGTTAAAATTACACCTTTTGCAATGTTGTTTTCTACGATGATTTTATTAACTCTCTTGCTGTAAGAAATTTTTCCACCTAATCTTTCTAATTTTTCAACCATACGTTGAGCCAATGGGTAAGAACCGCCTTTTATATAGCCAGCATTTTTCTGATTAAACCAACCCAGCATAAAAATAAAACCCAATGCAGAAAAATTCCTTTCACCATACAATTCAAATAAAAACGTTTTAATTTTTTCGTTTTTGAAGTCCAGTTTATTAAAATACTCTCTACAGGTTAACCTGCCGAATTTTTTAACAAGAATAAGAATTGGAAGCATTGCCGGAATAATCCTGATATAGTCGAGCGGATTCCGAAGCTCAGGTGGTAGCGAAAAAGGTTCTAATAAAGCACTTTTTCGCATATCATTGCACATTCTGCGGATCGTTTTGGTATCTTCTGGTGCCATATTAATAAGATATTTTTCCCATCGCTCAATATTTGTATAAATAGTAAATTCATTTCTGTCCTTATCAAATATTTGAGAAAAAACTTCGTGATCAATAATTTCGGTTTCATTGTTAATAACATTGGTTTCCTTCCATATTTCATGAAATGCACCTTTCGAAGTACCTACCAACCAATGCAGGCAATAATCGAAACGATATTTTTTACGTTCCCAGGCTGTACATTGTCCACCGGCTACGTTGTGCATTTCAAGAATTTCGGTATTGAAACCATTCATTGCAGAATAAATTCCGGCAGATAAGCCAGCAATTCCACCACCGATTATTGTTATCTTTTTTTTCATTTAACAGTTATTATTACATTTCCTTTTTTGTGTCCTTTGTCAACATACCTGTGGGCATCAACTATTTGATCCAATGGATAAATTTTATCTATAACTGGTTTTAATATTCCTTTTTCAGTGAGTTCTTTGAGGATAATTAAATTTGCCTTACAAACCGCCCGTTTTCCGGGACTATCATCATCTACTGAAATGAATTTTCCATTGGGATTCAAGGCTTTTTTGTAAGGCAGATGTGAACTCTTTTTCTTTCCGACGGCATCAAATATTAAGTCATATTGCTTTCTGGAGTCAGTAAAGTCCTCCTTAGTGTAGTCAATTAGTATATCAGCGCCTAAAGACCTTACTAAATCCAGATTAGCAGTGCTGCACATACCAGTGACTTCTGCTCCAAAATGCCTGGCAAGTTGTACTGCTGAAGTCCCGATTGCTCCCGAAGCTCCATAAATCAGAACTTTTTGTCCTTTTTGGATATTTGCCTTCTCCAGATAATATAAGGCTAAAGTTCCGCCAAAAGGAATTGCTACTGCTTCTTCAAATGATGCATTAAATGGCATCAGGGCAATTGCACTGGCTTCTCGAACGCAAATATATTCTGCATAAGCGCCGAATTGAAATAATGTATGGGCAAACACTTTATCGCCCTTTTTAAATTGCGTCACATTCTCACCTGTTTTTTCAATCTCTCCCGATAGTACTAGTCCCAGTATAGCTTTTCTTGGTCTTGTTAAACCCAAAGCCAGACGTGCCGGAATCCACATGGAAACTGGTAATTTGAAACCCCGGATAATACAATCACTAGCTGTAACTGATGTTGCATGTATTTTCACCATCACTTCGTTATCTTTGGGCTGAGGTGTTTCAACCTCCCGAACTTGGAGAACCTCTGGTGGTCCATATTTGGTGCATATAACTGCTTTCATTTTTTCCATATTCTGGTTTTTTAAATGTTTTTATAAAACAAAATTAATTAACCATAGATTTAGATGTATATCTTGCACGATATTCCTGTGGAGTAAGACCAGTACGCTTCTTAAACTCAGCATAAAAAACTGATTTCGAATTAAATCCAGAATTGTATAAAATCTCAAGAATTGTTTTTCTATTATTGGTATCAGATAATTGACGCATTGATTCTTTTAACCGGAACTCATTCATATATCCATTAAAATTATTTTTGAATGACTCATTAATGATTTGTGAAAGTGTTCTGGAATTAATAGATAAATCATTTGCAACCTTCTCAATTGAAATTTCAGGCTCTAAATAGGGACTTTTTATTTCCATATACGCAATAAGCGATTGGACATACTTTTTTTTAACACTATTGTTAATTGAAGAATTTCTGTATTTATTAATGTAAAAATAGATATCGGGTTTCAGTACTAAAAAAAACATAATTGAAATTAGAAATGAAAAAGATGTTAATGCATACATACTAGCATTGTAGGCACACCATCCAGGTTGTTTTACATACATGTATATTGCAAATGAGTTTAAGTTAATAATCCACAAAATAATAAATCCTAATAATAAAAATTGAAGCCAGCCAATGGGAGATGATGTTTTTAGATTTTTAAATAATCCCTTAATTGAATAATGGATTTTTTTTAGATATAATATTGAAAGGATAATATATATAAGATTGTGAATGAGTATTAGTATTGTATTATATAAATCTAATCTTACTTCCCAAATTATAAAATGATTTAATTTATTAAAGTAAATACCTAAAAATAAGAGCATCCCTAAAAAGGGAATTGCATGAAGAAGATCATCAGATTTGATTTTCCTGTTTCTTAAAAAAGCATGTAGGTAGAGATAAATAATTGGTCCAATTAATAATGACGTTTGTCGGATTAAGTATAATATTTTGTGCCCATTTATAAAATAGATATATCCAAAGGCGCTTAAAGCAAATGAATATATAATTTGAAAACCAAATAATAGGATAAGAACTGACAAAATTATATTTACTCTGCGATTACCGTTCTTTGTTAAATAAAACAATGTAGCTAATAAAAAAACCAAAAAAGAGCTGAGTAATGTGACGCAACAAAAAAAATAAGATAACATAATTCCTATAATTTATTATTGTAATAATTTAATTTGTTTAAAAAACATTATTTTTCTGATGGGTTAAGTGAAATAATTTTCAGGTTTAAATCTCTTATTTGGTTAAGAATCCCATGTAGATGAGCTTCATCCTTAATATCTCCCGAAAGAATGGTATTATTGCCCTCATAACTAATTTCCATTCCTTCAAAGCAATTCATCCATTTTTTATCAAGATGTTCAAGAACTTTAATTTTTATTTTGCCTTTCATATTTTTATTAAATCTTATTTGTGTCTACTAAAAACCTATTATTGTCATGCGATAACCATCATTCAATTAGTATTTTTAAAATTGAAAGCATTGCTCGTTATAAATAATCACTGTAGTTTTCTGTTTCTATTTCAATATTAATTGATTGTTTTTTATCAATAAGTTCTGTTTTCGTTGTATAACCATTAGAAGAATACTCTAAGGCAGTATATTTTTCAGGAACAATAATGCAATAACTACCATCAATTTTTGTAATTGTACCAACATTTGTACCCTCAACCTTAACCAATACATTTTCAACTGGCAATCCAGTTGATTTATCAACAACCATTCCACGAATAATCATAGAAGAGTTCACATCGGAATTAAAATCGATAGGAATACTTATATATGAATCCACGGGTTTACCCTGAAGCAAAACTGGTTGCCATCCACCCATTAATTTTACAATTCGCATAGCTTCATTGTCACAATCATGATTTATACCTCTTAGTATCCTACAGTTTTTTATTTTTCCTTCCTTATTAATCATACAACCTATAATTAGATTTCCTGATATACTATTTCTTTTTGCTTCTTCAGGATGATTTAGGTTTTCAATGATAAACTCCCTCAATGCATCTGTTCCCGAAGAATAAACTGGTGCAGAACTGTCCATGTCCGAATTGCTTTGAGCATTTACATTCAGGGAGGTTAAAATGGTTAATAATCCGAATAGTGCAAATCCAATTGAGGATAAGCTTTTCATTTTTTTAATTATTGTTTTCATAATTTTACTTTTTCATTAGTAACTACTAAAAACTAAACTACATTCTTTGATAACCAACTGTCACTCTATTTATTTTAAATGAATAGCAATGATTAAAACTTTAAACAAAAGTATGACTCACTAATCATAAAAAAATCACCCTTTGGGGTGATTTTATAGGGTGATTTTAAGATTTAAAAGCTTTTATTGTACATCGCTAGTAATTTATTTTTTTATAATTAAAAATATACCCTGTACATTACGTTAGGAAGAAAGCCCATTTGAGTAATGTAACCTATTTGGTCAGGTTCATTTACATCATAATATTCAGATAATTTACCTTGATTATTAGTTAGGTGATTTAAATCTATAAATAACTCATGTGTAGCTTTTCGTCTGTTGAACTTATAGCTTATAGATAAATTCAAACTAAAAAAATCACCAAATGTTTTATCATACGCTTTACTATAATCCCAAAACTTGTTGTTTGCCGGATCTACAGCTAATTCTCCATTTGCATCCCTTAGTAAAGGAATATACCTTTGACCACCGCTGAAAAACAGCTTTGTATTTATGGTCAGTGTTTGGTTTTTCTTTTTACCAATTTTATCAAATTCTTTCCCGCATAATACATTTACTAAATAATTGCTATTAAACTTTGTGTTTCGCTCAACTCCATCTAATGCTTTATATTTTGAATCGAATAATGAACCATTTATTAAGAAATAATAATGATTGCTGAAAAAGCGCTCCAAAGTCATTTCAATACCATAATTTTTCCCTGTTCCCTTATTTACTAAAGGAACATATCTATAATCAGATCCTTCGTTAATGGTTGCATAATAACTAGTGTCGTTATTTTCTACTGGTAAATTATAAAGGTATTGGTAGTATAATTCAACTTTTGCCCTCAAATAATCGGTAAAATACTTCTCGTAACCCAATACAAAATGGTCTGCTTTTAATAAACCAATATTCTTATTAGGTTCAGTTACGCTTCCGTCTGATTGTTGAATCCTTGTAAAATAATTGTGAACTTTTTCCATAGTACTATGTTTGCCATATCCTGCATGAATAGAACTGGTATTGTTTAATTTCCAGTTTAGGGCAATTCTTGGTTCAAGTGTACTTTTATTGTTAAGCAAAACATTCATGTTGAAAAACCCTGCTACCAAATCAATATTATTGTTAAAATTGTGTTTCCAGCTTATGAAATTTTTTATAGTAGTTATGTTATCGTTGAAATCTACGAATGAAAACCGACTAATTGAATCATTCCCAAGTTGACTTTGATTATTATTCTCATTAATAAGAGAATAAACCATACCCAATTGGAATTTGTTTTTTGCATTGAGTTTGTTGCTATACGTTACAGATCCTCTGTAGGTCGATGTTATTATCCTGCTGGTATAGTTTAATTTCCTGTCAATTGTATCAATGATAAATCCCCCCAAGCCATCGTCTGTTTTAGTTATTATTGACTCAAAAACATCATTATTTAAGCCTATACCTGAATAGGTAAGTGATGTTTTAATATAGCTGTTATTATTAATTGTAAGGATGTGGTTTATTCCATAATTTGTCATGTAATTATTTTGATCAAAATCCTGGGTTATATCTGGCATCATATCGTTGTTGCCTGGTGTTTGCCAAATATTTTGTTGTAAATCTTTGACTTTTAAGTTATCTAATCCTCCCAATCCGAAGAAAGAAAATGTGCCAATTCTTTTTGTAGGAAGCACCACCTTAAATGTAGCATCTTGAAATGTAGTAGAAACATCATGTATATCAACAATGCCAGATTCTGACAGTAAACCAATAGTAGAATACCTGTAATTAATAAGGTACGATCCTGCATATCCCTTCTTAAAAGGACCTTCGATTGTAACATCAGTTCCCATTAAACCAACCCCAGTGGTTGATTCAAATTTTTCATTATTTCCTGTTCGCAGTTTTACATCGTAAACACCCGATAACACATCGCCAAATTCAGGCGAAAATGCTCCGGTATAAAAATCAGAAGTTGCCAACAATTTATTATTTAGCATACTAAAACCTGCTATAGATGAATTTTGTTCTGCCTGATGGACTGGGTTTGTAATTTCTACACCTTCCAAACGCCACTGAATGTACTTTGGGGAATTTCCTCTTACAATAATATCATTGTTTCCACTGACAGTTTGCGAAACTCCTGCGAAATTATTTAGTATATGAGATGGGTCATCATAACCTCCAGCGAAACGATGTGTTTCTTCTGGTGAAATAGAACGAGCACTTACCAGCGCCATATCGTTATGTGTTTCACCTTTATTTTTGAAAGCTTTAACAACAACTTCTTCCATTTTTAATGCCGACTCCTGCATATTTAAATCTAATACTACCTCCTTACCAGAGTTTACTATAATGTTTGGAATAGTTTTAGATTCATACCCCATGTATGATAATTGCAGTGTAATTCTACCTATCGGAATGCTTTCAAGTCTAAAATTACCTTCAACATCGGTTGTCGTGCCAATTATTGGGTTAGTGCCTTCTATAATTACTGTTGCACCTATTAAAGGCAGCTTATTGTCAATATCAATTATTGAGCCCCTTACAGTCTGATTAATATTCTGACTGAACACCAGTGTTTTGCTTATTATAACAATGACTGTTGTTAAAATTAACTTTCTCATTATAAATTGTTTTAATTATTTAAAAACTTATTTTTATTCTGCAGGATTAACTGAAATAAGTTTCAGGTTTAAATCTCTGATTTGATTTAAAATTCCATGCAAATGAGCTTTGTCTTTTATATTTCCGATAAGAATTGTATTTTCTTCTTCATAACTAAATTCCATACCATCAAAACTGTTCTTCCATTTTTTATCAAGATATCCCTGAACTATTATTATTGTTTTGCCTTTCATTCTTTTATTGATTTAATCTTCAACAAAGATCTGATACACCCATCAAAAAAAAATCACCCTTTTGGGTGATTTAACAGGGTGATTTTTGTGTTAAATATTATGTGAAAATAAGTAGTATGATATCAGATTAATCCAAGTTCTTTTGCTTTTGCAATAGCCTTTGAACGGCTATCAATTTCGAGTTTCAGAAAGATATTCTTTAAATGTGTTTTAACTGTATTGTGTGAAATGAATAATTTGTCAGCAATTTCTTGATTTGACATATGGTTTGCCATATACTTAATTATCTCTATTTCTCTTATGCTTAATACTTCTATATTATTTTTTTTCAAAACTTTACGATGCTTTTCAATAGCAATCTTAATATTTTCGATAAATTGAGGTGGTATTTTTTCTATATAGGCAGGTTTCTTAAAGATTACTACGAGTAAATCTTCAATTTCACGGATATTATGTATAAAAAACATAACCAAATTCTCGGGTGCAGCAAGAGCTATTGCTTCGATAAGGTTCTCGTATGCTTTATCGGAGTCTCTTGTATATTTATAATAAATTGCATAGATAATTTTTACGGCTATTAATCTTTCTACCCTTTTGCTGGTATATGTAATATCATGCAATCGGGAGAGAATGGTGCCTGCTTCTTTATTTTGTCCCTGTATAAGAAGATAATAAGCATAAGCCAGGTATACTGCCTCATTTAAGTGATCTACTTTATCGGTTGGGTTGAGATTTAATTTATTTACAATTTTTTTAGCCTTTTCTTCCTGTTTTCGGTTAAGATAAAACATCAGTTTTAAAGATTGTAAAATATTATACAGATAAGGTAAAAGTTGATTATTCTCGCAAAGCTTCTCTGCTTCAAGAATCATCTGTTCTGATTCCTTATCTTCACCCCGAGTACTCAATACCATAGAATTAAGTAAGAGTACTGATATTCCAAGCATAATATCTTTACTTTCTTTGTACATCTTGTAAGCTATCTGCGCAGATTCATATGCTTTATCACTATTGCCAAACATATAAAGAGTATTGCCAATGGTGACATGTAACCCGGCGTATGACCAATCCGAGTTGACAATGTCAGAATATCCATTATCATTCATATACGTCATAAATTCTGAGCATTTTTCGTAAGCCGACCGATAATGTCCAAGTTGTTGTTCGCAATCTGACAATCTTTGCGCAACGGTGGAGATAAGATGGATGTTATGCGATTGTTTGCCGAATTTGAATGCTTCATTAAAGGCATTTATACTTTGTGACAAATCACCCAGACTAAATTGAGCCATGCCAAATGCATACCATCCCCATCCCAGCCATAATGATTCTTCAGTTCCTAGGTTGTCAAGTGCGATTTTAAAATATTTAATTGTATTTGCAGGATTATTTAACTGGGAATGTAAATATGCAGAAGCTACAGTAATTTTACCCCATAAATTCTTTTTATCTGGATTACTATTATTCAGAATATTATTATCGCATTTACTGTTAAAAATTGTTTCAGCATCATTTAAAAAGGTTGCTCCTTTCTGAACCTGCCCTGAAATAATCAGAACCCATGCATAATATAAACAAAAGTTTGCATTTTTTCTTATCAACTCTTCAGGCAATATGTTTCCATAGTTTAATATCGCTACATGTTGACCCTTTTCCCACATTTCTTCAACCATGTTACCAATCAGTTGAATGCTCTTTTCGAAATTCTTTGTCTCTATAGCATGTTCAATGGCCAATGCAGACATCGAATTATTATTAAACCACTCAATTGCCTTATTGTGGAGTTTACTAATGGTTTCTTTTTCTATTAATTGTAGTCTCTGTTTTAATAAATCAGCAAATAGGTGATGATATCTAAACCATTTCCTTTCATTATCGAGAGGAATAACAAACATATTGTTTTTTTCTAGCTCTTCAAGAATTAGTTGACTATCATTCCGGTTTAAAATGGCATTGCATAAAGGTGCTGACATTTGCTCCAGTATGGATGTTTGTAACAAGAATTCCTTGATGTCATCTGTCTGATTTTTCAGTACTTCCTCCATCAGGTAATCCATGATGTATCGGTTATCTCCTTTTAAGTCTTGAATAAATTTAGAAATGTCTTCTTTACCTTGCATTGATAAGGCCGCTAGTTGCAGACCTGCAATCCATCCTTCAGTTTTGGTTTCAAGCGAATAGGAATCTTCAATCGATAATTTTAATTTTAGTTTTTTATTAAAAAGTATTGAGATATCATTTGCTGAAAAACTCAGATCTGATGAACGAACTTCTAATAATTGGTGCTGACTTCTTAACTTTGAAATAGACAGAGAAGGATCGGAGCGGGTAATGATTAAGGTATGAATATTGCCTGGAATATGATCTAATAAAAAAGTTACTAATTCCAATATATCTTTGTTTGTAATTTGATGGAAATCGTCGAGAACTAATATAAAATTGAGTTTTATTTGCAGAATATCGTTTATTAATAAACTAATGATTGATTGGATCGAAGGTTTGCTGGGAGAATTTAAAAGTGTTAGTGAGGTAAGTCCAAATTCCGAATGTATATTTTGTATTCCTGCAATTATATAGCTAAGAAATTCAACCGGATCATTATCTGCTTTATCAATAGAAAACCAAGCAGTTGGAATATTATTCTGACTTATCCAATCACTCACCACAGTGGTTTTACCAAATCCGGCAGGAGCAGAAACAAGAATTAGTTTTCGGTTTAATCCCTGGTTTAACTTTTCAGATAGTTCAGTTCGATGAATAATATTATTTCCAGCAGAAGGAATATGTAATTTTGTTAATAGCATAAAAGCAAATTAACAAACTTTTCCGGATTATTTCCTAAATTGTCCGAAAAGTTACCAAATACTATAAAAATTGGTAATAAAAATCACCATCTTGGGTGATTTAACAGGGTGATAATAATGTTTAAATAATATTTGAAGTTAAGGAGAGTAGAAAAAGGTTAGATCAAGCCAAGTTCTTTAGCTCTCATAATTGCCTTTGTCCGGTTGTTTACTTCAAGTTTAAGGAAGACATTTTTTATATGAGTTTTCACTGTATTCATCGAAATAAAAAGCTTATCGGCAATTTGCTGGTTAGATATATCTTCGGAGAGATGTTTTAGAATATCGAGTTCACGAACACTTAAATCTAACTGAATAGTTGGTTTCTTAAGGTTTTCTTTTTTTTCAATAGCAAATTTAAGCTTGTCGATTAATTTTTTAGGAATTTTAGTTTTTGTGGTTGCCTCTATTTTATATACTTCATTTAATAAATCACTAATTCTATCAAGATTATATATAAAGCCGAATAATATATTATCAGTAGCAGCATACTCCATTGCTTCAATTAGGTTTGTTAGTGCTTTTTCTTTATTTCCTCTAGCCTTATAAAGAATTGCAAATAAGATTTTATGTTCAATTATCCTCTCAATTCTGTTTGCGGTTTGAGCCATTATCAATAATTTTGAAAGAAGAATCTCTGCCTCCTCGAATTTCATTTCGAGTATTAGTAAAAGAGCATAAGCACAATATTCATGTTCATCTATGTAAGATATTTCTTTATTAAATTCTAATCCGTTTTTCTTAAAGAAATGATTGGCTTTTTCAAAGTTATTCTGTTCAATTAGTAAAAATCCCTTCCATGAAATAAATATAGATACAGCAGCTTGTGCAACTTTGTTTTGTTTTATGATTTCTTCTGCCTCATTAATCATCTTTAATGAATCGACTAAATTTCCAAGTCCATATAAAGTAATTGAATATACAGTTAATACAACCACCTTAAAAGAATTGTTCGATTCTTTTTTACATAAGCCATAAGCGGTTTTAATATTTTCGAGAGCATCTTCAAATTCAGACCGCATTGATTCTATACCCGCCAAACATGAATACAATCCAGCAAATGAGCTTTCCGATTTTGCAATTTGTGAATAACCGTTTTCTTTCATAAATTTTAAAAGGTCGGTACATTTCTTATAGGATGATGTATAGAGCCCCATCCGTGATTCGAGGTAAATTAAATTTATTGCAATGGTAGATATTAAATAGATATTTTCTGATTTTTTTCCATATTCCAGAGCTTTCTCATAAGCATCGATACTACCCTTGAAGTCTTCAAATATTGTTTTCGTCATCCCAATAGAGAACCATCCCCAACTAAACCACATCGGATCATCCTCCGAGAGGTTTTCCATTGCTATTTTGCTATAATCATAAGCTTTTTCAGACTGCCTTATTATTGAAAACAAATAAGCAAATGCCACAGCTATCTTTCCTAACAATTTTTTATTACACAGAATATCTTCCTTTGATGAATTTTTATCATTAATGATCTGCATTGTAATATTTTCGGCACTCACCAAGAAAGGATCTGCTTTTTGAATTTGTCCGGATATAATCAATATCCATGCATAGTATAAACAAAATTCAGCATTCTTTTTAATTAATTCATGAGGGAGTAGGTCACCATATTTCATAATAGCAGCATGCTGTCCGTTTTTCCACATAGGCTCCACTATTTCTCCAAGTAATTGTATGCTTTTTTCAAAATTCCCTGTCTCTATAGCATGTTCAATGGCTAATGCAGGCATCGAATTAGTATTAAACCACTCAATTGCCTTATTATGTAGTTCAACAACGGTTGCTTTTTCTCTTAAATGAAGTCTTTGTTTTAATAAATCGGCAAAAAGATGATGATATCTAAACCAATTTCTCTCACTATCTAAAGGAAAAACAAACATGTTGTTTTTCTCCAATAATTCAAGTATTAATTGACTATCATTCCGGTTTAAAATAGCATTGCATAAAGGAGCTGACATTTGCTCCAGTATGGATGTTTGTAACAGGAATTCCTTGATGTCATCTGTCTGATTTTTCAGCACTTCCTCCATCAGGTAATCCATGATGTATCGGTTATCTCCTTTTAAGTCTTGAATAAATTTAGAAAAGTCTTCTTTACCTTGCATTGATAAGGCCGCTAGCTGAAGACCTGCAATCCATCCTTCAGTTTTGGTTTCAAGCGAATAGGAATCTTCAATCGATAATTTTAATTTTAGTTTTTTATTAAAAAGTATTGAAATATCATTTGCTGAAAAACTCAGATCTGAGGAACGAATTTCAACTAATTGATGCTGACTTCTTAACTTTGAAATAGATAGTGCAGGATCGGAGCGGGTAAGGATTACAATGTGAATATTGCCAGGAATGTGCTCTAATAAATAAGTTACTAATTCCAATATATCTTTATCTGTAATTAGATGAAAATCGTCAAGTACTAATAAAAAATTAAGTTTGATCTGGAGTAAATCGTTTATTAATAAACTAAGAATTGATTGATTTGATGGAAAGTTAGGAGAATTTAAAAGTGTGATTGCCCTTTTTCCAAATTCAGGATGAATACTTTGTATTCCTGTAATGATATAGTTAAGAAATTCTACCGGATCATTATCAGACTTATCAATAGAATACCAAGAGGTTGGAATTTTATTTTGATTAATCCAATCACTCACCACAGTTGTTTTACCAAATCCGGCAGGAGCAGAAACAAGAATTAGTTTTCGGTTTAATCCCTGGTTCAATTTTTCAGATAGTTCAGGTCGATGAATAATATTATTTCCATGAGAAGGAATATGGAGCTTAGTAATTAGCATAATAGCAAATTAACAAACTTTTAAGTATCAAAACAATTAAACTTAGTTTATTGTTTTATATTGCTTTTTCTAGGAAAACTTCTAGGATTAGTTATGTTCTAAAATTAGTTGATAGTTTTTATTTAATAATTATTTTAAACAACCCTGTTTTCATTCGTAAGTTGCAATTGAACTCAATACTTTTATATTAAAACCTTTGATTATAAACCAAATTGCCAGTGTCAATTCACTCAATATAAGTGGAAAGTTTAAAACGAAGTAGATAGTTGTGATGATATCTATTATTTGGTACATTATTAGGAAGCTTGCTAATATGGTAAATATCGTACCAAAAAGGCCCCAAATTGATAGCCATCGAGGAACGAGTTTTGTCTGATACAACAAATAATAAAATATCAAACCACCAACACTTGAAGCCAGAATCATTGCGACATGGTTCATAAAATCGCGACCTGACCGTAATAAATCACCTAATGTTTGAAAAAAAGATGAATCAGGCATTCCTGCCATAACAAATTTCTGGCTTAATGACAACAACAGCAGTAGAATTATAAAACCAACAATATTTAAAACAGCTGCAATAATTCTAAAGCTAAGAAAACCAAGTGCCAAGCTTTCATTATAATTTCTAAGTATTGGATAGAGTGTTATTGCAAAACCTACATATGCAATTGTCATAATAAATTGAAATAGAGCAGCAAATATTACTTGATTTGCATTTTCAGAAACTTTTAATAAATAATCAGAAGAGTCAATTTCAGGTGCAATACTTAATATTCCTGCGACTGTTCCAAATATATATAAAGAACCGGCAATTATTGTTCTTTTTCTATCTGAGCTCATTTTATGATTTTTTTATTGACTTTTTAACTTCTTTGCAATAAGTAAATATTGTGGTGAATTTTGTTTCAAACAGCCTGTTTCAATAATATCAAAATTTTCTTTTACAAATAAGTGTTCCAATTCTGAAAATTTAAACGAATTTATTTTTGGCATAATTCCAATTTTATTTCCTATTGAAAACAGGCTATTCAATATCGGTCTTTCTCCCATACAAGGTGTTGCCGAAATAATAATACAACCAGGTTTTAAAAGTGCGTTTATCCTTTGAATAACCTTTTGCGAATCTTCCAATAGATGCAGGACATTAAAAACCAAAATTACATCCAGTGAATTAGTCTTAAACCTCTCATCAAAAATTGTAGTATGAATAAAGTCGATGTTTTGGATTTTGCGTTCAGATGTTTTTTTTACTGCAATTTCAATCATTTTTGACGATATATCAATTGCATAAACAAATTCTACATTTTTAGCTATTTCATTACACACCAAACCGGTTCCACATCCAAAATCTATAACAATATCTGAGGCTTTGAGATACTTTCTTACCTTTTCAATAAAAATCATGTAAGAAACATCACTTTTTTCTGCTTTGTCATAATAAGAAGAAGTCCTATCCCAAAACTTTTCAGCTTTACTTAGAGTTTCCATATTCTATCTGTTACTTATTTTCATTAATCTTTTTTAGTGCGTTTTCGTATTCCTGACGAAACTCTTTATTTTCGGAATTTTTCTCATACAAATCAAGGCACTTCCTATAATATTCTAAAGCTTTTTCACTCTTAATCATGGACAATAATTCCCCATACGAATAGTTGAGAATGAATGAATTTGGGTACTCCTGTATTGCAAGAGTATATATTTCAAATGACTCACTTTGCATATTGTATTTTTGATTCAGCTCTTTACCAAGCTGATTGAATTCATTTTCATCAATAAAATACCGATTATCATTCTTGAGAATGTGGTATTTTTTAATTGCTTCATCAATACCTTCCTTACCAATTATAAATCCCAAATCTTTTGCAATTGATCTTTTTGGCAGAGTATACCCCTGGCCATGAATAATATTAATAATCTCATTCGTAATTGCGTAATCGAACTTAACCCCAAGTTCAGTTCGATAGTAATTATTTTGAAAAAGAATAATGTCAATAGAGTCTTTTAGTATTCTTGTATTGTAAGCCTTATACCCATCGGTACTGCCTCCATGACTTATTAAGGTAAGGGTATCGTGATTAACTATCCTGTCAGTAATCCACCAGCCATAACCATAATATTGCCAGTCTTTTACATATGGTGTAAATATTTTTTTATACAAGTCTTTTGATAATAGTTTTTGGGTATTAAAACATTCATTATTAAATTTAGCCAAATCTTCAACTGTAGTTAGAATACCTCCTGAGCCTTTTATAAGGGACATATCAATATAAGATGGATTCATATATCCTTCCAATAAATGATACTCATAGCCATATGCTCTTTTTTCATCAATATCTAGGTTTTTATCATGTTTCGAATTATTCATTCCAAGCGGATTAAATAGTTTCTCTTTTAACAAATCCGCGAAATCTTTTTTTGAAACTTTTTCACAAATGATTGCTAGTAGATTATAAGCAATTCCGCTATATGCGAAACCCGTTCCGGGTTCAAATTTTAAATCAAGGTCTTTAATCAAAGTTAAATACTGATCAGTAGTATAGGTCCATCGAACTAGTTTTTTAGAGAGATTTGGAATGGCTCCATGATCTGGTATCCCTGATGTATGTGTTAATATCTGGTGGATTGTTGCTTTGTTTTTTCCCGGACCGGAATATTCAGGGATATAATCATTTATTGTAGCATTTAAATCTAATAATCCATCGTTTACTAAAATTAATGTCATAAAAGCGGTTATCGATTTTCCGATAGAACCAGCAAGAAATTTAGAATCTAAAGTGTTTGGTATATTCCACTCCCGATTTGCTAAGCCAAAGGCATTCATATAAATTATATTTTCACCTTTTTTTACTAGAATTGTGCCATTAAATTGTCCGTTTTCTGCATATGAGCTCATCAACTCATTTATTTTATATTCTGTATTTTGTGAGAATAAATACAGGCTATTTAATAACACAATAAGAATAATAGTTACTATTTTTTTCATTTTTTTAAGTTTTTAGTCTAATGACGAATGAAATGAATATATGCTGTTTTTAAATCAGTTATAACGGATATTTTTTTATTTGGGCGACTCATAGATGAATGACTTTTTTATCATACTATTTTCAAATATTGTAATATCTATAAAATCGTTTATCTGTTTAACCGAATCTTTAACAATTTCAATTTCAGCAGGAGGAATATGTATTAACGTGATTTGTTTAGGAGCAATAAATTCCTTTGTAAATTGCCGCTCTTCTTTTGTGCTCCAAAAACCATAAAAATTCAATAATGCTAAATCTATTTGTTCTTTTTGCAACTGCAACTTTCCAAATTCAACAATTTCTGCACCATTATAATCTCCAGAATGAAAGACTATAAAACCATTAATACTGATTAAATATCCAACCTGTTCGATTTGTGGGCGTGTATCATGCTGAATGAAAAATGACCTTACCCTAATTCCATTAATAGTTGTATCATTTTTCTCTCGATTAATTAAATCTAATTCCACTATCTGATTCTCATTCTTATTAAAATTTAGGTTATTCAGGATTGCATTGGTCACTAAAGGTGGGGCAATTAGAATGTTATCAGAACTTTGATTTAGATAAGCCACGACCATTGAATCATTAAAATGATCTCCATGATTGTGCGTTATTAACAATAGGTTTGCATTATTAAAAGGAGTTTGCTGTTTTACTATTTTTGATACAACTGAATCTGTAGGAACCAAATAAGTATTCCAACCATTCTTAAAAAGTGCATCTATTATAACTTTTTTACCACCACTTTCAATCAGAAAACCAGCATTTGCAATATATGTAACATCAATCTTTTTTTGCCCATAACAAGGTTGAAAAACAAGATTGGTTAGCAATAAGATCAGAAAAAAATATATTTTACTCATTTTACGAAATTAATTTATTATTAATTACAATTATAAATATCTTATTTACATCAGATTTAGCCGAAATAAACTTTAAATTTAATCCTTTTTATTATTCTATTTTTGATTTGTATCCAAATCCATAACAATCAATTTTCTAATCATTTCACTGCAAATATTTTCAGTAACACTAAAATCACATGAATTTGTAACAACAACATAGGCTCTATCTAACCTTGGAGCCACTATTAATGAGGCATACCAAATTTCATTGGTTCCAGTATGACTAAGGGTAATTCCTTTTGCCCAATTATGTTCTGCTACACCCCAACCACCGGCATAAAATCCTTCTGGTGGTTCAATTAATTTGTCTAAATACTTGCGCTCCAGAATTGGGTTTTCGATTGATAATTGAAGAGAAATAAATTTAGCCCAATCAGCTATGCTACAATATATATCACCTGCTGGTCTGCCTGCTTCTGAATAGTAAGATTCACTTGCCCACCATTTCGATGAATTTTTATGGTGACCCCAGGGTTGATCTATAGATTTATTTTTATTTGGGTTACCGAATCCTGCCGATGTCATTCCCAGAGGGTCGAACAAACGTTGTTTCATTAAAACTTCCCAGCTTAAACCTGTTACTTGTTCAGCCATGCAAGCAGCAATCATGTATCCGAAATTTGAATAATTGAACTTATTAATTTCATAGGTAGATGGTGACTTAAAATTATCTTCTATTATTGCCAGTCGCCCTTTTCTAATTTCTTTTGAACTGAATGCACCCTCATTGGTTGGATTTTTTGGAATCCCGGCTCGGTGTGTAAGTAGTTGCCATAGTGTAATTTTATGATAATCCGCATGAATCTTGTTTTTTAGTCCCGGTATAGCTTCTATCAGTTTTGTATCCCAACTTAGTTTTCCTTCTGATACCAAAGTGGCAATCATGGTCGCAGTCATCGCTTTTGTGCATGATCCCAGATGTACCACATCATTATTGGTGAACGCAATACCAGAACCGGCTTTACGCTCTCCTGCAGATCCTATTGCAATTACCCCTTCGCTTGAGCTAATGGCCGCTATCATTCCGGGTGCCTTGCCGCTATTCACTATTTCCTTGAGAGTTTTAGTTATCTCTTTTGATTTCAATGGCTCAGGTTTTGTTTGCGAATAAATAGGATGCAAAAAAATAAAAAACGTGAGAAGTGAAATCAAAAAATTCCTCCCCAGTAATAACTGAGGAGAAACAACATTTATATGTTTTAGGACAACTTTCATTCCTAAAAACATATCTTTTTTTGGAATAGAGACAAAGAAATTCATTATTTTTTTATAGAAATATTGTTTAATACTAATCGTCCCAACATAAGATAAGTTGGAGGTTCTTCAGAATCACTCCCAACAACAGGAAAGCCTGTCATTCCATAAGCTTCACGTTGTCCGGCTTCTCCAATAAAACTAATATTTCCAACTTTATCCGGGCAAATTTTAAAGTGAAAGCATCCGCCTAAATAAGTTGAATAAAGCAATTTGCCGTTCTTAATATCAATTACAGAAACAAAAGATTTTCTGCGCCCAAAAAAAGTATTATTAAACGTACTTTCCCAATTAGGGTAATCTTTAAATAAAGCGTTATCCGTAAAGGGGAAATCAGGAGAGTTTGTTATTCCCCCTATAACAATAGTATCTTTATTAAGAAAGTGCGCCGATTCAATCTGATCAAATTCTCTTCCTCCAAAAAATGAAGAATATAAAATTGTCATATCCTCCGAATTGAAAACCGATATAAAGCAGTCCTTCTCACCGTTGCTTTTTTCATAAATTGCTTTTTCCGTAACCGGAAAACCCTCTTCGTTTACACTGCCTGTAATCATTAATCTGTTAGGACTGGTCCATGTAAGCTCGGTTCCCATATGTCCTCCGGCAGCATAATAACTTAGATATAAAATTTTTGTACCGTTTTCATTAATTTTGGCCAAAAAATGATCTATGCCTGCTTCCCCTGCGGCTACAACTGGTCTAATCATATTCTTTCTAATGGCATTAGCTGTAATCGGAAGTTCTGCATTAAAATTATAACCTGTTAGATAAATATTATCTTTGCCATCAATAGCAAGACCGGTAACCATTTCATAGACGCCGTTTCCCAGAGAAGTAGAAAACAAAAGCTTATCTCCATTTGGGCTTAATTTTGAAATGAAACAAGCCTGTTTAGTAAATTTATTATGAATCACTCCTTCTGTAACGGGAAAGTCGGACGAGAGTGTTGTACCTGCTATAACAATGTTTCCTTTGGAATCAATCTTTATATTCCCAGCGCTAACTGTCTCCTCCACTTTTCCGCCAATATAAGAAGCAAAAACAATTTTATTCCCTAAAGTGTTTAATTTTAAAACATAAACGTCGCCAGCCCACTCGCCCTCTCCGTTGAAACTGGTATCATAAGCGTCCTGCGTTACAGGAAAATCGGAGGAATGTGTGCCTCCAACAACATAGATATACCCAAGTTTATCAACAGTAATAGCGGTATGATGTTCTCTTTTAGCTCCACCTATTAGTGTGGCAAATACAATTTTACCATCCGGGGCAAATTTTGCTACAAATGCATCAGCTTCCCCCTTAAGTTCTGTTTGAAAAGCTCCTTTAGTAGCCGGAAAATTTTTATCTCTTGTACAACCTGAATAATAAGTGTATCCTTCATTATCAGTATAAATATCGAAATTTGCTGCGTATTTATCTGTATGAGAAAGATATGTAGAAAATCCTAGAGTATAGGAAGTTATGCTTGACGACTCATTTGTTTGTGACTGAACAATCCCCTGAGTAAAAAGAATTATCTGTAAAATATAAACTATTTTTTTTAACATAAAATATTCCTCTTAATTAAAACGTTAAATTTTATATTCATTATTTAATTGTAATCTTGAAAATAACAGCATCCGTTACTCCTTGAAGTGCAGTGCTGTAGGCTTCTGGTGTTGTCACAAAATCTGATGATAGAGTTCCTCCAACGCCAATAATATCTCCTATTTCATCCACAGCAATTTTTGTAAATTCATTCTTTGATCCTCCTAAATATGTTGAGAATTTTTGTCGTGTAAGACTGTTATTAAAAACAGTAATAAATATATCCTTACCTCCATTGATTTTTGATTGAATGGCATTTGTGGTTACCGGATAATCATCGGCGTCGGTAGTACCACATAAATAAATATCTCCATTTTTTGCAGCGACAATATTTCCTCCATCATAAAATTTTATTGCATTTCCTCCAATAAATGATGAATTTACAAGCACTTTGCCATCATTGCTTAGCTTTGACAGAAATAGCAATTTTGATTTTTCATCAAATGTTTTTGCAGCAGCACCTGGAGTAATAGGATAATCCTGAGAGTTAGTTTTACCATAAATATAAACACAATTTATTGCATCAACGCATAATGTAGGAGTTGATTCATCATTAGAACCACCCAAAAATGTAGAGTAAATAATCTTCTCTGCTGTTGGGTTTAATTTTGTAACAAAAATATCTCCACCTCCAAGACTTTTTCCTCCATTGTAATTTGTATTATATGCCCCGGGCGTTACTGGGAAATTTTTGCTGGTTGTTGTACCCGCAATGTAAATATTGCCATCTTTGTCTTTACATGAATTTAAATCCCAACTTGGCCCTAGTACAGTTGTAGACAAAATAGAATCCCCTTTTGCATTTAACCGTATTACACAGGCATATACTACATCCTCTGGTTTTTCATTCCAGTATTGATTAGTTACATTAAATTCCTGCCAATTCTTAAACAAACCTACAACAATCATTTCACCATTATCATTTACAAATATATTTTGTATCCAATCTGTCCCGGATGTACCTATATAGGTTGAATATGCAAGTTTATTCCCATCAAAACGCGAGATATAACCATCAGAATGCCTGAATTCAGGACCATTAAATGTTTTATCAAGTGCATTATCTGTGATGGGAAAATCTGACGAACCGGTGTTACCAACAAGATAATAGCTATTCTTATTTAAGAAAACTTGAGCAACAAAGTCCGGTCCCTTTTTACCGCCAAAATAAGATGAGTATTTTAATTTATTCTGTGCTATATTAAACTGAACGATTGCCAAATCCTCCTCTCCCCACGTAGTATCTCCGCCATTGTACGTTTTATCATACGCATCTCTTGTCATCGGAAAATCAGTGTGATAGGTACTTGTTGCAAAATATACTGTTCCTGAAGTATCAATGGAAAATTGTTTTAGCCAGTTCATATCAGAATCCTTTCCACTGCTTCCTAAAAAAGTTGAATAGATTAGCTTTTGTGAATATCCGGTTGTTGATAATATGATAATGGATAGTGCTGTAATAATTAATTTTATTTTCATGGTTTTTACTTTTTCTATTTTTTGCTTACTTATTTATTGTTCAAATCATATTTCCAAATACAATTTGTCCAGGATTTGTCAGGTTCAGTATTTTTAAATGTTGCAGGGAAATCAGGAGTAACACACATAGATGATATAATTAACTTCCCCCCTTCAATATAGTTGATGATTGGATCCATAATTCGCTGCTTTGAGCCCCCGCCAAAAGTTGAATATTCAATAGTCTTTAGAGTTTTGTCAAGTATTAATACCACCAAATCCAATCCTGCATCAATTGTCGGGTCCAGCGCATCTTTAGTTACCGGAAAATCTTTTGATGCCGATGTTCCAACCAACACATATTGTTGTTTTTCGGTTTTTGCGATATATCTTAACTGATCATTTTTTGAACCTCCTAGGAAAGTTGAATATACAGGTTTATTCGATTTAAGATTAAATCTTGTTATAAAACCATCAGCATTGCCTCCATTATGCTGTTTGCTTATAGCGTCAGAAGTGATTGGGAAATTGGGTGATTTTGTTTCACCGGCTAGAATAATATTATCTGCATCTTCCACAAAAATATAATTGACAACATCGGTTGAATCACCTCCGATAAAAGTTGAATATTCAATCTTAGATAGCTTTTGGTTGAGTATTGTTAAAAAACCATCCTGCTTTCCACTCATCGATTTTTGATAAGCATTTATTGTGGTAGGGAAATTTTCAGAATAAGTTTGACCGGCGAGAATTAGTTCACCATCTAAGCCAAAAGAACATGATCTAATAAAATCCATAGAATTACCTCCTAAATAAGTAGAATACAAAATTTGATCAAGATTTAAAGATAACGCTGTAATGGTTATGTCTCCTACTATGTACCTGTTATTGCTATCGGGTGGAGAGGAATTATCGTACTCCTTTTGAAGGGCTCTTTTTGTAGTGGGATAATCCTGCGATTTAGTTTTTCCAAATAAATACAGGTTATTCTTATGTATTTCGAGTCTTGTCCAATGATCACTTCCAGAACCACCGAGGTAAGTGGATGCAATATACTTGCAATCATTACTGAATTTAATAATATAATGATCATTATCACCCTTAATTGATGTCTGATACGCATTAACTGAAACCGGCAAATCTTTCGAATCTGTTGTAAATCCAACATACACATTGCCTAATTCATCAAGGGCTATTTGTAAGCAATAGAACTCGGAACCTGAACCACCAATATAAGTTGAGTAAATTAATTCTCCGTTTGGTGATAGTTTCATCAAAAAGGCATCGCCTCCTGCCCAATCATCTAAAGTATGCCCATTATAATTATTTTGCATAGCATCATTAGTTACCTTTAACCCATCTCTTGTGCCGCCGGCAACAAAAATATTTCCATGCTTATCTACAACTGATGGGGTAGAAGTGTGCGTTCCACCGCTAGCAGCCAAATAACTCGAAAAATCAATTTTTTGGGCAACAATCGTAGAAACTATTCCCAAATAGAGTAGTGATGTAATTAATAATGTTTTCATATCTTATAATTATTTCATTGTTATAACAACATTTCCTTTTTTATGACCTTTGTCTACATATCTATGAGCCTCGACTATTTGTTCCATAGGATAGGTTTTGTCAATTACTGATTTTAGTTTTCCTGCTTCACAGAGTTCTTTGAGATAATTCAGGTCTTTAACCTTTAACTTAATATTACCTGACAAATCAAAAGCACTTATAAACATTCCTGATTTCTTTAGGGATTTTTTACGTTTTGATGATGCTATCTTGCCTACTGCATCGAAAATAACATCATACCTATCACTCCTTTGTGTAAAATCTTCCTGTTTGTAGTCGATAGCTTTGTCGACTCCAATAGATTTTACCATTTCCAAATTCGCAGTACCACATACTCCTGTAACTTCTGCACCAAAATGTTTGGCAATCTGTATTGCATAAGTACCAACACTTCCTGAAGCTCCATAGATTAATACCTTTTGCCCTTTCTGGATAGTTGCTTTTCTAAGATTAATCAAGGCAGTTAATCCCCCATTTGAAACAGGAGCTGCTTCCTCGTAAGACATATTTATAGGTTTTATGGTAATAGCAGCTTTTTCTGGTAAACAACAATACTCAGCATATGCTCCCATTCTAAATTCTGTAGATGCAAAAACGGGATCACCTATCTTAAACAGTGTAACGTTTTTGCCCACTGCTTCAATGTCTCCGGCTAGTTCCATTCCAAGTATTTTATTTCTGGGTCCTTTGAATCCCAGAATGATTCGCATTACAGGCTTGAAAAAGAAATCTTTAACAGGCCCTAAACCAGGCTCTAAACGTCGAATTTTAGTATCCCCAATGTGTACGGTTGTTGCACGGATTTTTATCAGCACTTCATTACTTTTAGGAAAAGGTTTTTTCACCTCTTTAAACTGAAGAACCTCCGGTGGTCCGTATTTAGTGCATATTATTGCTTTCATTTTTTTAAATTAATTACGTTTTATTCTTTTGATTTATCCTGCAAAAAGATATACCCCTTAAAATTTAATCCCTATATATAAATTGGGTTCAAAGAGGATGTAATTATTCCATTTATTTTCTTCCTCTTGAAAACTTTGGGGAGCTTTAGTATCTATTGGCCAATAATTGCAGTGAATTTGCGGTTCAATATAAAATCTGCTTTTGAACAGGCGCATATGGTATCCAATATGATATGATGTATATAATTTAAAACCATCACCTATTTCCTTACCATTCTCGTCTAAGTAAGTCTTAAATAAGGGTGAAACTTCGATTGCAGCGAATAATCCTTTCCACAGCATACGCTGATAAGTAACACCTATACCCCATTCGCTGAGTTTGCCAGGAAAAAACGTACTCTCTTCTTGCTCCACTGCATCCAGAATTGGGATGCCCATAGGGGCAAATAGTTTCCAGGTAGTTACTTTGATACCGATCCTGTCTTTAGGAGTAAGTTTATATCCGGCATGAAACTCGTAATGTTGTGTATTTGTTTTTTCATCTTCAAAATTCATAAATGTAAGAAAAGTAGTGCTTACTGAGAATTTGCGAAAAGGAACGGTATCTTTACCTGCACCCATTTCTTTATTGGAAAGATTTTGACTAAATGCCAATGAAGTGAACATGGCAATCATTACTGTTGTTGAAATTATTTTTTTCATTTTTGTTTATGTTAAATTTGAAATATGAATTTTATTAAACTTTTTCTTTTTATATAATTCTCATTTGTACAAAATCTAATTAAAATCTAAAGCCAAAATTCAGACTTGGTTCAAATTTGTACTTAGGTGCCCCCTTTTCAATAGCTGCAAAGGATGCAGGAAAGTTTGTATTAACGGGCCAATATTTAAGTGCTATAGCTGGTTCTATGAAAATGCGTTTCTTAAAGAATTCGATTCGGTAGCCCACAATAAACTGAAAATATAATTGAAAACCACTCTGAATTTTCTTATCATCTGTATCATAGAATTGCTGAAGAAAAAAGGTTGGTTCAATTGTCGAATATAATTTCTTCCAAAGGAATCGCTGATATCCCAAACCTAAACCGTAGGCTCTAACTTTACCTGGGTAGAATTTATCTGATGACCCATAGGTACCCAATGGCTCATAATATGTCCATGTTATAGCTTCAGCAATAATTATGTCTTTTTGTGTTAGCTGGTATCCATAGTTCAACTGAAAAAAATTAACTGAATCGCCAATATTACCAAAGAGGAAAAGAGTACTCCCTACAAAGTGCTTTAGATTTAAATCTTGTTTTTTTGTTTGACCTGATAATGTATCTGTTTGGGCAGAATTCTGACTAAATACAAGTGTTGTGAACACAGTAATCATTAATGTAATAGAAATACACTTTTTCATTTGTGTGTGTTTTAATTATTATAACTATTTTATTCAATTGGATTGACCGATATTAGTTTTATGTTTAAATCCCTAATGAGATTTAAAATTCCATACAAATGGGCTTCATCTTTTATATTTCCAGTAATGGTTGTAGTATCTCCTTCGTAATTTAGCTCCATACCATCGAAGCTGTTCATCCATTTCATATCAAGGTGCCCCTGAATTGTTATTTTTGCTTTACCTTTCATATTGCCTTAATTAATTTCTTTACAAAGATCAGATACACCCATATAAAAAAAATCACCCGCGCGGGTGATTTTAAGGGTGATTTTCTATGTGAATTTAAAAATTATGATTGTTAATTAAGCCCTAAGAGAAAAATGTTGATCCTATTTCCAGATGCAGAATCAGACAATCCCAAGTTCTTTGGCCTTATCAACTGCATTTACCCGATTGTCAACTTCAAGCTTTAGGTAAATATTCTTTAAGTGGGTTTTAACAGTATTCAATGAAATAAATAATTTATCAGCAATTTCCTGGTTCGAAAAATTCTGAGCTATGAGTTTTAGAGTATCCAGTTCACGTGTACTTATTATTGCTTCATAATTACTTTTATTAAGATTCTTTCTTTTTTCTAATCCCAGTTTTAGGTTATCAATAAACTTCTTGGAGATATTGGTTTTTGACGTAGCATGTATTTTAAATACATCTTCAAATAGATCGTTGATATTGACATAACTAAATACAAAAAAACCTAGCAAATTCTCATCAGAAGCAATTTCCATAGCTTCTAATAAACTATGAATTGCATTTTTACGATCACTTCTCCTGATAAAATATTCTGTAGATAATAATTTTAATTCAATCATTCTTTCAATTCTTTTTCCTTCGCTTACAGAAGCATATAGTTTCGAAATTAATGCTTCAGCATCATCCAGTTTTCCTTGCGCAAGTAATAATTTGACATAAGATACATTGCACATTTCATATATATGTGTTTTTTTATTATCTAACCCTATTCCATGATCAGAAAAAAGAAGACCTGCTTCTTCAATTTGATTATGATCTAAAAAATATTGTAATTTCCATGATATATATAGTGATACTAAAAACGGGGGAACTTTGTTTCCTTTGATTAATTCATCCAATTCAAATCTTCTCTTTTCTGCTTCACTATCTCCACGTTGGCTGAGCAAAGATGTATAAATCATCAATATCATTGTTTTCATGTACACATCATTAACTTCTTTGCTAAGATTATATGCAATTTGAATATTACTAAAGGCCTTATCCATAAGGACCCACATCGACTCTGTAATCCCCAGAATAAGGTAAAGTGCAGCAAATGTCCATTCGGTTTTAGCCAATTGGCCATACCCCTTATTTTTAATAAAAGTTAACAGTTCGGTGCATTTTTTATACGCTAACTTATAATGCCCTAATTGTTGCTCGTTTTCAGCCATTCGAATAACTATGGTTGAAATAAGATAAATATTACCTGATTTTTTGCCATAATCAAGTGCTTTTTTGAATGCTTTGCTACCCATAAGTAATTCGCCAACAGAAAAATAAGATACTCCGTAAGAAAACCATGCCCAGCTATACCAGAAAGGATCATCTTCTGAAAGATTTTCCATTGCAGTTTTGCAATAGTATAATGTCTGCTCAGATTTTCCTTCATTGGAATGCAAATAAGCAAAGGCAACACAAATTTTTCCCAGTAGTTTCTTATTATAGTGGATATATCCCTTTGATAAACTATTATCCTGAATTATATTTTTAGCCTTCCTTTCAGCACTCACCAAAAAAGGTTCTGCTTTCTGAATCTGACCGGCAGAAATCAATATCCATGCATAGTATAAACAGAATTCAGGACTTGTTTTAATCAATTCATCGGGCAACATATCACCATATTTCAAAATAGCAGTATGCATTCCGCTTTGCCACATATCCTCTGCTACCTTACTCAATATCTGTATACATTTGTCATAATTTTGAATTGCCAAAGCATGCTCTATTGCCAATTCATTCATATTGTTTACTTCGAACCAGTCACTGGCTTTATTATGAAGGTCATTTGTGACATCCTTTTCACGATATAAAAGTTTTTGTTTTAATACTTGTGCAAACAAATGATGATATCTGTACCAATTTCTTTCATTGTCCAATGGAATAACAAACATGTTGTTTTTTTCCAGTGATTCAAGTATTTGTTGACTGTCATTTCTATTAAAAACAGCATTGCATAAAGGAGCCGACATTTGTTCTAAAATTGATGTTTGAAGTAGGAATTCTTTGATGTCATCGGTTTGAATCTTTAATACTTCCTCTACTAGATAATCCATTATATAGCGGTTATCTCCTTTTAAATCTTGAATAAATTTAGAAATGTCTTCACGGCCTTGCATAGATAGAGCTGTTATTTGCAATCCTGCAATCCAACCTTCGGTTTTAGTTTCAAGAGAATAAACATCATCAATAGATAAACCTAGTTTAAGCCTTTTATTAAATAATATAGAAATATCATTTGCTGAAAAACTCAAATCTGAAGAACGTAACTCAACCAACTGGTGTTGACTTCTTAATCTAGAAATAGATAATGCCGGATCTGAACGTGTTATAATTACAAAATGGATATTATCAGGAATATGATCAATAAAATAAGTGACTAATTTTAGAATTTCACTATTTTCAATTAAATGAAAATCGTCGAGTACCAATAAAAAATTTTGATTGATACTGAGTATTTCGTTTATTAACAAACTTGCTAATGATTCGCTGGATGGTCGGTTTGGTGAAATTAATAAATTGAGGGCTTTTTGTCCAAATGCTTTTCTTATACATTGAATTCCAGAAATAATATAGCTTAAAAATTCAACAGCATCATTATCTCCATTGTCAAGTGAGTACCAGACTGTTGGGATTTTGTTTTGACTAATCCAATCACTAACAATTGTTGTTTTACCAAATCCTGCAGGAGCAGAAATTAGAATTAACTTTCTACTTAGCCCTACATTCAACTTATCATAAAGTTCTGGTCTATGAACTATATTATTGCCGGTAGGTGGAATATGTAGTTTAGTTTTAAGCATTAAAGCAAATTAACAAACTTTTCTGAAATCAGAATAATTAAACTTAGTTTATTTGGTTTATTCTGCTTTTTTATCCTAATGCCAAAAAGGGAAGATCACACACAGTTTAGTAAATTTTTTGTTAGAATACTCCAACATTTCATTTTTCTATATATGTAATTTTCATTTTGGGAATTTGATTGTTTTATTTTATTTCATCAAGAGCTTTTTTTGCTTGAATAAAGTCTGGCTTAATTTTCAATGATTCATTAAAACTTTCTTTTGCCATTTCAATATCTCCCTTTTGCTTATATGTTATCCCTAAAACATAATGATAAATCTCTGATCCGGGATATAAGCTGATTAAGTATTTAAACATTTCTATTGCTTTGTCAAATTCTTTTTCATTTTTCAAATCTATAGCCATATCAAATAAAACACCTGCCCGGGGAATAATTGAAAAGCCATAGTCAACCGATAATTTCTCAAAATGGGATTTTATTTCAGGAATGCTTAATTTTTTTCTTTCGGCATCCATTGTGCATCCTGAAAAGAAATATAATAATGCATTGTTCAGCGTTACACTGGGAACGTGACCTGTGTTTTCAATTAGTTCGACCTTCCATTTAAAACTTTCTGGTGATTGTTTAAGAATGTCTTTGAAATCATTAATATACCTAAGAACTTCAACATAATCAAGATCACCATAAGACACGAAAAGTTGTTTATTCAACGAAACATTTTGACTTAAAAAAGCCTTGGTTTTATCCATATAGAATTGGGGGCACCATCCAAACATAGGGCTTGCTAAAACATAGGCACTAAAAAGATCGGTCTGTGTTAGAAAATTATATAAGACAAAGAGACCCGAATTAGATTGTCCAAACAGAATTTTAAAATTGTTTGTTCTGTAGTTTCTTGTTATCTCTGGTAAAAGGTCATCTTTTAAAAATCGATAAAAATTGTCTCCTCTTTTTACATGTCCACTATCATCGGGGCATGAATGGTAACTTGCAGCCACACCTGTATTCGATATCCCAATTAGTATCATTTCAGGAATTCTTTCACTCGATAAATTATCCAACGTTGAGGCTGCATTTGCAAAATTTGAAATGCTTTGCCCATTTAGCATGTAAACAACAGGGTAACTAATACTTGAATTTTCATAGCCATCAGGTAGATGCACAAGGTAAGTTACTTCCCCTCCAAGTACTTTGGAATCAAATTTTTTATAGCTGCCAATAGAAACCTGTTCTTGTGCACTTATACTAATGTATATCATGCAAATGGTTAGTAAAGTAGTAAGTCTTTTCATCTTGTTAAGTGCTAATTTATTCTTTTTTATTCTTATTTAGTTTTAATGTCACCCAAGAAATATCAGTAGGCAATTCAATTTTTAAAACCTACTAAAATAAATGAACTAAGATTTTGAAGGTTTAAGGCTTTTTATAAGCTTATCTATTGATACCCAATAAATAAAATAAGAAGACAAGTCATTACCTCCGCGCATAAAAAATAGATACTTATTATCTTTTGTCACATAGGGGCAAGCCTCCCAATTAGGATTTGGTGTATTAATTAGGGTTCCAAGCTTTATAGAGGTTGTCCAATCGCCGTTACTATTTCTAAAGCTAATAAACAAATCACTTGCTGAGCCATTACTGAATCTACAAAGGATAATATATGATTCATCCTTTGCTATATAGAAATCATTTTCAGTTGCAGAAGAATTTATTGGCGGCCCTAAACTTTGAATTGTAGTATCATTATTATGAATGACAAGTTTGCAAAGATCACTATTACTTCCAGAAGAATCTGGTAGACTGGATGCAGTATAAAAATTGTTTTGTTTTGTTTTTTGAAAATAATGTGTATCATTATCAGTAGAGAGTAACCTCTTTGGATTAGTCCATCCAGTTTTTTCTCGTAAAGAGTAAAAAGTACAAGAAATACTGTTATTGTTTAAATTAATGTTCTTCTGCATATAAATAATACTGTCATTTTCAGATAGTGATGGAGCTATGTATCCCTCGAAAGCAACAAATGGTCCCCTCCATTTATTATCAATATACTTATAACACTTTATCCTTTGAATTTTGGGTGGCCAACTATCAAGTTCTCCATAATATATCTCTTTGTTATTGAACGTGATGGCAATTCTTTCTGCGGCAATTAACCCTTTGGTTACCTCTAATTTAAAAATAATTGGTGTATCACCAGGCAGCACTTGCCCTAAGTATAAACTATCGGCAGGAATTGATTGTGCCATACTTGCTTTTATCAAAAGGGTAAATTGAATTAAAAATATTATTGTTTTCATAATCTTATTATTTGGATAGATTGAAATTAAATTTCACTTTTATTTAAATAAAGATACAATCTACAATTTCATTTTTGAATTACAATATTTTGATATTAAAACAGGTAATTGATTTTTTAACAAGACTTTAGAAATGAAACTATTAAATCCAGCATTTATAGCCTTTTCTTCATCAGGATCAGATGATTGAGCAATAATGATAACTTCTTTGTTGAATTTCCTAATTTGCCTAGTAGCTTCGCATCCATTTAATTCAGGCATATTTATATCCATTAAAATCAAATCAATGTCAGAATGCTGCTTACAAATAGTAATGGCTTCCTTTCCGTTTACTGCATTTAATATTTCACAATTTACTTTTCTAAATAATACCCTAAGATAAGATGCCCAAGTTTCATCGTCTTCAACAATTAAAACCTTTATTGGTCTATTGTTGCTTTTTAAATCCACCTTGTTTAATACATTTTCCATAGTTCTATAATGCAAAAGTTTTATTTTTTTAGGAGTGTTTATTATTATTTTGTAATGCCTAAATTAAATCGTTGCTGGTTAACACCCGGAGGAGTATGTCCCAAATATAAATTGTCTGCAGGAATGGATTGTGAGAACATTTGGCTCCCAATCAATATTAACCAGACAGATGTAATTATTATTTTTTTCATTATTGAAAATATTAATTCTTAAAACTCAAAAAAAATAAATAAGAAAATAAAATGAGTCCGAAATCACGATTCAGGAATAAATAATTTCAATAAATGGATTAGAAAATTATTAGATTAGATTACTGCTTTCAAAAAATTATTCTTATCATAAAGGGGATATTAAAAATATTTAACCTTGACAACATTAAACAAAATTGCAAGCCAGATTTAGAACATGAATTGCTTCAAAAAAGGATAAACTCATGGAAATAATATCTCAAGACTTACATATTACTATCTTGAGTTTAAGTGATTGAGAACTTAATATTTGCAAATTGACAATTAATACATTCTTCAGATAAATTAAATGAGATGTTGGAATTCTAACGACAAAAGAATAGTTAGATTTATCGCACCCTTCCTGAAAAAGGCCCATTTCAAAACAAGTTTTGAAAAGAGCCTTTTTCCTATTTGATCAAGGACTTTTATTTTTCCCCTCTTGCCTAAAAGTAAATCCTGAAAAATAAAAGACCTTGTTTTATAATTAAAATTCTTTATTTCTTAAAAACCTTTGACAACGTGAAAAAACAACTTCAGGTTCGTTTTCCTCAATAATCCCTCACAAAGTTCGGAAATCCTTTTGAAATGAGCCCGCAAGGCGAACTCACAAGCACCAAATAAATTCGGCATAAAGCCGCTAAAGCTATTTATATGAATTTATATTGCTCGTTATCAAAATGGATTTCCGGTGGTCTGGTTCCGAATTATTAATTAAAAATTGGAGGAACCAAGATCATGAAAAATTTATTACAAAAACTAGAAGAAAAATTTATTTACTTGTACGTACTTACTCTTCAGAATGGAAAATATTATGTGGGCATTACAAGTAATACTAAACAAAGGTTTGATGACCACAGAAATGGTAAAACAACTCCCTTTGTTAAAAACAATCTTCCCATAATCCATATCGAACAAAAACTACTAAGAACAACCGATAGAAAACAAGCTGAGAGAATTGAAACTAAGAAAGCTCGGCAATTAATGAAAAAGCATGGTATCGAAAATATTAATGGAGGGTATCTTGCAGGTGATTACCATGATAAAATCGGTAAATTGAAACATCTTTTCAATGCAAAATTTGACTGATATTAATGCCTGCTAGATTGCCTATATATGACTTAGTTTATACCTAACCTAAAAAGGCAACAGGGAAAAAAAACGTGCGTTTTTGTCCTGTTGCCTAATTTATTTTGCTTTTATGCTTTATAACATATAAAGCACGGGGTCAGATTTTAGCAAAAAAGAGACTTATTATTGAAAACTGCTACTTCTAAGAATATTTGGTCTAAATGGCTAATTTTTAATAGAAAAGAGGTTTTGTTTAACGAATATCATTAATTTTAGATCAATTTATAAAATGGTCATTAGAAATGATTCAAAGTAATTGTAAAATTGAGGATAATCATATTTCTAATAATATTAAAAAATATTTTCAAAACAATAAATGGATTGCTGGTGATGATTTCGATAAAATGCAATCTAATAAGAATACAATTTCTTATGAAAAATCTATCAGTTTTTTATATCCAGATCTTGTGAATGAATGGCATCCAGATAAAAATGAAACATATCTTCCGAGTCAGTTTTCACCAGGATCGCATAAAAAAATATGGTGGAAAGGAAAGTGTGGTCTTGAGTGGATTGCTGCAATATATTCAAGAGCATCAGGTATAAATTGCCCTATCTGTGCAAATAGACAAGTTGATGAAACTAATTGTTTAGCAACCTTATATCCAAAATTATCAAAAGAGTGGCACCCTACTAAAAATGGTGAACTTACTCCATATAATGTTACTCCTGGATCGCATAAAAAGATATGGTGGCGAAATAATGTTGGTCGAGAATGGGAAGCAGAGATTCGTTCTAGAGTGAGTAAAATACGAAACAAGATTGATACTAATCAACTAAATTTATTTGAAGATTAAGAATAAAAGGTATTTTACATTAAGATGTTAAACAAAATTATTGCACATGGATAGGACATTAAAAGTAGAACCTGATATTATAAATAAGATAAATTATGATTTAAATGCTCTGAAAGATTCCATTTCAGATTGTGAAATAGTAATTTGGAAAGAAATTCCAGAAAAGTATCTTGAATCTTATTATCAGAATGAAAAGAATATTCATCCTGATAACCTATTAACCTTTGAATCATGGAAAAATAATATTTCTAAAAATAAGGACATAATCTATTCTATAGCATTAAAAGAAAATAAAGTTATCTCCTCAATTTTAAGTAATAATTATTATGATGGACGAATGATTAATTTATGGCATACATCAAAGGAATATCGTAATAATGGATATGGTAAGGCAGTATTTTTAAATTGTCTTATATTTTTATTAAGTAATCATTGTAATAATATTTATGCTTGGGATGTAACTTCAAAAGAAGTAGATAATTTTTTATTTAAGTATGGCTTTAGATAGCGTTTTAAAATGTAGTTTAAGTTGGCAACAATGCTTTTTTATAAATTTAAACTGATTAAAGGAATCGATAACTGGGTCAAAAATATCAGGATTAGGGCATATTCTTTACAACTATTTTACACTATTTTTAAATTTGCAATTTCGTAATAATCAGTAATACAGTTATATAAAATAAATAATTACTTTCTGTATCGGCAAATAGTGATCGGTGATTTGTGACTAGTGAAATTCTATTTTTCAAAACTCACAACTCACAATACACAACTGATGTTTCACATCTCCTATCTAAAATATCTAAAAATTATACCCGATCTGATATAATTTTCTATTAAATACTTGTTATTATACCCGAAAAGGTATAATATTGTAATATTGTTTAATTTTATACCCGATAAGGTATAGTCATGAAAAAAGATTTAGCAAAATTTGTAAAAGAACGTCGTAAAATTCTTGGATTAACACAAGAGAGTCTTGCCGAAAAAGCAGGAGTAGGACTAAGATTTATTCGTGATTTGGAGCAGGGGAAAGAATCCCTCCGAATGGATAAAGTAAATCAGGTTTTAGCCTTATTTGGACACGAATTGTCACCAGTTGAATCTAAAGAACTAAAGTAACTAAAACACCTAATGCAAATGTTCTGGTTACCCAGATACAGAAATGTGTTTGGGTCACATTTTTTTGCATAATGATGCATTTACTTTACAAAATCCAATAAATTTTTTGTCCATTTAGGTATTAACTCATGCATAACTATTGCTTTTGCCCTAAATAGCACCCTGTTATTTTCAATTAATTCACATTCAATAGTTCCTGATCTTTCAGACGCTTGAAATCCAGTCATTACTGTTTTATTAAGTTTTTGTCCCCAATATGGTGCCAAATAACAATGCGCCGTACCTGTCACAGGATCTTCAAGTACGCCAACACCAGGCGCAAAATATCTTGAAATGAAATCATAGTCTGGATTTTTGGATGCCGCAGTAATTATAAATCTTCCTAAATCCAGAGAATTTAGTAATTGAAAGTTTGGTTTAATATTTGGCAACTTCTCATAATCATCGATTTCGATTAAGTACCTATTATTGTTTTTTCCAACATATGTTGGTCTAATATCAAATGCCTTTTCCAGAATCTCATTACTATTTGTTTTGTTCACAAACAATTGAGGAAAATTTAACTCAATTTTATCACCTTTTTTCTTGGCAATTAGAATACCACTATTTGAATCAAATCTAATTTCTTCTAAAGGATCATAATTTTGATATTCATAAAGTATCTGAGCGGCTGCTAATGTGGCATGCCCACATAAGTTTACTTCTGCTTTTGGTGTAAACCACCTAATCCTAAAATTATTATTTTGTTTAACAAGAAAGGCAGTTTCAGAGTAATTGATTTCTCTAGCTATTTTCTGATAGAGATCATCAGAGTAATCACTCTCTAAAATACAAACTCCTGCAGGATTACCAGTAAAAGGTTTGTCAGTAAACGAATCTACTGTGAATATGCGCATGATTTAATTTTTTAATTAACTAAAGTTTTTTGATCGATATTTACACGCTTTGGTTTTTGTACTTTTTTTCTAATAATTTAACAAATCCATATATAAATTTATTAACTGGTGTATCAATTCCAAGTTCTTTTCCTAATCTAACTACTGTTCCATTTTGATATTCAATTTCTGATTGTTTACCGCTCAATACATCTCTAGATAAAGATGACATAGAATCTGCCGGGTATGTATCTACAATTGCTATTGATTTATCTATTATATCGATATCTAGTTTTATATTTTTAACTTTTGCTATCATACCAACCTCTGTCAATGAGTCAATTAACATCTGTCGAGTTTCTGGTGTTTCTCTGACTAGTCCATATCCTGAATTTGAAATAGCACCAAAACCGCTTAAACAAATTAGCATAAACTTTTTCCATAATGCAACCTCAATTTCATCAGTTAATGTGCACCTAATCTCTGCGTTTTCAAAAATCGTTTTTAATTTTAATGTACGTTCTTTGTTAGTTTTATCAATTTCTCCAAATGTAATTGATGGTTCAAGACCCATATGATTGATTATACCAGGAGACTCAATTCGACTAAAAATCATACACAATCCGCCAAGAATTTGTTTTCTATCGAAATACTGGGTTAGTTCTTCAATTGCTAATACACCATTTTGCAGAGGTAAAATCATAGCATTTTTATTTAAGCATTTCGCTAAAACTTTTGCGATATCTTTTATTTGATAAGCTTTTGTTCCGAAAATTATCAATTCACAATCTGCAATATCATTTAGTTTATCAGATGCTACTGCAGGATTAATAGTAATATCTCCTTTTATACTTTTAATCAATAATCCGTTTTTTTTAATAGCCTCAAGATGTTTTCCTCTGGCGATAAAAGTCACTTGATTCCCTGATGAAGCTAATCTAGCACCAAAGTATCCACCGACTCCTCCAGTTCCTATTATTCCAATTTTCATAGTCTACTATTTAATATTCGATATTCCTTCTGTTTCCATTGCATATAAGAGAATTTGAAATTATACTATTTCAACATAATAGTATACAAGCAGGATCGATAAAATTTACAAATCCTGCCATTATTTATATAAAATGACGGGGGTTTGTGTTTTTATTTTCATTATTGCTGTTCTGCTTAAAAATATTTTAGGTCGTTTATAAACTTCAAATCCAATATTTTCTAATTTTTGGATTATTGCATTGAATGCATACTTTGAAACATGAAATTTCTGTTCAGAAATTAAAATATTGGTCTCTGTCTTTAATATTTTTTGAAGGTCATTTGTAATATTGTCAATAAATTTCATTTCGTGAAAAGCATAAAAAGCAAATATAAAATCAACTTTTTCTGTCAAATTGAGAGTGTTTTCTGGGTTATTGTGAATTTGGATTTGCTTTTGTAATTCGCTGTTTCCCAATTTCAGTATTAATACATCAAGCATTCCTTTTTGAACATCAGCGGCAATAACCTTCCCTTTCTTCTCCAGTAATTCTGCAATTTCCAATGTGAAGTATCCGGTACCACAACCTAAATCAAGAACTGTCATTCCAGGATGTATAATTTTTCTTAATATTCTTCTGGGATTTTGAAGCAATAATCGAACTTTACTATCTAAAGCACTCGCTTTTTCCACTGAGTGCAAATGGGTTTTAGGGAAATTATTCATTAGGAATTTTATCTTTTACTTTTATTCCAAAAAGCAACAAAACAATTACAACAAAAATTGCAACTGTGTCAGGAATTAATTGTATTACATTACCACTATTGTTCAATAAAGTAACGAGTGTGATAACAATCCACCGCATTACTAAAATCGTAATTATTAACCAAGCTGCAAACTTAACCTTTGCCAAATTCTTTTGAAATGCCATGATGCATAATGCTATTCCAAAGATCAGGTTTTCAATACCAATTATATGCCATACATATGTAAAAGCAGTTTTTGTATTATTCTCAATTGCAGAATTTTCTAAAATCTGCAAACTTGTTAAGAACCCATTTAACGTATGAGTAACTGCAAAGAGTAAACACAAAATTCCAACTATAAAATAAAAATAATTTTTAATCATTATATCGTCATTTTAATTACTTACATCACATTGGTTTCAAATTGCTATTAAGTCTGTCAATAATCTTTTTTAACCGTGTTTGACGGGTTTTATCAGATTTGGCATCAAGATAAAAACCAGTATATGTGCGCTGTACTGAATGTGACATATTCAGAAAATTGCTATAAGCTGGTTCATGTGGTTGTATGATTTGCTTAAACATTTTTATTTGTTCATCTTTAATAAGTATGCGTTTAGCATTATCCCACATCCCATTTCTCTTTGCGTTTTCTATGGCATCCAAACCTCGCTGGGTCATTAAATCCTTTTCTATAAGGGTTTGTGCAATTTCTTTGTTTTTAACAGACCATTTACTTTTTGGTAATCGTGGCGCAAAATACTTTTTGTAAGTATTATGTTCGAGCGATTTTATTTGTCCGTCTATCCATCCGTAACAAAGTGCCTCTTCCAACGCATCGTTTGCAGATAATGTGACAATTTTCTCCTTTTTATCAAAAAGTATCCATACACCGTTGCTCTCTGTCCCATACTTGTCAAGCCATTCCCTAAAGGCTTGTCTATCGCTGAAAGTCAATATTTTATCCATAATCAATTAAAAAAGTTATGATAGTACAATAATTTAGAAGGAGGTTTAGTAATCAACCAATGGTTGTGGATTATTTTCCATTCATCATTTTCTTTTAGCCCTCATTTCCTGTAACAATCTCCAGCTATTCCCATTATCGGTAGTTTTTTCGTTACACCATCTGAAACTATTTGGTGTGATATCTCGATATACCCAACGTGACTGATGACCAGAGCTATCTATCTCTCCTAGTTGTATTATCTCATTTCCAACTTGTCGACTTATTTGTTTGACAACAGTTCCACTTGGTGGATTTATCCAAACAATGTGCCATGCATTAATCTTAGGATCATAAACCCGCATAGTTGTACTATACCTGTTTCCTGGCTCATTCCAGCCTACCGCATTCTCTTTTCTTATTGGAGTTATCCAAAGGTCTTGAATTGCTCTTCCTTCTAATACCCATTCAAAACGAATATCCCATTTTGAATGTCTTTGAGTGCCGTCTTCAGGATACTCAATAGTATCAGCAGTCCAATCACCAATAAACTGGCCATAAAGCATTAACTTTTCTTTGTATTCTTCTGCTGGTCCATTTGAAACCAATCCTTTTGCAAAACTGCTTTTCATATCATTTATCATTTTATATTGAATTTAAAAGTATTTTTATTCAAATAATAACTTATTGTTTTTGTTTTTAAAATCAGCCTGTAGCCTGAGTTCTTCAATTATTGAGGAACTAATCCAGTAAATATCTGTATTGCCATTTTGCGGGCTATTGTGAAATTCAAGCAAAGATTGCTGACTAAGCTTATCAATTCCCTTGTTATTCATTCTGGCAGACATAAGAAATATGTACTTGCCATCAGTTGAAACTGATGCTGACCACTCTTTAGGACTAGATGTGTTTATTTTTAATCCCATATTGATGGGTTGACTCCAGTTGTCTTGGAAATCGCGGAATGAGATGTAGTAATCAGTACCACCATAACTATCAGGCATTCCGTAAGCAGGGATTATGACGTAGCTTTCGTCAGAGGAAATAAATGCATTGTACCTTGCACTCCCAATGTTTACATTGGGGCCTAACTTTTCAGGTTGCTGGTACTCCCCATTTACAAAACGAGAGCGATATATGAACTCATCATTAACTAAGGTATCTAAATGTGTATAGTAAATGGTGCCATCTTGTGTAAGTGATGGGAAAAATTCCTTACTTTTAGTATTAACAGGAGACCCAAGATTTGCCGGTTTTGACCATTTGCCATCTGTTTTTGTGGATACCCAGATATCTTCATTACCAAAAGATGAAGAGTCTACTGGCATATTTGAGATAAAGTATAATCTCTTTCCATCAATTGAGAGGTGGGGTTCAACAAATTTGTAGTTGGGATTGGTGCAGTATTCAAAAACTTCGGGAAAAGTCCAAATATGGTTAATTCTCTGAGTATAAAAAATGGTTGTGTATTTAAAGTTTCCTGCTTCACGGCAGAAAAATATTTCTGTACCATCAGGTGAGATAACAAAATCACGCTCATTCATTCCTGTTGATATGGTATTTGGAGCAAAAAGTTTTGCTGAATCACTTGGAGGTATTTGACCAAAGTAATCACCTTGAATTTCATCGGGGTTGTTGTAATTATTATTATTTGACCGACAGGCAGATACTAATATAATAATTATTAAAAATATGATGTAAAATGTATTTTTCATTGTTCAAATTGATTTTGTAAAAATTACTAATTGACTACCTTGAATATATTACTGATAATTAAACATTGTATTGTATCATTTTAAAATTTCTTTCACAGCTATTTCCAGTACCGGGTCTCTGTTTTGAATAATGTCCTTTATTGTAGGTTTAATTTCAATATCTGGTGTTATTCCAAATCCAACATATTCTCTGCCATCAGGGAAAAAATCCTGTTTTGAACAAACAAGAGCGATACCATCGCCAGGTAATTTAAATATTATAGGATTTCCACTACTACCGGCAGTTTTGGCTCCAACTATTTTACCTCGATGTATAGTAAGGAATCCTACACAAAAATCTTCGGCACATGAAAAAGTACTTTCATCGGTAAGCAGAACCATTGGTTTGGTGTAGATGACTTTATTATCAAATGGTAACACCTCAAATTCATCTGATTCAAACCACTCAATTTTACTTCCCCAACTTCTATGTGCAGCAATGTTTTTGGGAGATCTCCATTTCCCTGTTTTAAATGGTTTGTTAGTGAAATGCTTTAAAATGTAAAGCGAAATATCTGTAGCGCCACCTACATTTTCTCTAACATCAATAATTAATCCATTAGTAAGCAGGATCTTTTCATAAATTGAATCGAAATTGGTTCTGATATTCTCACTTGCAACAAAATTATTTATTTTAAGATACCCAATATTATTTGCAAGTATTTTAAATTCAAGAGGTTTTCCACTTAACATTTCTTCTTCCATAATCCATGGTTCCCGGCTTATTTTATGTGTTCGCCGTTTGCCTTCAAAGCTTTCGATTTCTATACTTATTGGTTCAGTTGTGTTTCCACTTAAAAGAAATAAATTAAAGATTTGTAATTGCCGATCTTGAGGAGTTGATGCATAAACATAAGGAGCTACATATTTCTCAGCATATGCGAATGGATTCATTTCATTAATAGCGGTAATTTCCATGCCTTGCTTCAAACCCTTATTACTAAGAGAAACATCTAAAACCCGAGTAATAATGACCTTGTCTTCGATTAACTTTGTTGTAAATTGATTATTGGTTGTACCAAAATATTTATTACGTAAGTGAACCGGAGTAAAGATTCGAGTATGCCCATCTTGCAGTAGTGACATAAATTTCTGCAATTCCAGATAATAATCCCAGTCATTACTTGTTTCTAATACTTTTGGTATTGTTGCCATATAACAACTATCCCAATTTAAATCAGGAGCCTGATGGAAAAAAGCAAAGTTATAACTAACCTCTTTCCATAATAAAGATAATCCAAATAGTTTTTCATTATTTGAAAGTTTTTTTTCATCCTGCCCCAATGCGCTTGCAGAGATTAATATGATCAATATAAAAAATAGAAATTTTGATTTCATTAGGTATTCTTTTTTAAATTAATTGTTTTTTTATAATCAAATAATGACGATAATTGGTTATTAATCATCAAAGAACATAATTAAAATGTTAAATCCATTTCCGTTTTTTGTTTATTTCCTCCTTTTCGCGAAAAGCTTTTTCTATATCAATTTCAAAACGATTTGCTATTGAACATAGATAAATTAACATGTCTGCAATTTCTTCGTTAACTGAACTAATGTTTGAGGTAATATCTGTTTTTAAATTCGCTGCTTTACGAATAGATTTAAATAATTCACCCATTTCTTCTCCCAACAGCAAACACTTTTCTAATGCATTTTGATTGGTAAAACCTCTCTGTATTTCAAGAATTTTTACATATTCCTGATAATCTCTTAAGGTTGGATTTTCTTTTAATTCTAATTTGTTCATCTTGTCTCTCTTTTTTATTGAATGGCTGTTTAGTAGATCTGAAAAATAGTAATTACCACTCGGCATTGTTAAATTCAACAGGATTGAAGATTGTAGATGGTAAACTACAGTTGGGATTTATATTAAAGTACTTTTCAACCATGTTTAGTTCTCCATGGTTATTATAAAATTTAATTACTGTTGCAACAGGATAACCATTTATGTCTTCATATTTGGCAAACTCAACTTCTCGTGAGTTTTCGCCTGTTTTACGATGCATTTTAAGGAACAGAAGCGTTTCCTTATCAACCCAGAAACAAGTACCTGATGTATCTCCAACTACCCAAGCCTCGTGTCCCAAGCATTGACCTTCAGTAATTAGATTTAGGTTATACCCACATTTTTCGGCTCGTTTCGAAGTAGTTTCGGGAGGAATATTATTAATGTCTAAACCCAGCACAACCAAATCGTGAATACGATACATAACTGATTGGAGAATCCCTTTTTGGTAAGTATAGAGGCTGTCGTTTGTAAAAAGTAAGCCATTACCACTGTCCCAATTGGTGAACTTAAGTATTAGGTTACTGGGTGATTGATAAGCCTCAAGCCAAACATCCGTTCCTACAATGCTGTCGTTTTTATAGTATATAACCTCTTGCGAAAAGCAAAGAGTTTTATACCAGTTTGCCTTGTTTGCATTGTACATTTGCTCAATTAATTCGTAACCATTTTGTGGTTGTTGAGCAAATGATGGTAGTGTGTTTAGTAAAGTAAGGATTATTAGTATTTTTTTCATGTTTTTATAGTTTTAAGTTAAGATGACTTCTGAATTGCAAGTTCTAAATCCGGAATTCTTTTACTATTAATTACTTTCTGATAATTATCATCTGATATCGGTATTTTTTTATCACGGATTAATTTGAGAAACTCTAAGTTGCGTTTCCAGCGCGCTAAGACTGCATCAGATACTTTTGAATTTTTTTCCGGAACAAATAAACGTTTTGGAATTTGGGGCTCAAAGCCTAAATCAATTAATTGCCTTCTAATTTGAGGTAGATGATCAATACCTAAAACAATAACAATCCTATTTGCATTTTTTGCTTTTGAAGCTTTTAAAGTATTTTCAACAATTTTTCTGTTACGTTCGTGCCAGTTACCACTAGCTAATTCAGCAATTGAATTAACTCCTATAATTCTTTCGTATAATGAATCAGTCATTTGTAAATGCAAGTTCCCGTGAATAAAATCATAAATAGATTGGCTGTTTGATTCTCTAATTAAATTCCACATTGTATCTGACATTGATTTAACTTGTTCTTTAATAAACAATGGATATTCACTTTCAGCCTTTGATTGGGTAGCATAATCAAGTCGCCAATCAACAGGTACAAAACTATAATTTAATGTTGTTGCCATTTCTGCAAGAAATGCTGCTTCGGGAGGGAAATATCCTTCCATTGGTTGGTCAAATGCTTCAGGTACAATTTCACCACAAACAAAATCTGGTTTTAATGCACTGATTTGCGACTGAAGATCAATAATTGAATAATTATAGTCCGGATTGAAGTGCATCGAGTGAATTGTACCTACTAAGAAAATTTCTGGTTTTGATTTACGTTCATCTTGTCTGTTTTCTTGAGAGAATAAAACAAATCCACATAAACCTATAATAGAAAAAAGAGTTTTTGTTAACATATGTAATTTAAAATTAGATTTTATAGTTTCAATCTTCACTATAACAAACAATTAGATTTTTTAGTACTACAAAACTATGCACCTAAAAAATGAATTTTATGAATCCAGGTTCATAAATGGGTATGTAGCATTTTTTTTCTGCATAAGGCCTGTGGTGTTTCCCGAAAAGATGAAAGTGGATTATATGGACTTAGATAACAAAATCCAACTGTTTCTTCTTCAACCTTAATTGCATATGCAGGAAATCCCTTGGTATTTTCAATAAATTTATTATAAAAGTCATAATCAAACACATTATCTGAATATGCCGAAAAACTGTTCTCAATATAATAATTGAAAATGTCCATTATAGAAAATCTATGTTTTTCAGACAACTGTTCAAAAGAAATATTCACAGTTTCAAAATTAGTTATTCATTATTGTTCTTTGGTGTAACTATTGACCAATGGCTATGGATAATTTTCCACTGTTTGTCCGGCTGTTGTTTGTAAACTTCCGTACATTTCTCGCGGAAAATAACATTTCCTATATGCGAGACTAAATTATAACTCAAAACAGCTATTTCTCCACCAATTTGTACAACAGGGTCAATCATTTCGTATTGATCTATCAGTATTGTCCCTTCCATACTTCTATAAAAAGTCTGTACACTTTTGAATCCATCGAACCGTTTTTCCTGAAAAGGATCAAAATAGGTAATGTCATCTGCATAAATATCCAGATAGCCCGAAGGATTTCCCTTATTCAATTTTTCTAATGCAGCTTTTTCCAACTCAATAATGGTTGTTGCTATGCTTTCTTGATTCATATCAATTATATTAGATGTTGTTATGTTATCTTTTGATTTGTTTTGAACGCAACTATAAAAGCAAATACTTATTAATACGACATAAATAATTTTACTTATTATTGATTCCATTCTTCTTATTTTTATGATTGCTATTTTATTCATTTTTCTATTAAATTAATGACATTACTAAAAATTTACATTTCATAATTGCTGCTTTTATGATTTTCAGCGCTCAAAAGCATAGACTAATACTCCATAACAGGTCCTTTTCCTATCACCATTTTTCCCTTATAATATGAAAGCTTAATTTTACCTGATTTACCTATAAAATTATCCAGACCATCACGCTTAATAGTGCATAAGTTGAAGACTTTTAGGTTGTGTGGTAATATATTTGCCCTATCAGCAGTTGGATTAAGCATGCTGCATGGAAATTCTTTGCAATCGAAGCAGAAATCTACATCATTGGTTTTAGTACAATTGTATGTTGAACAATCTGTTTGTACTATAGGACATTTCCCATCAACATTTCTACAACCATTACATGGCAATATTGACTTTGGAATTCCTTTCGAAACCAAATATTCCATAATATCATGGTTATCCTTACTTAAATAGAATTCGCAGGCTCCACAATCTAAACCACAAGGAGCGACTAGTTTTTCTCGTTCGTTATTTGTTACAATTTTCATAGTAATGTAAGATTTGATTTATATCATTACAAAATTATGTTGTCATAAAATGAGATTTATGAATCCAGGTTCATAAATGATTATGAAGCATTTTTTTCTTAATTCTACATAATGCCTGAGGTGTTACTCCAACGTATGAGGCAATGTGATATTGTGGAATGCGCTGCAACAAATCCTTGTGTTGGTTCACAAATCTCAAATATCTTTGATCAGGACCTTCAGAAAAAAATGCATAGAAATGGTTAACCAACCCTAAAAATAGTTGCTCTATGGAAAGTCTCCCAAACTTATCGCCATAAGGTATTTCCTTGTAAAATACCTGCAAATTTTCGTAGGTAATAGAAAAAAGGGTAGTGGGTTCTATGGCAGAGATGTTAAATTTTGAGAGGGTTTTTCTTAAAAAACTTTCCAAATCACAACAGAATGCTCCTTCATCTCTGAAAACAAAGGCTCTATCTACTCCATCAATAAGAAGGGAAAACCGAACGATACCTGTAGCAATAAAATATAATTTCTGACAATAGGCTCCCTCTTTAAGTATTAACTCATTTTTATCGAAATACTCCAAAATAAACAATCTACTAATGAGTTCTTCGTCGGCTTCGGTAAGGGGAATGTAATCTTTTATCCGTAAAACCAGAAAATCAAAGTCTAAAAAGGAGGCTTTCATTATACTTATCAAAAATTAATTTTTGGACTGCAAATTTTAATAAATATGTTGCAAGTTAAAAGAAACAACTTTTTTTCAAAAATTATTTCATGGTTTTTCTATTCTTATTTTAAAAATTAAAAATCGTTAAAAGATTTTGAACTGATTGAATTCAGGTTCGTTTTCCTCAATAATTCCTCACAAAGTTAGCAAATCCTTTTGAAATGAGCCCACTAGGCTACAACACAGGCGCCAAATAAATTCGGCATAAGGCCGCTGTGCTGTTTATACGATTTTATTTTGCTTGAATTTAAAAAAAATTCCGGTGTTCTGGTTCCGAATTATTAATTAAAAATTGGAGGAACCAAATCATGAAAAACTTATTACAACAAGTGGAAGAAAAATTCATTTACTTATATGTGCTTACTCTTCAGAATGGGAAATACTATGTAGGAATAACAAGTAATCGAATACATAGATTTGATGATCACAGAAATGGGAAAACGACTTTCTTTGTTAAAAACAATCTTCCTATAATCCGTATTGAACAAAAATTACTTAGAACAACCGATAGAAAACAAGCCGAAAGGATTGAAACGAAGAACGCTTTACAATTAATGAAGAAGTATGGTATTGATAATGTTTCTGGAGGATACCTAGCAGGTGATTACCATGATAAAATCGGAAAATTACAACATCTGTTTAATGCAAAATTTGATTGATATTATTGCCTGCTAGATTGCATATAGATGACTTATTTTATACTTAATCTAAAAAGGCAACAGGGAAAAAAAGATTGATTTTTCCCCTTTTGCCTGTATTCATTTTTTTTTTTATTATTCCCTTTCCTTTTTTAAAATGATTCTTTAAAAAGTTTTTAAACTACCTTTAATCACTTGACAATCAGGGTAAGAATAATTACCTTTAGGTTGGAAAGTTATTTTATATATCAATTAATAAGTATCTTATAAACCAAACCCTTTAAAGTAAATGTCATGAAAAGAATAGATTCTAAACTCCTTGACGAATGTAAAAATGGAGACTTTGAAAAAGTCACAAAACTTTTAAAACCCTCCTTCTTTTCTAAGGCCGCCAATTGTAATATTAAGAATGACTATGGTAATACTCCATTAATGATTTCAATATTAAAAGGGCACAATAAAATTTCCAAATTTCTTGTGTCTAAAAATGCATTTGTTAATGAGAAAAATAAAGATAATTATTCAGCTTTAATGTTGGCTTGCGAGTCTGGAAACAAAGAAATGGTAGAGTTCCTTTTGGAAAATGGTGCTGATATAAATGACAAAACCAAAGAAGGTAAAACAACTTTAATGATTGCTCTCAATATGGGAAAGTTTGAAATTGCTGAAACCCTTATCAAATATAAAGCAAATATAAACGATAGTGATAATAGTGGATTTACACCATTGATGTATGCCTGTGGAGATGGGAAATTGGATAGTGTTGATTTTCTTTTAAAGAAAAAAGTTAACATAAACAAGGTAAATAAAGTTGGGAATACAGCACTTATTATTGCTTGTGAAAAAGAAAATGAAAAGATTGCAGAACATCTAATTAATGCCGGTGCTAAATTTCTTACAGAGAATAAAAATGGATGGGATGCTTTTCTGCTATCATGTAGTAAAGGTTTAAAAAATATTATTGAACTATTAATTGAAAAAGGAATTAATGTAAATAACATTTCAAATAATAAATATGGCATAACTCCTTTAATGACTGCATGTTCTAACGGGCATTTTATTATTGTTGAAACTCTAATTAAAAATGGGGCTAAATTAAATGAACAAGATAAAAATGGCACTACAGCACTAATGTATGCTTGTTCAAAAGGTCATAAAGATATTGTTGAATTTCTCATTAATATAAAAGCAGATTTAAATATTACTAAAAATGATTCAGATGAAAATGCATTATTACTAGCTTATGAATCAAATAGAATAGAAATAATAGAACTGCTTATAAAAAATGGATCCAATGTCAATAATATTTATTCAAAATATAAAAAACCATTACTTGCTCATGCCTTTGAATGGGGTGATCATGAGGTAATTTCTATTCTTCTAAGATATAATGCAACCACTTATAATGAACTTTTAGATAATGAAATATTAAGGGGACAAACTGAATATAATAAAATGAAAGAAATTTATAATCAGCAAATTATCGATGCCGGTTCCAATTATAATGACTTATATAATTTACTTAAAGAATTGATAATATCTACAGAATCAAAAGGTAGCCTTCCTAAATTTCAACAATATGTAGAATATAGTTTTATTCGTCAAATTGGTAAACAATTAGATGAATCAGGAGGACTTAAATTAATGCAGAAGGTATATTATGATATTGTTAAACAGTCAAAAATTTATTTTAGCCAAGATTGGTGGAATGGAATTGGACAATGGAGGTCATAATTTTAATATTCCAATAGTAAAATCGGCTTCATTTATCCTATTATAGTATTAAAATGGCTTATTTTATTATTAATTTAATATCCTTTATTTATTTCAACAAAATTAATAGTATAAATAAATTTGTTTGTGAAGGAAAATAAGATTACTACTGAAATATACAAAGGGTTAAATAGTTTTGACACATGATAAGAATAATTAGGACTTGGCGGTTAAAACATTTATTAAAGTCTAGGGATTTCAACATTCGAAAAAATGCCGCTTATGAGCTTGGAAAATTAAAGTATGCACATGCTATAAAAGAACTCATTGATGCGCTTAAACCAGATATGGGAAAATGGAATGATAGTGCGGCATGGGCGTTGGGAGAAATCGGAGATACTTGTGCAACTATGCCCCTCATATCCACAATCCGTTCAAATCCTCCGGCTCCTATGATGAATTCAGTCATTCTGGCACTGGGTAAAATAGGGGATAAAGAAGCTGTGCAGCCAATTATGGAATTAATAGAACATTCACCAAAGTACAATAAAGTTGGAATTGAAACTCTTAAAAAAATTAATTCTAATGTGGTTTCATTATTAATAGAAAAGCAGTTAATGAAATTGACACAATCTAATTCCTATCTGATTGAAAGGACTGATGCTGCTGATAAACTTAAGTTACTAGACTGGGTACCAAAAAATCCTCAGGAAATGACTTATTTTCTTATTTCTCTAAACAATTGGAAGGAAGCAGTAGCAATTGGTGTTGATGCAGTGCAACCAATAGTAAACATTTATTACAAAGGAGATAAGAACGAAGAAAAAAATGAAATTGTAAAAAAATCAGCTCTGCAGGCATTAAGCTTAATACGAGATCCCAATGCAACTATTTTTTTAATATCATTATTGAATAATGGCCATTTTTCATATTCCGCGATTAAAGCACTATCAGCAATTGCAAAACAAGATCGTTCAAATGTAATTGAGCAACTTATTTTGGCATTGTCTTCTGAAAATATTGAAATAAGACCTGAAGCTGCCAAAATGCTGACCACATTAGGATGGATCCCAGATACGGATGAACTATATGCAAAATTTGCGGTTGCACAAATACCTTGGAACAGAAAACTAATTCTTAGTGCTGGTAACCACTGTGTGAAATTATTGACTCCATTTCTTATGAATCCACAGTTGTCAAAAAGAGCTGTTGAACTGTTAAATGAATTAAACTGGCAACCATCGAGTGTTGAGGAAAGTATTTTATGTTTTATTGCTCTTGAAGACGTTGAATCCATCGCAAAATTCGGAAATAGTGCCTTAGATTACCTCATTACTAGGTTAAATTTTGATACTATAGACTGGATATCAGAAGCTTTAGTTCAAATCGGTAACGACCGTGCAATTGAACCTCTGGCTAAATTAATGGAGGGAATCACGTTTGATTTTGATGATTTTGATTTTAAACATCATAGAGAGCACATGCGTATTGCAATGAATGCAATTGCTCGGATCGGTGGTTCAGGTGCGGTACAGGTCCTTTTTCGGTTGGCACAAAATAAGTATATAGCCTCTTATGCAACAAATTCTTTAGAGCTACTTCTTTCACAAAAAGCTGAATCGGTATCTGACTTTTGGCTTCATGAATTGGCAAACATTGAAGAATTAACGGAGATAAAGTCTACTGGGCAGAGTGAATATAGCGATTATTATCAAAATTATATTAACATATATAAGGAAGTCCCTATTATGGTAGACAAACTCCGCACTTTAGCAAAATCCGAGCTGGATAATAGAAATTTAAAACCTAAATTGGAGCAGTAGATGTTTCGCAAATACCAACCAAACTAAGCAATTGAAGGAAGCAATTCTAAAGTTGCTAATTAGGGTCTAACCTTAATTCGACATCAAAAGTAAAAAGCTATAACCATCGACAAAAAGTTGTAGTATGATTCTTATTAAAAATTAATAAGTCGATTTTTCTGTTTTGTAAAACTGAATAAAATAAATAATTAACTCTTAAAAAATATTCCATATTGAGCCATAAAAGATTCCAATTTATCAATAGATTTATTTCCGGCATTACGAAACGTTAAAGCTTGTTTCCTTGTATATTTTGAAAGTTCTTCTATGCTGTTTATTCCTTGATGTATTAATATGTTTTTTAACCGCGTTGGTACTTTTAAATTATAAATGGATTCTATTCTCTTGTTTTGCCTTTTATGTTTTTTCTCGAGCACATTTTCAATATTAATATTCTCTTTCTTGGCAATTGCAAGCAACTTTAATCGTGAACTTAATCCTGATTCAATAAGCTCATAATTTAATAAATCCCTTGCGATAGCGGGTTTTTTCATATTATTGGCAATAAAATGAGCCGATTTTAAATAGCCAACAATTGTATAATAATAGGATTCCATAAGTATTAATATTTACAGCTTAACAAATATAAAAATACGAAGATTTATAAGCTTAATAAGAATTCCAGTGTGTAGAAATAAAAAAATACACCGTACAACCATTGATATGCCTGTGCTTTGGAAAAACATGCTGTAAAACATGCTGCATACAGGGTCAGATTTTGGCAAAATTGGAGATTTATAGTTGAACATCCTTTTATTCTATGCGCAATTTACCTAACAGGTTAATTTTTAGGACAAAAGTAGGTTTGTTTAACTTTTTTATTAATTTTAAAACAATTTTGGTATTATACAATAAAACTTTACTAATAATCAAAGTTTAATGCATAAATACAAAAAAATAGTATTTATACTATAGTTAGGAGTTATTAAATTAATTCGTTATTTTATTATGAAATTCATCAGTTTATTTTTTGTAGTGATTTTGATTCTCTCCGACTGTAAAATATCAAGACAATATAGTGAAACTGCAAAGAGTTTTACTTATTGTTTTAATAATGAATACACAGGTCTTGATACTTTAATTAATTTAAATGGATTATATTATTTAATACGACCTGGTTCTATTGAAAAGCCGGATAATCAAATAGACTTAAACACAGAATATCCAATTTGTGCATTTTTTAAAAATGGATTATTTGTTTATAATCCATCAAAAGACTTGTTAAACATTATAAATAAAGAAACAAAACCAAAAATAAGTGGAAATTGGGGTATTTATAAAATTGAAAACAATATTATAAAAGCACAATTTGTATCACCATTAGGACAAATGTCATGGACTAAAGGAGAAGGTTGGTTCAGAATTTTAGACAGGAATAATTTGGAAGTTATTTCTTTTGTTGGATCAGGAACAATTCAAGAAAAGGACACAGTGAAAAATTATTCTAAACCAAAAGGTAAGTATATATATCATTTTATTAAATTTGAAAATTTAATAGAGCCTGAAATTTGGCTAAAGGAAGAAAAGTGGTTTTGGTGCAATGAAAGTGAATATTTAGATTATAAAAAACAAACAAGAAACTAATATTGATCCATAATTATTTAACAACTCCTAACAGCGGCTCAGGTTACATGCGGGTTATAGTAATTCTCAAACATTTTTACTATTTTTAAACTTTATTATCGGCGGACAGGAACGCAGGGCGAAATCCCGCACGAAACCTAGCCGCAGACCGTTAGCAGCAATTAAAGAAAATGTTTACTAAAAATGTATTTTCATGAAAATAATTCATACAAAATTGATTTCATCAAGTCTTTTGCTCATGCTATTCATAAACTTAAATGCACAGCAAACCTCATATAAATCACAAGATGATAGTTTGATAATAATAAATGTAGGCAAACATCCAGATTTTAGTCATGTAAAAACAGCAAAAATAATTGTGACCGAATCGTATAAATATGGAATTCAACTTGACCTAGGTCTTAGTTATAAAAAAACGATGATAGAATTACTTCAATATGCTAAAATAAAAGAAGATTCAATAAATTATGATTTAATCATTAGAATTGAGGTTAAAGGTGAACCTTTTATATGTAACTATACCGGTCAAATCAAAGGCTCACATTACAGTGCTGTCAATTTGCAAGTTAATGTAATTTTTGATAACCTTGCTAAAGTTATTTTTGAGTACAATTTATCTAAATTAATTAGTTGTCCCGAAACAATATATAGGTCTTACACAGAACCAAAAAGTGCTCCTTTTGGAGAAGCATATCGTAGTAGTATGGGTACATTTATGTCTTCAATCTATAAACCTCTTGGAGGGATACCGTTAATTGAAGCAATGCAAGATAGCAACGAGTTTTTTAGTAATGCAGCAGCAAACGCCATTTCTAATTGCTTTAGAAATGCTAATCATTATATACATAATACGAATGATTTCAAATGGGCGTATACCGAAAGTGCCAAGAATAAAGTGCCAGAACTTATCCTGTTACTTAAGAATAAAGATAATGATAAACGGAATGCAGCAGCAATATTGCTCGGAATTTTAAATGACAGCAGTGCAATAAATCACCTTTTTGCTGCATTAGAAGATAAAAGTATATATGTGTGTATATCAGCTGCAGAATCGCTTAACAAAATTGCACCTTATTGGTCAAGCTCAGAAGAGGCTAAGAAAACCGTACCCAAGTTCATTACTGCTTTGATGAATAAAGATGATTTAAATGTTCGCAGAAAGGCAGCAACTATTCTTGGTATAATAAAAGATTGTGATGCAGTTGAACCTTTAATTAGTGCATTAAAAGTTTCAGATAATAATCTTATGGTTACAGAAATAACCAACGCACTAGGAAATATAAATGACAGTTGTGCAGTTATTCCACTGATCTCCGCATTGAGCTATAAAAATTGGGAATATTCCGAACCAGTACGTGTTTCAGCAGCCAATGCACTGGGAAGTATTAAAGACGATAGAGCTGTTGAACCTCTGATTACTGCATTAGACGATCAATGTTCTGGCGTTGTTAGAGCAGCAGCATTTGCTCTTGGCCAGATAAATGATAGCAGATCTGTTGAACCCCTGATCGCTAAACTGAACACTTTTGACGATATGACTAAAGAAGCTGCAGCCAGGGCACTTGGAAATACAAAGGATAAAAGAGCAATTGTAGCCCTAATCTTAATGTTAGAGAAGGGGAAATATATTTATCCATCTAAAAAAGTAGCGGTAGAAATGCTAAAAAAAATGACAGGACAAGACTTTGGTTATGATCAAAAAAAATGGATGAAATGGTGGGAAAACCATAAAAATACATTGAATAATTAACCACAACGCCATAACAAGCGGTACATAACATGGTGGTTTAAGTAGTAATTAAATACTACCACAAATCAAGTTCTGTGTAACAATACAGGAAAATAGCCCGCAATCTCCAAAGATTTCATACCGCCAACCGTTGTGTTGCATTAAATAAAAAATACAGAGAATTCAATAACTCAACGCAACAATTGAAAAATTGAGCGAGAAAGAGTTTAATTATTGGAGTAATAATTAAAATATATCCATTCAAATAATATAATTTTAGGAATATTGTAAAATAACTTTTAAATAAAAGAATCTAAGTATTTTTTAAATAATTGAATAATTCATAAATTATAAATGCTAAACCTATGAAGCAAATTTCTTATGTCAAGATCAGTCGAAAATTAAATTTTCTATTATCTTATTTTATTATCTTCATTCTACTAGGCTTACCAACTAAAATTATTTCACAGAATACAGTACCACCTGAAGTGTTGAGTGCTATGCAAGCTAATGAAGGTATGTTAAATACCATTAGCAGATTAGCAGAAGAGTGTGCCAATGGGGAGGTTGAATCGTGCAATAGACTTACAGAAGTAGCAAAGAATAATAGCGATTGTGAAATAAGAAAAAAAGCCATTGAATTGTTGCTTGATACCTCAGTAATAAATTTCATTGCGTTGAATGCTGATTCAAAATGTCCACAATTACAAACTACAGCAATTAAGAGGGTAGTTGATTCAAGTATACTTGCAGATATAGCACTTAATAGTACTATATATAATGCTCGCCTTTGGGCAATTAAAAACGATTACTTAAATGATCAAAAATTACTCGCTAAGATAGTAAATAATGAGCAGGTATCTTGGGTGCGTAAAGCTGCTTTAGAAAAGATTACAGACCAAGGGTTACTTGCTGTGATTGCCAAAACAGAAAAAGATGACGATGTGCGTTTTATTGCTTATACTCGATTATTGTTGGTTGGGCAATCTCCTTATAAATATGCATGGATTAAAGATTCTACAAGCCGAACGATTTTTTATAAATCAGCAGGCTATAAAGAAAAAAACATGACTTTTATAGGTCAAGTTGATCAATTAAGCTTTAACCAATTTGAAGGTTATTTGCCAGTTATCCCTGGAGTTCATAAAATCACTCTCGGTAAAAGGATTATACGGCTAGATACTGAAGAAGAATATTACTTGAGAGAGCCGTTGGTTATTTCCAGAACCCTTAAGGGTGGGTTTGTTTATCAATTCGAGATCTCTTCAAATCAGGAAGCAATTCTAAATGTGATACCTATCAATGAAGCAGTTTTGGAGTATAGTCGTAATCACGGGAGTAAATAACTATTAATTGGAATGATGCTTTTTAATACATAATGCATTATAATATAATATAATATAATATAATATAATATAATATAATATAATATAATATAATATAATATAATATAATATAATATAATATAATA
>MEOE01000029.1 GCA_001768565.1 Bacteroidetes bacterium GWF2_33_16 | reverse complement strand
CTAAGATACTGAATATCTTAATTATAACAAAATAAATCTATCCTAAATTATTAACAAAAAAAAAGAAGCTGTCCTTTTGAGACAGCCTCTTTAAATGCTATAAGAAATAATTATTATCTTGGATTTCCATTAATGTCAAACATATCCCAAAAGATAGGTGTACTAACCTCGTCTCCACCAATAGCAGCAGAAGCGGCAGTATAGTTTTCCAGGTTTAGGTTATCTTCATTATAAGGATAAGGCATTCTCATTGGAATATCGTCAATTGTTTTATATCGGGCAATATTCATTGTTGGCGAATCGAAAATACGCCATGAAGCCCATCCTTCTAATCCACGATCATAAAGAGCAAGCCATTTCTGTAAGCCAATTTTTCTTTTGTATAATCCAGCAGTTGTTCCTGTATTATAACCTACTACAGGTTCTGCAAGGTACGCTGTAGCATCAGCATTTGTACCACCCCAAGCAAGAATACTTTCGGTAATAGCTTCATTGTAATGAGTTTCGACAGTTCCTCCTCCTACAGCATAACCTCTGGCCGCAGCTTCAGCAATTAGGAATTTTACCTCAACAAAATCTATTATTGTAGCAGGATAATCGGCATCTCTCATTCTAGCTGGGAATGATGAACATTGGTTATAAACATTTCTATAACCATATCTACCACCTTTAAAAATGCCTCCAACAGTAGTAAAATAGAATGGACGTCTTGGATCATTAATTGCGTTCATTGTATCTACAATTGTATTAGATGCAACAAAATCTCTACGACCAGCCTCTACCATTTGAGCAAAAATAGTATTAACATGAGGAGTAGTACCTGTATAATAAAGTAAGGCAGATTCGCTTTGATCAGCAAAAACACCATCGGTTATAGCTTCTTCAGCAAAGCTCTGCGAGGAGGCAGCATCGTAATCAGCAATGCGCATAGCCAAACGTAGTTTTAATGAATTGGCAAATTTAAACCACAAATCCATGTCGCCAAAATAAAGAACATCTACATTGGTAAATCCACCTTCACCAATAGCAAATACGGCAGCATCTGCAGTCAATCTATCAATAAGATCGTAATAAATATCTGCTGCATCATCATAAGCAGGAGTTGGATTATCTCTTCCATTTAGTGCATCTGTATATGGAACATCTCCATTTACATCAACTAGTACATGATATGCTAATACTTCAAGCACATCAATTTGAGCAAGCTGAGCGTCTTTATTAGCCTGAGGAGTCGCATTATTTTCACTAATCAATTGACGAGCTTCTTTAAAATCGACTAGAACATCACGATAAAGCTCTTCCCACATTGCATCTGGTAAACCTCTATCATAAAAATTCCACTGGCTTTCGCCATAATAAGTAGTTTGAGCATTATACTGAGCTAATAACCTTGAAATATTAAGGTTTTGATTCATTTCGTTAATCTGGTTAATAACTGCAATCTGTGCATTGGTGAATAGAGCTGTTTCCGGCACAATGGCGGGCTCTTTAGGATTCGTATTATCAGGAAGTTCACAAGAAAACATTCCTGCTAATAAAACCAAAATCAAAATATATTTTATGTATTTCATAGTTCTAAAATTTACTGTTTATTAAAAACCTAGTTTAAGATTGAAACCGAAAGTTCTAGCTGTTGGATAAGAACCACTTTCTATTCCTTGAAGGTTACCTGAACTTAATGAAGCTTCTGGATCGAAATGATCCACATTTTTACTAATAATCCACAAGTTTCTTCCAACAAATGATAATGTTACATTACTAATGAAAGTTTTATCAAGCCATTTTTTGGGTAATGTATAACCTAATGTAACTTCGCGTAATTTAACATATGAAGCATCATAAATATATCTTGCGGTTGGAGAAGCATCATAATCCCAAGCTAAACCCCATTCGTAAGCCTCAACATAAGAAGTATTTGGAGTGCCATCTTCGTAAACAGTACCTTCAAATAATACACCACCACCATCGGCAACTGGATCACGTTTTGGGTTACCTTTGTCATTTAAACCAGCTGTTTCTTCGTACAAACCAGTTGCTTGGCCATACTTAGTATTAATTGAATAAATGTCACCACCTTGTTGAATATCGATAAGTGCGCTTAAAACAAATCCTTTATATGTGAATGTGTTTGAAATACCAGCATTCCAGTCAGGATTAACATTACCAATAACTTTTTCTTCATCAGTTCTTAAATAAAAACCATCAGCATCAACAACTTTTTTTCCATTTAAATATACAAAGTCAGTACCTACTATTGCACCATAAGGTTCCCCTTCGCGAGCATTAACAGAAACGTCCCATGCACTAAATAAAAGGATGTTGTCAATATCATCACCCAAATCAACAACCATGTTCTCATTTTTAAACCAATTAACTCCAATATTCCAGGTAAAATCTTTTTTAGAAACGGGAGTACCTTTTAATGCAACTTCAAAACCTTTGTTTTCAATTTCACCAGCATTAATATACATTGCTCCAAAACCAGATGGACGTGAAACCTCAATAGGCATAATTTGATCGAAGGTATTGTTTTTATAATATGAAAAATCAAAACCTAAACGATTATTAAAGAAGTTAGCTTCTAATCCGAACTCGACACTTTTTGTTCTTTCTGGCAACAAATCAGGATTGTAAAGCGTGCTTTTAACAGAAGATAAACCTAAGCTTCCCCATGGACGGCCTACGAAATATGCATTTTTAGTATTATAAGCAGGAGCATCAGCACCTACCTCTGCATAATTTGCACGAATTTTAATAAGAGAAATATAGCTAAGAGATTTAAGAACTGGTAATTCTGAAACTATAATACTAGTAGATATTGATGGATAGAAATATGAGTTATTTTCTTCTGGTAATGTTGAAGAAATGTCATAGCGAGCAGTAAAATCAACAAAAACAAAACGTTTATAACCAGTTGAAAGGCTTCCATAAAAACTATTAATTCTGGTCTCAATATCTGTTTCGTTTATAACGACAGGAGCTACAGAGTTATCGAGTGCATAATAATTTGGTAATGCCAAACCACCAACAGTAGTTCCTTGAATAGATCGAATTGAATTTGAACGAGTACTTGCTCCCAACATACCATTTAAGGAAACCGATCCAAGTTCTTTATTAAATAAAGCCATTAAATCAGCATTAAATTCGTTGAAAGTACGATCAAATCTTGTATAATCTGGCAAATCACCTGCAACTGCGCTACCAATAGCAATTCTTTGTTCTTGATATTCTGCATAGTAATCATTTGCTACTCGACCCGAAATATTAATCCAGTCAGTTAATTTATAGCTTAACTTAGCATATCCAAAGAAACGGTTACGACCATCATTATTATAATTTTCGTATCTGGTCCAATATGGGTTATTTGCATAATAAGCAGTTAATGGTTCTACAGTTGGTAAATCGGTATAATTCCATGTTCTGTGAGTACCATCAATTGGTGATTTATAGTTATTTCTTAGTTTTTCAAAATCAACGTTTGTTTGAAACCATTGACCAAAAACTTGCATAACGTTGTATTCGTCATAACCTGTACCAAAACGACCAACATTTTCGTTGCTGATATAGTTAGCATTTGCTTCGACATTTAGTTTGTCGGTAAAATCATATGAACCACTAAGATTAATAGTATTTCTTTTTAAAGAACTATTAACTTGAATACCAGTTTCGTCAACATTAGTATAAGAAAGTCTAAAAGTACCTTTTTCTGTTCCACCAGTAAACGAAATGTTATTTGTATATTTTACACCAGTTTCCCAATATGAATCTAATGAATTTTCAGGAAAAACCCAAGGTGTAGCCTGAGCGTAATTATCTTCTAATGGATCAAGTGCATCCCATTGAACAACCATAAGGTTTTTATCAAATTTAGCACCCCAGGAAGCATCGTCAAAAATAGGGCAGATTAATTCGTCTGTTCCATCACCATCAAGATCATCAACAAGGAAATATCCTGAAGGATCGTCATAATACGCACCATATGAACCACCATATTCTTTTTGATATTTAGGCATAGTAGACTGATCAACTACACTCCAAACTACTCCTGAATTAACAGTAACATCAATACCTTTCTTACCTTTTTTACCTTTTTTGGTAGTAATAAGAATAACACCGTTTGAAGCACGAGAACCATATAAAGCAGAAGCAGCTGCGCCTTTTAATACAGATACTGATTCAATATCATCTGGATTTATGTCTGATGCTGCATTTCCATAGTCGAAACCTCCGCTACCAGCTTGCTGATCTGCAGTGTTTGTATTACTATTGTCAACAGGTATTCCATCCACAACAAATAGTGCCTGGTTATTTCCCAACAGTGAAGCATTACCACGAATTACAATATTCGCGGATCCACCCATTGTATTAGGCGATTTAATTGAAACACCGGAAACTTTACCAGAAAGAGAATTAACAAAGTTTGTTTCTCTAACCGTATTGATTTCTTCTCCGCTAATTTCCTGAACAGAATATCCAAGGGCTTTTTTATCTCTTGTGATACCCAAAGCTGTAACAACAACTTCGTCCATTTCTAAAAATTCAGCTTCAATTACGATATCAATCACAGTTCTGTTATTAATCATAACTTCTTGTGATTTCATACCTACGAAACTAAAAATAAGAGCCTGAGCACTGCTAGGTACAGTTATTGAAAACTTACCATCAATGTCAGTTGTAGTACCAATAGTGGTATTATCTTTTACCACAACGGATACTCCGGGGATTGGCTGCCCGTCTTCGGCGCCGGTTACCGTTCCCGAAATCTGCATCTGTGCCTGTACGGTAAACCCTACAAACAACAAAAATGCAAGAAAAATTGTTAGTTTTTTCATAGATAAAAATTTTAGGTTAAAATAGTTAATTAAATAAAAATTATTCAACACGCTAATGTAGTAAAATTATTATTGTATGGTTAATCAATAATTAACTTTTTTTAACATTTTAAGAACATTATACCCAGATCATTTGATTTGACTATGTTTTGACAACCTTTGTCTTTTTTAAAATAATTAGGGGGTTGAAAATACAACCCCCTAATTATTTTAAAACTTTGAGAAAACAATTTTTAGAATTTCATTTTCAAGTTTCTCAACATCTGTTTCGATTTGAGTTCCTTTATTAATAATATCTTTCATAAATACTTTATCTTCTAATCCGGAAGCATTAATCTTAACATTTAAAAATGCGCCTCTAACGCATGCGCGCAGAGCTATTGCCCCAACACCAGCATCGGTAACCGAATTTGGATTACCTGTTTCAGCCATAGCTTTTACAATCTCCATTGCATTAAAGGCAGTTTCCATTACTTTAAAAGGAACCAGAATTGCATTCTTGGTAGCATTTTCAATAGCTTGCTTTCGTGCTGTTTTTTCTTCTTCTGTTTTCTTGGGTAAACTAAAAGCATCCATAATTTTATTGAATGCATCAGTATCTTCATCAACTAAACGTAATAGTTCTTTTTGATAATTCATTCCCTTTTCTGCCCAATTTGAGAATTCTTCCCAACGATCGTCCCATCCTCGTTTATGCGATGAAAGATTGGCTACCATTGTACCTAATGCAGCACCTAATGAACCCATATAAGCAGAGATTGATCCTCCTCCTGGTGCAGGTGATTCCGATGCAGTTTCATCAGCAAAACCTGTAATTGTTAAATCTGCAAGCCTCTTCTTCTTTTGATCTGCAGCAAGTTTATACTCAATAATTTTTTCTTCTGGTTTAAATTTGTACAAATCATCCAAACCTAATGACTTAACTGCTATTTTTATTATCTCACTATCGGGAATACCAACAGAACGTTTTTGTTTTCTCAGAAAATATTTACCTGCATCAATCATGGCTTGCAATGGAATTAGCCCTACTAATTCAGAACCTGTAACACGAATACCTCTTTCCTGTGCTTTTTTACAAACTTCGTCATATGCGATATGAACAGGAGTAATACTAATATTTGTAAGGTTCATTGAAATTTGGGCTATTCCGAACTCATCAATAAACCAACCAATTGCTTTAACAGTTTTTAGGGTACCTGGAATCCAAACTTTATTTCCTTTCTCATCTACTACTTGTTTTCCTGTAATGGGGTCACCTTCGCGCATTGGTCGTCCTTTTTCACGAACATCAAAGGCTATTGAATTAGCCCTTCGGGTAGATGTTGTATTTAGGTTTACATTATAGGCAACTAAAAAATCTCTTGCACCTACAGCTGTAGCACCAGCTTTTGCATTAAATTCAGCAGGACCAAAATCGGGTTTCCATTCGGGTTTAGTTAGTTTGTCTTTTAATCCTTCATACTCTCCTGCCCGGCAATTAGCAAGGTTTTTTCTGATATCGGAAAATGCGGCATTCTCATAACAATATATAGGTATATTTAATTCGTCGCCAATTCGCTTTGCTAACTTACGCGCATATTCGACAGTTTCTTCCATTGTAATATTTGCAACTGGAACCAATGGACATACATCTGTGGCTCCAAAACGGGGATGAGCGCCTTTATGATTACGCATATCGATTAACTCCTGAGCTTTCTTAACTGCCCTAAATGCAGCTTCAATAACCTGCTCTGGGGATCCAACCATTGTAACTACAGTACGATTAGTTGCTTTTCCTGGATCAACATCCAAAAGACTAACTCCTTCGACAGATTCAATCTCGTTGGTTATCTGTTTTATTATATTCATATCATTCCCTTCGCTAAAATTGGGAACACATTCTATTAGTTGTTTACCTATCATAATTATTTTAAATTATATTTATAATTTTTATCTTATTCAGGATTAATATATTAACGATATTTGTGTTTAAATTTGGATTTCGAGTCCTATTTCTTCGTAGTTAACCACTTTTGACATAAATAGATAACTTTTTTCAAAAAACAATCTCTCTTTACTAAATTATTTCTCCATTTAATATCACTGTATCAATTAAATTGCTAGTATATGCATAAGGCATGTATTCGTACGTTGGAATTTCTTTTGTTATATATACATTCGCAATCTTTCCTTTTGCTATACTTCCGTGAGTGTCGCTTATTCCCATTGCATAAGCACCATTAATGGTAGTTGCATGAATTACTTCCTCAGGTAGCATTCTTAATTTAATTGTTCCCAATGACATAATAAATTTCATATTCCCAGATGGAGATGAACCTGGATTAAAGTCAGAAGCCAGAGCAATAGGCAAACCAGCATTTATCATTTTTCGCACTGGAGGATCGATCATTCCAAGAAAGAAAGCTGCTCCAGGCAAAAGAGTTGGCATTGTTTCGGAATTTTTCAAGACATTAATTTCCTCATCGCCTGTAAATTCGAGATGATCAACAGAAAGAGATTCATATTTAACACCTACCTGAATTCCACCTGAAAAATCAAGCTCATTGGCATGAATTTTTGGACGCATACCATATTTAATTCCAGCCATTAAAATCCGTTCGGTTTCTTCGACAGTAAAAAAACCTTTATCGCAAAATACATCTATATAATCAGCAAGATCCTCATTTGCTACCAATGGAATCATCTCATTGATTATTAATTCTACATAATCATTTTGTTTTCCCTTGTATTCAGCAGGAACGGCATGTGCGCCTAAAAAAGTTGATTTAATAGTAATAGGTGTGGTTTCTTTTAATCGCTTAATTACACGAAGCATTTTTAGCTCATCTTCAATATTAAGACCATAACCGCTTTTTATCTCAACAGCACCAGTTCCAAACCTAATAATCTCATTAATACGATGTAAAGATTGCTCATATAAGGAATCTTCGCTTGTATTATGTAATAATTTTGCAGAATTGAGTATTCCTCCACCCCTTTTTGCAATTTCTTCATAAGATAATCCTCTTATTTTATCACTATATTCAATTTCTCGACTACCTGCGTAAACAAGGTGTGTATGCGAATCGCAAAAAGATGGAAAAACCATTTTCCCTTTGGCATCTATTATTTTATCATTAAAATCATTCATTTTAAGATTACTCATCTTACCAAAATCAGCAATCTTATTCTTTTCAATTAGAAGATACGCATTTTCAATTGTATTTATTTTTTGCATTTCAATCCCTGCTTTCCATTTAACAGGATTGGTCTCAGTATTAACTAATAACTTAATATTTGTAATAAGTAATGCCATAGTGCTGATTTTTTTGTTGGTACGAAAATACAAAAATCGTTTGGATATCAATAAAAAATTTCCTGTTGTACAACTTATGTTCTATTTTTACATTTGATAATATAATTTCTGCATTATAAATTATTAAGCGCATTAAGGGTTACACATATTTTTGGTGTATTAAAAGATAGTTTGAATAAATAATTACTATGATATAAAAGAATTAAAACCAATTTGATAATTATAAAATACTAAAGATGAAAAAGAAACGTCAATTTCCTCACACTTATGTAATAATATTCTCAATTATTGTAATATGCGCTATTCTAACATGGGTTGTCCCCGGAGGTGAGTTTGCCCGTGAAATTAAAAATATAAATGGCATTGATAGAGAAGTTATTGTTCCAGGATCATTTAATCAAGTTGATAATCAGCCGCAATCGTGGCAAATTTTTACATCCATTTTTCAGGGAATGAAACGTACTTACGATATAATTTTTTATATTCTTATGATTGGTGGTGCATTTTGGCTTATGAATGAAAGTAAAGCACTAGATGTAGCCATTTATTCTTTTCTAAACTTCACAAAAAGGATTGAACGATTTAAAGTTTTAAAACTGATTGGAGTAAATAACCTTGTTATAATATTAATTATGGTATGCTTCAGTTTTTTTGGAGCAGTTATTGGCATGAGTGAGGAAACCATTGCTTTTGTTATTATATTCGTTCCACTTGCTATTAGTATGGGATACGATTCAATAGTTGGTATATGCCTTTGTTTTCTTGGTGCTGGACTAGGTTTTGCAAGTGCTCTTCTAAATCCTTTTACAATTGGAATAGCTCAGGGATTATCAGGAATTCAGTTATTCTCAGGAATTGAATACAGGTTTGTTATTTGGCTTATAATTAACAGTATTGGTATTGGTTATGTACTTTGGTATGCTAATAGAATAAAGAAAAATCCAAAACTTTCACCTGTTTACGAAATTGATGAATATTGGAGAAAAAAGGGAGAAGCAGAAAGTAATGGCACTAAGAACAAAGCAGAAAAATCAGCATGGATGGTTTTTATATTCATTTCTATCGTTTTCCTGCTTTTTTCGTTTTATTACCCCATTACCCATCTAGCAATTGGAAACAGTTCAATTTCTGCTCCAATAATTCCAATTCTTACAGCTATTTGGGTTTTCATTGGTATTATGGCATTGCGTCATTCTGTTCAACTATTTATAGTTAATATTTTGATATTTACAATCTTATTTTTAATAATTGGAGTAATGGGATATGGCTGGTATATAAAGGAAATCGCCACATTATTTCTCGTTATGGGCCTTTTATCAGGAATTTCATTTGGACAAAGCGCAAATCAGGTTGCAAAATCATTTATCGAAGGAGCAAAAGATATTATGTCAGCCGCGTTAGTAGTAGGTTTAGCAAGTGGAATTGTTGTAATTCTTGAACAAGGTAAAATAATTGATTCATTGCTATTCTATGCTTCTGAATCTATGCAGGGTTATGGCAAACTAATGTCGGTAGCCATAATGTTTATTTTTTACAACCTATTGAATTTTATTATTGCATCGGGATCAGCAAAAGCTGCACTCACCATTCCTTTAATGTCACAATTTTCTGATCTTATAGGAATTAGCCGACAAGCTACTGTAACCATTTATCAACTTGGAGGTGGATTTACAAATCTTATAACACCCACTTCTGGTGTTATGGTTGGAGTTTTAAGTATTGCTAAAATTCCTTATAACATTTGGTTTCGTTGGTTTTTGCCATTAATGCTTATTTTAATAGTTGTTGCATTTTTTCTTTTAATACCAACAATCTATATAAAATTAAATGGGTTTTAAAATGATTTGGTATGATAAAAAAAATCCTAATTTGTCTGATTGTATTATTATTTTCAGCAAATACAAATGCACAAGATTCTTTATCAGTAAAAAAAGACAAAACAGAGAAAATTAAAGAAGGATGGACCTTTGGTGCCGTTCCTGTAATTGCCTTTGATTCTGATTTGGGTTTTAAATATGGTGGATTGGTAAACTTCTATAATTATGGTAAACCAACCAGTTATCCAGAGTATTTACAGTCTATTTATGTTGAATTATCGCGAACTACTAAGGGAAGCGGAATAAACCAGATAACATTCGATTCGGAGCATATGTTTCCAAACAAACCCATTCGAATTACTTCTGATTTTAGCTATTTAACCGAACAAGCTTTGGATTTTTATGGATTTAATGGATATCAATCAACCTATAATTCAATATTTGAAGATGACAGCAAATCAAATACATTATACAAATCGAGAATGTACTACAGAATGGAGCGAAAGCTGATTCGGTTTACAGCCGATTTCTCGGGTAATTTATTTAGCGAAAATCTTAAATGGGTTGCAGGATTTGCACATTTTAACCACATGATGAATTCAGTTGATATTGATGCACTAAATGATGGTGAAGACAAATCGGATTGGTTACCAGCAATTGATACAGTTCCCGGATTATACGATGAATATGTTAAGTGGGGATTAATCTCGGCTAAAGAAGCTGATGGTGGCAAAATAAACTATATTAAGCTAGGTGTTGTTTACGATTCGCGCGACAACGAAGCGAATACGATGAAAGGAATTTGGTCTGAAGTTATTATTGCAACTGCACCTGCCCTTCTCGATAATAACGAGAATAGTTATACTAAACTCACATTAACACACCGACAATATTTAACTCTGGTAAGAAATAAGTTATCATTCGCCTATCGATTGGGTTATCAAGGAACAATTGCTGGCGAAACTCCTTTTTACATGCAACCATATATTAATATATCATTCTCCCCTTCAATAGTTGCAGAAGGATTAGGTGGTGCAAAAACAGTGCGTGGGGTACTACGAGATCGCATTGTTGGCGATGCAGTTATTTTTGGGAACTTAGAATTTAGGTGGAAGTTTTATAAAACGGTAATAAAAAATCAGAATCTTTATGTTGCCCTGAGCACATTTTCAGACTTTGGTCAGGTTGTGAAAGATATAAAGATTGATAAAAGTAATATTCCTGCAGAAATAGACTTAGATAATTATTTTGATGAAGAAAAAGATAAGTTACATCTAAGTTATGGTTTGGGATTGCATTTTGCTTTAAATGAAAATTTTATTGTAGCCATTGATTATGGTTTTGCATCCGATAAAAGAGATGGATCAAGTGGCTTATATATAGGTATGAATTTTTTGTTTTAATAAAAAAAGTCAGGCATTATTCCTGACTTTCTTTATTTCAACTATTCAAAATAACTATTTGATCTTGTAAGTAATATCTCTAAACTCATTTTGATCTTTGTCTTTGAATTCGCAGCACTCATCCAGATTTTTATTATATACATCCATAGCACTTTTACTCATACCCATACTAGAGAAGCCTCCATCGTGGAATATGTTTTGCATGGTAATTTTTCTGGTAAAGTCTGAGAACATTGTAACACAGAAGTTCGCACACTCCTCGGCATCTGCATTTCCCAAAGGAGAAACCCTATTTGAGAAATCAACCAAACCATCAAATCCCATTATTCCTTGTCCTGCAGTTGTAGCAGTTGGTGATTGAGAAATTGTATTAATACGAATTTTTCTTTCACGTCCATAAATATATCCAAAGCTTCTTGCTATTGATTCTAGCAATGCCTTTGCATCACCCATATCATTATATCCATATAATGTTCGTTGAGCTGCAACATATGATAATGCAACGACAGATCCCCATTCGTTTAGAGCATCATGTTTTCTTGAAATCTGCAACATTTTATGAAACGATAATGCTGATACATCAAGTGTTTTTAAAAAGTAATCGTAATTTAAATTATCATATGTTATCCCTTTTCTAACATTTGGCGACATACCAATTGAATGCAAAATAAAATCGAACTTACCACCAAATATCTCCATTGTTTTCACAATAAGATTTTCAATATCTTCAACTTTTGTAGCATCAGCGGGAATAACGACAGTGTTGCATTTTTTAGCAAGCTCATCAACATTACCCAATCGCATAGCAAAAGGAGCATTTGTTAAAACAATTTCAGCCCCCTCTTCAAAAGCTTTTTCGGCTACTTGCCAGGCAATAGACTGATCATTCAGGGCTCCGAATATCAAGCCCTTTTTCCCTTTTAATAAATTATGAGTCATATTTGTTTAATTAGGTTTTACGTAATAGAATACAATTAACTTGTAATAAAGTTCAATTTTAATTAGGCTTCGCCAAGTAAAACTTTGGCATTTTGAACTGCTGCAGTAGTAAGTAATTCACCACTAAGCATTTTGGCAATTTCATCAATTCGCTCTTCTTTGGATAAGAGCTTAATATAAGTATTTGTGGTTTCATGATTATCTTTCTTGTATACCAGAAAATGATAATCTCCTTTACTGGCAATCTGAGGAAGATGAGTTATATGAATAACCTGCATTTTTCCAGCCATTCGTTTAATAATAGCTCCCATTTTATCAGCTATCTCACCTGAAGTTCCTGAGTCTATTTCATCAAAAATTATGGTTGGCAAAGTGGATGATTCGGCCATCAATGATTTTAAACTAAGCATTAACCTCGACATTTCTCCACCGGATGCAATTTTTGATAATTCTTCGGGTTTTACATTTTTATTTGCCGAAAACATGAACCTGATAATCTCTTTACCTGTAGGTAAAAATTCATCAGTAGGTAACTGTTCAACCACAAACTGAGCATTTGGTATCCCGAGTTGTTGCAACATTTCAACTATCTTCTTCTCAACAGCAGGAATTGATTTTTTTCTATTTTGCGAAATCTGTCCTGCTTTATTATTAAGCAATTCGATTAATCTATTTAATTGTTTCTGAATATCTTCAATACGAAAATCAAGTGATGAGATATGATCTATTTTTTGCTGTAATTCATCTTTAATACTTAGCAATTCATCTACAGATTTGCACTTATGCTTTTGCTGTAATGAATAAATGCTATCTAACCGTGTTTTAATAAACTCAAGCCGATCAGGATCATGCTCAAATGAGCTATTAAGATTTTCAATCTCCAAAGCCATATCATTTAACTCGATATAAACCGAATCCATTCGGGTTGCTATATCTTCTTTATTTCCTAAGAATTTTGCTATAGTTGATATTGAGTTCTTTGCCTGCTTCAGCTGGCTCAAAATATCAATGTTTTCGCCCGAAAGAATCTGATTGGCATTGGTAAGATTTAGCTTTATCTCTTCAATATGAGACAGTTTCTCAAGTTCTTCTTCTAGTTCATCCTGTTCGCCAAGCTTTAAATTTGCCGATTCAAGCTGATTAAACTGGAAATTAAAATAATCGAGATCTGATTTTGCCTTTTCAGAATTTGAAACTAGCTGATGATATTCACTTGTCAGGTTTTTATATTCAATATAGTTTTTCAGATAATCATTGAGCAACTCTTTTTGATTCACAAAAGAATCAATCAAATCGAGTTGAAATTGATTTTCCCCAAGAAGGAGTGTTTCGTGCTGAGAATGTATATCGACAAGAAAGGTACCCAGATCTTTAAGAATACTAATATTTACTGGCGTATCATTAATAAATGCTCTTGATTTGCCACTATCAGTAATTTCCCTTCGAATAATCGTGATATCTTCGTAATCCAGTTCGTTAACTTTAAAAAAATCTTTTACCTCGAATTTATTAATTACAAATTTAGCTTCTACAAAGCATTTCTTCGATTTATCTTTTAGAACGGTTGTATCGGCTCTTTGCCCCAGAATTAAAGATAAAGCACCAAGTAAAATTGATTTTCCCGCTCCTGTTTCACCGGTAATAATATTCAATCCACTTTTAAAATCAATTTCTAATTCATTGATCAGGGCATAATTCTGAATATAAAGCGACTGAAGCATTAAGATACTTGTTTAATTGATTAAATTCCCAAGTACAAACATAGATAAAAAATGATAAAAATCATTCAAAATTTAAGGATAGTAATTAACACGAAATTTACAAAAGTTAGTTTTCTTTTATCTTTTTATACCTGTCGGCACGGGTTGGATCAATCTCCACTAAAATACTATATACTCTGTCGGCTTCGGCCATAAACGATTCGGAAAAAACATTGACCAGCTCTTCTGATTTAGCAATCATAACCAGTTCAAAATAGAATAAAAAGGGATCGGGTTTCTGGCGGTATACTTTCTGCAAAAGCTGGAGACTTTCAGCAATTTCTGATCTGCCGGCAGCTTCCTTCGAACTCATAATATCCAATCCTAACCGGTGATATCTATACATAAATTCTCTAACTCCTTTATATTGATCATTTAAAATATTCTCGACCAACCAATATCTGTTTTTTCTGCTTTCAAATGCTTTCCAACCTTTCTCGGGAGCATTCTGAGCCTGATTAAGAATTAATTCCGCTTTTTGAAAGAACTCAGTACCTCCTAAAGGTGAAAAAGTATCATAATCGAGACCTATTATTATATATGCATAGTAAGCTAAAATAGAAGTTAGGTTTGAACGAAACTCAGTTAAATTAAACTCTAATGGTTCGAATTCAACATAATTGAATTTAATATCATCATCCTTATAATTTAGTATTGTGGAATTATAAGAGGAATTGTAAATCTGTCGGCGTGATTGTATCTGAATGTTTCCTTTAAACTCATCTCCCGAATGATCAGTAAGATTAATCATAATATTACAGTCAATTCGTTCCTCGTTACGATAAACATGATTTGTCCAAACAGTATTATTCATAAACTCATACAACTCGTTCTGCAATGTTTGAAAAACCTGTTTATTGGTACCTTGTATCTGCGATGAAACAACTGAAATATTGCATCGAAGTTCTTGTCCGCGAGTGATAAGACTAACTACCAGTAAAATAAGAAATAAATATATTCGTTTTTGCATACCACAAACGTTAATTATTCTTTTTTTGTAAAACATCAGTCAACATATTAACGATATCAACTGCAGCATTGCTCTTCGATTTCAGATTAAACTGATACTGTTTCTCAGCGGAATCAATTATAGTAATTTTGTTCGTATCAAATCCAAAACCCGCACCTTTATCATTTAATGAGTTTAGAACGATAAAATCCAGGTTTTTAGTATTAATCTTTTTAATTGCATTTAAAAATTCATCGTTTGTTTCTAATGCAAAGCCTACCAATACTTGTTTACTTGTTTTTAACTTTCCCAATTCGGCTGCAATATCTTTATTTGGTACTAGCTCGATCTGGAAATTTTCTTTCCCTCTTTTAATCTTATGATCTTCTTTAGTAACTGGTTTAAAATCAGCAACTGCAGCAGACATAATTGCTGCATCACATGATGAAAAATACTTTACTGCATTTTCATACATTTCATCAGCAGTTTGAACGTCAACTCTGGTAATCGATTTATTTTGTGTAGATAATTGTGTTGGACCAGTAATAAGAAATACGTTGGCTCCTTGTTCAGCAAGTTTTTCGGCAATAGCAAAACCCATTTTGCCAGTACTAAAATTTCCAATAAAACGAACAGGATCTATTGGTTCGTAAGTTGGTCCTGCAGTTACCAGGATAGTTTTATTTAGGAGTTTTTTTTTTTGAGAAAAGAATTCAACAACCTTTTCGACAATCACTTCAGGCTCTTCCATCCTACCCTTTCCACTTAATCCACTGGCTAATTCGCCTTCAACAGGTTCAATAATTATATTGCCATACGATTTAAGCACTTCAATATTTCGGAGGTTTGCAGGATGTTGAAACATATCCAAATCCATTGCAGGAGCAATCATTACAGGGCATTTTGCCGAAAGATATGATGTTAAAAGCAGATTGTCGGCAATTCCATTTGCCATTTTACCCATTGTATTTGCAGTGGCAGGAGCTACTAAATAAAGATCTGCCCACATGCCAAGATCTACATGGCTATTCCATTGTCCGTTCTCGGGATCAAAAAAATCAACCAAAATAGGGCTTTTCGAAAGGGTTGCCATTGTTAGGGGTGTAATAAATTCTTTGGCTAATTTAGTCATAACAACCTTTACTTGCGCTCCTTCTTTCACAAGTAATCTAACAAGAATAGCAGCCTTATAGGCCGCTATACTTCCTGTAATACCTAATAAAATATGTTTATCTTGTAGCTTCATGGGTTATTTTTTAAACCACTACTCAGCTTCTTCAATCTCAGGTTTTCTAAAATAAATCTGATCATCGAGAAACTCCTGCATTGCCATTAATGTAGGTTTTGGGAGTCTTTCGTAAAATCTTGAAATTTCAATTTGCTCTCTATTTTCGAAAACTTCTTCAAGATTATCAGTATAAGAAGCAAATTCTTCTAATTTTCTATTCAATTCTTCTTTTAACTCTGCACTAATCTGATTTGCTCTTTTTGAAACAATGGCCACAGTCTCGTAAATATTACCTGTATCTTTATTAAGATCAACAAGGTTACGTGTAACAGTAGAAACAGGTGCTTTAGTTTTTTTGTAATCCATTTTCGTACAATTTATTAATAGTTAATTCTTTAATTTCCTTTGTGAATCATTAAACATTTTATCTGCTTCACTTCGAAAATCACTTTTAGGATACTCATCCACAAAAGTATAATACTCGTCGACAGTTGCCTGAAAACGTTCGGTTTGTTTTTCGTAAATGCTATTTTCAGCCAACAAATAACTTGCCTTTAATATTAGAAACATAATTTCTTCACGATACTTTGTTTCAGGATATTGTTCAATGCTATTATTTAGTGCAATTACGGCAGCTTTATAATCGCTCAAATTATAATATAACTTAGCGCTTAGGTATGATTTTTCAACTAGCTTATTCCGTAATTCTTCAATTATTCTTAAACATTCATCTTTTCTTTCGCTATTTGGATACTTCGATAAATAAAGTCCAATATAGGAAATAGCTTGATTAGAATATGCCTGATCAAGACTTGGCCGTGGTGATAATTTATAATAACAATATGCGCTCATATACTCTGCCTCTTCGGCAAAAGGACTATTTCCAAAAGTTCTACGAAATTCACTGAAGTAGTGTGCTCCAAGTAAATAATCTTCTTCATTGAAATTACAGTAAGCACTATAGAAGAAAACTGTGTCTGCTTCTTTCGAACCTTTTAAAATAGGTTTCAGTTGCTCAAACAAACCATTTGCTCGGGTATAGTCTTCTTTCGCGTAATAATCTAGAGCTTTTTGGTACTTTAGCTTGTAATCCTTACTCTTTAGAAGCTTTTCGTATTTACAGGAGCTTAATAAAGCTACTATTGCAAGTAATAATAATAATCGTTTCATTTTTCAAAATATTTTGCAAATTTACAACTTTAGTTTAAAATGCTAAAATTTAATTACTCAAAACGTTCAAAATAGTTAATTTATTTTTATCCGTTTGCTATTTTTTTAAAAAAGACTACTTTTGTGCCCATAATTTAAATAACAATAACAATAACAATAAAAATATAAAGACGTGGATATTTTTAATAAGATAAAAGAAGGCATGGGACCAATAGGACAACATATGAAAATGTCTCATGGCTATTTTTCATTTCCTAAATTAGAAGGAGAAATTGGTCCTAGAATGAAATTCCGTGGCAAAGAGGTATTAAACTGGAGTTTAAATAATTATATCGGCTTAGCCAACCATCCTGATGTTAGAAAAGCTGATAAAGACGCAACTACCGAATATGGATTAGCATATCCAATGGGTGCACGGATGATGTCTGGACAAACCAGTAAACACGAGGAACTCGAAAACAAATTAGCCGAATTTGTTGGTAAAGAAGATGCATTTCTTTTGAATTATGGATATCAGGGAATGGTATCAATAATTGATAGTTTAGTTACAAGAAAAGATGTTATTGTTTATGATTCCGAATCACATGCTTGCATTATGGATGGTATTTTTCTACATAAAGCAAAAGGCGGAAAAAGTTTCGTATATGCCCATAATGACATGGAGAAATGCGAAAAGATGTTAGGTTTTGCAACAAAACTGGTAAAAGAAACAGGTGGAGGCATTTTAGTTATTACTGAAGGTGTTTTCGGAATGGCTGGAGACTTAGGAAAATTAAAAGAAATTGTTGCCCTAAAGAAAAAATTTGAATTTAGATTATTAGTTGATGATGCTCATGGATTTGGAACAATGGGCAAAACAGGAGCAGGAATTGGTGAATATTTTGGTGTTCAGAATGATATCGATATTTATTTCGCAACTTTTGCAAAAGCAATGGCTGGTATTGGTGCGTTTGTAGCATCTACTGAAGAAGTTGTTAATTTCTTTAGATATAACATGAGATCTCAAACCTTTGCTAAATCATTACCTATGCCTATGGTAATTGGATCTTTAAAGAGACTAGAACTTCTAAAAACTCAGAAAGAACTAAGAGAGAATCTTTGGAAAGTTGTTCATGCATTACAAAAAGGCTTAAGAGAAGCAGGATTTAATATTGGTAATACAGAATCGCCAGTTACACCAGTTTATTTATCGGGAAGTATTCCTGAAGGCACTGGCATTACTATGGATTTAAGAGAAAATTACAATGTTTTCTGTTCAATTGTTGTATATCCTGTAATACCTAAAGGACAATTATTGCTTAGATTAATCCCTACAGCAATGCACACTTTAGAAGATGTTGAATACACAATCAATGCATTTAAAGAAGTTCACAAGAAACTTTTAGACGGAGCCTACAAATCGGACAGCATTGCCCAAGTCTAATATCTATAAATAGTAAAAACAAAAAGCCGGTTGATTAAAAAACCGGCTTTTTTGTTTATTAGAATAAGGATATAAATTATTATTTTCAACTTAAACTCACTTCTTTATTTTACAGAACCTAAAAATCTTTCAGCATCTATGGCAGCTTTGCATCCAGATCCAGCTGCAGTAACAGCCTGACGATAATGTGGATCCATTACGTCGCCACAGGCAAAGACTCCATCTACCCTAGTTTTAGTAGAGTGACTATCGGTAATTATATATCCAACTTCGTCGGTTTCTACATATGGTTTAAAGATGTCAGAATTTGGTTTGTGTCCTATTGCTACAAAGAAACCATGAATATCCTTTTTAACTTCTTCTCCCTTTTTATTTGTTAAAAGAACACCTGTTACGCCACTCATATCTCCAACAATTTCTTTAGTTTGGTGTTCAAAAAGTACTTCAATATTCTTCGTATTCATAACTCGTTCCTGCATAACTTTCGATGCACGCAGGTAGTCTTTACGAACAATTAAATAAACCTTATTACATATTCCTGCAAGATAAGTAGCTTCTTCTGCGGCAGTATCTCCACCTCCAACAACAGCAACATCCTTTCCTTTATAGAAAAAACCATCGCAGGTTGCACAAGCTGACACACCCTGACCCATAAATTTTTTCTCAGATTCAAGTCCTAAATATTTGGCAGTTGCTCCTGTAGCAATAATTATAGTTTCTGCTTCAATTAGTTTCTTTTCGTCAATTGTAATTTTAAAGGGACGTTGCGATAAATCGGCAGCAGTAGCAATACCAAAACGGACATCTGCACCAAAGCGTTTAGCTTGTTTTTTAAGATCCTCCATCATTGCTGGACCGGTTATGCCTTCAGGATAACCAGGAAAGTTCTCAACTTCTGTTGTAGTAGTTAACTGACCACCAGGCTCTAATCCTTCATATAAAACAGGACTCAAGTTTGCTCTAGCAGCATATATCGCTGCAGTATAACCAGCCGGACCTGAACCTATGATTAAACATTTTACTTTTTCGGTTTCAGAACTCACAGTTCGTGGTGAGCCTTTTTCATCAAGGTTTTCAATTGTTTTAAATAGTGCCATATTTTAATTCATTTTAATTATTTACATAACTAGATAGTTGTTTTTCTAACAGTCAATAAATATACCAATTTAAATGATATAAAATTTTGTATAATCGGAATTGATGGTTATTTTTGCAGTCTTAATTCGGGGCGTGGCGCATCCCGATAACTATCGGGAAACTAGCGTACTTGCTTTTTCTCCTGATTAAAACTTGAAATATAAATAAATCGGGGTGTGGCGCAGTTGGCTAGCGTACTTGCATGGGGTGCAAGGGGTCGGAAGTTCGAGTCTTCTCACCCCGACAAAATGACGAGATAATTTATTTTATCTCGTTTTTTATTTTGGAATTCTATTTTACTATACCTAAGCTAATAACACCTCTATTCGCAAACAACATTATTTTGTCATGGCAATTTGTCAGGCTAACCTTCGATTAATAAAATTATGTCTGAAGAAAAGCTTAAATTGAAATTAATGTTTACTTTTAAGAGATAAAGAGTTTAACAAGAAGTAGTTTTGTTTTTAACTAGAAAAAAGATGATAGGTTATATTACATGGAATATTGATCCTGAAATAATCAACTTGTTTGGATTAATTTCAATCAGATATTATGGAGTATTTTTTATAACCGGTCTTCTTTTAGGTTATTATATTGTAAAACAAATTTTTAATGGAGAAAATATTGGAATTGAGAATTTAGATACATTAACAGTTTATATTTTCATTGGTACGATTATCGGAGCAAGATTGGGGCATTGTTTGTTTTACGAACCTGAATATTTTCTTAGAAATCCATTAGAGATAATTCTCCCATTTACATGGAAGATTGGAGATCATTTTGAGTTTACAGGTTATCGCGGATTAGCAAGCCATGGTGGGGCGATTGGCGTATTGTTAGCTACTCTGATTTATTGCAGAAAAAAACATTTTAATTTCCTTTGGGTACTTGATCGGGTTGCAATTGCAACACCAGTAACTGGCGCATTTATTCGTTTAGGTAATTTTATGAATTCTGAAATTATTGGAAATCCTACTAATAGTAATTTTGGTGTTGTATTTCAAAAGGTAGATTTACTCCCAAGACATCCAGCCCAATTATATGAAGCAATAGCATACATTTTGATTTTTTTAATTTTATTATGGACTTTTAATAAATTAAAGAAATCAAATAATGATGGATATATTTTTGGATTGTTTTTAGTTTTGCTTTTTACAATTAGATTTGTGATTGAATTTTTTAAAATCAACCAGGTTGAATTTGAAAGTGAAATGCTTTTAAATGTGGGACAACTTCTTAGTATTCCTTTTATTATTATGGGTATTGGGTTGATGATATGGAAAGGAAAAAGATTATAACTCAAGAAAATATTATAAATGATGCTTGATAAGAATTACTGATTTTAACTTTTATTGATGAGCAATTCCTTATGTAGCTGGTTGTAATCATGAATAAAAAAGCTTCATTTTAAATTTCAAAGAGCTATTTTCTAAATTTATTACTAATTAATACACGAATTATGAAGAAAATTAATCTTTTAACAATGGGGCTCCTACTATCTTCTTTAGTATCTATTGCTCAAATTAATTGGAAAATATACGATTATAGTTCACTAAATTTTAAAATAGGTTTCTATAACGAACCCAACTTATCTATTGATAGTTCTTTTCTAAATGATTCACCATTAATTTCCTATTTATTGGAGACAAATATTGAAGACAGCTTGCATGAAAATAATTATTATTCTGTTAGTCTTGTTACTTACCCGACCGATTTTATCCATTCTGATTCATCATTGAGCACTGTTGAAGGCTTTATTAATTCGACTCAAAACAGCATTCTCGACGATGAAATATATACCTTATTATCATCAACATTGATTGAAAAAGATGGTTTTCCTGGAAAATCATTCAAATGGAAAAACAATTCGTCGAATATATTTTTTGAATTTCAGGTTTATTTAGTTGAGAATAAATTATTTCAACTTTCTGTTGTATCAAGAGAAGGCAAAAATCACAATACATTCATTAATAAGTACTTTGATTCTTTTGAACTAATAAATATTACAAAAGGAGATTTCTCAATTCCAAAATATATTAGCAAACGTACACTTTCTATTACTTTCCCTGGTGTTCCGACAGCAAACAACAACATTGTTGATTCAGAATATGGCAAACTATCACTTGATATCCAGATATATGAACCGAACACTGAAGATAAAAATATGGTTTACGTTGCTATGGAAACAAAATACCCATATGCAATTTTTGATAAAAATGATACTTCTGCCCTAAATGAATTCTATAGAAAATCTATTGATGGTTCTACAAACTCGGTAAATGGGCAATTGGCTTCGATAAACGACATCTATTACGATGGAAATTTAGGAAAAGAATTTAGATGTTACTTTTCAGGAGGTAATGCACTAATGGTTTATCGTCTTTTCTATATCGGAGGTATTTTTTATAATTTTGGTGTTATTACTTTGCCAGAAACAGATAAAAACAAAGCAATGAATGACTTTTTTGACTCATTTGGAATTATTGAGTAATAGGTGTTTTGAGTTTAATTATTTATTTAAAATATATAAAATTATAAGCGAACAAGAAAATAGATACCTTTGTTTATATAGCAATATCATTTGTTTAATCAGAATCTATGAAAGCTGTTTCAGTCAAAGAACTTAAAGAAGAATTACGAAACCGTTCTCAAAAAGAACTTCTAGAACTATGTTTGCGATTATCGGTTTTCAAAAAAGAAAACAAGGAGCTTTTAACTTATCTTTTGTTTGAATCATATGATGAAACATTATATATAGAAAGTGTAAAAAAAGAGATTGATGAGCAATTTCTACAGATTAATAAAAAAACATATTATTTAATGAAAAAGAGCATTCGCAAAATATTAACCAATATAAAAAAGTTTATACGATATTCACAAAAGAAAGAAACAGAAGTTGAGTTGCTCCTTTACTTTTGTACAAAACTTAAAAATATAACTCCATCATACAAAAGAAGTCCAAGACTAATAAATCTTTATAATGGCCAATTAGATTTAATAACAAAAAAGATTTCGTCGCTACACGAGGATCTTCAATACGACTTTGGAATAGAGCTAAAAACACTGATTAATTAACAATAAGTACTTATTGTTTTTTTTCTTATTAAAATAGGATTTACTATTTCCATTTTCGTTCTATATTAATGCTAAATTTGTAGGCTTATACTTAAATCAACTTTTTATGAAAAATTTTATAGCCATTCTACTTTTTGTTTTATTATCACTTTCTCTTTATTCACAAAAGACTGATAAAAAAAGGTTAACTGCAGTTTTTTACAATGTAGAAAATCTATTTGACACAATTAATGATCCCATTATAGATGATGAAGAGTTTCTTCCGTCAAGTGCAAAAAAATGGAATACAGAAAGATATAACAAGAAACTTGAAAGTCTTGCTAGAGTTATTAGCTCTATTAATACAAATGAACTACCTGAGATTGTTGGTTTTGCTGAAATCGAAAACAGAACAGTTTTAGAAAACCTGATATCAACAGAATCCTTAAAGAATGGTAAATATCAAATAGTTCACGAGAATAGTCCTGACAGCAGAGGAATTGATGTAGGTATGATTTATAGACCTGACGAATTCACATACCTTTCTCATCAAATTATTCCATTTGCAGCTGATTTTGAACTGGAATACAAATTGCGTGATATTTTGTATGTAAAAGGTTTAGTAAACAAAAAAGATACAGTTCATGTATTTATTAACCATTGGAAATCGAGAAGTGGTGGCGAGAAAGAAACTGAAAATCTAAGAGTTATTCAATCGCAGATTCTAAGAGATCAGATTAATGCAATTTTGGCTAATAACAAAAATTCTAAAATCCTTATTATGGGTGATTTAAATGATACTCCACGTAATATTAGTATTTTTGAAACACTCAAGGCTAAAAATGATATCTCGGACTCTCAAAATCTTTTCAATTTAATGCTTCCATTGGCCGACGAAGGAAAAGGAACTCATAGTTTTCGTGGCAATTGGACAATGCTTGATAATATTATTGTTTCACAATCATTTCTTAATGCAAATAAAGGATTTGTTGTAGAAAACAATAATGGACATATTTTCGATGCCGATTTCATAACATTTACAAATGATAAAGGAGAGAAAAGTCCAAGCCGAACATACGGTGGTAATAAATATTATGGTGGGTTCAGCGATCATTACCCTGTGTATGTTACGTTTATTAAGAAATAAAAGATAGAATTGAAAATATAATAATTATCAGAGATACGAAGAGGTTGGAATAATGGAAAATTGGAATATTGGTTTTGTTATTAATATTGATTAATTACACTTAATATGTAATTCGATATTCCATTAAAGAACTCCGAACTCTAAACTCTCAACTCATAAAAACGCGTAATGGATTTCAACATTGTTTCTGAATTTCAACCTACCGGAGATCAACCTGAAGCAATAAAACAGCTCACTGAAGGGATTTTTCGTGGAGATCATTACCAAACCTTGCTTGGCGTTACTGGCTCAGGTAAGACCTTTACTGTTGCCAACGTAATTCAAAATATTCAAAAACCAACACTTATATTGAGCCATAACAAAACTCTTGCCGCACAGTTATACGGGGAGTTTAAACAGTTTTTCCCGAACAATGCTGTTGAATATTTTGTTTCGTATTATGATTATTATCAACCCGAAGCCTACTTACCGGTTACAGATACATATATAGAAAAGGATCTTTCAATTAATCAGGAAATAGAGAAACTCCGTTTAAGCGCTTCATCTGCTCTACTATCGGGACGCAGAGATGTTATTGTCGTATCATCAGTATCATGTATTTATGGTATTGGTAACCCGGAAGATTTTCATAGCAATACAATAACAATTAGTCAGGGTGAGCATGTAAGTCGAAACAAATTTCTTCGTACGTTGGTTGGGAGTCTTTATTCCAGAAGCGAAATTGATTTTAAACCGGGCACCTTTCGTGTTAATGGCGATACCGTTGATATTTACCTGGCATATAGCGATCTAGCTTATCGTGTAATTTTTTTTGGTGATGAGATTGAAGAAATAGAATCATTCAATCCAATAACAAATGTTACTGTTGAATCTTTAAAGAAAGGTATTATATACCCAGCAAATATATTTGTGACCACAAAAGAGAGAATGCACAAAGCAATTCGCGAAATTCAGGATGACTTATTTCAGCAAATCGAATATTTTAAATCAATCGGCAAAAACCCCGAAGCAAAACGAATTAAGGAACGAGTTGAGTACGATCTTGAAATGATCAAGGAATTGGGGTATTGTCCTGGTATTGAGAATTATTCGCGCTATTTTGATGGACGCAAACCAGGAACCAGACCTTTTTGTTTACTTGATTATTTCCCAAAAGACTTTTTAATTGTTATTGATGAAAGTCATGCAACAATTCCTCAAATTAGAGCTATGTATGGAGGTGATAATTCACGTAAAAAGAATTTAGTGGAGTACGGATTTCGTTTACCCGCAGCAATTGATAATCGACCATTAAAATTCGACGAATTTGAACAATTTGTAAATCAAGTTCTTTATGTTAGTGCTACTCCATCCGATTACGAGTTAGAAAAATGCGAGGGAGTTGTGGTTGAGCAGTTGATTAGGCCCACTGGCTTGCTCGATCCTGAAGTTGAAGTTCGACCATCGCTAAATCAAATTGATGATTTAATAGAAGAAATTAGTATAAGAACTGAAAAAAATCAACGTGTTTTGGTTACTACATTAACCAAAAGAATGGCAGAAGAATTGACCAAATACTTATTACGGTTTGATATTAAATGCAGATATATTCACTCAGATGTTGAAACACTTGAACGTGTAGAGATTATGGATCAGCTACGAAAGGGTACTTTTGATGTACTAGTAGGTATAAATTTATTGCGTGAAGGTCTTGACTTGCCCGAAGTAGCTTTAGTTGCAATTCTGGATGCCGATAAGGAAGGATTTTTGAGATCATCAAGAGCATTAACACAAACATCGGGGCGCGCTGCAAGAAACATCGATGGAAAAGTAATAATGTATGCTGATAAAATTACCTCCTCAATGAAACAAACCATAGATGAAACTACACGTCGCAGAGAGAAACAATTAGCCTATAACGAGAAAAATGGTATTACTCCTACTCAGATTATAAAAGCTACAGGATCTGTTTTAGGTGATTATAAATTGAGACTTATCAAAACTGGCAAGGCTTATACTGAGCCTGAAAGCATAGATATTGCTGCCGATCCAGTTGTTAAATACATGAATAGACAGGCAATGGAAAAAGCTATTGAGAATACAAAATTAAAAATGGAAAAAGCAGCCAGAGAATTAGATTTTAAGGAAGCTGCAAGACTACGTGACGAAATGTTTATGCTGCAAGACTTGTTAAAAACAAAATAATAAAAGCTGCTCAAATAAGCAGCTTTTATTAAATTCTATTTTCACTTTTCCTCTTTGAAGGTTTGACTTTACAAGTAATTTTAAGAAAATCAAACAAAGGAAAATTACCCCAAATATGTTTTTAGATGTTTGCTTCTTGATGTATGGCGTAACCTTCTTATAGCTTTTTCCTTAATTTGCCTTACTCTTTCGCGTGTTAATCCAAAATAATCACCAATTTCTTCAAGAGTCATCTCAGGTACACCAATACCAAAAAAGTACTTCAGAATCTCTTTTTCTCGGTCAGTAAGTGTAGCCAAAGCTCTATCAACTTCTTTTACCAATGATTCGTCCATTAATAAACGATCAGATGTTGGCGAATCGTCGTTTACTAATACGTCGAGTAAGCTGTTATCCTCACCTTCCTGAAAAGGAGCATCAACTGAAACATGACGACCAGAAATACGCATAGAGTCAGTTAATTTATCGGTTGGAATATCAAGTTTCGCCGCAAGTTCGTCTGGCGAAGGTACTCGCTCATTTTCTTGTTCGAACTTCGAAAAAGCTCTATTAATTTTATTTAAAGATCCAACTTGATTTAAAGGTAATCGCACAATTCTCGATTGCTCGGCAATTGCTTGTAAAATAGATTGTCGTATCCACCAAACTGCATAAGAAATAAACTTAAAGCCTCGTGTTTCGTCAAATTTCTCGGCTGCTTTGATCAAACCAAGATTCCCTTCATTTATTAAATCAGGCAACGTAAGTCCTTGGTTTTGATATTGTTTCGCAACAGAAACAACAAATCTAAGATTTGCTCTTGTTAATTTTTCTAATGCAACCCTGTCTCCCTTTTTTATTCTCTGGGCCAGCTCCACTTCCTGCTCAACAGTTATCATAACCTCCTTACCTATTTCATGCAGATATTTATCGAGAGATGCACTCTCCCTATTGGTTATTGATTTTGTTATTTTTAGTTGTCTCATTATCTTATTTGATAATTTAATTTATATCGGAACTGGTTAAAAGAATAATTTATTTATTTCCATCAAGAATCTCAACTTTGAAAATATAAATATATCTACCTCCAGGGTAAGTACCTTCAATTTCTATATCATCACCCACCTTAAACCTTGATAATACTTTTTTCAGATCATCTATGGTATTCATTTTTTCTCCTTGAATCTGGGTAATAATAAAATTCTCTTTAATACCGGCATCTTTCAATGCTCCATCTTTTAATTTCAATACCATTAATCCATAATCTAATCCTAATCGCTTCTTATCATTACTGCTAAGTCGCTGCAAATCTGCACCGAGCATAGTTTCGAACTGATCAGGTTTAACAATGTCAGTACTTCCTTGTATGTTACGCAATATTACATCAATTTGTTTCCTTTTGTTGTCTCTTTTAATAGTAATATTTACTTTTTCTCCTGGACGGTACTTGCCCATTTGCTCTGTCAACTCTGTCATACTATTAACAGCCACGTCGTTAATGCTTAAAATGATATCATCTTTTCTTATTCCGGCTATTTCAGCAGCTCCCTTTTCTGTTACACCCGAAATGTAAACACCTTCAATTTTATCGAGATTTAGTTTTTCTGCAATATCTTTGTTCACATCACCAATATTAACGCCAAGAACAGCTCTTTGAACTTCACCATACTTAATAAGATCTGCTATTACTTTTTTTACTGTATTTGCAGGTATTGCAAATGAATAACCTGTATACGAACCCGAAGGAGAAATTATAGCTGAATTTATCCCTATTAATTCGCCTCGAAGATTAACCAGAGCGCCTCCACTATTTCCTCTATTTACTGCAGCATCGGTTTGTATATATGATTCGAGTGAAAATCCTTGCTCGCGCATTGTATTTATACTTCTCGCTTTGGCGCTAACTATTCCAGCTGTTACAGTTGATGTAAGATTAAACGGATTACCAACAGCTAAAACCCACTCCCCTATTTTGGCATCATCCGAATTTCCAAATGACACATAAGGTAGATCTTTTTCCTTTATTCTTAGCAAGGCTATATCCGAGTTCGGATCTGTACCTACAATGTCTGCTGAAAATGACCTTCTGTCATTTAGTATTACTTCAATTTGTTCAGATTTTTCTATTACATGGTAGTTAGTTACAATATAACCATCATCGGAAACTATAACTCCAGAACCAAACGACATTACAGGTTGATTATAATTCCCATTCCCAAAAAACAGGTCGTAAATTGGGTTTCTATAGTAATTATTTTCCAGATTATACTTTGATGTTACGTGAACAACTGCATTAACACTTTTTTCTGCTGCAATAGTAAAATCAGTAGTAACACCTTCACTAAAAACTGGCATACTTGCATAATGCACTTTATTTGTATCATCGGTTAAATTGGTTGGATTCTTATCTTTGGTATCCTGCATAACCAATTTGTTATCATCTTTAATTGAAGAATAAATAATAATTGTTAAAATTGCTGTAATAACTGTAATTAAAACATTCCAAAAAATAGCTTTAGTTTTCATGATATTCCATTTTTTAGTTCAAAACTTAATTTATCACAAAGGTAACGTCAAAAGTAATGCCTCTGTTTTTTAATTGCATAATTCTTAACATTATTTAACACAGTGCGCATTAATGCAACATTTTACCAATTATTTTTTTAAGTTTACAAAAAAAAGATGAAAATACCTTTCTATAAATATCATGGTACCGGGAATGATTTTATCATTATTGATAACAGATCGTTACTAATAAATCTATCAACAGATCAGATTAGGCTTTTATGCGACCGTCATTTTGGAATTGGAGCTGATGGTTTAATGTTTATAGAAAAGAATACCTCATTTGCTTTTACTATGAAATATTATAATTCTGATGGCAAAGAAAGCACCATGTGTGGTAATGGAGGAAGATGCCTTACTGCTTTTGCAAAAGAATTAGGATTAGTTACAGAAAAGGTACAATTCAATGCCATTGATGGAATTCATGAAGCCATAATAAATGAGAATGATACTATTTCGTTGAAAATGACTGATGTTTCTGATTTTAAAATAATTGGAAATAATTACCTAATAAATACCGGTTCGCCTCATTATGTAATTTTTGAATCAGAAGTTAACAAGATCGATGTTTATAAAAAAGGCGCAGAAATAAGATATAGTAGTGATTTTGAACCATCGGGTGTTAATGTGAATTTTGTTGAGATAATAAATGATGAACTTTTTGTAAGAACTTATGAACGAGGAGTAGGAAATGAAACCCTATCATGCGGAACCGGAGTAACTGCATCTGCCATATGTGCATCAATAAAGATGAATACTGACAAAAGTTCATGGGATATTAAAACATTAGGTGGTAATTTAAATGTTCGTTTCAAAAAGGCAGGCGATCAAAGCTTTACTGATATTTGGCTAACAGGACCAGCAACTTTTGTTTTTAAAGGAGAGATTGATATTTAAACCAATTGACAATTTTTTTATCCAATAAAATGAATTAAATTTTTACATTATGAAATCAATCAAGAATATTCTAATTATTGCATTTCTGTTATTTTTCTCTTTCGTTATGAAAGCTCAAAATACAGATTCAAAAGATGAAATTATTAAAAAGCTGGATAACCAGGTTGATTATCTGCAACACAGACTTGATGTACTCGAAAAGAATATCGATGACATCCAATGGTATAATAGAGTAGGCGATGTGGCTTTTATTGACAAATGTTATATCTATGGTCCTCCATTGTCAAAAGAAGAAAATCCAACAGCAATGGGAGCAGGAAGTCCTGTAAAGTTCTGGACTTATATTTTTATTCCAAAGGATATTGACCCTATGAAAAAGTATCCATTAATCGTTTTACCACATGGTGGTGTACATGCCGATTTTACGACATATTATGCTCATATTATCCGTGAGTTAATAGCACAGCAGTATATTGTTGTAGCAGCAGAGTATCGTGGCAGCACAGGATATGGAAAATCGCATTATGAGAAAATAGATTATGGAGGATTGGAAGTTGAAGATGTAGATGCCAGCCGCAAGCACATGGTCGAAAATTATGATATTGTTGATAAAAACAGAGTAGGAATTGTTGGTTGGAGTCATGGAGGGTTAATTGCTTTATTTAATGTATTTGATCATCCAGAAAATTACAAGGTTGCTTTTGCAGGGGTACCTGTAAGTGATCTTATTTCAAGATTAGGATATCATCCAAATTATTATAGCGATCTATTTTCTGCTGATTATCATATAGGCAAAACAGTTTATGAGGATGTTAATGAATATCGTCGTCGATCACCGGCATGGAATGCGCATAAGTTTAAAAATACTCCTCTTTTAATACATACAAATACTATCGATGATGATGTAAACGTATTAGAGGTTGAACATTTAATTAAATCATTAAAAGCTGAAGGAAAACAGTTCGAATATGAAATTTACCAGGCTGTTCCTGGCGGACACTCATTCGATAGAATGGACACTAAGGAAGCCAGAGAAATACGGGTTAAAATTTATAAGTTTTTAGATAAACAACTTGATTCACCAAGAAAGATTAAGACAGTGAACGATTTAGAGAAAGCTGCATATAGGTTTAACTAAAAGATTCCTTTATTTACAGGATCAACTAAATAAATATCAATAAAAAAGCCGCTTTGCAAAGCGGCTTTTTTTAGTTTACACATCTATTCGTGCATATTTTGCATGTTTCTCTATAAACTCTCGTCGAGGTGGAACTTCGTCACCCATAAGCATAGAGAAAATGTGATCTGCTTCTGCAGCACTCTCTATAGTTATTTGGCGAAGAATTCTGTTTGCAGGATTCATTGTAGTTTCCCAAAGTTGTTCTGCATTCATCTCACCTAGACCTTTGTATCGTTGAATACCAACCGATCCGTCTTTCCCTTTACCTAGTTCTTCAACCACGGCATTTCTTTCTTCATCAGACCAACAGTAACGCTGAGTTTTTCCTTTTTTAACCAGGTATAAAGGTGGGGTTGCAATATAGATATATCCACGTGTTACAAGTTCTGTCATGTAGCGGAAAAAGAAAGTCATAATTAATGTTTCAATATGGCTACCATCAACGTCAGCATCGCACATGATAACAATTTTATGGTATCTTAATTTCTCAATATTCAGTTCTTTTGAATCTTCAACTGTACCGAGTGAAACACCCAGAGCAGTAAAAATATTCTTTATTTCTTCGTTTTCGAATATTTTATGTTGCATGGCTTTTTCAACATTCAGAATCTTACCACGCAAAGGCATTATTGCTTGAAATTTTCGATCACGGCCTTGTTTTGCTGTTCCACCTGCTGAATCACCCTCAACAAGATAAAGCTCACACAAAGCAGGGTCTTTTTCGGAGCAATCGGAAAGTTTACCTGGTAATCCTGAGCCAGAGAGAATATTTTTTCTTTGAACCAATTCGCGGGCTTTACGTGCAGCATGACGTGCAGTAGCAGCCATAATAACCTTTTGAACAATGATTCGTGCCTCTTTAGGATTTTCCTCGAGATAGTTAGCTAATTGTTCGCTTACAGCCTGATCAACAGCACCCATAACATCTGAGTTACCAAGTTTAGTTTTAGTTTGTCCTTCGAACTGTGGTTCTTGAACTTTAACAGAAATTACAGCAGTAAGACCTTCACGAAAATCATCGCCATTAATATCAAACTTTAATTTTGATAATAATCCTGATTTATCGGCATATGTTTTTAATGTACGTGTTAATCCTCTTCGGAAACCAGCGAGGTGCGTACCACCTTCAATGGTATTGATATTATTTACATACGTGTGAACATTCTCAGTAAATGATGTATTATAACTTAAAGCGATCTCAACTGGAATATCGTTTTTCTCTGTATCGATATATATTACATCCTGAACTAATTTTTCGCGTGCTGTATCAAGAAAATCGACAAATTCTCTCAAACCTCTTTCGGAGTAAAATTTATCGAAACGAAAATGTTTATTGTCGACACCATTTTCTTCTTCTTCGCGTCGATCAGTAATAGTAAGATTTATCCCTTTATTTAAGAACGCTAGTTCTCTTAAGCGTGTTGCAAGAATTTCATAACGATATTCAGTTACTGCAAAAATTGTATCATCGGGTTTAAAAGTAATTATCGTACCTCTTTTCTCGGTATTACCCAAAACTTTAACATCAGACACAGGTTTACCTCTTTCAAAAACCTGCTCGTACATTTTGCCATCGCGATGTATTTCAGCTCTAAGCATAGTAGATAGTGCATTTACGCAGGAAACACCTACACCATGTAATCCACCGGAAACTTTATATGAATCCTTATCGAATTTACCACCTGCATGTAAAACGGTCATTACTACTTCAAGTGCAGATCTTCCTTCTTTTTCGTGCATATCGACAGGAATACCACGTCCATCATCAATTACAGTAACTGAATTATCTTCATTTATTGTAACATCAATATTTTTACAATGACCAGCAAGAGCTTCATCAATAGAGTTATCTACCACCTCATAAACCAGATGATGTAACCCTTTCTCACTAATATCGCCAATATACATTGCAGGCCTTTTACGAACAGCCTCAAGGCCTTCAAGAACCTGGATACTATCAGCAGAATAATCGTTTTTTTTACTCTCTACCTGATTAATTTCTTCGTTTAAAAGATCGCTCATTTTATTATTTATTAATTACACTATTATCAATTTTTAATAAAAAATCAATTTAAAACAGGATAAAAAAGTAACCGGTTAGTTTTTTTAAGAAAGTATAATTTTCTATTGATTTTTTTTGTAATCTTACCGCCCCAGAATCATCTTTTATATCCCTGTATATCAATATATTAAAAATTGATTTTCGACTATTTTTTTTAACATGTAAATATACAAAAAATGAATGGCTTTTTAGGTATAAAATTGAGTTAAAAATACCTGATTTATTAACAGTTAATTCACAAAACCAAAGTACTTTTTTTGAAGAAAAAAAGCAGCTCAATAAAAGCAAAACAATTGATGGATTTTTTTCATCAATTATCACTATTTGCAGGTAAAATTGAAACTAATAGTAATTTAAAACGAATAAGTTAATCCAACAAGCATATTAAATCCATAGGTTGGATAATAGTTCCATGTATAATAATTTTCTGATAAAAGATTATTTACCTGAACAAATCCCGATAGAGATTTTGAATACCTATACTCTGCCCCAATATTTATATCTATAACAGACTGAAGTTCGTTAAAATTACCTGTATTATCGATTTTGGCATATCTATTTCCCATTGCAAATAAATCTGCTTTAACAATGATTTTGTTTTTCAGATTATATCGAGTAGAAAAACTCAAATCAAAGCTTGGTTTATGCCATGGTTTAGCTTCTTTATCGAGAGTGTAACTGTAGTAGTTCATTTTTAGCTGAAAGTTTAAATTTTCGCTAGTTGTAACGGATAATTCACCGAAATAAGAAACCAATTTAACATTATCATAAACTACCCCGAACATATTACCAATACTATCTGTATTTTCGAAGTTATTAATAAAGAGAGGCATATTATCGACCAACGAATAAGTTGCTCTAACATTATAATAAGTAGTTGATGAGAAGTTTCCTTTTAAACCTGCAAAAAGTATTATTTTATGATCTGTATTTTTTAATCCTAGTCCGGGCATAATAAATGGATTCAATGCAGCTGTATGTTGATAATCGTTTATTTCCAGCTTGCCATCAACACCAGCATAAGGAATGAGATAATGATTTGCAATATCGTATTCGACACTACCTACCGGGAAATAATAGGTATTTGAGAAATCACCTCGATTATCAGAGAAAATATTTATACCAGCTCTAATCCTGAATTTTTTTCCAAACTTACCAATCCATGGGTGTATACCAACAATAGTATTTCCTGAAGAATCAATAACTTCGCTTACCGAATGATGCTCAATACTAAAATTTACACCGACCATTTCGGATGAAAAGATTTTATTAATATCACCCAAAATTTTAAAAGAGAGGTCGCTATTATCAAAATTATCCTTGAAATAATCTAATTTAAAGCCAAAATCATAGTTTATATGTGTTGAATCAATATAATTGCTTTTGTAGTTAGTATTAAGGTTTAAAAGGAGGAAATTTTGCTTAATATCTTTTTTCTCAAGGCTTGTATCAATAGAGGTATTAAATCCATAATGATAAATAGTATTGCTTTTTAATCCAACATCGCCTAAAATGATTGAGTTTTTCATAAACTTCTTACCAAAGAACCGAAGATCGTTATCATGAAATCCAGCATCCTGACGGATATCATCTGCAAGATCAACCTTTGCAAACGACGATAAATGCTTATAGTAGGCCCCTATTGAATAATCTTTTGATCGAAGATTATTAACATAGGCTTCTATCATTGGAATAACTTTGGTTCCTATACCAACAGAAACATAGCTGTTATAAAGTTTTGAAAGAGGTTCTCCAACCATTTTTGCTGGTCGAATTGGCTCAATTGTATATCCTAAAGCCAATGGCTTGGTTTGCAAACTATACTTAACCTGCGGAATAAGTTTAACGGTATCTGTTATCCGAGGTAGTTTATTTATTTTAAAAGCATCGGAAACAGAAGGTTCGTAAGGTTTTACTACCTGTACTTCTTTGCTTAATGTATCTTGCGAATAACCATGCTCGAAACCTATTAAAATAAGGCTAATCGTTATTATATGGATTACTATTTTTTGCATCATATCTAAAATTCTTTATTACTTTCTATCACGATTTATATTGTAATCAATTTAATACTAAAAAGTTATCTCAATGTCTTCTGGTTTCTTTTTTGTTAACTCATATTTTTCATCTTCGACAATCTTATTGTATTTTTCTTTTGCTGTATTAAGTATTTCATCATTAGCATCAGGGTTATAATTATCGATTATGCTTTTCAGGGTATGCTTGGCTTGAAAAATATCATTTTTCTGAATATATACATCGGCAAGCAATATAAATGTTTTTGCTAACCAATATTCTTGTGAAGTTTTCTGACCAATAAAATCAAAAATTTCGTACTCAGCAATAGCAGTTTGTTTGTCGGTATAATAGATTTCGCAAATCAAATATTTTGATTCGGCTCCTTCATAACTATTCACATCATGCGAAAGAATGCGGAACTCATCGAGTGCAAGTGCGTTTTTCTTATCTGCCAATAATGCTTTTCCCTTTTTATATCGGGCTTCACGTTTAAGTTCTTCCGAAACTTTTTCGGTGTGCAATACCTTATCGGCAGCTAAAACTGTATTATTATTATCATTAAGCAAATAATAAGAACGCATTTGACCAACTCGTGAATCTATAAGACTACTGTTGAGTTCAGCTATTTCTTCAAGCCTTTTATAATGATCTAAGGCATTCGTAAAACTTGAATCTTTATAACTTAATGCAGAAGCTGATAAAAGGGCTTGCTCAGTAAATGTATTTCTTGGTTTGCTAATAACAAAATTGTATGATTTAAGAGCATTTTCATTATCGCCAGTTCGATTATAACAATCAGCCAAATAGAAATGAGCATTAAGAATAAAGTTACCATCACTATATTTCTGTGTATAATTGCTCAGTTGTTCTATTGAACCAGCGCAATCGCCTTTCATATAAAGCTTCTCGGCAGAAATATATGTTAACGAATCTTGCTCAGACAAACTAACATCGGCAAATTTACCCAAGCTATTTACATAGTTAAAATATGCATCAACATTGTTCATATCAACATAAATGTTTTTAATACCTGTAAGTGCATTTTTTGCTTCCTGTGTACCTGGGAAATCAGCTACTACACGTTGATAATAACTTAGCGCTTCTTCATTTTTATCTTTATTATAACTAATAAGACCTAACTGAACCAATGAAGTTTTTAAATAACTACTTGTTGGATAATTGTTTAATATCTGAAGATAACTATCGTATGCTTTGTCCTCGTTTTTAAGTTCAAGATAACTTTTACCCATTTCGAATAAAGCATCATCAACATAAGCTGATTCGGGGTGCTCAGCAACTAATCGCTGCAATGATTCAATCTTTTTTTCAGGGCGTGCTAACAATCCCAATGAAAAACCACGCTGAAAAAGTGCATAATCCTTGTCTAGAAGACCTGTTTCAATTGCTTTATCATAATAATCGATTGCCATCCAGTAGGTTTTATTCATAAAATATGAATCACCAATACGATTGTAAGTATCAGCCAATAAAGGAGTTTTCTCATCCCCTGCCAGGCTGCTATATTTTCTGTACCATGGAATAGCTTCGGTATATTGTTTAAGCTTAAAGTGTGAATATCCTAAATTATAATGAGCCAGATTATACTCATCTAGTTGAAAAGCACCGGGTGTAAGAAGAAATTGATTATATTCATCTATGGCTTTTTGATAATCAGTAAGTTGATATAGTGCTTCTGCTTTCCAATAATGACTTTGCGCAGAAATAGAGCTATTATAAGCAGGATATTGAAGCGATTTATCAAATGTTTCGACTGATTGGTCGTGATACAAGTTATTATATAACTCTAATCCTCTGTAATAAGCAACTTTCTGATATGCCTCCTTCATGGCATGATCTTTATCTTTTATTTTATCAAGAGAACTAAGTGCTTCTTTATAGTTTCCGGTATATAAGTATGCCATTACAAGAAAATTGTAAGCATCATCTATACGGTAAGAATTAGGATATGATTGAATAAATTGTTGAAATGCATCGATCGCTTCGTTAAAAGGAGAATGGAACAATTCGTAAGTTAACAAGGCATAATTGAATAATGCTTCTTCTTTTATCTGAGGATCAAAATCGAGTTTAGATGCAAACTCAAACGCTTTTTGTGCTTTATTCTTTTCACCTAATTCCATGTAGCAATCTGCCAAATGGAAATATGCATTTTGTGCAATATGGTCGTTGTTGTTAACTGCTTTTTCGAATGATACAATAGCACTATCGTACTGTTTTATTTTGTAATACGAAAATCCCAATTGATAATAATCCTGACTTAATACATTTGGAGCTTCTTTAGCATGTGTTTCAAGATACTTGACAGCCTCGGCATATTGTTGTTTTTTAAAATATGAATCACCTACTATTTTGGCAATTTCAGGAGTTCGTTTTGCGCTTGCCGATTCGAGCAAAGCCGGTGCATAGCTAATTACTTCGTTATATTTGCCTTGCAAATAATAAATTTGAGTGATATAGTAAGGAACAACAGGAGCAAAAGTCTCGTTATCGGTTAATCGCTGAAAACCTTTTAAGCCTGTTTCGTAATTTTTATCCTGATAAGCAATATGTGAATAATAGTATGTTGCAGGGGCCGTATACTTTGTATTTACATCCTTAATTTCGTAAAATGCAGCACTTGCTTTTTCGAAATCTTTAGTCATAAAATAACTGTAACCAAGCTTAAAATGATACTCTGAAGCTTCTTCCTTGTTCAGTTTATGCTTATTAACTTTAGTAAACCAATATGCTGCTTTGGAGTATTTATTTTGTCGGTACTGAAATTTCCCCATTTGAAAATATGCAGAGTTTACCTTTGAGTTTTCAGGCCGCTCGGCAATAAATTTTGACATTAAATATTCAGCATCAACGTTAAATAATTCGATAGCACAGAGAGCAGAATAATATTCAGCATTCGCCTTAAACTCGTGATCATTTTTACCATACAGTTTTATTGCACTATTAAATTGCTCTTGTGCAACTCCATATTTTTCTTTATTAAACAATTCCACTCCATTCTTATACAATCTGTCAGCATCTGTTAAAATAATATTCTTTTGCCCAAATACGCTAAAACCAACAGAAAATAAACAAAGTGTAACAAGTATTTTTTTCATTTTTTGTATCATAATATACTCAACTTGAAATTCGCATAAATTTAGTAAGAATAAACTTATCAGTCCTTTATAAAAAGGCTTTTTAATTAACATAAAACTGTTAATTATTAAAAATATTTTATCTTTAGCTAATTTTGTACCAAACTGCAATTTAGGTTTAGTTATGTATTTTTTAAAAACCCGCGGAACCAACAAGATTCCGGACTATATTCAATTACGTGATGATCAGTTTGTGCTAATTGCGCATTTTAAGACATTGCATCCTGAACAATCGATAAAGAAATTAGGGTTGGAAAAATACGAAGATCAGATTTTAAGATTAATTGAAGAAGTTCCGTTTGGAGAACTTTATAAGTTATAAAAATTATTAAATATGGGTCTTGATACAATTATAGAATTTGAAAATGCACGTATTTTCCAGAAGGATAATCTAATACTTAGCGATGTTAACCTTACTATAAACAAAGGTGAATTTGTTTATTTTATTGGGAAAGTAGGTACTGGTAAATCGAGTTTGATAAAAACAATTAATGCTGAAATTCCTTTAAAAGATGGAGAGGGGAAAGTTGTCGGCTATGATTTAAAAAAGATAAGAACCAAGCAAGTTCCTTATTTAAGAAGGAAGTTAGGAATTGTTTTCCAGGATTTTCAATTGCTTAGCGACCGAAGTGTGCATGACAACCTTCAGTTTGTACTAAAAGCAACCGGTTGGACAAGCAAACAAGAGATAAACGATCGCATAGCTCAGGTGCTTGAACGAGTTAATTTGGGCTATAAAGGATATAAAATGCCACATCAGCTTTCTGGTGGAGAACAACAGCGTGTTGTTGTTGCTCGTGCATTACTCAATGAACCAGAGATTATTCTTGCCGATGAACCAACAGGAAACCTTGATCCTGAAACATCAGTAAACCTTATGAAGCTATTACTTGAAATAAGCAATAGCGGTAGAGCAGTAATAATGGCTACACATGATTATAATATGGTTAAGCAATTTCCTGCACGAACTATAAAATTTGATAATGGAAAAGTTTTTGAGCAGAAACTTGCCGACGAAATTGATTTTGAAAGTTTGAAAGAATAGGATATTATTTATTATTCAATGAAAACAAACTTTGAAGAAGTAATTTAATGCTTTTTATATCACTTTTATTATACCTCAAATCGTTTTTGTTAATTCCTGATATGGGTTTGAAATAACTTAATTTTATTATTGTTGTCAGAATGTATGAAATCGATGCTGATATACCAGCACCAACAATACCCATTATAGGTATTAATAATAATGAAAAAACTACAATTGCAATTAATCCAACAATACTACTTATGCTGTTTATATAATGTCTGCCGGTGCCAGAATAAAAAGCACTTAGAATAAATGAAATACTAAAGAATAATATTCCAGGAGATAAAGAAATTACAACTTTCCTTATATCACCAAACTCGGGTCCAAAAACAAATCGATAAAAACCTGAAGGTATAAGAACAATAACTACAATACCAAATAAAGCTAACAATAATGAGAGTTTTATAAACTTTATAGTCAATTCTACAGACAATTTGATGTTTCGTGAATTTACCAATTGCGAATGCAAAACAAACGAAATACTCCTACTTAAAAGCCAAATTGATTCTACTATGGATACACCATTCGAATATATTCCAACTATTGAAGGATCAAGATAATAGTTTAATAAATAATAAGCCAACCTAAAACTCAGAAACTGAGCTAATATGTCGAGTTGATTGAAGCCTCCGTACTTGACCAATTGTTTAAATGCTATATAGTACTTTAAAAGAGAATGAGAAATATGAGTGATTTTATAGTAACTAAATGTAAATAAAAAGCTAACTGTTAACGAGACAGAATACCCAACATATAAGGCAATAATATAACCCTGAACTGACCCCTTGCCTTTTACAATAAATACATAAATAATAATCAAAAGAGTTGTAATAATCTGAATTAAACTCAGCATATTAGATCTTTCTATTTTCTTATAAGCAACAAGGATTGAATTATTAATATTAAAGACAGAAAGTAAAAAAGATAAGCAAACAACATCTTGAATAAACTCTTTAGGAACTAATGGAATAAATATTAACCCTACCCAAATAATCAGTACAATTAGTAAGCTCCATATAAACGAAGGGATTAATAGTAGCCGCAAATGAACACGTGGAAGCATATAAGTTAAACCGCCCGAGCCAATAATCCCTGTAAAAACTATAATCAAAGATATTGTAGTAATAACAAGACCTTGAATTCCCTTTCCCTCTGCTCCTAACAGATTCGAAATAATAACTGCAATTACCAGATTAACAACACCAGTAAGAATTCTAATAAAAAAAGTATTAATTATTTGCTTAAGCATTTACTATACGCTTATATGTTTCTATATATTCCATTCCTATTTTCTCTGGACTAAAATGATTCACCGCAAAAGTATGCAGTTTTTCTTTTTTGTAGTTTTTGTGATTCTCCATTAAATAATTCAATTGCTTTACCAGTTCTTGCTCATTCCCCTTTTCGATAAGTATTCCTTTTTCGTTATCGACGTACTCGCTAATACCACCAACATTTGTAGATAAAACAGGTATACCGCAAGCCATTGCTTCAACAATAACACAAGGAAAATTTTCGTAATTACTAAATAGTACCAAAAAATCAGAATCAGACATTATTTCTGCGACTTCGGCAGAGCTTTTTTTACCCAAGAATAATACAAATTGCTTTTCAATCTTGAGTTCCTTTGCATAACTAAAAACAAATTGATTATCCTGATTATGAATGATTTTTAATACAAAATCCTGTCTTATTTCACTAAGTAATTTAATGGCTCTAAGCAAACCAGTAATATTTTTATGATGATCGTTAAGATCGGAAACATGAAGAATTTGTTTTGTGCTATTGTTGGTATATTCTTTTATTTTAAATATGCTTGTATCAACAACATTTGGAACAACCGTAAATTGATTCTTTACTCCACTCTTTTGCATAGCCAAAGATAGGTTTTCAGTTACCGGTAAAATGGTTTTAGCTTGCCTGGCAACAAAATTATTTATTGCTTTTGTTATCAATGGTTTCTGACTGTATACATCATTTAAAAAACCAGTCCAGTGTTCAGTTAACACAAATGGTACTCTGTAGAAAACTGACAAAATCCATGCAACAAACCCAACTGGAATAAGTATATTGGCATGTATTATATTCGGCTTACCAAATTTCTTGGTTATAGAATTAAATCCTTTGAAATAATACAAAAGTTTCATCCATTTTCTCATGACCTTAAGATCAACAAATGGTTTAAAATATATAATTATCTCATGAAGATTTTCTTCTTCGTTCTCAATTAGCTCAAACCGTTGTTTTAAATCGGGATCATGAATAACATGAAGGCAAGTAACATCTGAAAAAAGACCTACTGCTTTTGCATGTCGTTTTACAAAATCACCATTAAACTCATGAATCCTTGTAGGATACCACGATGAAATAAATAAAACTTTGTATTTTGGAGATTGATTCAATGTTTTCGATTTGTCCACTTTAACCACAAAGGTAAATTATTTAAATGAACTCCGTAATAGATATGATTTTGAGCTCCAAAACCAAGGTTCCACTCAGCCACACCTGGAATATTTGATCCACAAAAATCAAGAAACGAATTTTTGGCAGTATTTTCCCTTATAAAGTAATCCATTAATGCAACCATCGATCTTTTTTCACGACCCAAAGAATTTGTGCCGTAGAAAGTATATTCTCTGTCTTTCCAATTTAAAACAAACATTGCAGAGCAAATCTGATCATTTAAATATGCACAATAAATTTTCCCAATATCATTCTTAATAGCATGTTCAATAATTTTCGACAGGTTACTAAAATCATCAGAATTAATACCCTCAACATTCTTGCGTTTATACATACCATGCATTAAGCTGATAAGCACTTCAGGGTTTTCAGAAACTGAATAAGTAAATTCAACTCTTTTAGATTTTGACAAATTGCTTTGTAAACTTCGGTTATAATGAGTAGAAATTTCAGAATACCCTTTATTTAAATCGAGTATTTGTGTTGTTCTACTATAAAAAATATTCTTTTGTGGTACTGGATTCTGGTTATTAAGTTTAATATCAATAAAATCAACTTGTTTTGAAACCTCATCAATAAAAGCACCAACAATTTCAGGAGTAATCTCTTTAGCAGAAAAAACACCTAATTGATGTGCAAAAACAGGCTGATAAAAAAAATTTCGTCCTAGTTTTTTTCTAATCGGAATTGGCATTATATACTGATAATCATCAACAATTAACGCATCCCAGTTTGGCGAAACAATGTCGAGGTACCATGAAACAGCATATACCAATCCATTAGTAGAATTTTTAATGGCTGAATCCCAGCTTTGCTTATTTATTTGACTATGATTTATATATTGTATATCCAAAACTGGAAATATTATTTTTCTTTAAAATTAAACTTATTGGATAAATTACCTGATATGCAAGAAACAGATATTTTTATTCGTTTAATATTCAGATATTCTGTTGCTTTGCAATTTATTTTTCAAAAATTATTTCGAGCATTCTTTTGTAAACTGGCTCCCAACCTTTCCAATGACCATGATCGCTTAACGATTCGTTATGCCACAGACAGATAAACGTTCCGTTAACTTCTTTAATTTTACCAATTATTTCCTTTATTTTTTCTTGTGATTCTTCAATAGATAACTTAAGATACTGATTAAGTGTAACATCCATAACCTGAAAAGGAAAAATTCGAAGATCTGTTTCGCGCTCGTTATATAAATCGTAAAACATAAATGGAGTACATGTGCCCGCTCTAAACCCAACATCGGAAGCATACCCAAGAGTATAATCTTCTTTAACACCTAGTTTCAATAAATTCTGATAGGTTTCGGTAAATAATAATTTTAAAAAATGCTGACGACTTTTTGTAATTGGTTTACCAGTAATTTTTGACAAATAATCGTATTCGTTTTTCAGTTGTTCGAAACTCTGATTCGATTCATACGATGGATGAATTGCTATTTCGGCACGTTTTGAAATCTCATGTATTAAATCCTGAAATGCTTCATTTTCGATAGGTATATTCTTATCGAACTCACTATAATTACCAACCAGAAAAAACCATATAGGGCTAACTCCATATTGAGCATGCATAGAATCAATATAACTGTATGTATCAAATGGATCTTTTTCGCCAGCCAAAGCCTGAAATCGCTTTATATTCTCGTTAACGTCGAGCTTGAACAGATCGCGCATAGCGGCCCCGATAGTGCGAACAGCACCTTTGTACAAATAAGCATATGCATTATCAACATCAATGGTTGGAATAAACGAAAAACTTTTTTTAGGTAATGTAAGACCAAAAAATTTGCTTTTAAGCATTTGTGCAATTGCATAAACCCATTGGTCAATAATTGGATCGTACAAAAAACCATTTTTAAATGCAAGGCTTTGATTTGCTTCAAACCTGCCATGCTGATCAGCACTAAATGGCAGATATTCTTCGTAACGGCTAATTAAATAAAAACAAGCAGCAAATAAATCGAAAGGAATGTCTGACTTATCAGAAGTTTGAAAAAATACTTTGTGGTTATTCCATGTACTTACACTTATTTTTTTTTGAAGTATATCTGATTCAAAAAGCAAGTCAATTGGTTCTATCCAGAAAGAATCAGGAATACTCTCGCTTGAATAATTTATTTTAGGAAGATTTGATTTTAAAAAATAATCTTTTTCTGTAGTAACCTGAGAATTAATTCCAAGTATATCAGTAAATATAAATTTTATAATATACTCAAGCCTTGCTGTTGCTTTATGGGTATAGATTAATATCAAGATATTTAGGATTTAGTTTATCCCAAATTTACAAAAAAATATGATCATTCAAACTCGACAACTGTAATTCCTGAACCACCAAATTGCACACTTTCATCGTGGTACGATTTAATAACATTTATAGAGCCTAAATACTGTCGAATTAATTGCCGCAAAATTCCATCGCCCTTGCCATGTAAAATACGAACCGATCCAATATTAATAACAATAGCCTCATCGATAAAATCGCGAACTACCTGTAGTGCTTCATCTGCACGTTTCCCACGAACGTCTATTTCGGACTTAAAGTTTAGCCTTTTCTCACCAAAATCCCATGATTGAGATGTTTGTGAACTGGTAATAGGATTAAGTTTTTTATATTCTTTTTCGGTAATTTTTTCGAGTTTCTTATAATCGAGGGTTGTGATCATGTTACCAAAAGCCACCATAATACTATTACCATTAATATCTAAAACTTCGCCGGTTGCATTCTGTCCAAATATTCTAACTTTATTTCCTTTTTCGAATTTATCAGGCTTTTTGGGTTCTACCAGTTTTGCTTTTTTTACAAGTTTTGGTTTCCCATGTTTTTCTCTATTTTCAAGCTTTTCTATCTTACGATTAATCTTAGCTTCTTCGTCGGTATTTATTAAATTAATATCTTCTTTAAATTCGTCAAGTTTTTTTCGAATAATCTTTGTTTTTTCTTTCTCTGCTTGATTTTCGCGGATTTCGAAAATAGCATTTTCTATCCGTTTATTTACATCAGCTAAAAGTAATTGTGCCTCGTTTTTGGTTTTGGCTAATATTTCTTTTTTAGATTTCTCAGCAAACTCAATCTCTTGTTTATACTTAGCAATTAGCTCTTCAAGGTTTTTTTCTGATTTACGGATACTTTCTCGTTTAGTTTCCCAATAACGCTTATCACGAATAATATCTTTCAGGTTTTTATCAAAATCAATATGATCTTTACCAATTTTCGCCGTTGCATTTTGAAGTATTTCTTCGGGCAAACCAATCTTACGTGCTATTTCAAATGCAAATGAACTACCAGGTTCGCCAATAGAAAGCTTAAATAATGGTTGTATTTTATCAGTATCAAAAAGCATAGCTCCATTTTCAATACCATAGGTTGATGATGCAAAGTGCTTTAAGCTTGTATAATGTGTTGTTATAACGCCAAATACTTTATTTTGATTAAGCTGGTCGAGTATCGCCTCGGCAATAGCCCCACCAAGCATTGGTTCGGTACCAGATCCAAACTCATCAATTAATACTATTGTTTGATTATTTGAATTTCGAAGAAAATTTTTCATGTTTAGCAAATACGAACTGTAAGTACTCAGATCGTTTTCGATTGACTGATCGTCGCCAATATTTAAAAATAGATTTTCGAACAAACCAATTTCAGAGTTCTCGTTCATTGGAACAAGTAATCCACACTGAAACATATATTGGAGTAATCCTACAGTTTGCAAACAAACCGATTTACCTCCTGCATTTGGTCCTGAAATAAGCAAAATACGTTGATTTTCGTTATTTAGGGTAATTGACAATGGAACAACACTTTTTCCATCTGATTTAAATGTTAAATATAGCAATGGATGTATAGCATCTTTCCACTGAACCATTGGCTGATTATTAAAAATTGGTTTTACTCCATTTATCTTTGTGGCCAAAAGAGTTTTCGATCTAATAAAATCGATTGTACCCATGTAATCGTAAGCCAATAGCAAATCATCAATATACGGACGAATATCATCAGCAAAAAGAGTAAGTATTTTAATAATCTCACGACGTTCTTCGTAACCAAGCTCTTTAATATCGTTATTTAATTCAACTATTTCGGATGGTTCGATAAATGCCGTTTTCCCTGTAGCCGATTCGTCAAGAATAAGTCCCTTAATTCTCCGTTTATGATTCACATCAACCGGAATAACTGCTCTGCCATCACGTATTGCAAGAGTTACATCCTGGTCAATGAATCCCTCCGATTGAGCATGTTTTAATATTGTTTGTAATCGTTTTGATACAAGGCTTTCCTTTTCGTTAATTGTTCTTCGAATACGGCTCAATTCTGGTGAAGCATTGTCTTTTATTTTTCCCTGTTTATTGATTATTGAATCAATTCGATCGAAAAAATATGGATATAGTTTTACATTTTCTGTTAAAGCTTGTAATGTAGGATATTTCTGTTCTTCTTTTCTCAACTTGAAGAAAGTTAATAAAGCCTTTATTGTTTCGAGCGATCGTTTAAGATCAAAAAGTTGTTCGGGTAAAAAATAGGTTCCTTCTACTCTTATTTTTTTAATAGCATCGGTTACATCAATAAAGTGGTTTAAAGGAAAATCATTTTCCATTAACATTATCTGCTTAAACTCAAAAACCTGACTGGTTAATGTTTCGATTAATGCATAGGATGATGAAAAACGCATTTTGTCTATCTTCTCCCAACCCAGATTACTAAGGCAGCCACCTTTGAGCATTTCTCGAATCTTGTCGAAGCCAATTTTTTGTTCGAAATTATTTGGATATAACACAGGTTTACTATTTAATAGAAAGGCAAAATAAGCTAAAAATACTTAAAGTGCCTAAAATTTAAATATTATAAAAAACGAATTATAATAAGTTGGTTAGCTTGAAAGGAATTTATTAATTATTCCAAGGAGTTTATCAGTTCCAATAGGTTTAGCAATAAAATCATCTGCTCCTGCTTCGATGCATAAAATTCTATCTTCAGGCATTGAGAATGCAGTTTGAACAACTATTGCCAGATCTTTTCGGGATTTTCGAATTTCTTTAATCGCCTCAATACCATCCATCTCAGGCATTTTTATATCCATTAAAACAAGATTAATTTTTAAATTTTGCTGACAAAACTGTACAGCTTCAAGACCGGTTTTTGCCCATAATACTTCTGCATCAGTTTTTTTAATAACCATATCCAAGAATTTATAATTACTTTCTTCATCCTCTGCAACAAGAATTGTTTTATCTCGCCAGTTGTGCTTAGATGGGGTATTATACCTGATTAAAGGTTCATCTTTACTAGAATCAATAGGTTTGTACGGGATAGTGAAATAAAATGCTGAGCCTTTATCAATCTCTGATTCTACCCAAATCTTTCCACCCAGCAAATGAATCAGGTTCTTTGTAATTGACAATCCCAGTCCTGCACCTCTGTATATCTTTTTTCGATTATCTTCAATTCTTGTAAATCGGGTAAATATTCCTTTTTGCTGCTCAGGTTTAATACCTATTCCTGAATCTTTAACATAAAACAAAATACAATTATCAATTTTTCGTCTTTCTAGATCATATCCAACTTCTATAAATCCTGTTTCAGTAAATTTAATTGCATTATTTAAAAGGTTTATTAAAATCTGGTGTAATCGGAATGGGTCAGATTTAATAACTAACTTATTAATTAAATAATGGTCTTTAATAATAAATTTCACATCAAGATGAACTTGCTTGTTTTCATTAAAGTAATCAACAAGGTTTTGAAAAATATACTGAACATTGCAATCTTTTTCAATAATCCTGAGTTGTTCCGCTTCTATTTTAGCTATATCAATTATGTCATCAATTAAAGTTAACAGGGTATTGCTATTTTTCACAATAAGATTAATCATTTCATCCTTTTGATCTACAGTCATTTCCGGATCACTTAACAAGTTTGAGAATCCAATAATTGCATTCATTGGTGTTCTAATCTCATGCGACATATTTGCTAAAAAAGCAGATTTTAACCGATCTGCTTCTTCGGCTTTGTCTTTAGCAATTTCAAGATCTGCAGTTCTAATTTTCACAAGTTCTTCAAGATGATCCTGATGCTCTTCAAGTTGTTTATTAATTACTTCGAGACTTTCGGCCTGCGCTGCCAGTTCTTCTTTTTGCGAATTTATTTCCTTTGTACGTTCATCAACTTTATGCTCAAGAATTCGTTTATCACGAGTTAATGATTTTGTGCGCATACGAATAAACAACCACAGTAGTATTAAGAAAATAATTATTTCAGAAATATAAAACCAGGGACGTTTCCAAACAGGAGGAACAATCCTTATTTTCAATTCAGTTGGTTCATCATTCCATATTTTATCATTATTACAAGCTTTTACTTTAAAGGTATAAACTCCTGGATCAAGATTAGTAAAAGTAGCCGACCTTGTTTCTGTGGCATCTATCCATTCTTTATTAAATCCTTCGAGCAAATACAGATATTCATTTTCGGAAGAAGTTGTATAATCAAGTGCAGCAAATTCAATAGTAATAAAGTAATCATTGTGAGTTAGAACTATTTCGGCATTTTTCTCATTCATTTTGGGATTAATAGGCCCATTATTCCATTCTGATGTATTCAAAATTTTAAAATCAGTTATAACAACCTTTGGTTTATATGGATTATTTGTAACTTCTAATGGATTAAAATAACTTAACGCGGCATTGCTCCCAAAATAAAGTGTTCCATCGAATCCTTTATGTGCTGAGTTTCGATTAAAGCCACCACTTTCTAACTGATGAGAAAAAGTATAGTTATTTATTGTTTGATTCCATATAGTATATTTTGTTAATCCTCGTGAAGTACTAATCCACACATTCTTCATATCATCTTCAAGCATTCCAACAATCATACTACCTTGAAAAACTTCATTTCGGGGATGTGGTGTAAACTTATTTGTTTCCGGATTAAATTGAACAATACCATTCGACTCCGTTCCAATCCAGAGTTTGTTTTCACTATCTTCGAATACTGTTAATGCATGAATATCAGTTACAAACTCTTTAGGTTGATTCTTTCGGGGCGAATAAGAAATAAATTTTTCGTTTTTACGATCAAACTCAAACAAACCGCTATAATAAGCAGCAATCCATAATCTGTTTTTGGAATCCAAAAACAGGTGACCCAAATAATTATCAACTATATTGCCAGTATCGGAAAGCTGTTGAAAGTAGTTTTTAAAATAGTATCTATCAGGGTTTTCAGTTTTAATTATCTTACTTAGTCCGTTAGCAGTACCCAACCAAATATTCCCCTCGTTATCTTCAATAATAGAGTTTATTTGATCGCTTGGAATACTGTTCTTTATTTTCGGATCGCTATAATACCGATTGATTTTGTACTCTCCATTAATTAACTCAATTCTATTTAGTCCTCCTCCATATGTACCAGCCCAAATTACTCCATCTTTATCAACAAAAATAGAAAAAATTCTATTTTTGGTTATTGTATTTTTATTTTTCGGATCGTTTTTAAATTTAAAAAACTGTTGTGATTTCAAGTTATATTTAACTAAACCACCTCCATCAGTTCCAATCCAAATATTATCATTTCCATCGGAGGTGACAGCCATAATACTTGATTGCGGCAAAGAATTAGGATTATCAGGATCGTGAACAAGGTTTTTAAATTTGGCTGGTTTTAAATCAAGTTTATTTATACCACCACCTCTGGTAGCTATCCATAAAACCTTCGATTTGTCCTCATAAATATATTCAATACGATTACTGCTAATACTTTCAGGGTTTTTTGCATCGTGCATAAAATGTTTAAACTTACCTGTTTGGGGGTCGAATAAGTTCAAACCCCCTTCGTAGGTTCCTACCCAGAACTGATTATAAGAATCGATAAAGATTGTTTCTACTTTATTATCGCTAATTGTTGTTTGATCGTTATGATTATGCAGATATCGGGTAAACTTTTCTTTTTTTGGATCAAATCGGTTTAGGCCTCCTTCGCGGGTTGCTATCCAAATAATATCATCGTTATCAACAACAAGGTACTGAACAGTATTTGAGCCGATAGAATTATCATTTTGAGGATTATGCTTATAATGCTTAAAGTCACCTGTTTTCTTGTCGAAACGGTTTAATCCATCTTCAGTTCCGATCCAGAGAATCCCATCGGATGTCTGGCACATGCATTTTGCTCTAATATGGCTAAGGCTATTTGGATTATCAGGATCGGGAAGATATCGGGTAAATGTTTCATCCTTTTCATTGAACTTATTAATACCTCCATTAGCTGTTCCAATCCAGAAATCATTGTCATTATCACGAAAAAGAAATAAGGTTTGGTTACTACTAATGCTTTGTGGATCCTCTATTTTATGAATATAATGTTTAAATGTATTCGTTTTTGGATCGTACCTGTTTAAACCACCACCATAAGTACCAAACCAAAAAATACCATTAGAATCCTGATATAGCTTCCCAAAATTACCTGTTGAAAGTGAGTTTTTATTTTTTGAATCGTGCCTGTAAATTATAAATTTATATCCATCGTAGCGGTTTAATCCATCTTGAGTACCAAACCACATAAAACCAAGATTATCCTGAAGAATTGCATATACATTATTGTGAGATAAACCATCTTTAAGCGATATTTTCTTAAAACTCATTTCGCTTACCTGAGCAAATGTACTTATAGATATAACTGTTATAAAAGAAATAATCAGGAATACTTTAAGTTTTTTTTGAATTGATTTAATCATCACCAAAATCTTAAGTTATGCTTAGCAATATATTATTCAAAATACTTTGATACTACTTCAATTATTTTTTTTGCTCTGATAGGTTTTGATAGGTAATCACTACATCCAGCTTCAAAACTTAACTTTTCGTCATTCTCCGTGGCAAAAGCTGTTTGAGCAATAATATGTACATCAGGTAAAAACTTTTTTATCTCACGTGTAGCTTCCAATCCATCCATATTAGGCATTTTAATATCCATAAGTATTAAATCAGGATTATGCAATTTAGCTAATTTTATTGCTTCAATACCATCATGAGCCCAAAATATTTTAACACTAGTTCGCATCAAAACCATTTCCAGAAATCGGAAATTACTATCTTCATCTTCAGCGATTAGTATTTTCTTATTGCTCCAATTAAAGTTTTCCAGTTTTAACTCACTTGACATATTTATACTTTATTAATTAACAATTGGGAGAGTAAAATAGAATGTAGAACCTTTATCTTTATTAGACTCGACCCAGATTCTACCACCCATAATTTCAACCAGATTTTTACTTATCACCAATCCCAAACCAGCTCCACGATATAACTTCTGTTTTGAGACTTCGGCTTTCATAAATCTCTTAAAAAGTTGTTTCTGTTGTTCACTAGAAATACCTATTCCAGTATCTTTAACATAAAACTTTATAAAAGGGATATTCGATTCGTTTACAATTTCATAACCATAATGTATTTCTCCCTTTTCAGTAAATTTAAATGCATTATCTAACAAATCTTTAAGAACTTGTTTTAAATGTGACAAATCAGAATTTATTTCATTTATCTCGTTATTAGTTCTGGTATCTAGTATAAAGTTTATGGATTTATTACCTAATGATTCTATTCTATATTCAAACTCTTCATAAATTTCATTTAACAATTTTTGAATATTCACCTTACGCATATTAACATTTACTTCACCCGATTCTATTTTAGAAATACAAATAATATCTTCAATTAATTTAAGCAGTGAGTTGGTATTATTGTTTATATAAATAACCATTTCTTTTTTCTGTTGATCACTTATTTCCGCATCAACCAATAAATTAGAAAATCCGATAATGGCATTCATTGGTGTTCTAATTTCGTGGGACATATTGGCCAGGAATGCAGATTTAAGCCTATCAGACTCTTCTGCTCTTTCTTTAGCCTTTTCAAGATCTTCTGTTCGTTCTTTTACTAATTTTTCTAAATGCTCCTTATGTTTCTCGAGTTCATCATTAACAAGCTCAAGGTGTTCTGCCTGCGCTTTTATCTCTTCTTGTTTTACCTCTAAATCAGCCTGTTTTTCTTCTAATTGTTTGTTTGTCCTTTGCAAATCATAAGTTCTCTCCTCAACCAGTTTTTCAAGAATATTGCGTTGGTTTTTTATTCTATAAATTCTAAATCTAATCCAAAGAAAAATTACACAAAAAACAAAAACAATTAGTGAAACCTTAAACAATAAGGTTTGATACCAAGCTGGTAATATTTTAATTGATATGGATACATAATTTTCATTCCAAATATCATCACTATTAGTCGAACGCACTTTAAATGTATAATTTCCTGGATCAAGATTTGTATATGAAACCATTCGTTTATTTTCAGCATCAATCCACTCATTTTCAAACGGTTCTAGCTTGTATTTAAACAATACTTTTTCAGGAAAAACCAGATCGATTGCAGTATACTTAATATTAAACCGATTAAATTTTGGATTAATACTAATAATCTTATTTAGATCAAAAATAGAATCGGATGTAAAAACTTGTTCGATATAAACCAGTGGAAGCTCTTTATTTATTGCTGTTTCCCCTGGATTTATTTTAGCAATCCCCTCAGCAGTTAAAAACCAGATATTACCATTTAAATCTTTAAGTGACTCTGTAGCACCTAGACAAACACTACTTTTCATTCCATCACTTTTATCATAGAAAGTGTAGCTAATTTTATCAATTTTCTTATTTGCAAAATCATTTAATTGTTGTATTGAAACCTTCATAATCCCTGTTGGACCTGGCATCCAAAAGTACCCGAAATTGTCTTCCACAATATCATAAACATTATTGGTTTGCAAACCAGATTCGATAGAATAATTGGTAAAATTGTTGTTTTCAAATCTGGAGATCCCTGTATTTGTTGATATCCATAAAATATCATCTTTGTCTTTATAAATATTAAAAATCATATTATCAGGTAATCCATCATCCATTGTAAATTGATTGATTACAGAATCATTTCTTATAAAATTAATACCTCTCTTTGTTCCAGCAATAATAATATCAGCTTTATATTGAACAATCGTCATTACATAATTCGAACTCAATCCATTATTTGTATTTATTGTATAAATACTCCCATCAGTTTTTATTTTATGAATACCGGTTCGGTTTGAAGCTACCCATATATTACCATTAGAATCTTCAAATGTTTTCCTTATATAATTATCGGGAAAACCATTATTCGTATTAAATTGCTGTTCTTTTTGTTTACCTATTTTTATTAAACCTGCATATGTACTAATCCAAATATTTTCTTTACTATCCTTGAACATATGTTTAATTTGCGGGCTTAATATTGGAGTTTTAATTTTCAATTTGCTAATTTGCCCGTTTCTAATAATGTCAATAGTTCCTTTTTCATTCGCAACCCAAAACTCATTAGTACTATATTGCATTATTGCTGTATTTATATTTGAAAACAATCCTTCTGATTCTGAAAAACTAGTAAACTTTCCATCTGTAATCTGAAACAACCCATTTCTATAGGTTCCTCCCCATAGACTCCCCTGATTATCAAAGATTATTTTTGTTATTCTATTGTTGGGCAAACCATTTTTTTCAGATAAATGTTCAGTCTCATGAGTTGCTTTATTGTACCTGTAAAGTCCATAAGCATTAGATGAAAACCAAAGATTTCCATTTTTATCTTCATTTATATTTTCAACATACTTAATATCTATTGTATGATGTTTTTTTAATTTGTCATTTACAATTGTATATACACCATTACTTGTTGCTGCCCATAGAATACCTTCTGTATCTTGATAAAATGAATATATTTCTTCAGATAAGTTTTGCATGTCGCAAGGAGTGAACCTATTATCCTTATATTTAATTAGCTCCCCCTTTATTGTACCAATCCAAATATTGCCTTCGTTATCTTCGTAAATTGAATAAATTGAATTAGTTGTAATTAAACTTAATTTATCAAAACTTCTCAATTTGCCTTTTTCATAGTTGAATAATCCGTTGTTTTCAGTTCCAATCCATACTTTGTTATTACTATCAACAAAAATGGATTCTATATTAGAATTATTAAGGGTATCAAGGCTTTTTTCCCGGTATAATTTATTGTCTTTGAATAATACTATTCCTTTTTGTGTTCCGATCCATACAACTCCTTCCATATCCTCACAAATAACTTTTGCTGCTTCGGTTAATAAGGCTTTACTATTTTGCGAGGAGTAATTCGTAAAATTAACACCGTCAAATTTAGAAACACCACCATAAGTTGCAATCCATATATAGCCATTTTTTGATTGAATAATATGGCTTATAGCATTTGAGGGTAATCCATCTTCAATAGTCCAAGATCTTAGTCTATATTGAGTAATAGCTTTATTTGGATCTAGATTTTTATTTTGTGCAAGTATTTTATTCTGAAAAATAATTATAATTACAAATGATAAAATAAAAAGTAGTTTTATATATTTCTTCTTCATCGAGCTATATGTTTTTATAAATCAATAATTTACACCCCAATTAAATCTAATAAAAAATCATAATGAAGTTTATTCTGATAAATATTCATTCAATAATTCAAATAATTTTTGTTTTCGGATAGGTTTTGAGATATATGCATCGCAACCAGCATCTCGGCTCATTTTCTCATCATTTTCCATTGCAAATGCTGTTTGTGCAATAATAGGTATTTCTTTATCAAAACGTTTAATTGCCCTTGTAGCATCTAACCCATCCATTTCGGGCATTTTAATATCCATTAATATTAAGTCAACCTCATTTTTCTGATATAATTCAATAGCCTGCTTACCATTTTCTGCATGTAATACTCTAGCCTCGGTTTTTGACAATAGCATTTCTAAAAAGCGATAGTTACTATCCTCATCTTCGGCAATAAGAATTGTTTTTCCTGGCCATTTAAAATCAAAACCAGTTTTTTTACTTTCCTTTATTAAATTATCTCTATCGGTAATTTTTATATAAGGAATTGTAAAATAAAAAGTTGAACCCTTATTAATTTCCGACTCAACAAAAATTTCGCCATCCAATAGGTTAATAATATTTTTACAAATGGCCAAACCCAATCCGGCGCCACGATACAACTTCTTTTTATCGTTCTCAACTTTAGTAAATCGACTAAATATTTGTGTTTGCTGATCGGCATTTAATCCTATTCCTGTATCTTTTACATAAAATCGAATTACTGGTATTTTGCTAGTATCTTCAAGAGTATAACCAAACTCTATAACCCCCTTTTCTGTAAATTTTAATGCATTATCGAGTAAATTTGATATTATTTGTTGCAACCTCAGCGGATCGGTATAAATATAGAATGATGGGTTTTCGACACCAGGAATTAGTCGTAACTCAATATTCTTTTTTAGTTGATTTTTTTTTCGTTCGGAAATAGATTCAAAAATTTCGTTAAGAATTGCATTAATAGCACAATTTTTTTTGTCGATTGTTAACTGACCTGCTTCAATTTTTGCAATATCAATTATGTCATCAATTAAATGAAGTAATGTGTTACTATTATTTACAATATGCTGCAACAACTCTTCCCTCTCAAGTTCAGATAGTTCGGTTTCGTTTAAAATATTAGAAAAACCAATAATAGCATTCATGGGAGTTCTAATTTCGTGCGACATGTTGGCAAGAAATGCCGATTTTAAACGATCGGATTCTTCGGCTCTTTCCTTAGCAATTTCCAAATCAGCGGTTCGTTCCCGCACCAATTGTTCAAGTCTTGTTCTATGTTTTTCTAATTCTATATTTTGTTGCTCAATAAATTGTTTCTGCTGTTGAGCAAAATCTCTTTGCTGTTGAATCTCATCCTTCTGCTGCAAAACCTCTATTTCTGCCATTTTGAGTTTACTTATATCAGAATCAATGGCTATTACTTTAATCACATTGTTATTGTCGTCAACAATTGGTGTAATTGTTGTTTGAGCCCAGATATTTTGCCCCGACTTAGATATGTTAAGAGATTCATAAATCCGACTTTCTTTGAACTTGATACAATGATCAAATAATTCTTTAATATTGGATGTATGGCTAAAACCCAAGAACGAATCAGAATATTTTGATTTTAGCTCATTTAAATAATAACCATACATTCTTGTAAAACCTTCGTTAATCCATTCTAATTTACCGTTTGGATCAACAATAACAATTGCATTATCGGTTTCTCTGGCTATAATAGATAATTTCTCTAACTCTTGATTTTGAAATTCCAGTTCTTGGGATTGAATAAGAATTTCTTCTTTTTGTGAATTGATTTCAGATGTTCTTTTTTGGACCAATCTTTCTAGCTCAGTATTTGCCGACCTTAAACGACCCAGGCTAATTCGTACTACACTATAAATAAACAAAGCGGCAAGAATCATATAGATAATAAACGCTACAATAGTTCGGTACCATGGAGGTAAAATAGTAAAACTATAAGTAGCCTCATTGCTAATAATGTCATAAATGTTTGATGCACGAACCCTAAAAGTATAATTGCCTTCCCACAAATTTGTATATTCTTTACTAGATGATTTTGACCAAGCAGACCATTTATCATCAAATCCATCTAGTTTATATTGAAATAGCAATTCATTCTCGTTACTAAACTCGGGTGCCGAATATTTAAATATTAATGTATTCTGTTTAAATTTAATTTTAACTTTAAAATCATTATTCTGAATATTAGACAAATATTTTATATCATTTTCTGTATTATAATAATTACCATAAAAGATACACGAATCATTTTTTACAGATACTTTTCTAATATAGGTATTAAAACTTTTATCGAATTTACTGTCCTCCTTATACTCTACCTTGAATAAACCATCTGTACCACCTACCCAAAATGATTTATCATAATCGAGATAAATGCTACGGATCATCATTTCGGGTATTTTATTAAATATTTTATTATTCCAGGTATAAGAACCGTCATTATTCTTTGTTGCAATACCAATTGATCCACGCTTATTAACCAGTTGAGTATAATAAAAATGACCAACAGAGTCTTCAATTATTGAAAAAACATCTTTTACCTCTCCTGGAAACATGGTTTTAAACCGGACATCTTCTATAAACTTATTTTGCTCATAATCAAAAGTATAAATCCCAAATTCAGTAGCAAATATCATTTTCCCATCAAGATATTGAATAATAACATTTTTTAATGATGGTAATCCTGATTCGAGCTTGTAGTTTATTATTTGTTTGGGATTTACTATTTCGTCTGATGGTATAATACGCAATACACCATCACGATAAGTTCCAATCCATATATCCCCATTTGAATCTTCATTAATTGATCTAACACTTATTCCAGAATGGGGTATTGTACCTAAAAAATCAAATTTAGAACCATTGAATTTTAAAATAGCTAAGTCATTATTCAAACCTGCATATAATAAATCAGGATTAGATTTTGATTGATATAATGTATAAACAGTTGAGATTTTAACAATTGGTTTTAACTTTAGATTATCGATTTCATAAACACCCTGAGTAGTTGCTGCCAACAGTATATCTTTGTTTTTACCCTGAATAGTAAATTTTAGCAAGTCCCAGGCTTGAGTAATATTGTTTTGGAGTTTATTAAGCTGATTATCTTCGAAATAATAAATACCTTGATGGGTAGCCAGAAATAATATACCCTTATCCCGATCAATTGCCTCAATAATCCCTTCCAGTCCGACTGATTCGTTCCAATATGAAATTGGAACAGAAATATCGCATCGCGAAATTCCATTATTTAATGCAAGCCAGAGATTTTTATCTTTATCAATATGTATCGCATGAACATTATTGTGCTGGAGTCCTGATTTCTTACTTATTTTATCTTTTACACGGCCTTTTTTATCAATAATAATGCAACCTCCACTATTTGTTCCTAAAATAATATCTCCAGTAGGAGTAATGTTTCCGCAATATACAAACTCATCTATAAGAAATTGATTGGCGTTACTTGGAATATGTAAAAGGTGAGTTTTTCTTTCTGGAGAAGTATTATATTTATATAATCCTTTTTTTCTGTTGGCCAGAATTACTTCATCTTCGTATTGAACAGCAAAAAAGAAACCAGTATTAGCAAAGTCTTTGCCCGAAGGAGCTAGAACGAGACTATCATTCACAACCTTATACAAACCATATTTTTCGTCGATAATATATAGATCTGAATTATATAAAAATTGAATTGTATATTCTGATTGAGCCTTCCAATACGAAAAGCCATTATTATTTAAGCGAATTAAAAATTCTGGTGAGCGAAAATAAATATTATCATCAACTGATAGAATATCGCGAACTATACCTATTTCTTCCAACCCAAGAGAATCTATTAACGAAATATATTCAAATTTACCCCACTTATCGGGCTGCAAAAAGCCAATTTCATTTGTACCAGCAGTATAAATTAACCCATTTTGATCAACAGCAAGAGTTCTTGATGATATTTTATTTGGTAGCTCTACCAATTCCCAGCTATTGCCATCGTATATTAAAACACCATCGCCATTAGCAAAATAGAAGAATCCACGTTCATCTTCAATTATATCCCAATTTTGGTTGTGTGCTTTATAACTTTTAGTAAAGTAATTTGTAATAAATGGTATACCTTTTTCAGATGAATCAGCAAGAACCGATAGGTCAATAAATAAGAATATAAGAAACCCTATGAATAGAATTATAGTTCTTTTCATGCAATTTGATTTAGGTTTAAGCACAATTCCGATAAAAAAATATTAAAAAATAACGGTAAAACCAAATATCAATTCATCTATTTGACAATGTTTTGTATTGCCATGATTAATAAATACCTTTAAGAGATTAAAAACCAATTATATCAACATAAAATATTTTTAGTATATTTTTAGTATATTTTTAGTATATTTTTGGTATATTTTTAGTAAAAAATAACGATATCTTTAAAAAAAATAACTTTTCAAAATATTGAAATAAATAATTAAATTATACTTTTTGAATACTTAACATTTTAAACCATACTTTTGTTTATTAGTCATATAGCAATCTAAAACCGACCTATTATTAACTTAATTCATAACAAAATGAAAACGAATATCACAAGTAAGTTGTTTTTGCTTTTAATTGGTATTACAATTCTTTCATGCAAAAATACATCCATTCAACCACCTGATGCAAAGAAAATTGCAAAAGAACTTACAATACATGGTGATACACGAATAGACAATTATTATTGGTTAAATGAACGAGAAAATCCAGAAGTAATTAGCTATTTGGAGGCCGAAAATAACTATACTAATGCTATTTTAAAACCAACAGAACAATTACAGGAAAAGCTTTTTAACGAAATGAAGTCAAGAATAAAAGAAGATGATGAATCGGTACCATATAAAGATAATGGTTACTTTTATTATTCTCGTTACGAAACTGGTAAAGAATACCCAATTTATTGCCGAAAAAAAAATAGTTTAGAAGCACCCGAAGAAATAATGTTAGATGTAAACCAGTTAGCCGAAGGACATGACTACTTTCAAGCAAGTGGATTAAATGTTAGTCCTGACAATAAGTTACTTGCCTATGGTGTTGATACAGTAAGTCGAAGAAATTATACAATTTACATTAAAAATCTGGAAACGGGTGAACTTCTTCCCGAAGCAATATCAAATACAGTTGGTTATGCAGTTTGGGCTAACGATAATGCAACTATTTTTTATGTAAAAAAAGATGAAATAACCTTACGCAGCTATCAAATTTACCGACACGAATTAAAAAACAGTTCTGTGTTTGATGTTTTAGTATATCAAGAAAATGATGAGACTTTTAGTACATATATAACAAAAACAAAATCTGATAAATACTTATTAATTGGATCAGGTAGTACGTTATCTGACGAATACAGGTTTCTGGATGCAAACAATCCGAAAGGCGATTTCAAGATTATTCAACCACGCGAAAGAGGTCTTGAATATAAAATATCACATTTTGGAGATTATTTTTATATTAGAACTAATATAGATGCACAAAACTTTAAATTGGTTAAAACACCAGTAACTAAAACTACAAAAGAAAATTGGAAAGATGTTATACCCCAAAATGAGAATGCATATCTTGAAAACATTGAGATATTTAAAGATTTCCTTGTTGTTGAAGAACGTAAAGATGGCTTGAACCAAATGCGTATTATAAAATGGAGCGATAACTCAGAGCACAACCTTGATTTTGGCGAAGAGACATATTCTGCTTATATTTCAACTAATCCCGATTTTGATAGTAAATTGTTGCGTTATGGATATTCATCGCTTACAACTCCAACCTCAACCATTGACTACAATATGGTTACCCGCGAGAAAACAATTAAGAAAGAACAAGAGGTATTAGGAGGATTTGATAAAAGCAACTACGAGTCGAAAAGAATATTTGCTAAAGCCAACGATGGTAAAAAAATTGCTATGTCTATCGTTTACCGCAAAGGATTAGAACTTGATGGAACAAATCCAGCATTGATTTATGGATATGGCTCATATGGCGCTACTATGGATCCATACTTCAGCTCTACACGACTTTCGTTACTTGATCGAGGTTTTGTTTATGCAATAGCCCATGTTAGAGGAGAACAGTATTATGGACGTCAATGGTACGAAGATGGCAAATTGCTTAACAAAAAAAATACATTTACTGATTTTAACTCATGTGCCGAATATTTAATTGAACAAGGCTATACAAGTAGCGAAAAACTATTTGCAATGGGAGGCAGTGCTGGAGGTTTACTTATGGGTGCCATTGCAAATATGCGTCCCGATTTATATAAAGGGATTATTGCTGCAGTACCTTTTGTTGATGTGGTTACAACCATGCTCGACGAAAGTATTCCATTAACAACCAGCGAATTTGATGAATGGGGAAATCCAAAAGATTCAATTTTTTATGAGTATATGTTATCCTATTCGCCATACGACCAGGTTAAAGCACAGGATTATCCTGCTATGTTGGTAACAACAGGACTACACGATTCCCAAGTTCAATATTTTGAACCCGCTAAATGGGTAGCCAAATTGAGAGATAAGAAAACAGATAAAAACGTTTTACTACTTTACACAAACATGGAAGCTGGACATGGTGGAGCATCTGGCCGTTTTCAGGCATTAAAAGAATATGCTCTGGAAGATGCCTTTATCTTCCAGCAACTGGGAATAAACGAATAAATAACTAAGGATAAAGGAAAGCGCAGCTAACTAGTTGCGCTTTTTTTATTTCTTTGATTTACCAAAAATATTCCAGCCCCAATTATAATAACACCTAATATAAAAATCAGCCAGGGAAATCGATCCGGAATGTATTGGAATGATAGATTATAAATTTTGGTAGAAATAACTTGTTCATTATCTCCAATTTTTTCATAATTCTGAACAATAAATTTGCAGTAATCCCATATAAAAGAAATAAAAACAATGATTGAACCTACAATCAGAATAAACCATTCTTTTTGTACCAATTTTGTTTTAAAATCTGATTTTAAATTATGACTATAAAGAACCATGGCAAGCACTATCATTAAAATGGAGATTATTACTGGGGCTATAACCGGACCTGTCCAAGTAACAGGTAATAAAAATAAAATATCCCAAGTAAACAAGTTTTCGGGCCAAGCTAAAATCAGAAATAAAAAAACATAGTAAATAATATCCCAAACAGCAAAAGAATAAATAAACCAAGCAAGGCGCTGCGAAAAGTTTTTTCCGGCAATTACTCCAACTGAAAGCAGCATAACTAATGAGGCAAATTCTCGAATCAACTCAGTTGCAGCAACCTGATTACTCATAAGCTTTAGTGGAAAATTAAATCCCTCGGGGTAATATAAAGCTCTAATATAAACAACCACAGCACCTTCGAAAATACCCATCGAAATGGCAAACAGAGTTATCCAGATTAAAGTTTGATGCTTTTTCATAAATTAAATATGTAGTTAGAAACAACTTTTCTTAAAAGATTTTAACGACTTGATATTTTACTATTTTATTAAGTAAATTAAAACGGGAAATCATCTTCAACTTTAATTTCCTGTTTTTCTTTGTCGGGTTCATTAGCCATTTTGTGCTCATCATTTCCTTCAACATAGATCGCTTTATACGGAGTTGTTGGGCAAGCAAATTCGCAGGCGCCACAGCCAATACAGATATCGGGAGTAACTTCAGGAATAACCAATCCTTGCTTCCATGGCACCATTCTTACCGCTTTTGTCGGGCAATGCTCGGCACAAGCACCACAATCGGTTTTTTCGGTACGTACAATACAGTTTTGGCGAACAAAATGAGCAATCCCAATCTGGGTTATCTTTTTCGTTTCAATCTTGATAGATTTTATAGCTCCCGTAGGACAAATTTCACTACATTTTGTACATTCAAAATTACAAAATCCGGTATGATAATCCATTACAGGCTGCATAAAACCAATTAAACCATAATCAGTATAGGATGGTTGCAACACATGCGTTGGGCAAGCACTTATACATAAATGACAAGCAGTGCAAGATGCATTAAACGTATCGATCGACACAGAACCAGGAGGAGAAACAGGTATATCGCGACCTGTAGGTTTTGTTGCTGTATCTGTAACAACTTGTTGAGCTCTTGATTTTCTAATACTTGCAGCAAATATCAATGCTGTAATTGCAAAAAACTGTCGTCGGCTATTATCATTTTTGTTAATTTCTGTTCGAATTGCCAGTTTTTTATTCCATCTTAATTTGTATTGAATGCTATTTTCACTACAAACGGTCATGCAATTATAACAGGCAATGCATCGCTCGAAATCAATTTGCTGATTTTTAGTATCTATACAACCAGCTTTGCAAACCCGGGAGCATAAATTACAGCTTGTACATGAGTTCTTATCTAATTCGATTTTAAAAACAGAAAACTTTGAAATTAAACCAAGAAATGCACCAACAGGACAAACAGTATTGCAATACAAGCGTCCACGAAACACTGAAAATAAAATAATTGTCACAATAAAAAATAATAAAACAGCAAGTATTGTCCAGTGTTCGGGCTTTAAATCAACATGATATAATGAATACACATTGATTTTTTGTAAACCAGAGACAAGCAAATTATTGGTTTCGACAATCGTTTTTCGAAAAACACCTGATGCTATTCTGCCATAAATACTATATGGATCGAGTACCGAAAGAATCAATGCAAATCCAGAAAACAGGCCAAAAACAAATACCGCGAGAAAACTATATCTTATAAATCGATATGATTTTAAATAGGTATATCTGTATTGTTTTAGTCGTCGAATTTTCTTGGTTATAAAACTGATAATATCCTGCAACACTCCTAATGGGCAAATGAAAGAACAATAAACTCTACCATAAAAAAAAGTGATAATAATTACTATAATAAATCCAATAGAAGATATGGTAAGGAGTGATTTAAATTGCAGTAAAGATGGAAAAAACTGAAGAAAAACAATTGTTTTATAATACGAAGATGGAATTAATCCTGTAAAATCGAGAAAGAAACATGTAATAAGTATAAAGTACAGTATTGAAAAACCAACCCGTAATTTCTTTAACCCAGCTAAATTCATTTTACTATACTTTTATTCGGCTAATATTAAGTTTAGAAAGATCCATCTGCCCTACCCCCATATCGTTTGCTAATTGAATATAATTAACCTGATCGGGTTCCATTCCAAAAATTTTTGCAGCAGCAGCATCGGCAGCTACCATATCGGTAGAAACGATAAGGTATTTCATAGTTACTACATCGGCTTTAGAAACCCCACGAGGACCATTTTTTGTCATAACATTATAAGCATCAACAATATTCAGGTCGGGTTTACGATAGGTTGCAAAATCAGCAATACATTGATTAAGGTTATTACGATGCCAAAAACGACGATCCCAGACAACGCCCATAAGATTTTTCATGGTAATTGTAAGTTTTGCTGAGCCATGACTTTTGAGCACGGGAACATTAATAAATACATCGGAGCTTAATATTAACTCATGAACTTTTGCATCTTTAAGATTTTTCCCACCCGGAACATTTACTTTCTGATAATAACTCTCACTATGCCCTGGAGCAACTTTAGCTCCAGCATCTTTGGCGGCTTTCTCAATACCACTGTTCTTATAACAGGCAGTCCAGTTATCGCAGGTATTATCAAAAACATAAACTTCTTTGGCTCCTGCGGTAAAACAATGAGTTATTATTCGTTTTATTAACAATGGATTAGTATTCGCAGCTTTTTCAGGTTCTACATCCCATCCAATATTTGGTTTTATAACTACCGTTTGTCCTTTTTTTACAAATTTTTGTATTCCGCCCAATACTTCCAGAGCTTTATCAAGCATTAAATCTGGCTCTCCATCGCGCACCGCAACAAGGTCGTATGGCAATTCAGGATCATTTACGGTGTTGGCAAATATTTTTCCATATCCACCAAAGCTTAATGCTGTTCCGGTAAATATTCCTGCACTTACTGATTTTCGAATAAAATCCCTGCGTTTCATAATGGTAAGGTTTTAATTGGCAATCTGTTAAAAATACAAAATCTGAATCAGTTTTGAAAATAATTCATTAAATTTGATTTTTATTCAATTTTGGAATCCGTCAATTAAACCACAAAAGTTATGAATACAACATCAACCAGCTTTATCTACACAACAATAAAAAGTGTATTGTTTGATATAATTGCACTTGCATTCATATATTTTGTTCCAGCTATATCGCATCTTTTAAGCTTGCCTGTATACCTAATTGAACCAATGCGTTTAATGCTTATTCTGGCACTTGTTCATACCACAAAACAAAATGCGTACATTATTGCTCTAAGTTTACCTCTATTCTCATTTTTAATTTCGGCACATCCGGTTCTGCCTAAAATGGTATTAATTTCATTCGAGCTGGTGCTGAATGTTTTTCTATTCTTTGCTCTACTTAAAAAGCTTAACAATACATTTTTAGCAGTATTAATTAGTATCATCACAAGCAAATTAATCTATTATTTACTGAAGTTTGCTTTACTAAAATTCGCGATTATTGATTCCAATTTAATATCAACACCTATTGTTTTTCAGGTAATTATGATACTTATTTTTAGTAGCTATTTGTTTAGTTTTTATAAAAAGTAATCTATATTTATTGATTTAATTAAGGATTTAATCTACTCAACACTTTCGAGTAACTTTATACTGCATGATATTGACAATCCAAGATTATTTCTTAAATTTAGTCTGATAAAACAGATACATCTTGATCAAACTTAAGACCCAACCTTATGAAAATAATCGTTCGTTTTATTCTTCCGCTAATATTAGTAATTGCTATTCCTCTCATTTTATTTTATCAAAAGAAAGACAGTGATATAAAGCAATTCGACAGGGTTTCGCAACAAACATTTAAAACCTTTGCTCCATCAGGATTAAGTATTGCAATTGTAAAAGAAGGCTCCATAGTTTATGAAAGATCGTTTGGTTATAAAAATGCTACTACTATGGATTTTATGGATAATAGTGCACTTTTTAACATAGCGTCCTGTTCAAAGGCATTTACTGCTGCCTGTATTGGCAAATTAGTACAAGAAGGTCTTCTTTCGTGGGATGACAAAGTAGTTGATTATATACCGGAATTCAAATTAAATGATGAATGTATTACAAATCAGATGAATATTCAGGATTTGCTTTCGCATCATAGTGGTTTGCAAACTTTCGAAGGCGATTTGCTTTGGTATAATACAAACTATACAAATGAAGAAATTATTGAACGAATGCAATACTTACCTATAAATAAAAAATTTAGAACTGATTACGGGTATCAGAATAACATGTTTATGGTTGCCGGTGAAATAATTGAAAGAATAACAGGTTTAACCTGGGAAAAATTTGTAACTCAAAACTTTTTTGCTCCGCTCGAAATGTACGATTCAAGAACCTCCAGCGATGCATTTGATGGAAAAGAAAACCTTGCACTTCCGCATTATAATGACTCGCTAATCGAAGTGTTTGATTTTGAAGGATGTAAGCCAGCAGCTTCTATATGGTCAAATACCAGTGATCTGGCAAAATGGGTTGGTATGTTCATGAATGATGGGAAATATAAAAATATAGAAATTCTTTCTCCTGAAATCATAAAAGAACTAACCTCACCACAAACAATTCTAAATGTATCAGACGAAGCCGCAAGCTTTGGGACTCATTTCAAAACCTATACTATGGGATGGTATGCCTACGATTACCAGGGATGTAAAATACTTGAACACGATGGCAGTATGCCCGGATACATTAGCAAGGTTGCAATGATTCCTGAAAAAAATATAGGAATAATTATTCTCAATAATGGTTTCGACTTTTATTGCAACGATGCATTAATGCTAGCTATTACCGATATTATTATTGGAAAATCAACAAATAACTGGTTTGAATACTACGAGAATAAAACCCGCGAATCCAATCAATATGATAAAGAGCAATATAATGAGCGTGTTTCGAAAAGAGAATTAAACACGCAAACTACAACCAACCTAACTAATTTTACTGGCATTTATACAGATAAAATGTATGGTGATGCTAAAATTGAAATGGTAAATGAGCAGTTGAAAATTACTCTTTTACCAACTGCTAAAATATTTTCAAGTACCATGGAACATTGGCAGCATAATTCGTTTAAAATTGAGTTTAAAGATCCTTATCTTCCTTTTGGAATAGTAAATTTCAATATCGACCCTACGACAAAAAAGGTTAAAGGATTTACAATTGATTTACCTAGTAGCGATTTTAATTTCTCGAATCTCAATTTTAAAAAAGCTGAGTAGCTAAATAATATGAGTTTTATTCCTCCTGACGAAATATCTAGAAACCTAATTGATTGTATTCAATCAGGATTAATTGAAACAGATCAAGACTCAACCATTATCTTTTACGATTTTGATTTGCTTTTAAGTAAAACGAAGGCTCTTATTTCAGCTTTTCCGGAAAATACATTGCACACTATAGCCATAAAAGCTAATCCCTTGGTTAAAATTCTGGAAAAGATAAAATCACTTGGATTAGGAGTAGAAGCCGCCTCCGAAGGAGAATTATTTCTGGCAGAGAAAATAGGATTTCACCCATCGCAAACTGTTTTCGACTCACCGGCAAAAACACGAAACGAATTATTATATGCCATTTCCAGCAATATCAATGTAAATGCAGATTCGTTTATGGAACTTGAACGAATTGCTGAATTAAAAGAAAAAATTAATTCTTCAAGTAGAATAGGGCTAAGAATTAATCCGCAGATAGGTTATGGAACCATTGCCGCAACATCCGTTGCAGGCGATTATTCAAAATTTGGTGTTCCAATAAAAGAATTTCGAACTGAAATTATTGAATCTTTTAAAACCTATAACTGGCTTTCGGGAATACATATTCACATTGGATCTCAGGGTTGCTCAATGCAGATGCTTTTAAGTGGATTTGAAGAGAGCCTGAAACTTATTAAAGAAATACAAGAGCAATCCGGGAGAAATGTTGAATTTATAGATATTGGAGGTGGATTACCTACCTCTTATCACCACAATCAAAGTCCACCCGATATAATTGAATATGGAGCAAAAATCCAGGAATTAATTCAAAAATATAAGCTGGAACATCTGCAACTCATTACCGAGTTTGGCAGATATCTGCATGCAAATTCAGGTTATACAATTTCAAAGGTTGAATATGTAAAACACTACAAAGAAAGCAATACACTCATTATTCATGCAGGGGCTGATTTATTTTTACGCGAGTGTTTGAATCCGGGGCAATGGTATCATGAATTTACATTGCTTGATTTAAATGGGGAAATTAAGTCGGGAAGTAAATCAATTAAATACCATATTGCCGGACCACTTTGCTTTGCTGGCGACATAGTAGCACGCGATATTGAATTACCAAAGGCAGATGAAGGTGATTATGTTGTAATTCACGATACAGGTGCTTATACATTTGGCATGTGGTCGAAGTATGTAAGCAGAATGTTTCCTAAAGTTATTATGAAAACAGGCAAAACATTTGAGATTATTCGTAATCGCGAAAAACCAAAGGATATGTATTTTTTCTGGTCGAGTTATTAAAAATGTGATCGTAACTTAATAATTAAAACAATCCTTTTTAAACTATAACCTCAAAGGAGATGAATAAAACTCAAAAATTAACACTTATCGGTCTAATTATAGCTTTATTTTTGACTATATGCAGAATGACTGATCTTTTTGGCATAATTCAATTAGAGAACTCAATAATTACAAGATGGATTCGAGAAATTGAATTCTGGATATTCCTGGGTTTAATCTTTTTAATTTCAATAAAAATTGAAAGAACAAAGTTTTTATTATGGAGTGAAATTAAAAGAAAATGGTACTTCTATCTACTATCTGTAATTTCTGTATTTGCTGCCACTGTGGTTATTGCAGTTTCAGTGCCTATTATTCTAAAAATATTACAAATACCATTAAAACAAGAGGTTCTGGAATCAGTGGCTGATTATTACTGTTCTGACAAATTGCTTCTGATTTTTGGATGCCTTACCGCCGGTATTGTGGAAGAATTTATATTCAGGGGATATTTGATGCCCCGTTTGGAGATTCTTTTTAAACATGGATGGGTTGTAATTGTTTTATCTGCAATATTGTTTGGAATTGGCCATATTGGCAATTTAAGCCTGGCTGGTGTAATTGTTCCTACTTTGATAGGACTTATTTTTTCATTTCATTATTACAAATACAGGAATATTATAAGTCTAATGATAGCGCATTTCCTGATTGATTTTGCTTCGTTTATCACTTCCTGTTAATTAATTAGGGGATAGCAATATCTCTAAAATTTAATTAAAATAAACAAATAGCCCGATTAATTGTTTTTGACTTAAAATAACTAAACATCAAAACTATGAAAAAGAACATGGGGACTACCGATAAAGCTATTCGCATTATTGTAGCCTTAATTATTGGAATTTTATTCTTTACAAAAGTAATTACCGGCACATTAGGTATTGTATTATTAGTATTGGCAGTTGTATTTTTACTAACCAGCTTAATAAGTTTCTGCCCACTTTATACACTGTTTGGCTGCAGTACTTGTAAAGTAAAAGAGTAATTACTAAATTATTTTAATACGAAAAAGAAGCCGTCTCAAAAGATAATCTGAGACGGTTTTTTTATGTTGTTATTTTTAGCGTATTTATATTTTAGCTTA
>MEOE01000028.1 GCA_001768565.1 Bacteroidetes bacterium GWF2_33_16 | reverse complement strand
ACAAAAGACTATAAGCTAAAATATAAATACGCTAAAAATAACAACATAAAAAAACCGTCTCAGATTATCTTTTGAGACGGCTTCTTCTTATTTAATTTCATATTGGTTTTATTCATCCTCGTCTTCGTCTAAATAAGAATCGTCTTCAATTTCGTCAAAATCTTCCAGATCTTGATCTGAATCATATTCTTCGATATCTTCAAATTCATCAATTTCATTAAAAATTTCTTTTTTAAAGTATTTATCCTTTTTTAGGAGAGGAACAACTTTTTTTCCTCTTAACTCACTTTCATTATCAAACGGACGAGGTTTTTTCGCCTTATTAAAATTTTTGTTCGATTTCATTTTAAATGACTGTTTGTTAAACGTTGAATTATATGATTAATAATAATTTGTGAAGAATAATAAATTTCAGGTTAATTTTAATATGCTGAGGTTTTCTGTTTAATAATCTGGATTTTAATAGTAATTATTTAAGTGCAATTTAAATATTTTTTTAATTATCAAAAAAAAATAAGCTGTTTTTTTATTTAAAAGAACCAAACCTTTTGTTTCTTTAAACGGTATAATTATTATTGATCTAAAACTTTAATCCCTTATCTTTGTTACTATATGTAAAAAACAACCTAAACTCCATCATATTATGAAACAAGTAATCTATGATTATGATTATGCTCAGATTTTATACGAACCATCAGTAAAATTGGGCATCGTGGTTTGGAAACACAAACCCGAAAACGCCGAATACCAAAATGCCTTTGAAGTGATGATCGAATATAGTAAAAAGCACCCTGTAGAAAACTTTCTATCTGATATTCGAAATCAAGGTGTTGTTTCTCCTGATAACCGTAAGTGGTTTGAAACTGTTATGATTCCAAAAGCAATTAAAAATGGACTTAAGCGTGCTGCTGTTATTTTTGACGGCAATGTTTTTAAAAAATATTACATAAACATGATTATTCAGGTAATTAATAAATACGGAATTCCAATGAAACTATTTAATACAGAAGAGGATGCAATAATCTGGTTTAAAAGCTTTAATAAATAATTTAAACTATCTGTATTTTTCTAAAATCTATGTTTCGAACAATTATCTTTTTTTCTCTTTTTCATTATTCTTTTTTAACTTATAATTATTTTAATACCATCTTTGAAAAACTAAAAGAAACCTACATTGAAATAAGTTATATTTGATTATGATTATGTGCAAATATTTTACGATCCCTCGTTAAAAATAGCAATTATTGCCTGGAAACACAAACCAAGCAATACAGAATATCAAGCTGCCTTTGAATTGCTTCTTGAATATAGCACAAAACATCCTGTTAAAAACTTCCTTTCTGATATTCGAAACCAAGGGGTTGTTTCGCCCGAAAATCGTAAATGGTTCGAAAGCGTTATGATTCCGAAGGCAATTGATCGTGGGTTAAAACATGCTGCTGCAGTTTTTGATGGAAATGTTTTTAATAAATATTATGTAAACATGATTATTCAGGTAATTAATAAATATAAAATACCTTTAAAGATATTAAATACTGAAGAAGATGCCGTTAAATGGTTTCAGGGTTTTTATAAGTAACAAGCGGGGCTATCTCCGCTTTTTTATTGTTGTTTTACTTTATCTGCATCAACTATAAGATAAAGTTTATCAGATCGTCTTACCACTTGTTCGATAGGAATCGAGCATTTTTCTCCTTGTTTTGCATCTTGAACACCTCTTAGATCAACTCGTATTTCTTTTACTATAGTTTGAATTACTCCAGTTGTTGGTCCTGTTATTAAAACCTCATCACCTATTGAAAGGCTATTTGTTTCAATTAAGAATTCTGCAACACTAAGTTTTGTAAAGTAATTTGTGCACTTGCCAATATATATTTTTCGTTTTGTTGCCCTGGAGCCATAACGGTGACTCCATTCGCCCATTTTTTGTCCTAAATAATATCCTCCCCAAAAACCTCTGTTAAAAACTGTTGCAAGCTTTCTTTCCCATTCTTCTATTTTTTCATCAGTAAAATTGTCTGATATATAAGCCATTATCGCTTCGTTATAGCATTCAGAAACAGTTTTTACATATTCTGGAGGACGAGCACGTCCTTCAATTTTTAAAACACTCACTCCCGAATCAAGTATTTTATTAAGAAATTTAATAGTACTTAAATCTTTGGGCGACATTATATACTCATTATCTATTTCAAGTTCATATCCTGATTCCTTTTCTGTCACAATATAAGCTTTCCTGCAAGTTTGTAAACACGACCCTCTGTTTGCAGAATAATTTTTCTCATGTAAACTTAAATAGCATTTTCCAGAAATAGCCATACACAAAGCTCCATGAACAAAAAGTTCTATTTTGATTAGATTCCCTGAAGGACCGATAATTTTTTCATCTTTAATGGCTTTTGTAATATCGGCGATTTGATCAAGAGTAAGTTCCCGGGCCAATACTATTACATCAGCAAATTGTGCAAAGAATTTTACACTTTCAATATTGCTTACATTTAATTGTGTTGATATATGAATCTCAACACCAACACTTCTGGCATAGCTTATTACTGCAATATCTGCAGCAATAATTGCAGTAATATTATTACTCTTTGCAGCATCAACAATTTCTTTAACTAAGCTTATTTCATTATTGTAAACAACTGTATTTACCGTAAGATATGATTTAACACCATGTTGTTTACATATTTCGGATATTTTTTGTAAATCATCAAAAGTAAAATTATTCGAGGAGTGTGCTCTCATATTCATTTTCTCAATTCCAAAGTATACCGAATCGGCTCCACCCTGAATTGCTGCCATAAGCGATTCGTACGAACCAACAGGAGCCATTATTTCAACATCTTCTCTTTTCATTGCATTTATTACAACTATATAAACTAAAAATTGCTTGCGCAAAGGTAACGTTTTATGATTGAAATTGTTCTAAATGAACCTTTCTTAATTGGTAGTTGTTTAGATAAAGAACTAATTAATTTGACTATTGACTTTCGTTCATTAATTTAATAACTTATCATTCCACCAAAAAATAGTAGTATGAATCAAGTCGAAACAAATATAGAAACCTTCGGTTACATTAAAAAAGAGGAGTCTCTGGTTACCGTTAAAAACAATATAATACCGCACACACTTGTGCTTGAGAGCCTTCAGCCTTTCCCCGGATATCATGGGGATTTACCAGACAAATCTCAACCACGCTCGTTGTTTTTAATTACTTCTAAAGACTATTCTTTTGAAGAAATTGCGCGTAAAACACAAAAAATATGCGATTCAATAAAGTATAATTTTAATGCATCACAGGGATATCTTCATTTTAAGTCAGAAACGCTATCTTGCATTCGTATAAAATATCTAAGAAGTTTTACCTTTATTCCCGAACTCCAAAACTTTTATAAGGATGCAGATATTAAGTTTGCAAAACAAAGGCAAATTAATGATTCTGCTATAATCATAATAAATAAAAACTTCTATGTTACAGAAAAAGAGGAAGGAATTTATAAAGACATGAACGAAGAATCAAAATGTTATTTTGAACTGCCAGAAAATTTAAGCTGGGAGCAATTTAAAAAATACACCGAAACCATAAAATATAATATTGATAATAATAATTTTGATGCCGCTCAAGGTGCATTTTACAGAGAAAAAGGTATAAAGGATATTGTTAGAATTTACGATCAAGAGAAGAACCCAGAACGAATAAAAAATTTACAAAAAGCCTATCTAGAGGAAATTAGAAAAAATCAATAATTTAAAAAACCAGCTTTTGCTGGTTTTTTTTCTTAGCCACTATAATGTGTGATTAAGGTTGGTTACTTCTATCATAAGTTTCTTAATTTTGCGTTTTAGAATAAAATGTACTTATACTAAATATGAAACTTATAAAATCGCTCTTATTAGGATTAATAATGGCATTCGTTTTCCTTGTCATTTTAGCGGTATCCATTTCTCTAATTTATGAAAAAGAGGTTGCGCAATATTTCGTCGAAGAATTAAATGAAAGTATCAATGCAAAGATTAGTGTTGATGATATTAAATTTTCTTTGCTTCGAAAATTTCCAGATGCATCCCTTGAGTTAAAATCTGTAATAGCTCATAGTCCGTCGACTTTTACAAATAATATTCTGGAGTATAATACCGACACGTTGTTTTCTGCTAAAAGACTTTTCTTGCAATTTAATATTCTTGACCTTTTAACTAAAAATTATAGCATTAAGAATATCCATTTCGATCAGGGAGTTATAAATGTATTTGTTGATATAAATAGAAATGAGAATTACAGATTTTGGAATTCAATTGATAATAAATCAAACGAAGCATTTAAGTTAGAACTAAACAAAATTAAAATTACACAAACACAAATTTTATATTGCAATGAATATCTAAACATTATTTATTCTGGAAGCATTGAAAAAGCAAATTTAAAAGGATTGTTTTTTAAAGAAAATTTTTCTCTTGATGCAAATGCATCTATGGTCGCTGAAAATTTTTCTTTGGATAACTATAATTACATCTTGAATAAAGCCCTTTCAATTAGATTGTTGCTAGAAATTGATGAAAATACGATTTCCTTTACTAAAGGAGAAATATCTCTTGAATCGTTTGAATTTGCTATTGCAGGAAATATTCTTAGAAAAAGTAATCCGCAACTTAACTTGTCTCTTATTGCAAATAACCAATCATTTGAAGGTCTACTATATATTTTACCTAACACCTTTCGAAATGAGTTCTCAAATATTCAAAATCGTGGTGGAGATGTTACTTTTAATACAACAATTATTGGAGAATTATCAAAAACAAAAAATCCAAAAATCCAGGGATCTTTTCAACTTAAAAAAGCCAATCTAATTGAACTCTCAAACAAAATAAGGATAAATCAGATTTATGCTGATGGTGTGTTCTCTAATGGAAACAAAAATTGCTTAGAAACTACATCGGTCAAAATTGAAACTTTTAGCGCCGCACTTGATAAAAGTACCGCTAATGGTTCTTGTATAATATCTAATTTTAATAATCCTTCTTTAATGATTAATTATTCGGCCGATTTTGATTTTGCTGAGATACAGAGTAATTTCTCTATTGATACGCTTGAAATACTAAATGGATTAGGAAAGATTAAAGGTACATTCTCTGGAAATTTAAAAGAAATTAAAAACATCAAGTTCTACGATTTTTTTAAAAAGGAATTTGCTTTTAATCTCCGTATTAAAAACGGGCAATTCAAACTAAAAGGAAATCCTTTAGTAGTAAATAATGTTAGTGGGTTATTTGCAATAAACGAAACTCTTTATACCGATAGTTTATATTTCAAAATACTCGATAATGATTTTTTGTTAATAGGTGAAGCATCAAACCTTTATAATTATTTTTCGTCAGATGGGATAACATCAGTTATGGCAGAATTATTGTCCGAATCAATTGATCTTAATCAGTTATCACCTGTATTTTTCGTCGAAAAATCTGAAAAAAAAGATCCTTCATACAAATTCCCTGATAGATTAAACCTTTTTCTTAACCTACAAGTAAACAATTTTACCGTTGGAAAATTCAATGCCACTAAAATTAAAGGAAGCTTAAACTATAAACCAAAAATGTTTTCATTACACGAAATTTCTTTTAATTCCATGAATGGTTGGTCAAAATTGGGAGGTGTTGTAATTCAGAATTATAAAAACGATTTTATTGTCCGGGTTCAAAGTAATCTGAAGACTATCGATATTGGTAAGCTGTTTTATTCATTTAATAGCTTTGGTCAATCCTTTTTGCCAGAAAATAACATAAAAGGAGATATTTCTGGAGATATTTATTTTTCGTCTTCGTTTTCAGAAAAGCTTGAAATTAATAGAAAATCGATTGTTGCAGAGAGTAGTATATTAATTCAAAATGGAGCGCTTGTTAGTTATGAACCTTTGAAACGTTTGTCAAAGTTTATTGATGTTAAAGAGCTTGAAAATATTAGGTTTTCATCCCTCCAAAATCAAATCACCATAAAAGACGAAAAAGTATTCATTCCAAGAATGGACATTGTTTCTTCTGCTTTAAATCTCACCATTTTTGGAAGTCATAATTTTGATAATACCTTCGACTATCATTTTAAAGTGCTACTCTCAGATATTCTTGCAAAAAATGCTAAGGATAAAGCAAGAAAAGATGATGAATTCGAAAATTTGGAAGATGATGGCTTGGGAAAAACAAATATCTATCTTAAAATTGTTGGAAATCCAGATGATTATAAAGTAAGCTACGATCGAAAACAAGCACGCGAAGCCAGAAAAGAAGAACAAAAAACTGAAAAACAACAACTTAAAAAATTGTTAAATGAAGAATTTGGTTGGTATAAAAGCGATTCAACGCTTTTATCAGATACGCTAGGTACAAAAAAAGTCAATGCTTTTAAAATTGAATGGGAAGAAACACCCACATCCAAAGAGCCAATAAAAAAAGACAAAGAAATAGAAACTAGTCCAAAATTTGAAATATCATTTGACGAAGACACAATTCCAATGCATAGGGAATGAGAATACTTCTCTTTTTTACTTGCTAATTGGTTATGATTGTTATTTTTGCATTCTGATTCATTAATTTTTACGTTTTGAATATTTATTCTAAAAAACAAAAGTGGAAAATTATTCTGTTGGTAATAGCCATATGTATTGGTGTTGCTTCATTTATAACTACAAATAATCTTGTAAAAAAACTGTCTGTTGAAGAGCGAAAAAAAGTTGAGTTATGGGCACTAGGAACACGACAGCTTTCAGGACTAGAAAGTGACGAAAAAGATTATTCTTTTATTATTGAAGTGCTAAAAAACAATGAAACTGTACCAGTAATACTTACCGACAAAGATGGAAATATAACATCTAGCCGAAACCTCAACCCCGATAAAGAAAAAGATGCCATTTACCTTCAGAAACAACTGGAGAAGATGAAGGCAGCTAATCAGCCTATTGTTATTAATTTACTCGATGGAGATAAAAACTACATTTATTATAAAGAGTCAACCTTATTAACCCAATTATTCTACTTCCCAATTATTCAATTCGGAGTAATTGCGTTGTTTCTCTTTGTTTCATATCTTGCTTTTAGCACATCACGAAAAGCAGAACAAAATCAGGTTTGGGTTGGCATGTCGAAAGAAACGGCACACCAACTTGGAACTCCAACATCATCCTTAATGGCACATATTGAACTCCTAAGACTAAAGAATGTAGACGAAAAACTTGTTGGCGAGCTTGAAAAAGATGTTCAACGACTTGAAAAAATTACAGACAGATTCTCAAAAATAGGCTCTGCACCTAAGCTTCAAAGAGAAAATATAATAAAGGTACTTCTAGATTCCATTAATTATGTTCGGGTAAGATCATCAGAAAAAATTGTATTTGAATATAACTTTTCTCAAAACGATCAGGTATTTGTGCCACTCAATGTTCATCTTTTCGAATGGGTTATTGAAAATTTGTGTAAAAATGCCATCGACTCAATGGGAGGAACGGGGAAAATTATAATTCATATTGACGATAGAATTCAGTTTTTATTTATCGATATTGCAGATGAAGGAAAGGGTATTCCAAAAACAAAGTTCAAAACTATTTTTCAACCTGGTTATACAACAAAACAAAGAGGTTGGGGTTTGGGCCTTTCTCTTTCAGAAAGAATAATCGAATCGTATCATCGAGGTCGGATTTTTGTTAACCACTCCGAAGTAAACAAAGGAACCACCATGCGTATTGTTTTAAAAAAATAAGAAGTGCTTTTTGTAACTCATTTAAAGCTATGTAGCTTTGAATAGTTAACCTTTCATTAATTTTTCTTTTTTTATTCAAATTATAATTTATACTTTTGCACGATGTAATTTTTTGAAATCAAGGTGGACTATTTGCATAAATATCGTATTGCTTATCAAGGATTAACCGATGGTTTACATGAGTTTGATTTTGAAATTGACGATACGTTCTTTGAGAATTTAGATTATTCGGAAATTAAAAAAGGTAGCTTATTGGCACATGTAATTTTAAACAAAAAATCACATATGCTTGAGTTTGCTTTCAAAATTAATGGTCTGGTTGAATTAACATGTGACCGTTGTTTAGAAGATTTTAATTTACCAATTGATTATAATGGAAAATTATTTGTCAAATTTTCATCCTCAGAAGAAGAATTAGATGATGATGTTATCTGTATATCTCCTGACGAAAATGAAATAAATATAGCACACTATTTATACGAAAGCATAAGCTTAAGTATTCCTTTAAAAAGAGTACATCCTTCGGATAAAAAAGGAAAACCCTTATGCAATTCGGAAATGTTAAAGAAAATAAAAGAATATCAAATAAATGCCCCAACTGAAGAGGATGTTGATCCAAGGTGGGACGAGTTAAAAAAATTAATGGAAAACAATAATAATTAGAAGAAATGGCACATCCAAAGAGAAAAACATCGAAGACAAGAAGAGACAAAAGAAGAACTCATATTAAAGCAGTTGCTCCAACTGTTGCAGCCTGTTCAAACTGCGGTGCTACACATCTTTACCACAGAGTTTGTCCAGAATGTGGTTATTACAAAGGACAATTAGCTGTAGAAAAAGAAGCTAAAGCATAAATTTGAGCTCAAATAATACTGTATGAGGATTGGAATTGATATTATGGGCGGAGATTTTGCTCCTGAAGCAGCTGTTTTAGGAGCAATTTTGGCTCATAAGGAATTATCACAAAACGACCGATTAGTTCTCATTGGCAATGAACAAAAAATACTTGAGATTTTACAACGGGAAAATGTTTCTGCAACAAATTTCGAGATTGTTCATGCTTCTGAAGTAATCGAAATGGGGGATCACCCAGCAAAAGCTTTTTCGAAAAAGCTCGATTCAAGCATTACTAAAGGATTCTATATGTTAGCCGCTGGTAAACTAGATGGATTTGCTAGTGCAGGTAATACCGGAGCCATGCTTGTAGGTGCTATGCATGCTGTAAAATCAATTCCTGGCGTTATTCGTCCGGTAATTACAGCTGCTATTCCAAAACCAGATGGAACCTTTTCTATTATGTTAGATGTTGGGCTAAATCCAGATGCTAAACCAGATGTGCTTTATCAGTATGCAATATTAGGATCTATGTATGCCGAAAGTGTATATAATATCAAGAATCCTAAAGTAGCTTTAATGAATATTGGCTCTGAGGAAGAAAAAGGAAATCTTGTTTCGAAGGCTACATATGAATTAATGAAAGATACCACAGAATTTAACTTTGTTGGAAATGTCGAAGGAAATGATCTTTTTGAAATAAATAAGGCAGACGTAATTGTTTGTGATGGATTCGTTGGAAATATTATCTTAAAAACGGCTGAAGCCTTCTATGTTTTGTTCAAGAAAAGAAAACTGGTTGACGAATTTTTCGAAACGTTAAATTTTGAGAATTACGGAGGAACTCCTATTCTAGGTGTAAACAAAAATATTGTTATTGGGCATGGTATTTCTCGTGAAAAAGCTATTAAAAACATGATTCTGCATACCAAGCAAGTAGCAGAAGCCAATCTTGCAGAAAAAATTAAGGAGGCCTTTAAATGACAAAAATACGAGCAACAATAACAGGCATTGGCGCATACGTACCCGAATATATCCTTACAAATGATGAATTAAGTAAAATGGTGGATACTACTGATGAGTGGATAATGACACGAATTGGTATAAGGGAAAGACATATTATTAAGGAAAAAGGAGAAGGATCATCTTTTGTTGGAGCGAATGCTGTAAAAGAACTACTTAGAAAAACAAACACATCCCCAGAAGAAATAGATCTTTTGATTTGTGCAACGGTTACTCCTGATCATCAATTTCCTGCAACAGCCAATATTATCAGTGATAAAGCAGGAATTAAAAATGCTTTTAGTTTTGACTTAAATGCTGGATGTTCTGGTTTTTTATATGCTCTTACTACTGCATCAAAATATATTGAATCTGGTTTCTGTAAAAAAGTAATTGTTGTTGGAGCAGAAAAGATGTCGTCTATTGTTGACTATACTGATCGTTCAACTTGCCCCATTTTTGGAGATGGTTCAGGTGCTGTGTTACTGGAACCAACAACTGAAGACTTTGGTATTATAGATGCCCGTTTACAATCTGACGGTGTTGGAAAAGTTCATCTTCATCAAAAAGCTGGCGGTTCTGTTGCTCCTGCATCACATGAAACAATTGATGCTCGTCAGCATTTTATTTACCAAGAAGGACAACCTGTTTTTAAATGGGCTGTTTCAAAAATGGCCGATGTTTCTGTCGAAGTAATGGAACGAAATGGTTTAACTTCTGATACCTTAACCTGGTTGGTTCCTCATCAGGCCAATATGAGAATTATTGAAGCTACTGCAAACCGAATGGGAATTAAGAAAGAGCAAGTAATGATAAATATCGAAAGATATGGAAACACAACTGCGGCCACCTTACCATTATGTTTATGGGAATGGGAATCGCAACTCAAAAAAGGGGATAACATAATTCTGGCAACATTTGGAGCTGGATTTACATGGGGTGCCATGTACCTGAAATGGGGATATGATGGAAAGAATGTAAAAAAATAAATATAATACATACCTAAATAAAAAATCCGGAAAATTCTCCGGATTTTTTATTTATCGATTATATAGTTCGACCATTTTTTTTGCAATTACATCTTCATTCATATCATTGATACATTTAAAATGTTTCTTTGGACATTCCTTAAAGCCTATTTTCGAACATGGTCGACATTTTAATCCTTTAATTTCAAATATAGCCGATTCGGAATGAGGGTGATAAGGATACATTCCAAACTCGGGAACTGTATTTCCCCATATCGAAACAATTTTCTTTTTAAATGATGAAGCAATATGCATTAGCCCAGTATCGGGTGTTAAAATCACATTGCATTGCTTTACCAGTGAGGCGGATTGATTTATGTTATAAATACCACAAGCATTATATGATTTCTCTCCTATTTCGCTTTTAATTTTTTCCGCCTCATCTCTATTTTCTGGTCCGCCTAACAAAATAACTGGTAAATCTGCTTTCTTGCAGATTGAAATTATCTTTTCTGAAGTAAGTCTTTTGGTATTATGAAAAGCCCCAATAACTAAAGCAATATATCCATTTCTGAATATTTCAGGAAAATCAGAAAGCATTACCTCATCTTTTTCTGGAATAAAATAATCCAACCCTTGTTCATCATTTACAATATCAAACAACGATAATGTTTTTAAGTATCTATCAACAATATGAATATTAGGCAGTTTGTTGATTTTAAAATTTACATAAAGCCATTTTTCGTAATTCAATTTATCAAACGAGAAAGAAAGTAGCTTAAGCTTGTTCTTCACTCTAAATGTGCGTAAGTTATGATGCAGGTCAATAACATAATCAAAACGCTCATCTCTAAGCTCTTCGATCATTTTACTAAAAGAACTTTTTAAAACATGAACTTTATCAATATATGGATTATTCTCAAGCAATGATTTGAACTGAGGTTTTGTAAGGTAATGAATTTCTGCATTTGGAACCTGTTTTTTCAAACCTCTAACAACCGGGGTAGTAAGAACTATATCGCCAATAGAACTAAAGCGAATAACTAAGAATTTAACGTTCTGCATGGGAATAAAAACTATTTTATTTTACTGAAAAACAGGGTTAAGGCTAACCAGTATTCTCCATTATTAGGATTGTTTTTCCAAAGTGATTTTGAACCGTGCTCACCCGGTCCATTTTCAGGCGCATATATTGTTTTCAATGAAGCAGGAACCAATGCTAACAAATCGGTAACAAAAGGTTGTTCCCGTTTTGATGATGCTGCAAAAACCGGTTTATTAAGCTCCGAAAGTTTTTCTTTTACAATTAGCTGATCAATAAAATACTCTCCTGGGCTAAATGCAATTACTGCTTTAACATTGGGGTTATTATTTGCAACAAGCAAACAGAGAGATGCAGAAAAGGAACTTCCGAATAAAACTACTGGTTTTCTTGTTCTTTGTTTTACCCATTTTATAGCAGCCAAAATATCCTTTTCTGAGCTTAAGAAATCCGTTGAATATCCTTTTTGTGTAGCCAATAATGCTGTGTGATTTTGAATATAATTTACTTCACCACCAGAACGAAGATCAACTGCAAGACAATTATATCCAAATTTTAAGATTTTTTGAATTGTTTCTTTGTATTCGCCACGGCTAAATCCTGCCTGATGAAACAAAAGAATATATGGGTTTTTTTTGTTTATTTCGTACAAATCAGCAGTAACCAACAATCCATCTTCGGCCAAAAACGTAATCTTTTCCTGAGATCTTAAAAATCCTGAAAATAATAAAACAAAAATAATGGGAATTATAAGTCTCATTAACTGCTAATTTCTATTGAATTATTGATTCTGCCAAAATAATTACATGATTATCTTTTACTTCGATAACCCCTCCTTGAATTTGATAAAATGATTCCGTATTGCCCTCAACAATTTTAACGCGTCCTTTTTCGAGTGTCGAAATTATGGGTGCATGATATTCCAGAATTTCGAATAATCCATTGCTACCAGGAACCTGAACAACATTTACCTTTCCGGTAAATACTTTTTTATCTGGAGTTATTATTTCAAGAAACATTTTCTAATTTGTTATCTTTTAAACAATTATTTGAAAGTTAATCCTTTTTCTTTGACTCTGCAAGCATTTTTTCTCCTTTTTCGATAGCCTGTTCGATTGTTCCAACTAAATTAAAGGCAGCCTCAGGATACTGATCAACCTCTCCATTTAAAATCATTTTAAATCCTTTAATAGTATCCTCAATGGAAACAAGCTCCCCTTTAAGTCCTGTAAAAGCTTCGGCCACATGAAATGGTTGAGACAAAAATCGCTGCACTCTTCGTGCACGATGAACCGCAAGCTTGTCTTCTTCAGATAGCTCATCCATTCCTAAAATGGCAATAATATCTTGTAATTCTTTATATCGCTGTAAAATTTCCTTAACTCGTTGTGCTGTATTATAATGCTCTTCGCCAACAACCTCTAGAGATAAAATACGAGATGTTGAATCGAGAGGATCAACAGCCGGATAAATTCCTAATTCAGAGATTTTTCGACTTAAAACAGTTGTAGCATCAAGATGTGAAAATGTTGTAGCCGGTGCAGGATCGGTCAAGTCATCAGCCGGAACATATACTGCTTGAACAGAAGTTATTGATCCACTTTTTGTAGATGTAATTCGTTCTTGCATCATCCCCATTTCGGTAGCTAATGTAGGCTGATAACCTACTGCTGAAGGCATACGCCCTAAAAGTGCAGAAACTTCTGATCCCGCTTGGGTAAAACGAAAAATATTGTCAATAAAAAACAAGATGTCATTTCCTTTGCCAGAGTCTTTGTCGCCATCGCGGAACGATTCTGCAATAGATAATCCGGTGAGAGCAACAGTTGCTCTTGCACCTGGAGGTTCGTTCATTTGTCCAAATACTAAGCTGGCCTGCGATTTCTTTATTTCTTCAGGATCAATCTTTGACAAATCCCAACTACCAGCCTTCATGCTCTCTTCAAAAGCCTTACCGTATTTAATTACACCCGATTCGATCATTTCTCGGAGTAAATCGTTCCCTTCACGGGTTCGTTCACCAACACCTGCAAAAACAGTAATACCCGAATATGATTTGGCTATGTTATTAATCATCTCCATGATTAACACTGTTTTTCCAACACCAGCTCCTCCAAAAAGACCTATCTTTCCTCCTTTGGAATAAGGCTCAATAAGGTCAATAACTTTAATACCAGTATATAAAACTTCTTTTTCAGTAGTAAGATCAACATACTCAGGTGCTTTATTATGAATTTGATATCCCCCCTCTTTATTTAAAGGCGGCATACCATCAATTGCCTCTCCAATAACATTAAGAAGTCGTCCACGAACCTGCTGACCAATGGGAACTTTTATTGGAGATCCTGTCATAAAAACTTCCATACCTCTTTGTAATCCATCGGTTGAATCCATTGCAATACAACGAACTGTATTTTCTCCAATGTGCTGCTGACATTCAACAACCAAAATACTACCGTCAATTCGCTTAATTTCTAATGCATCGTATATATTAGGAAGATCGGTTCCGGTCTTTTCAAAACTAACATCGATAACTGGACCAATAACCTGAATAATCTGACCTTTACTTTCTGCCATAGGAATGAATTTTGTTTTGATTATTAAGTCTTTCGACAAATTTACTATATAATTATGATTTATTTCCTTTTTTTTTTATACAACAATACAAACTTTTTAATAATTTCGTTCGTTATTTTATAACAAATGTAATACGAAACTATTAACCAAAAGTTAAACCAAAATTTAAAAAATATGAAAAAATTAGTTTTAAAAATTTCCCTTATTTTATTGTTTGCTGGGACACTATTTATTAATACATCTAATGCACAACCAATAAATGTAGGTGGGGGTTTTGTAATCGGAACAAGTTATCCTCACTTTGGATTTAAAGTTAATGGAACCTATGGAATGGATTTTTTATTGGAGAATTTGAGTGCTTCAGCAGCATTTACATATTTCATTCCATCAACTCCTGGTTCTATAACATATAACAGATGGGCTTTTGATGTTGACGGTCATTACAAGTTCTATTCGCTTAATAAATTTGATTTTTATGCATTAGCAGGTATAAATATTTCTAATTATTCAACAAAATGGGATGATTTTTTAGGAGATGTACACAAAACAAGTGGAACAAAGCCCGGTGTAAATGTCGGTGCTGGAGCCCTCTTTGGTATTAGCGATAACATTAAGGCTTTTGGTGAATTCAAATACATTATGGGAAGATACGATCAGGCAGAAATTACTGTTGGCGTACTTTTTGCATTATAAAAACTCAATATATAAAACCTGGGAATATCCAAACGGGTATTCCCTTTTTATTTAACTAATATGAAAACATACATGATTAAATTTATTTTAGGGCTTTTGCTGGGATTGATCGTTTTTATTACACCAAGCTTCTCTCAACCCATGACTATTGGTGGGGGACTAATTTTAGAAACCGGTCGTCCTCCTTTTGGAATACAAGTAAAGGGAACATACGATACGGATTTCATTTTTAAGAATTCAAGATTATCAGCAGACATCGGTTTTATGTTTCCTCAAACAGTAAACCTTCGAGATTATAACCGGGCATTTATTAATATTGATGCCAATTATGATTTTTATTCAATCGAGAATTTTACTTTTTTCGCACTAGCTGGTATTAATATTACATATTACAACAGTACTGTTTCAAAGGGATTCTTGCCAGGATTAACTGGTGGGGCGGGTGTAATTTATACTTTGACAGATAACATGAAGGCATACAGCGAAATAAAAAACACCTTTTTTGGATATGGTGAAGCGGCATTAACTTTTGGAGTATTGTTTAAATTATAAATTTATTACATCTTTGAAGGGGGTTTTAACCCCCTTTTTCTTAAGAAAAATTTTAAATCATGAAAAAAATAATTACTGTCATATTTGTTATCGTTTCTGTGTTTTCGGGATTTCTAGTAAATGCTCAACTTACAAAGATTGGTGGAGGAATCGTTCTGGCTACAGGTGGACGATATTTATATAATGATCTGGAGTACTTTAATAAATCTTTTGGTCTTGATATTCGTGGTGAATTTGATGTAAACAAAAAGTTAAAGATCGTTCCCGATTTTCAATTCTTTTTACCTAATACATATAATTTCCCTGATGGTGGCCAATCGAAAACGACTCTTTTTACATTTGACTTAAATGGTCATTACATTTTAAATCCCAAAAAAGACTTTCGGTTTTATTTTCTAGGTGGAGCACATTGTGGTGGATGGAATATTAAAGACCAGCGCACATCAACAATTGAAAACGAGATAAACAATTCCGCTTTTAAATTTGATTTTGGTGTGAATGCAGGAGCAGGCTTTATGATGAAAATAAATTACAGATTATCATTTTTTGCCGAAGTAAAATATATAATTGCAAAAACAAATCAAATGATGTTCTCTCCAGGTCTGGTTTACGATATTTAAGCTTTTATTTATTGCGCTTTAGCAGACTTTCTGATAATTGTATCAATTCGGTTTTCTTTTCTTCTGAAACATTGACCTTATTCAGTTTTTCCATTGCAATAAAATGATATTCTGAGATTAAATCCTCTGCAATTTTCTTAATTTCTAACTTATTATATATTCCTGTTATTCCTTTTATTTTTTCTTCTTTTGGAGTTTTTTTATCCATTAAGTAACTATCTATATGCCTTTTATCTTCTATTGATGACAGTTGTTTTGCTTTAATAAGTAAAAAGGTTTTTTTATTGGCTACGATATCTCCTCCTATTTCCTTACCAAAGGTATTCTTGCTGCCATAAACATCAAGCATATCATCCTGAAGCTGGAATGCAAGGCCAATATTTCTACCAAAATCATATAAAAGATCGGCATCGGCATTTTCTGCTCCACCAATTATTGCTCCTATTTTTAATGCAGCGGCTAATAATACAGATGTTTTTAGTTCAATCATTCGCAAATATTCATTTTCAGAAACATCGTTTCTGTTTTCAAATTCCATGTCATATTGCTGACCTTCACAAACCTCAAGGGCAGTATTATTAAAAACCTGAAGTATTTCTTTAAACTTTTCTGTTTTTGTCTCCAACAAAAAATCATAGGACTTTATAAACATTGCATCTCCGGAAAGTATTGCAGTATTTTCATTCCATTTTTTATGCACTGTGGGTTTACCCCGACGGATATCAGCTTTATCCATAATATCGTCGTGCAGCAAAGTAAAATTGTGGAATATTTCTATGGCTAAAGCAGCATCAATTGCCTGATCAATCTTTTCAGAAAAAAGATTGCAAGCCAACAGAGTTAATAATGGTCTAATTCGTTTTCCTCCATTCGAGAGAGAATAATTTATTGGTTCATAAAGTGAAAATGGTTCTCTTCCCATTTTTTTGCTCTCAATCTCCTTATTGATAATTTCCTGCAAATCCTTTATCTTGTGCATAATTATTAGTTTTTAATTATCAAAAATAGAATTCTATCTGCACTTAACAAATAATATTGATAACTTATATTCCACAAAAGAGCTATAAATATTTTTTCATGTTATGTATGTAAGATGATTTTTATAGATTTGTAAGACAATAAAAAACATTAAAAAATGAAATACAGCATTGTCGACTTTTTAACGCTGGTAGGGTCTCTAGGGTTTTTCCTTTATGGGATGAAGATTATGAGCGAGTCCTTACAAAAGGTTGCCGGAGATAAAATGAGGTCAATTTTGGCTAAAATGACTTCAAATCCGGTAAAAGGGGTATTAACCGGACTTTTAATTACCGCAATTATTCAATCGTCATCGGCAACCACAGTAATGGTTGTGAGTTTTGTAAATGCTGGTCTTTTATCTCTTATCGAGTCGATTGGTGTTATTATGGGAGCCAATATTGGAACAACAGTAACAGCCTGGCTAATCTCGTTGCTGGGGTTTAAAGTAAATATTAGTATTATTTCTTTACCATTAATAGGGTTAGGATTTCCTTTGCTTTTTTCGAGTAATAATAAGCGAAAATCGTGGGGTGAGTTTATAATTGGTTTTGCAATGATTTTTCTGGGATTAGATTTTTTGAAAGATTCGGTACCCGATATTAAAAGTCATCCAGAAATATTATCTTTTCTAGCTGATTTTACTTCTCAAGGCGTATGGTCGCATTTGCTATTTCTTAGTATTGGAACCATATTAACGATGATCATTCAATCTTCAAGCGCCACTATGGCCTTAACTCTTGTTATGTGTAATAATGGCTGGATTTCTTTTGATATTGCCGCGGCAATGGTTTTAGGCGAAAATATTGGAACAACCATAACCGCTAATCTGGCAGCAGCTGTAGCAAACGTTTCGGCTAAGAGAGCGGCCAGGGCACATTTTATTTTCAACCTATTAGGAGTTATTTGGGTTTCAATGTTTTTCCCATTTTTTCTTAATCTCATTAATAATTTTGTTATAAAAATTGGAGGAACCTCTCCTTATGAGGATCCTCACGCAATTCCTGTTGCTTTATCAATTTTTCATTCGGCTTTTAATATTGCAAACACATTCTTGTTCATTTGGTTTACAAAGCTCATTGCATTAGTTGTAATTAAAATGGTTCCGCAGAAAGAGGACTCCGAAGAGTTTAGACTCCAATATATTCAAACAGGACTATTATCAACCTCTGAATTATCTATTCATCAGGCAAAAAAAGAGATTCTTGTTTATGCACAAAGAGTTGAGAAAATGTTTAGTAAAGTAGAAGAAATGTTTACTGAAACATCTGAAAAGAAATTTTACAAACTATATGACAAAGTTGAAAAATATGAGGGAATTAGCGATCGAATGGAAGTTGAGATCGCCAACTATTTAACAAAAATATCAGAAGGTGAATTAAGTAATCTAGGTTCAAAACGAATCAAGGCCCAGTTAACTATTGTCTCTGAGTTAGAAAGTGTAGCCGATTGCTGTTATAATCTTGCAAAAACATTACGCAGAAAAAGAGATAATAAAGTCAGTTTTGACCAGAAGCTTTCCGACAATATTCGTAAAATGATGAATCTGGTAATGGATTCAATAATTGAAATGCAAAAGAATCTTGATCATGGATATACTAAAATCAATATTGTTCAGGCTTTAGAGATGGAACAGGCTATAAATAATTATAGAGACAGATTAAAAAAGGAGCATCTGAAAGATCTGGAAAAACAAGATTACGATTACAAAACTGGAGTTATCTACAGTGATTTATTCTCTGAGTGTGAGAAATGTGCCGATTATGTAATAAATGTATCTGAGGCAATAGAAGGTATAAACAAAGATTAAAAAAGGATAATGGGAATCAAAATTTGATTCCCATTATCATCATATCATCTAGCTGAGAACGACTACCTTGCCATTCGTTCATTGTTTTTTCAAGAATTTCCTTTTGTTTTTTCAAATCATTTACAGAAATATTAACTAATAATTCTTTAAATGCCTTTTGTCGGTATTTTAATCCATCTTTGCCACCAAATTGATCAATATATCCATCGGTAAATAAATAAATCATATCTCCCTTTTGAAGCATAAACTCTTTGTTGGCAAATTCCCTGTCAACTTTTATAGCATGAATACCTATTGGCATTTTATCAGGTAATAATTCATACATAGTTGAATCACGAATAATTACACAAGGATTATATGCCCCTGCAAATTTTAGACTAAGAGTATCCTTATCAATAATACACAAGGCAATGTCCATTCCGTCTTTTGATCCAAAAATTCCATATTCCTGATGCAAAGATTCAATTATGCTTGCACGTAATTGATCTAAAATATGATTTGCTTCAATTACTTCGTTTTTATTTACAATCTCATTTAAAAATGCAACACCCAACATACTCATAAAGGCGCCAGGCACTCCATGTCCTGTACAATCGGAAACAGCTACAATTATTTTATTGTTTTTTTCTGAAACCCAATAAAAATCACCACTAACGATATTTTTAGGTTTCATATAAACAAAATAGTCTTTAAGAACGCTTTTCATAAACTTATCTTGAGGGAGTAAGGCTGTTTGAATTCTTTTAGCGTATTCAATACTATCAGTAATAATGGTGTTTTGCTTAGCAATCTGATCGCGTTGTTTGGTAACAAAGTCTCGTTGAGCTTCAATTTCGTCCCGTTGGTTTTCTATTTCCTGCTTTTGTTGTATAAGTAAAATATTGGTTCTTTTCTTGCGCTGCAAATTTTTAAAAATGATGTAGGCTAATAATAGAGTGAATACAAATCCTGCAATAAATACCCATGTTAGAATTTTCTGCTTTTGAAGTTTGGCTTTTTGCTCAATATCTTTTTGCCGTTGTTCAAATTCTTTCATACGTTGCTCTTTATCAAAGCTATATTGCAGCTCCAGCTCATTAATTTTTTGGTTATTCAAACTATCCTTAAGGCTTATATATAACCTGAAATAACTCAATGCCTGAGGCAAACTATTTTGTTTTTCATAAAATTCTGAAAGAGCAAAATAACTTTCTTTAATATCTTCCTTTAAGTTTTGGATTTTAGCAAAATCGAGGCTGTTTTTCAACTTGTTTTCTGCATCACGAACATTTCCTTCATTTAATGCAATCAGTCCTAAATGACGTAAAATAGAAGCCTTTTCTGTGATGTCGTTTAAAGAGTCTTTAATATGCAATGCCTCAGAGAAATACTTTTTTGATTGTTGAAAATCGAAAGTTTGAAAATAAATTTTCCCTAAAGTACTTAAAGAATTTGCATATCCCTGCCAATTTTGTGATTGTTTATTAATTTGCAGCACTTGCTCGCTATACTCAATGGCTTTTTCAAAATCCCCTTTTTCAAAAGAAATATCGCCAATCTCTTTTAAACAGAGAGTTACTCCTGTATTGTTTTCGAATTCAAAGGCAATTTTCTGATAAATTTCTAATGATTGATTAACATATTCGAAAGCCTTTGTATAATTTTTCATCATTCTGAATAAACGTGCAATATTTAGGGCAGACCAGGCTATTCCTTCGTCATTATTTACACCTTCGTAAAGTTCAAGAGCATCTAAATGCTGGCTAATTGCTTTTTCATAATTCCCATATAAACGAAATATGCTTCCCAAGTTAGTAAGTGTTCGGGCGATTTCAATTGTATTATCGAGTTCTCGATTTATAATTAGAGCTAATTGATAATTATTTAAAGCATCCTGATAGTGACCCATTAATTGGAGAGTATTTCCAATTCGGTTTAAAGATGCAGCCTCTCCTGTACGATTATCAGTTGTTTTGCATATTTCTAATGACTTATTAAAATGCAAAATGGCTATTTCATAATCATTTCTAGAATAATAAGCATATCCAAGAGCAAACTCAGACTGATACAACAATTCTTCATTCTTAATTTGCTGACTTAATAATAGTGCCTTTTCTGCATAGTCAACCGCCATTTCGACATTTCTGTTTCTGTTTTTTTCTGACAAATCGAGGTATTCCTGAATTTTTTTAATCGTTTCGGAATCGGAGCTTTCAACGTTCAGACTATCTTGTTGGATATTTGCAGAAAATAAACCAACTACAAAGAAGAAGAATATCCCCAGAAGAATATATTTTTTCATATAAATTACATTTGAATACGATATAAAAGTAGTTTACTTTTTATTAGATATCAATCCAAGAAGGAATTTTTCTTGATTTAGGTTTTTTACCATAAAATATATTATCCATAAAAAGGGCAAAACGTTGAAATAAACTTGAATTATGAATTCCCCAGCGAATAATGTTGTGCATTAAATTATTTGGATGTGAGTATGGGCAAACAGCTATGCATCTTCCACAATCGGTACCAGCACTACACCAATAAGTAAAACAACTTTCGGAATTTATTTTCCAGCGTAAAGTATTGCTTATTTTTTTTCGATTTTCTAATGAAATAGCATGCGAAGGGCAAACAACTGCACATTTTTTACAGATCGTACAAAAATCGATAACAGAAGAAAAATCACTTTTAGTATCTACAGGCAAAGGAATATCTGTTGTAACAACAGCCAACCGAACTCTCGGGCCTAGTTTTGGAGTAATAAGTAGTCCCATTCGTCCTATTTCGCCCAATCCTGCATCGCGGGCAACGAGGGGACAAATCAATTCATAATTACCATCGATATGAGCTCTGGCAGAATAGCCTAATTCTCTTATAAAACTGGCAATCTGTAAAGCAATAGTACCTGAATTTAAATATTGCTGAGTTGATTCCATAATAACCGGCCCTTTTGGAGCAGTAGAAATTAAATCATTATCCATTTCAACAGTAATAGCAATAGCAAATTTATGATGATTGGTTATTTCCTTTCCGTATAATTCTTTTCTCCCTTTATGCGAGTATAGATGATATTCCTTAAGAATTGTTATTCCTGTGGAATGAGCACCAAGTTTTGATGCCCAAGCTTTAAGGTACTTGCTAATTTTTTCGTTATCAACTTCTAGTTTTTTCGCTGCAACCGTTCCATTCACAAAGGGTTTTAATGCTTCAATAACCTGTAGATTTGCATTTGCAGAAGCATATGCCAGAGTGTGATAAAATACTGATTCCGGAGATAATAGTCCGGGTTTGTCTCTGAAATTATCATCTATAACCTTTTTCTCAGGATTTAATGCATAGTATTGTGTATACTTTTCTGTATTGGGAACAAGTTCGTTTCTTGAAAACATTATATCTCTTTCGTCGTGCTTATCAGTTGGTTCTGAAAATAATTCCTTCTTTGAAAAACGAATAGGAATAAATAAAACAAGAACAGCGGAATAGGTAATAAACAGTATAATGAATGCGATTACATCTTTGTATGCAAATTGCATTAATGAAATTAAGATGAATGGGGACGCAACAAAAAGGGACGTAATAAAAGCAATTTTTGCTGCACGATATTCCTTTTCCTGAAAAAAAACTATTGAAAAAGAAATCATTATGAGAAAGAATATTACTCCTGTGGCAATTAATAGAAGATTAAGTAAGTTATGCGGAAGGAAAATAAAACTATACATAATATAATTTATTTAAAGTGCTTAAAATTATGCTGTATTCTCATCGCTGGTTTTAGTATGATAAACATCAAGAGCTACAAGTATAGCCATAAATCCCCAAACAGGAACAGAAGCCTTGTCGGAATCCAAGAAGTTATTTAAAAATCCATGAATAAAATAGGTTGATAAACCTAGTGAAATATAAAGAGAGAGTGCTTTTGTCTCTTCCTTGTTGGTCCTATAAATTTTGTAAGCGGTATAAAAAACCATACACACTATTAGTAGTATTGATAACAATCCAATTATGCCTGACTCCGCTAAAGGCCCCAGATATTCACTGTGAGCATTTCCCAAATCCCCAAAATCAGTACTTATTGTTGTTTTATCGTACGAAAATTGAAATGGAGCATATTGAAACATGTATGTGCCAGGACCCCAACCAAAAATGGGTTTTTCTTCAAACATCCTAATTGCACATTTCCATCGGTTTAACCGTTCAAGATTTGATGCATCGGTTGTAATATTCGTCATAGATTCAATGTGTTCTGAAAACCTTCCCGATGATTCTGATTTGTTTTTTTCAAGGTTTCGTAAAAATGAAGAATATGAAACAACGGCTATTACTAAAATGATTATTCCTGACAAAAAGATCGTTCGCAAATTCAGTTTCAATTTAATTATAATCCATAATCCTATACTAGCAAATAAACTCAACCAGGCAGCCCTAGTATATGAAAATACGATGGCAAAAATATAAACAAGAAAAACTAATCCGATTATTGCTTTTGCAAATAGATTGGATGTTTTTCTCTCTAAAAAATAATACAATGGAAAAAGAAACATCACGAGCATAGCTCCATACGATGTGTGATCGCTAAAAAATGGCCACACCACCCAATTGGATGCTCTTTGATTATCGAATCCATATCCTGATAATCTATAATTTGTATAGATAATTACAATAATTAAGGCCAAAATATATAACCAATTAAATCGTTCGATATTCTTTTTGTCTTTAAATAGCTGCGTAGCTAAAAAGTACATTGCTACAATAAACCATAACCGGGATAGAAAAAACTTGAACGAAACAATGGGCATAGTGCTAGTAATACTGGTTATAAACATCCAGAATAAATGAATATATATTGCAATACTTATAGGATGAGTTGCTATTCGTTGATCTATTTTGCCGTTGAGCAATAACTTAAATACAAAAAGAATGAGTACTCCTAAAAGTAAGGGTTCAGTAGGAAGAGATAAATTAAAAGAAATACCTGGGAAGAAATCTCTAAGTTGAATCGATAAGGGAGTAAAAAAAACAATAGCCAGAAGAATTTTATCGAGAGCAATAAAAGATCCAAAAAGAAAAATTAGTATTACTGGTAAAAAAGCTACATAATATACATTATAAGCAATAAAACCAATGTTTATTGCTATAAAAAGCAGAGAAAAAAAGTAGAAATAGACTTTGTTTTCAATTTTTAACAACCTGTATCTATTTAAATTTAAAGAGGTCTTTATACCTTTCGAGGAACAGCATTAATAATACTGCAAAAACAAAGGCAGATAGTGTAGAAACAGCACAAATTACCCATCGCACAGGATAAGATTTTTTCTCGGCAGCATAAGCATTGGCAACAATAAATTTTCGTGGCAACTTTTGTAAAGCATTCACCTCTGCCTCAACCAGTTTTGATTTCATGCTGCTTAACCGCTTGTTTTCGTTAATCAATTGTTCTGTTAATGAGATATATTTTGGCTCTGTTTTGTTGATTTTTTTTATTGATTCTTCTATTTGAACTATTTCGGTTTGTAAGTTTTGATACTGATTATCAACCATTTTAAATATTTCAACAGCCACATCGCGTTGCATTTCGTTTAATGTAGAATCGAGTAGTACAGCTATTTCATTGGCAATATCTGCAGCCATTTTCGGATCAGCATCCAAAACCTCAATCTGAATGGCCATATATTCGGTTCGTTTAAACCGGATATTTTTCATAAATGTTTCATGCAATTTTGTCATTGGATATCCACCTTTTTCATCTATCTGATAATGCTGTAAAAGGTTAAACTTGTCGATTATTTTAAATCTAATTTCTTCTGAATAAAGTGTTTGAATAAGTTGCTCAGTAGCTTCTTCGTCACCAAAATTCATTATATGATCATCGGTATTAATCAATTCGGAAGTATTAAGTGCCTGAGAAGCAGAAACCTGGGTTTTGGGAAATAAAATTACAGAAGATCTGAATTTGGGTGTTATCATATACGAAACAATCACAGAAGCAATGGCAGCAATAATTGTCACTCCAAATATTGGCCATTTGTGCTTAAAAACAAACCTTATAATATCCATAGAATTAAAATTATATGATTGATTCTGCAAACTCATTTTTATATTAAAGTTCGTTTATTTCCAAATACTTTTTTCGGCCTATGGTTAAATAATATAAATACACCAGAAAAATTGGAATAACAAAATACATAATCACTTTCATATCTTTATGCAGAATAAATTCTGAAAAGAAATAAACTCCCAAAATTATATACGATAGAATCAATAACCACTTATTTGCCTTAAATCCAGAAACTTCAACTGTTTTCGATTTTTCCTCTTTTACATCAATCTCTAATTCGGGACTGCTGCACCAGTCAACTTTAAACATGAGCTTATGCTTTCCTGCTGGCACTTCTATGTCTTTTATTTCACCATTTAAAACTGTGTCTTTTTTTTCACCATCAACAAAAACACCAAATTTGCGTGCTCTGTTTGTCCACTCCTTTTTTCGACTTATTATTATTCTTGCCATATCTTATATTGCTTTTATTAAGTAGTAGTTTTTCTTTCCTTTTTGAACAAGAATATATTTCTCATTCAATAAACGATTTGCGTTTATAGTTATTTCTTCGCTATCAATTTTTTCTTTATTAATACTTACTCCTCCACCCTGAATGGTTCTACGCAGCTCTCCTTTTGAGGGAAAAACCTGCGTATCAACGGCCAATAAATCAAGTACATTAATTCCTAAAGAAATTTTTGATTTTTCAATTTCAAACATAGGAACTCCTTCAAACACAGAAAGAATTGTTTTTTCGTCCATTCGCTGGAGCGATTCAGTAGTTCCTTTGCCAAATAAAATATCTGATGCTTCTATGGCAGATTGTAAGTCTTCTTTTGAATGAACAAGAGTAGTTACTTCTTCTGCTAACCTTTTCTGAAGTATTCTTAAATGTGGAGCCTGCTTGTGTTCTTCGATTAATTTATCAACTTCTTCTTTTGTAAGAAGCGTGAATATTTTAATATATGTTTCAGCATCTTCATCAGAAGCATTAATCCAATACTGATAAAATTTATAAGGAGATGTTCTCTCCGGATCTAGCCATACATTACCTTCGGCTGTTTTGCCAAACTTAGATCCATCGGCCTTTTTAATAAGTGGAGTAGTAATTGCCCAGGCTTGCCCACCATCTTTTCTACGAACAAGCTCTGTGCCTGTGACAATGTTTCCCCATTGGTCAGAGCCACCTAATTGTATTTTGCAATTATAATTTTTATATAAATAGTAAAAATCGTATCCCTGAACTAACTGATATGTAAATTCTGTAAATGACATTCCACTTTCGAGCCTTTTTTGAACCGAATCTTTGGCAAGCATGTAGTTTACTGTAATATGTTTACCTACATCGCGAATAAAATCAAGAAAACTATAATCTTTGAACCAATCATAATTATTTACCATTACAGCAGAATTTTTTCCACAATCGAAATCAAGAAACTTTTCCAACTGCTTTTTTATTCCTGCCAGATTAAATTCAAGAGCTTCCTTCGACAACATATTTCTTTCTTCAGATCTGCCTGAAGGATCGCCAACCATTCCAGTTGCTCCACCAATAAGAGCAAATGGTTTGTGACCGCAACGTTGTAAGTGAACTAATATCATTATTTGAACTAAGCTACCAATATGCAACGAATCGGCTGTTGGATCGAATCCAATATATGCCGATGTCATTTCCTTTTGAAATTGCTCCTCAGATCCGGGCATAATATCATGTATCATGCCTCTCCACTTTAATTCTTCAACAAAATTCATTGTATTTGTTATTTATAAAATTATCATGTTTCGACAGGCTCAACAGGGCAATTCCTTATTATTTTTGTCAAGCTGAGCCTTTCGAAGTTTAAACAATGCTATTGCTTATATTTTCGACAATGCGTGATCCAAATCAGCAATAATATCTTCAACATTCTCAATTCCAACAGCAAATCGAATCAATCCATCAGTAATATCAGCTTGTAATCTTGCTTCTTTAGGTAAACCAGCATGTGTCATTGATGCTGGATGTTGAATTAATGTTTCAACACCACCCAACGAAACAGCCAAAAGGGCTAAATGAACATTATTCATTAATGTTACGCCTGCATCGTAACCTCCTTTAAGTTCAAAGCTTATCATGGCTCCAGAACCTCTCATTTGGTCTTTTGCTAATTCGTATTGCGGAAATGATTTTAATCCGGGATATTTTACCCATGCAATCTTAGGATGTTTTTCAAGATATTCAGCTACTTTTTGTGAACTTTCCTGAGCTCTATCCATACGTAAACTAAGTGTTTTTACACCACGAATTACCATATAAGCCTGATGAGGATCCATATTTCCGCCCATATAAACCATCGTTTTACGCAACTTAGCATAAATATCAGAATCTTTTGCAATTAAAGCACCGCCAACGATATCGGCATGTCCGTTTATAAACTTGGTTAACGAATGTAATGAAACATCTGCGCCTAAGTCAAGTGGATTTTGTAAATATGGGCTGCAGAATGTATTATCAACAACCACTATAAGGCCATGTTTATGACCAATTTCTGATGCTTTTCTAATGTCAGTCAAAGCCATTGTGGGATTTGACGGCGTTTCCAAATATAATAGTTTTGTATTCGGACGGATTGCTTTTTCAATTTCATTTAAATTTGATGTATCAACAAAAGTTGACTGTACACCAAATTTTGCGAAATGACTTTCTAAAACACCACGGCTGGGACCATAAACAGCGCTTGTACTAACAACATGCTCCCCCTGACCTAAAAAAGCCATATAAACTGTGGTAACGGCTGCCATACCAGAGGCTAATGCAATTCCTCTATAACCATTTTCAAGTTCAGCAAGTTTATTTTCTAATGCATCAATAGTTGGATTACCAATACGTGTATAAATAAATCCCTTTTCTTTACCTGCAAATAAATCTGCACCATGTTGTGCATTTCTAAAAGCAAAAGTTGATGTTTGATAAATCGGCGTTACTGCACTGCCCATTTCGTCTTGAAAATCTCCTGCGTGTATCAGTTTTGAGTCAAATCCCAAATTTTTTGTATCCATTGTAGTTATTTTAAATTTAAATTTTTACCTTTTTTAAATATATATTTCCTCGTCTTTTTTCTTTTCTTCAAATCTTTCGCGAATCTTATCGAATTTCAGATAAGGAAAAATCATGGGTGCAAAATTAGACAAAGGTTTATATAATAATGATTTTTCTTTCGTGTTAATAGGAATAAAGTTGTACTTATTATCGGCTTTGTTTATTAAAACCAGAATTATGCTTACAATAAAAGCCATTTTTAACATGGAAAATAAAACTCCAAAGATCTTATTAACGACTCCCAGAGCAATCGCTTCAGAAAACTTTTCAATTAATTTAGCAATTAGATGCACACATACTACAATAACGATAAATGTTAGAGCAAATGATAATATGGAAAGTGTTTGTTCATTAAAATCAACTCTTTTTGATAATACACCTGCAGTAAAATCTGAAAATTTTAGAGCTCCATAAATACCTAAAAGTAAAGCAACAAGAGTGGCAAGTTGTACAATAAAACCTTTGGTAAAACCCCGATAAGCACTCCATAAAAAAAGTATCGCAAAAACGATATCTATTGTATTCATAATTTACAAATTCAAATAGGAATTTGTAAAAGTAATAAAAAGATTTAGTACATCACTAAAATGACTAATCGCTTTCCATATTTACATGAAAAATAAGCCTTATATGAAATACCCGGGGTAAAATACCCTTTTTACCCTCCAATTGTAATAGAATTACCATTTTTGCCTACGAATGGTATTCCAATTTTTATTCCGGTATATTCATGAGACGATCCTTTAAATCCTGCAAAAACTTCCAAATTGAACATTAAGAATATTTGATTTAAACCATAACCTATCTCATAGTAGGGCTTACTGCCTGTAGTAGATAAATAGTTAAAATAAATGACTTCTCTCATAAGAGTTTTGTTTAAAACAGGCAGTCGTTTTAGAATCATTCTGTCGTTTTCTAGTTTGATATGACCTTCAAAATAATTTTCATTTGTGCTATATTCATAATAGTTTATTAACCTAAAAATGCTTCCTTCAGATGTGCCTATCAAAAAAGGAGTGTTTGCGCCAAAGTGTTTATAGTCTGCAAAATACGTGTTTTTTGAATTTAAAAATGATCCTGCTACAAATTTATATTGTAATCCACCCAATCTTCTAATGTTCATCCTCTGATTTAATGTAAACTCAAGCTGGTCAAAATTTACATTACTTCCCAATAATTTATTTATTCCTTTATTATAGTTTAATCCAAAAGTAGGATATCGGGAATATGAATACCATTTTACACCCTCGCTAATTCTATAATAATATTCGGGAGTATAACTTGCCTTTATTGATAAAATGGATGCGTTGTGATTTTTTACTAAATTATTATCAATATTTTCAACGGGAGGAATGTTTGATGTATAATCGTTTTTAAAAGGATTATACAAATTAAAATCTGAATGATTGACCAACTCTTGTCTTTTAGCATATTCAAATCCTGCAAACAAATCAAGCCCATGTGCTATATCCACTTTGTGCCCAATGCTTATATAATCCTTTTGATATAATTTTAAATAATTTTCTTTTAAAAATAGAGTTGTTATAGCATTTAGGTTTTTAGTAATCCCTGTATGAGAATCAAAATCAGAAGTTCTGCGGCCTCCATTAAGATATATGTATGCTCTTTTCATTCCATTGTATCTATATAATACATCAATATAACTGGTCATTCTTTCGCGGGCAAAAGCATAATCGGCTTTTTGGTTAATTCTGAAATATTTACCACTATCACTTCGATGACTATACGAAAATTCCATCCCATATTTAAGACCATCAACAGTATTAAAATCAATATGACCGAAATCTAAAAGTCCTCCATAGTTGAATGAGTGCCCCTTATCAAAACTAAAAGTGCCACCCATAAGTAGTTTGTTCCATTTAAATTTTGAATCATCTCTTTTAAGAGAATCTCTAAACGAAGTATCTGTTTCTGCTCTAAACTGAATAGAGTCTTTTACTTTGTACCCTACAAATTCGTCAGCAGTAAGCGGAATGGGTCTTATTGAATCCCAATATGCCACAGATCTCAAATTAGCGCTATCATCAACATGATTGTGGTCTTTTATTTCCAACTCCTTTTTAGGAACCGATTTGGAAACATCTTCTTTAACGAGTTTTTTTAATTTTCGTGATTCTTTTTTTGTCAGGCCTTCCTTGGTCACTAGTTCATGAATCTCGTTTTGTTGTTGTTTTTCAATTAGGGCTAACTCATTTGCCTGATCTTTGGATTCTACTAATAGATTTCGATATACAGAGTGATCAAGCTTAGAATTAAGTTTTACTTTATAATTCGATACCGAAGCAACATATTTGAATGCAAATTTAATACCCATAATCCCTGCTTCAATATCAAAATCGTGACTTACTGGCATCCAAATATCATCACCAACAGGAGTATATACCTGGTTTATTTTTATGCTAAACATTTTTTGCTCGAGCTTCAATTCGGCACTATGTAAATGCCAAAATCCCTCAACAATGTATATATACCCTGAATATAAATCATATCCTTCGCGGCGAGGAATAATTTTTATTTTATGCACCAGGTAATCCTGATCATAAAACGAGGCATCAAGTTGAAACTTATAGTATGCAAAAGCATCACGGCTTAATGGTGTAATAACCCCGTCAATATCATTATAAAGAGAAAGTGTTATATAACCCATTGGAGAAACATCGTTCCCTTCCATTGTGCTGCGCATTGATATGGTATTTTCTTCAACAATATCGGGCAGTTTGAAGTGCAGGTCGGTAATGTTTTCAATTACAATTGGCTTTCCTTCTTCAAGTCCCTCTTTTTTTAGTGTTTTCTTTAAAATGCGAGGAATTTCGAGAGCTTTGCCTGATCCTTTTAAATAAATGCGACAGTTGTATTCTTCCACCTGATTTAGATAGTAGTAGCTCATTGCAATAGCTTTTCGCATTATGGAATAGGCTGGGTCTTCGCCGCTTGCCAAAATACGAACTTCCGGTATTTTGTAAGCTTGTTCTTGTAATTGAATATTTACTATTTGTTTTTCTTCAGAACAAATTATTGTTAGTTCTTTCGTTTTATATCCCAAATAACGAATAATAATAACATGTTCTCCCTTTGGTAAATCAAGTTTAAAAAATCCTTCAATATTTGAAGTTGTTCCCTTTGAGGTTTCCTCACAATAGATTGTTGCGTATGGAATAGGGTTGCTGTTTGAGTCTATTACTTTACCTTCAATACATTGAGCACTTAAAACAGAGGTTATAAAAACAAAAAAGCTAAGCAATAATAATTTTTTCATATTGATAAATGAATTAAAAACACTAGACGAATAAAACTGAAAAAAGTTACATATCAAATTCCTTACCACAAATCTATGTTGAATAATTATTCCGCCAAACTAAATTTATAATATCTGTTTGGATATATGATTTAAAACCCTAATTTTGTGGCGAAACAAGGCCCCATAGTTCAATGGATAGAACGGAAGTTTCCTAAACTTTAAATTCAGGTTCGATTCCTGGTGGGGCTACTTAAACGGTTGCAAAATAATGCAGCCGTTTTTTTTAACTAATTTTTATATCACCGACATTTTTATTATCTTTAATTCCCATCAAAAAATATTACAATGGAAGTACTTGGTATTGATATTGGTGGATCTGGCATAAAAGGAGCAATAGTAAATACAGATACTGGTGAGTTTGTTTCTGACCGTTATCGTATAGAAACCCCAAAACCAGCAACCCCGAAAGAAATTACTGCATCAATAAAAAAAATTACTGCGTTTTTTAATTGGAAAGGAAAAGTTGGGTGTGGATTTCCTGCTGTTATTCAGAGTGGAGTAATAAAAACAGCAGCAAATATAGATAAATCTTGTATTGGAGCGAACGCCAATAAGATTTTCAGCAAGGCCACCAATTGCAAGGTGAAGGTCTTTAATGATGCTGATGCTGCAGGTTTTGCAGAACTTACATTTAGTGAAGTAAAAAACCAAAAAGGACTAACTATTTTTCTTACCATAGGCACAGGTATTGGTTCTGCCCTTTTTAAAGATGGAATGTTAATTCCCAATACCGAACTCGGACATATTTATATGAAAAACGGTTTGGTTGGTGAAAAATATACCTCTGATGCAACTCGAAAAGAAAAAGATCTCGATTGGAAAGCCTGGAGTAATCACTTTGATGAATACCTAAAGTATCTCGAAAAGCTTTTTTATCCAGATTTATTTATAATTGGAGGAGGTATAAGTAAAAAGTTAGATAAGATAAGCCCTTTTTTAACGATTAAAACAAAATTTAAACCAGCTAAACTATTAAATAATGCAGGGATAATTGGTGCTGCTTTATTAGCCAAATAATTGCATTCAATTATTTGGCTAATTTTCTTTGTTGACCTACCTTAAAAAGGGACTAATTGGCTGTGATTTAAAATTTTAACACAAAACCCAAATCGAATCCAAGCTTAACCCCATCTCCTGTTATTGATGGTCCAATGGCAATATTAAAACCAGCATGTTTGCCAAAAACAAAATCTCCTCCTGTTAATAAACTAAATCCAAACACAGATTCTGTATCGTAATTTGAATCACCAAAAAAATCATACACATATGTTTCCTTGTGACTTACGATTCCCACTTGTGCATTTATATATAACCATTTGTAATAAAAGAATTTGGCTCCTACTCCGAAACAAACCCCACCAGCATCTACCGGGTTAAAACCTACGCCTCCATGTATCCCAAGCCCCTGATTTCTGCCAAAACGACCTTGCGCCCGAATACCAATTCCCCCATAACTACGACCAAAACCAGCAGCCAGAGCAAAATAATTATCTTTTTCGCTGCGTTCGCCAACTTCTTTTTTTGCGGGTTCGCTTTTTGCAAACTCCCTGACATATCCATTAGAGAAGACTATTTTTAAAACAGTCTCGGGAGAAACAACAAACTCCTCTCCTTCAGGATTAGAGAACTTTGTATATTTTATTAATTCAACATTTACTGCTTTAACAACAGCTTCAATAACCGTATTGTCTTTGAGGTAAATATAGTCCTGTGCATAAATACCTGTTGTAAACAATACTGCTAAAATGATTAAGGTAATTTTTTTCATAAGCATCAAATATTTATTTATAAATAACTATGCAAAATATTAATATCCGATTTTTTAATTAACATTCTGAATCCCGGTTAAAATCGAACTGGACATTTTGTTTCCCTTCGAATAATTTTCTGTTTTTATAGAGCCTACGCCCTCAGCAAACCACTGTGCAACTTCGAAACGCATCCCAATCATCATTTTTGTAGTAATTGTATAGGTTATTTTTAAACAGTCAAATGTGCCAGCCTCTGTTGTTACTTGCTCTGTAGCTTCTACTTTTCTATCTGTAATAGTTGTTGTCATTGTCATCATTGCAACTCCCTGATTACTTATTGAAACGATCAACTTGCCATCGGGAAGCTGATCACCAACTTTCATTCCTGATGGCATCTCAAGACTTGTACTTGTAATATCTACTTGCATATCTTTATATGCCTCCATCGTTTGTGCATCTAGAAAACTCCTCATATCCATTGAATATACACCATTTTCGCACTTAACTGAATACTCATTTTTACCAAGATCTTTACCTTTACTATCAAATGATTGATATTCAATAGTAGCCTGTATAATAACACCTGTTTCAGTAATTTCCTTAACTTTATAAGTGCTTTTTCCTGTAAGTTTTTCTTTCTTATCAAAGTTTTTGTACTCTAGTAAAGCTCCTTTGGTTTTTGGATAATAAAAAACGCATTCCTGTGCATATATTGATGCTAAAATAAAAACAGAAAATAATAATAGTAGTGCTAACTTTTTCATTTTATTTTTTTTTATATGTGATTTATAAATTAATTAAATACTCATTTGATCATTGTATATAAGCATTTTAGCCGATGTCGTTATTTTGATTTTCTTATACCAATAATCAATCCCAGCAAAGCACCAACGCCTCCTGATATTAAAATGTTTTGCTTTATTTTGGCTATTCCCGAAATGTCTTTAAGAAATGTACCAAATTTTGAGGTTGACCCAAAAATTGTCTTAATACTAACATATTCGTCTCCAATTTTGCCAAAAATTAAATACCCTATCAATAAACCAAGTATACTAAATACCAGGATTAAAATAATTGTCTTTTTCATAGTTTTTAAATTTACAAATTGGTTTTCTTATCGAATAACAATAAAAACAATTTTATTAGTTAATTTTGAAAGTTACTAAATTAATGAATTATGAAAACTATTCTAAGTGTTTTTTTGTTTTTAATCACGTCTTTTTCATTTTCTCAATCGGTAGAGTTTAATCCTGACTATTCAAAAAGCAGCTCATCTTTTGAACATAAAAGCGACTTTCAGATATATTACAATCCCAAACTTGATAAGTACGATATTCATTTTGTACAGCTTGACTTAAATGTAACCGATCAATCAACATTTATTTCAGGAAATGCCACTATTATTGGTAAGGCAACAGAAAACTCTCTCGACACTCTTGTTTTCGATTTTAAAAATGATATGATTGTAGATTCCGCAATCATTAATGGAGTAAAAAGAACCATTAGCAGAGGGAATAATGAAATTGTTTATATTTTTAATCCAGCTATTCCTTTTGGAGATGAGTTTTCGGTAAAAATATATTATCACGGAACACCATCAGGAGGAGGAGTTACAAGTAGTCTATCATCCACATGGGGAAAACGAGTTACATGGACCCTTTCAGAATCTTTTCATGCATACGAGTGGTGGCCGTGTAAACAAGTATTATCTGATAAAATTGACTCTGTTTATTTAAATTTTACATGTGATAATGATTGCAAGGTTGGATCTAACGGATTATTAAAAAACGAGTTGTCTCTTCCAAATAACAAGAAAAGATTTGAATGGAAAAGTTATTATCCAATAAATTATTATCTAATTTCTTTTGCAGTGGCTGAATATCAGGATTACTCTATATATTCCTATCCTGCTAATGAGAACCCAATACTAATTCAAAACTATATTTATAACACAACAAACTGTCTTAATACTTATAAATCACAAATAGACGAAACAGCCAATTTTATTGAGTTGTTTAGCGAAAAGTTTGGATTGTACCCATTTTCAAGCGAAAAATACGGTCATTGTTTGGCTCTGCTTTCAGGAGGAATGGAACATCAAACAATGACTACCCTAAATAGTTTTTCATATAATCTGGTATCACACGAGCTAGCTCATCAATGGTTTGGCGATTATGTTACATGTGCCACCTGGCAAGACATATGGATCAACGAAGGATTTGCATCATATGCGGAATATGTAGCCCTTGAAAATCTAGTATCATATTCGTCAGCCCGGGCATGGATGGCAGACGCTCACTCATATGCATTGGAACAACCTACAGGGAGTGTTTATATTCTATTCCAGGATGCGAATAGGGAATCCAGAATTTTTAGCACAGCTCTTTCTTATAAAAAAGGTGCTGCAATAATACATATTTTAAGAAGCCAAATTAATAATGATGATCTGTTTTTCGCAAGTTTGAAAAATTACCTGGAATTATATAAAAACACCGTGGCTACAGGTGAAGATTTTAAAAACTCCATGGAAGAATCAACTAGTTTAGAATTTGATTTGTTTTTTAATCAATGGTATTATGGAAAAGGTTTTCCAACTTACAGTGTTGGTTATTCACATATAGCCGATACTCTTAAAATGACTGTTTCTCAAACGACCTCTTCTATAACAACCCCTCTATTTAATTTGTACGTTGAATATAAAATTTTTAGACCTACTGGCGATACAATTGTTCGATTATATCAGACAGAGAACAATCAAACATATAGTTTATTTATGCCCGGAAATGTTACAAATATACAAGTTGATCCCAATAATTGGATTGTAAACAATGCCGGCGCAATTGTAAATGTGGAAAACTATGAAGCTAACCCAGTATCCTTTTCTGTTTATCCAAATCCTGTAAAAAATATACTTAATATTCACTTTGATAATCTTCCAAGTAATCATGAATTTATAATTTCTGTTTATAAATCAGACGGTACCTTACACGGTAAATATTTCTGCGAAAATCAAGATTATTCTATTGATGTTTTTAATTGGAATCCGGGTGTTTACTTTATAGAATCATCATCTGAAAATATTGCCTTTAGAGATAAATTCATAAAGTATTAATAAACCCTTTCTTAATAAAAACATTTCAGGTTGGGATTTCGTATAATAAGTAAACAAATCGCTTTTTCTGTTTAACACGAAACCTTTTAACCCATCATAAAAAAGAAGGAGGTGTTCAAAATGAAAAATAATTTTATTTGCCCCAGATGTAAAGGCTACTTGAATGTAGGCGAAAGCATTGTTCTTGCAGCGGATACAGAACACAAAGATGCTGGATTAATCCTGCTTAGTCCTGAACTTGGCAATTATACGATTAAAACTAATTCTTTCTTTCAAATTCGTGAAGGTGAAAAATATGACTTTTTTTGCCCCATTTGTCAGCAAAAACTAGCTACTGATATACACGATAATCTCTCTCGAATATTGATGGTTGATGACAATAGCAATCACTTTGAAATACTATTTAGTAAAATTGCTGGAGAAAAGAGTACATATAAAATTATTGGAGAATCACTTGAGGTTTATGGAGATCATAATTCAAATTATATTGATTTCTTAGGTCTTAGCAATTTAAAATAACAAATTGTCTAATCTGGCGTAAACTAAAAAGCGCGAAATTATTGAATAATTTCGCGCTTTTTAGTGTGTTCTTTTTATTCTTCGTGTAATGGTTTAAACCCATTTCCAATAACTTCGTGTGCATCAATAACTGTCATGAAAGCAGTAGGATCTATTTCACGAATAAAATCCTGAAGCATTGCCTGTTCTCTTCGATTTACATTTGTAAAAATAATTTTCTTCTCTGTTCCCTGATACATTCCTGTTCCATTAATTAATGTACCACCTCTGTTTAAATCTATTATTATTTTGTTCCTTATTTCATCATACTTATCAGAAATAATAAATATTGCTTTATCATAACTAATCCCCTGCAAGGTCGCATCAATAACCTTTCCCGTAATATAAATAACTATCCATGAATATAACGGTATTTTCCAATCTTTAAATACAAGTAATCCGAATAAAACAATTATTGAATCCACAAAAATTAATAATATTCCAAGTGACATTCGAGTATATTTTGCTGCTATCATAGCAATTATATCAGATCCTCCCGATGTTGCTTTCGACTTAAAAATAAGACCCAATCCAAACCCAATTAAAACACCCCCAAAAACACATGATAACAAAACATCATCCACAAGAGCACCATCAAATCGGGCATCCAAAAAATCAATAAAAATTGATGTAATAATAAAACCAATTATTGTTTTAATACCAAACTTAGGACCCAGGATTTTGATTCCTAAAATAGTTAACGGAATATTCAGAATAAGTCCTACAAATCCTATTCCCAAACCGTCTTTAAAAATAGGCTCAGTTAAAAAAGGAAGTTTTATTCCATCGCCCATAATATTTGCAGTAATATTCTTTACAACAATACCAATACCATAAACTCCACCGGGAACAATTTTATGAGGGTCAATAAAATAAACAAATCCAGCAGCCAAAATAAATGAGCCCAGGACAATAACAGTGTAACTAAAAAACCACTCTTTCGAAAAGAGTCTTTCTTTTGTAATAAATGTCATCTCTTTATATTTTAAGAAGTTATGTTTAATTTTTAACCCGCCAAAATTATACTATTTATTCTAATAAATAAAAAAAACAAGGAGTGTTCTTCCTTGTTTTCCTATTTATTATAAATTGATTGAATCATCCTCCTGTAGCACTAAACCCTCCGTATCGGCTAAGATCTGTTCTGGGATTAACCACCATAACCGGTATTCTTGCGGGATTTGCAATAATATATTGTTCTTGTGCACCAAGAACATAGTCAGTTAAACCAATGTCTTTTGTAGTCATAATAAGAATCATGTCAGCGTCAATTTTTTTAGCAAAGTTAACTGCTTCTTCAGCTACATGGCTCCCTTCAAGTTTATTAATTTCATAATTAACCTCATATTTTTCAAGAATCTTTTCAGCAAAATGAATATTTGCTAAAAGTTTTTTAGACAATGATTCATCTTTAATAGTAGGAACTACAATATTTACTTTTACTTCGAAATATTTAACAAGAAACAGCGCCCACTGTAATTTTTGTTTTGCCTCTATTCTATAGTCTAGAGGGAAAACCACATCTTTAAAAATATCTTTCTTTGTTGGAGGTTCCTGTACAACAATAAAAGGAATTTTAGAACCAACAATAACTTTCAAGGCGTAACTTCCAGTAAACTTCTGCATTCCTTTTATGCCATGAGTTCCCATAATTACAATACTAACGTTGTTTTCCTCGGCATAATCAGAAATCAAGCTGAAAAGGTTTCCTTCGAGAACTACAGGCACTATCACAACACCATGCTCCTTCGCGTATTTTTCTGCTTCATTTTTTAATTGGACTAATGCCTCATCGCCCTTTTTTATGGATTTCACAACATGCAATAAAAGAATTTTATTGCCAATTTTTTTTGAAATTTTAATCGCATGTAGAAGCGCAAATTCAGCAACTTCAGTAAAGTCCCATGGTACAAGCAAATTGTCTTTTTCCATAATAAAAAAGTTTGAACTTATTTTTAAATGTTTTTACTTAATTTTTCGATTCGAAAAGGTAAACAAATCTACACGTATTTGCAAAAACTTTTATTATTTTTTTAAAAGAAACTTTCTGCTTCCCACTAACCGTTAATTAATTTTTGTTTTTTTTACTTAAAACAGAACTGTTTTTATTGCTGATAATAATTGTATTAAGATCTTACTCTTATTAATATCCTCTTTTTTATTTATTGTTTTTCAATAAATTTCTTTTCCTTTGTCGTTCTTAATAATTTATAAATTTTATGATTGCTCAAAAAATTAAAAATAAAAAGATTATAAGCATTGTTTTATTTATCTTAAATGCAACAATGGTTTTTGGTGCTTTGGTTTTGATTTTATCTACAGGACTTTTCTTGTTAAACTTCATTAATCCAGAAATGGAACCCTTTTTTCCCATTGTAGATGTTCCTTTAAACATAATTCTTCCAGGAGTTATTCAATTAAACGATGGTTCAATTCATAATGTAATTATTGATGATGCTTTTATTTCCTTTAATCTAAACAAAAGTTATGGCTTAACAGGATTTTTCAATTTTTTATATTTTTTTATTATTCTGATGATATCATATTACATCGTTTTCTTATTATGGAGAATCTTTAAATCAATTAAACACTCCCTTGTTTATGAAAACCCTTTCCGCACTGAGAACACACAAAGAATAAGACTTATAGCATTAGCTGTTTTTATTTTAGCCATTTTTGATATCCTATACCCATTTGTATTAAAATATTTCTGGATTAAAAACATCTCCATTAATAATATGGTTTTTCATTTTAGACTTAGTTTTGAAGCTGTTGTTGATTTTTTATGGGTATTAATAATTTTGGTTATCGCAGAAATATATAGAATAGGATCAGAAATAAAAAAAGAACAAGAACTAACCATTTAACCTTACAAAAATGCCAATAATTACTAACCTTGATAATATTCTTGCAAGAAAAAAAATGTCATTAACAGAACTCTCTGATAGAGTTGACATTACTATTGCAAATTTATCCATTTTAAAGAGTGGTAAAGCAAAGGCAATACGTTTTTCAACACTTGAGGCTATTTGTAAGGAACTTAATTGTAAACCAGGAGATATTTTAGACTATGCTCCAGAAAACTTAAATAACGAAAAATAACTTAACACTTTAATATACAAATTATGAATTTAAAAAAGTTTTTTATTACTGTATCGCTAATTTTTATAGCGATTTTTGCATATTCGCAAGTAAACAAAATTGAGTTTGTCGAGTACGATCTTGATAATGGGTTGCATGTTATTTTGCATCAAGACAATAGCTTTCCAATAGTAGTTGTAACTATTACCTATCATGTAGGATCAAAAAACGAAAGTCCAGATAGAACTGGATTTGCACATTTCTTTGAACATCTTATGTTTGAAGGTTCTAAGAACATTGAAAGAGGACAATACTCCAAGATTGTTGATAAAGCTGGAGGCGACCTCAATGCAAATACTAGTTGGGACAGAACGTTTTTCTACGAAATTCTAGCTTCAAACCAACTCGAATTAGGATTATGGCTCGAGTCTGAAAGAATGTTGCACCTTAAAGTTGATTCAATTGGTGTTGCAACACAGAAAAAGGTGGTTACCGAAGAAATCAAACAACGAGAGGACAATCAGCCCTATATGAGTTTTCAGCGAGAAATATCTAAAAGAGCATACGAAGTTCATCCTTATAGATGGACTGTTTTAGGAAGCGCAGAACAAATTCTTGCCGCCACCGAATCAGATTATAAAGACTTCTATAAGAATTTCTATGTACCAAATAATGCTGTTATTACAATTGCCGGTGATATTAATTTTGAAAATGCTAAATCTCTTATTATTAAATATTTTGGAGATATTCCAAAAAGTAATAAGGAAATCTACAGGCCATCGCAGATTGAACCAATAAAAAGAAAGGAAATACGTGATACAATTTACGACAATATTCAACTGCCTGCTATTTTTCAAGCTTATCATACACCTAAAAATGGAACGGCCGATTTCTATGCTGTAGATATGCTGGCAAAGCTACTTTCGGGAGGTAAAAGTTCTCGTTTTAATAAAGTATTAGTTGATGAAAAACAACTTGCTTTACAGGCAATGTCTTTCCCTTTTCCTTACGAAGACGCCGGTCTTACTTATGCTTTTGCATTACCAAATATGGGAGTAGACCTAAAAGATTTAGAAAACGCTATGGATGCCGAAATCGAAAAGGTACAAAACGAATTAATTTCTGACGAAGAGTTTCAGAAATTAAAAAACCAATATGAAGCAGATCATGTAAACGGCAATGCCTCTCTGGAAAACAGAGCTACAAATATGGCAATGAACTATACTTTTTACAAAAACACTGATTTAATAAACACTCAAATTGATAAATACCTTGCTGTAACAAAAGAAGACCTAATGAGGGTTGCTAAGGAGTATTTTAGAAAAGACAATAGAGTGGTGTTATATTATCTACCAAAAAACCAATAAAAATAGTTTTATCAATAATATTATAATTATGAAAAAAATAAAATCAATAATCATACTAATTTTCGCGGTATTTATTGCAAATACTACATTATTAGCACAACTCGATAGAAGTATCCAACCAAAAGAGGGACCAGCACCAGAATTTAAGATTAGCGAACACAAAACCTTTACTTTAGAAAATGGCCTTAAAGTAATTGTTGTAGAGAATCATAAAACACCCAGAATTTCTTATCAGCTAACAATTGATGTTGATCCTATTATGGAAGAAGAACATATTGGTTTTGTTGAAATGACAGGCGATTTACTTGGTTCTGGAACAACTTCTAAAACAAAAAGCCAAATTGATGAATCCATTGACTTTATTGGTGCAAGTTTTTTCACATACAAGAAAGGAATATATGGACTAACACTAACAAAAAACAAAACAGAATTTCTTCAAATTATGTCTGACATATTATTAAATCCGATATTTCCTGCTGAAGAAGTTGAAAAAAGCAAAAAACAATCTCTTTCTGGTTTGGCATCGTCAAAAACAAACCCACAATTTATTGCCAACCGTGTTGGCCAAAAACTGAGAAACACAAATCATCCTTATTCAGAAATTTCAACTGAAGAAACTATTGGAAAAATTACTAGGGATCATTTGGTAAATTACTACAAATTATACTACAAACCCAATGTATCTTATTTAGTAATTGTTGGTGACATAACAGAAAAACAAGCTCGCATTGATGCAGAAAAATATTTTGGATCATGGAAAAAGGGAGATGTAAAAACCCAAAAATATCAATATCCAAATAAAAATATAGGAACACGAGTTGCCTTGGTAGATAAAGAAGATGCTGTTCAGTCATACATTAGTATTACTTACCCGGTAAACTTAAAAGTTGGCGATAAAGAAGCTATTTCAGCAACTCTAGCCAATGAAATTCTTGGTAACGGAACTTTTTCCGCGAGATTATTAACCAATCTGCGAGAAGATAAAGGTTATACTTATGGTGCATATTCAAACCTTAGTAAAGACCCATTAGTTGGGCATTTTAAAGCGTATGCACAAGTAGGAACAGATGTTACAGACGACGCTGTAAACCAGTTTATTATTGAGATGAACAGGATGAAATCAGAACTAGTTTCCGATGAAACATTGCAATTATTTAAAAATATTTACACAGGAACCTTTGCTCAATCACTGGAAGATCCCCAAACAATTGCTTCATTTGCCTATAATTCTTTAAAATATAATTTGCCAGTTAATTATTATCAGACTTATCTTGAGAAAATAGCTTCAGTAACTAAAGAAGATGTATTAGAAGTTTCGAAAAAGTTTATTGATCCAAATCAGGCCATAATAGTTGTTGTAGGTGATAAAAAGAAAATTCTTGAACCACTAAAAAAATATAGCTCTACTGGTGTAGTGGAAATATATGACATTTATGGTAATCCTGTTATAGAAAATCCGGAACTAGGTCTTTCTGCTGATATTACTGCTGAAAAAGTAATTGAGAATTATATAGAAGCTATTGGCGGCAAAGATAGCCTTGAAAACGTTGAAACAATCATTCAAAAAGCAAACACCTCAATGAATGGAATGACAATAAGCATGGTTACTTACAAGAAAGCACCCAATAAATTCACTATGGAAGTTTTCATGAATAGCAACCTCCTTAACAAGCAATCATTTGATGGGGAAAAAGGAAAAATGAAAGGTTTTCAGGGAGAGAAGGAAATAACCGGAGAAGAACTGGAAGAGTTGAAGATTGAGTCGATTATTAACCAGGAGCTTAAATATCAAGAGCTGGGTATTTCGTTAACACTTGACGGTGTTGAAAAAATTAATGGAGAAGATGCCTATAAAATTGCTGTTATAAAGCCAAATAATAAAAAATCTTATGATTTTTATTCGATTGAAACTGGATTAAAAATTCTAACCAGACAAACAATTGTTGCTCCTCAAGGCGAGTTTGTTCAGTCTCAAAGTTATTCTGACTATAGAGAAATTAATGGTGTTAAATATCCATTTATAATTTCTGCTTCAGGTATTCAAAATATGGAGCTTGTTATTGAATCTATTGAAGTGAACACAGAAATAAAAGATGAGGTTTTTCAATAAATTATATTCCTATAAAGCAAAAGGGTTGGCCAAAGCCAACCCTTTTTTGTTTTTAATAACTATTACTTTTCTAATAAACAGACTTCAGCTGATCAATAAAAAAATATATATCATCCGGAGTAAAATAGGTTTCCTTTTTGTATTTTTTATATGCAGGACAACATTCAGATCTATTCAAAACATAATCGCTGAAATCAAAAATTTGCCAACCCAGGCCTCTTTCAATTGCAATATAATCAATCTTTGACTCTAGTCTTTGTTTTTTCTTTTTAAAAAGGTATTGTATACCTGTTCTTAAAACTTTCCATCTGGACTTGCCCTCGTAATCGAAAACATGAGCCAATTCGTGACCAAAAATTCCAACTTTTGCATTGAGCGACAGTTCTTCAAACGCTACACCTTTATACTTATGATTATTAGTATTAATAAATATTTTATATTTTCTTTTATTCTTTGAGGTAAATAAGAATGACAATCCTGGTCGGGCGGCCATTGTGGTTTTTATAGATTTAAAAACACAATCAATTGTTACGTCATCTAATTCAGGGTAATATTTTCGAGCTATTTGAAAGGGTAACACATAATCGTTAAAATACTTATCCTTTTCTATTTCGGGGGTTCCCTCGCTGAGGAATAGCTGTGAATTTTGTACTGTAATAACTATTGCAGGTAAAAACATTTGTCCAAACCCAGAAAAAGAGATAACCAATAAAACACAAACAAACAAACATCTATTCATATAACCCTAATTTTCTTTTAATTAATCAAATTTGATTAATTATTTACTTCAATAAAACTTTCCTGCTAATCTTGTTTTTTTGTGTTTTTATGTGTAGAATATAAATACCTGGCTCAGTATGAGTAAGCATTAATATGACCTCTCCTTTTACTTCTCCAAAACTCTTATTATAAATTGTATTGCCATCAATACTCAAAATAGAAACAACAACATCTCGTACATTGTTGTGGAAGAATATCCTAAGTATTTCATTCGCAGGATTTGGATAGATATCTATATCACTTAAATCATCTGTTTTTTCAATGCTGTTTGCAGCATTAACAGAATAAACTCCATCCATATACGATGTTTGAGCATTATCATTATCTGTTGCAATAATAATAAAGTATATAGTTTTACCAGCCTCATTTGCTGGAACATATGTTTTATATAGTGATTCGGTCAAAGTCATCTGTTTCTCATAAACAGTTGGTTCTGATCCTATTTTCCACTTTAAAAGCGCAGAAGAAATTGTTCCGTCTGCATCAGTTATGGACGCTGTAACCAAAACCGAATCCAAATTAGTTGGTTGGGTTGGATTTATTTGTACATCAGAAATTACAGGAGACTGATTTGGTGGATCGGTTACCAGATAATTTCTTTCTGTAGAATTCGTTTTTCCTGAATTACTGTCAATTGCTTCAATAATAAAATACACTCTCGTTCCATCAGTTTGTGCAGGAATTATTGCTGAGTACTCCTCTGCTGAAGCAGAATTCATTCCTACAGCATTACCATAAACGCCGCTTGTTATGCCCCATTTTACAGTAGCACTAGAAATAGAGCCATCAGAATCAGTAATAACTGAGCTAATAAATACGTCCTGAGAACTAGTAGGAACGACAGGAGTAAAACCAATATTCGTTATTTGAGGCAAAGTATTTACTGGGTCTATTACAAGGTAGTCCTTTGCTGTTGATGTTGAAACACCTCCATCATTATCCTCTGCTTCGATAATAAAATATATATGAGTGTTATTCGGCCTGGCGGAAATTGATCCCGAAAATACGTCTGCGTTCTTTGACATTGAAATAATATTGGGATATATTCCGGCAGAAGTACCCCACTTAATACTAGCAGTAGTAATTGTTCCATCGGAATCAGTAATCGTTGCAGAAACGGCAACTTGCTGAGCGCTAGTCGGGACAAGGGGTGCAAAACTAATGTTTGTAATCTGAGGATTAACATTTGGCGGATTGGTTACAGTATAATTCTGTTCAGAAGAAACTGTTATTCCTCCAGAATTATCTGTAGCTTCAACAATAAAATAAACCTGGGTTGTATTCGCTTGCGAAGGAATAGTTCCTGAAAACAAACTCCCTGAGAAACTCATTGAAATTTGATTTGGGTAAACTCCAGATGAAGTACCCCATTTAATTTTTGCAGATACAATTGTTCCATCAGAATCAGTAATGTTTGCCGAAAAACTTACTGTCTGAGTGCTTGTTGGTGTTGTTGGAGAATATATCAACTCTATAATTGCAGGATTTATATTACCCGGAGTATTCACCGCATAACTATATTCACTAGTTAATGTTGAATCATTATCATTATCGATAGCAACAATTCTGAAATAAATAGTTGTACCTCCTGTTTGTCCGGGAATTATACCAGAATAGGTTCCGGATTCAAGAGTCATATTCATTATATTTGTGTATACACCCTGGGTTGTTCCCCACTTAATTTTGCTATAACTGATTGTACCATCAGAATCTGTTACTTCTGCACTAACTGTAACTGATTGATTTTGGTCAGGATTTGAAGGCGTATTTTGAATGCCACTTATAACAGGAGGATTATTATGAGGCGCAGTAACAAAAAAACTGTTATCAGCAGAAACCACTTCTTCTGAATCATTATCAATTGCTTCAATAACAAAGTAAATTGTAGTGCCTGATAATTGAGAAGGAATTGTTCCGCTAAACGTGTTTCCTGATTTTGTCATAGAAACTTGCTGTGTATAATTAGCCGCACTGGTTCCATAATTAATAATAGCTGACGAAACGGTTCCGTCAGAATCGGTAATAGTGGCTGATACAACGATAGATTCTCCTTCAGCTGGGGCAGAAGGATTAATTAAAATATCTGAAATTACTGGTGCAAAATTTGGTATTTCCGAAACAAAATACTGTTGCTGTGTTGTAATTGTCATTGAGTTATCATTATCTGTTGCCTCAACAACATAATAAACTGTTGTGCCAGCTAGTTGTGATGGAATTACTCCTGAAAATACATTTCCACTTTCTGACAAAGTAATTGTATTTGGAAAACTGCCTGAAACGGTCCCCCATTTAATTTTTGCTGAAAATATTGAACCGTCGCTATCGGTAATATTTGCCGAAATAGTAACTGCCTGGCCAGCAATCGGACTTTCGGGATTTGTAGCTAGGGCAGAAATTACCGGTTTATTATTTGTAACAATATCATCACCAATAATCTTAACAGAATCTATTTCCCAAATAGCAGCTGCATCTGAAACAATACCCGTTGAAGTATACTGAAAAGCAAAGTATACCTGATCCCCTAATATTGAAGAAATGTCAATGTTTCCAGAACTTGTCCATGATTGACTGTTCTCAGTAGGCCATGTTGCTGAAAGTTCTGTCCATGATGCCAATTCTGGGTTTCCTGTGCCAGAATAGTTTGTCGAATACTTAATTTTAACCGCTGGATGATTCCCAATGTCTGTGTACCTAGTCCAGCTTTTGAATGCAAGATATTCATTGTGATATCCATCAAGATTAAAAAGAGGAGAAATCAGCCAGTCGTTTGAAGCAACATCTCCACCATACCCATTCATTAATTCATACCCACTAGCACATGTCCAGTTTTTATTGCTCGTAATACTATAGGTCAACCAACCTGTGGGAGGACAATTTGTAAAGGGCTCATCTATAACCGAAACATTATAAAAATTATCATTTACAGTATAGCTATATTGGCTTGTTATGGTCACATCGCTCGAATCATCCGTTACTTCAATTTTATAGTAAACAGTCACACCCTCTGATTTAGCAGGAATTGCAGAAACCGTAGAATAACTATTGCCATTAGTTTTATTTAGGGTTATTGTATTTGTTAATGACCCTGAAACAAGGCCCCATTTTAATACAGCAGATGTTATTGTTCCATCAGTATCAGTAATTGTTGCGCTAACATTAACAGGATCGGTCGATTTTGGATTTGCAGGATTCAAAATAATACCCGAGATACTTGGAGGATTGTTTGTTACCTCACCTCCCCAAATCTTTGCAACATATTCTGGGTGATCAATAAAAGGGTTTCGATTGTGCTGATAAGTATATATAGAATTATTCCTAACAATCTCCTTTGTGCTTACAGGATCTTGTATGTGCCAGCTTAAAAGTAGATCGACAAACCAAGATTTATATGCTGGATATTCTGTACCATTTAAAATCTCGCCCGCAGATCCGTTTGAGACCCATCCATCGATTAAATTCTCATATCGTGTTGCAACATAAAAATACATGCGAGCAAAATCCCCTTTGTACTCATCTATAGGTTCAAAAACAATTCCTGTATAGCCCGTTGAAGGATCAGAACTTCCTAATTTACTCCCATTAGAAGAAGTCCATGAAACTGATCCCACCTTTCCATGGGGATAGCTGCTCCTGCGGTTATTAACATATCCATCTGTAGGAACTATATGGTGTGCATCAGAACGCTGGGGAGAAGCTTTGCCTAACCAACTGTCGCAAAATGTATGTTCCCTATTATAACAATCACTTTCGCCAGAATAACTTCCGCATCGGTCACCAGAAACATGGCTATAGTAATAATCGGCTGTTCCAGTTGCTTTTATGGAGTACATATCATATACCCTATTGTTTCCACTAATTACAATATTGTCAGAAGTGAGATAAACAGAATAAAGCCCATCATAACCCACGTCTGTATGTCCTTTAATAATATTATATAACTGAGTTTTTAATACCGCACCTGTTCCTGTTGCGCTATCGTAATACCCTGCCGGAGCCTGGGCATAATTGTTCTGTACAATTAAAATTGTAAGGGCTACTATAAATAGTCTTAAAAACCCTGTTATTGCTTTTCTTTCTTTCATCTTTGTAACAATAATATTTCCCCTTTTTCGGGCAATAATTCTACTAATATTTATCGATTTAGTTTCAATATTTTCAATCTTATTTTTACTTTCGTTAATTATTGGGAAATTTAACTGCAATTTTAAAAATAAAGTGATAAATCGGCTATTATGAGAGCAGTAATTCAACGTGTTAGCAAGGCCTCTGTTTCAATTGAAAACAAAATAAAATCAGCGATTAATACCGGGTTATTATTACTTATTGGAATTGAAGAAAATGATACTAGCGAAGATATTAATTGGCTTAGCAGTAAAATAGTTCAATTACGTATTTTTGATGATGAGAATGGAGTAATGAATCTCTCTGTAAAAGATATAAATGGCGAAATTCTGGCTATTAGCCAGTTTACGCTGCACGCCAAAGTAAAAAAAGGAAATCGTCCCTCCTATATTCAAGCCGCTAAACCGGAAATTGCCATTCCTCTATACAATCAGTTTATACAACAGCTCGCCATTGATTTAGGAAAAGAAATAAAAACAGGCGAATTTGGTGCAAATATGCAAGTTGAACTAATAAACGATGGCCCTGTTACCATATTAATAGACACAAAAAACAAAGAGTAATGAAAGATCTTTCGGCCAAAAAGCTACAAACCATAACACTTATAATTGCATCTGTGGCTTCATTTATTACTCCATTTATAAGTTCTGCTATAAATGTTGCTCTTCCTACAATTGGTAAAGATTTTAATGCAAATGCTATTGGATTAAGCTGGGTGGCAACATCCTTTTTGTTATCATCGGCAATTTTTCTTGTTCCGTTTGGTCGGTTGGCTGATATTTATGGACGAAAACTAATTTTTAATGCTGGTTTAATAATTTACAGTATTGCTACTCTCCTTTGCGCTTTTGCACCAGACATAACCCTTTTAATAATTTTTCGAATATTCCAGGGAATGGGAGGCGCAATGATTTTTGGTACCGGAATGGCCATTATTACATCCGTTTTTCCAAAAGAAAACAGAGGTAAAGCACTTGGAATAGTTGTTGCATCTGTATATGCAGGTTTAACAATGGGGCCATTTATTGGAGGAATAATTACCAAAATTTTGGGCTGGCATAGTTTGTTTTTACTTACAATTCCGTTGGGATTAATATCTTTGGTTCTTAGTTTTATATTCCTTTCTGGAGACTGGCGTGAAGCAAAAGGTGAAAAATTTGACTGGAAAGGCTCACTAATTTTTGGGATTGCCATTTCTTCGTTAATGTATGGATTTGGACAATTGCCAGGAACTTCAGGAATAATTCTAACCGGAGCAGGATTGCTTGGTCTTTATTTGTTTATTCGCTTTGAATCAATCCAATTATTTCCTGTAATCAATATCAATCTTTTTAAAACAAACCGTGTTTTTGCCTTTTCGAATTATGCAGCATTAATTAATTACAGCGCTACGTTTGCAATTGGATTTTTGTTAAGTCTGTACCTGCAATACATTAAAGGTTTTAATCCTCAGCAGGCGGGACAAATTTTAGTAGTACAGCCCTTATTAATGACCATTTTTTCACCTATAACAGGCAAATTGTCGGATAGAATAAACCCGGGAAAAGTAGCTTCTGTTGGAATGGCTTTGCTTTCAGCTGGATTGTTTATCTTAAGCTTTATTAATTCTGACACGAGTATTTATTTTATAATACCAGTGCTTGTAATTTTTGGTATTGGTTATGCTTTGTTTTCTTCTCCAAACACCAATTCGATTATGGGCTCAGTTGAGAAAAAATATTACGGAATTGCATCAGCAACCGTTGGTACGATGCGATTGGTTGGGCAAATGTCGAGTATGGGTGTTGCAATGTTACTTTTTTCTATTTTTATTGGAAATGTAGAAATAAATTCCTCAAATTCTGATGCATTTGTTGCCAGTATTCGCACAGCATTTATAATATTTGCTTTTCTTTGCTTTATAGGAATCTTTTTTTCGCTTGCAAGAAACAAAAAAAACAACAACAATGACCATTCAGGAAGCTCAAAAATTAGTTGATGATTGGATTAAAACCCATGGCGTTCGTTATTTCAACGAACTAACAAACATGGTGCTTTTAACCGAAGAAGTTGGTGAACTAGCCCGAATTGTTGCCCGCAAATATGGAGAACAGTCATTTAAAGAAACGGATAAAAATAAAGAGCTCGATGAAGAAATGGCTGATATTCTTTTTGTTCTTATATGTTTGGCAAACCAAACAGGAGTAAATCTTACAGAGGCATTAACAAAGAGCCTTGAAAAGAAAACCAATAGGGATACTAATCGTCACAAGTCAAATCCCAAACTTAAAGAATAAACTGAATAATTTACACTTCCTTTCTTATCCATTTTTTTGATCTAGTATTATCCAAGACAGATGAAATAACAAAAATCAACATAGAATATAGTAACAAAATAGCAGCTTATTAGATATTTATCTTCTATTTTTAATTTTTTTTTAGTGATATTTTATGGGTTTTATTGCTTAGCAGAACAACTTAATAAATTCTTGGACTTGCTTATATTTTTTATCTATTTTTGTTTCCATATTAATTTCGATAACTCATGTTTTAATAATCATGTTGGTAATAAAACATGCTCAAGAATCAACAAAAAGAATTGAAAAGATATGGAAATAAAAAATTCAGGAACTCCTTTGGTAGAATTTCCCAAAGATGAAATGTTTAAGCTCATTCACCGATTTACACCGGAACGAATAGCAACATTTCTTGATGTTACAGATTTAAAAGCAGATACTCTTGGTCCAAAGCTCGACAAGATGGCTAATTGGGCTATATCATTAAATTGCGCCTCTGTCTGCGTAAATCCTGTTGAGGTTGATCGTTTACCTCTTTTGCTTAAAGGATCTGGAGTAGCAGAAACCTATGTTATGGATTTTCCATTGGGAAAAGTAGATATTGATTTAAAGGCAAAAATGACAGAAGATACTGTTAAAAAAAGCCGACAACTTAGAGGTGAAGGAAAAGGGCACATTGATATTGATATTGTAATCAATGTTGGAAGATTTAAAACAGATCCTTCTTATACTCTTAATGAGATTAATGCGATGTGCGAGGCTGCCGAAGGAGAAGTGGTTAAAGTAATTGTACGAAGTTCCGAACTTACCGAGGAGGAGGTATATAAAGTATCTGAAGTGGTTGCAAATTCTAAGGCTCAATTTATTAAAAACTCCACAGGAATGGATGCTTATGGCGCGATGCCTGAACACATGCGTATAATGCGCGAAGTTGTTGGTTCTAAAAAGGGCGTTAAGGCGGCAGGTGGAATATCTGATGCAATGACTGCAATGCGTTTGATATATGCAGGAGCACGTGAAGAGTCGCTCCAAACACCCGAATTATTTAGAATAGGAACAAGCGGACCATTAAACATTGTTTCTTCTATGGGCTGGTTACGACATAATACAGAAGACTGGCTCGACGCAGGAATTATCCCTTGTCTCGTTTGCCCTTACCACTATACATCAAAACTTCGATCCGAGTTGCGTGTTTTAAGCCAAAAGAAATGTCAGGGATGTAAACATTTCCATTATCGAAAAAACAAGGATTTCTAGTACTTGTTTCGACCATAAATTCAGTATTCATAAGCAAAAAATATCAAATAAAATATGAAAACAATAAAAGGTGGCTATCACAATAAGCTTTTAAGAATAAACCTAAATAATCACACCACGGCAATAGAGCAAATTCCTGAAGATATTTTATTAAAATTTATCGGAGGACGCGGTTTGGGAGTTAAGCTTCTTTTCGACGAGCTTCCTCCAAAAGTTGATCCTTTAGGTCCTGAGAATAAGTTGCTCTTCGTTACAGCTCCATTACATGGAAGTAATGCAGCTACAGCCAGCCGTTTTTCAGTGGTATGCAAATCCCCGTTAACTGGCGCAATTGGAGAAACAAATTCTGGCGGTCATTTTGGTGTCGATTTAAAAAATACCGGTTATGATGTTTTGGTTTTTGAAGGTGTTTCTAAAAATCCGTGTTATGTTTTTTTAAATGGAGAAAAAGTTGAAATAAGAGATGCATCAAAACTCTGGGGCAAAAAAACAAATGACACAACTGATATTTTATTACAAGAAACTGATTCAAAAGCAGGAGTTGCTTGTATTGGTCCTGCCGGAGAACAAAAAATGCCAATATCCTCAATCGTTAATGAAAAAGGACATCACTCAGGAAGAACTGGTGTTGGTGCAGTAATGGGTTCAAAAAACTTAAAGGCAATTGTTGTAATTGGATCAACAGATACTCCTTACAATAATGAAGATGAATTGAAAGATGCCAAAAAAGAATGGCAAACCTTTATTGGCGAGGCTCCATTAACCAAAGATACCCTGAAAGAATATGGAACACCTGCTCTTGTTAGCTTGATAAACGACCGAGGTGCTTTTCCTACTAAAAATTTTCAGGAAGGTCATTTTGCAAATGCAGAATCTATTACAGGAGAAACTATAAAGGAATTGTATTTCGTTCGAAGTCAGCCCTGCAAGGCTTGTCCTATAGGCTGTGCGCATCTTTCTCGAACACCTGAGAGAGAGGGAAAGGGTCCTGAGTTTGAAACAGTATGGTCGCTTGGAGCTGCTTGTTTTGTTCACGATCTGGAAAAAATTACACATGCAAACTACAATTGCAACGAATATGGTATTGATACAATATCTGCAGGAAGTTCCATTGCATGTGCAATGGAACTGTCAGAAAAAGGCTTGCTTGACAAAGAGGCTTATGAGCAAATTAGAAAAGATATTGGCAGAGATCTTAAATTTGGAGATGCTGAGGCTGTAGTTACATTAACTGAGCTTATGGGCAAAGTTGAAGGTTTTGGCAAAGTCCTTTCTCTTGGAAGTATGCGGCTTGCTCAAAAATACGGACACCCAGAAATAGCAATGCAAGTAAAGGGATTAGAATTACCGGCATATGATCCACGCGGATTTTATGGCATGAGCCTTTCGTTAGCAACCAGCAATCGTGGAGCATGTCACCTTAAAGCCTATTTAGTATCTACAGAAGCATTGGCTACTCCATTTGAAATTAACCGTTTTACCGACAAAGGAAAGCCGGGTTTGGTAAAGCTCTACCAAGATTTAATAAGTACTATTGACTCAATGGGAGTATGCATATTTACCAGTTTTGCTTTAAACCCTATCCATTATGCAAATATGTTGTCGGCAGTAATAGGAATAACGATAGATTCTACTGAATTACTAAAAATAGGAGAACGGATCTGGACGCTGGAAAAACTATTTAATCTTCGAGAAGGACTTACAAGAAAAGACGATACCTTACCATCAAGATTATTGAATGAGTCATACAGCTCTGGCCATTCAAAAGGAGTTACAGTTAATCTTAATCCCTTACTTGACAAATATTATCAGTTAAGAGGTTGGTCAAAAGAAGGTGTTCCAACAGAAGAAAAACTTAAAGAACTAGATTTGTTGACAGAAGGTAAGTATTTACTAAACAAATAATTGTATTTTAATACTTATTAAAGCTTTTCAGAATAAAATATTCTGAAAAGCTTTATTTTTTTCTTGAAACGACATAATTCACCAAATCAATAAGCGATTTTCTTGATTGGTTTTCAGGAAAATCATTTAGAATAATAAGCGCTTTGTCTCGGTATTCATTCATTTTTTGCTGGGTATACTCCAATCCCCCATTTTTAATTGCAAAATTGATAATTTCCTGAACTTTTTGTTTGTTTTTATGATTTCGTTTTATTTCTGAAATAATTCGTTTTCTTTCAACAATAGAGGTTTTTTCCAAGGCATAAATAATTGGCAAAGTAAGTTTCTTTTCTTTAAGGTCGTTACCTGACGGCTTGCCAATCATTCCATTGTTTTGATAATCTAGCAAATCGTCTTTAATCTGGAAAGCAATACCTACATATTCTCCAAACAACCTCATTTTTTCAACGGTTTCGTCATCTGCGTCTGAAGATTTTGCGCCACATGCTGCGCACGCAGCAATAAGAGCTGCTGTTTTTTTACGAATTATTTCAAAATAAATTTCTTCGTTTATATTTAGTTTTCTTGATTTTTGAATTTGAAGAAGCTCGCCCTCACTCATTTCGCGGACTGCCACAGAAACAATTTTCAGCAATTCATATTCGTTTTTTTCAACCGCAAGTAGCAAACCCTTAGAAAGCAAGTAATCACCAACCAGAACACTGATTTTTGATTTCCAAAGGGCATTAATTGAGAAAAAACTCCTTCTTTCATAAGCCTCATCAACAACATCATCGTGAATAAGAGTAGCTGTATGCAACAACTCGATTAATGAAGCAGCAGTATATGTGGAATCGCCAACAGATTCCTTAATCATTTTTGCCGACAGAAATACAAACATTGGTCGCATTTGTTTTCCTTTGCGACGCAAAATATAATTCATAATTATATTCAATAAAGGAACTTTTGTTTGCATAGACGACCTAAAAAAGGGCTCAAATCGCTCCATCTCTTCCTTTATGGAGTTTTGTATTTTATCAATATCAGACATTAAAATCAATTTTTTTTCAAATATACTAATTCTAAAACACGATAATACCCGAATAGTTTGATTAAAATCAAGAATAATTAAAATTGTTTTTGTTTATAGCATCTCTGATTTACAAAATCATTAGTATAGTAAAGTATTGTATTTTAATGACAATAGTCATAATTTTAAAAATTATATATTTATATATTTGCATTTGTTAATTACAAAAATGCAACCGATTATGAAAATAAAAGACCTTACAATTGAGCAACTGGAAGATGCAGCAAACATGCTAAAAGCTATTGCACATCCAATGCGAATTGCTATTCTAAATTATTTAGAAGATGGTAAAAAACTAACTGTTACAGAAATACATGAACTATTAGGTATTGAACAATCGACAACATCGCATCATTTAGGAATATTAAAAGACAAGGGTGTTTTGTGCTCAAAAAGAGAAGGCAAAAACACCTATTATTCATTAAAACACAGTAATCTTTCTAATATTGTAAATTGTGTTAGCAAATGTACTACTACTGATTAAAGTTTTTTATTATATTAAATAACCGAAAACCATTCATGAGCATATGAATGGTTTTTTATTTTTCTTTTTTCGATTCAACAAATGTGTTATATCTTTGTTGCTAATTACATATAAACTTCAGGATATGACTAAAATTCGAGTTACAAAAGAGTTTAATTTCGAAATTGCACACGCATTATGGAATTATAATGGCCCTTGCGCCAATATTCATGGTCATTCTTATAAGTTGTTTGTAACTGTAATAGGATCACCTATTGTGGACGAAAAAAACCCCAAATTAGGTATGGTAATAGATTTTGGGGATTTAAAAAAAATTATAAACGACGAGATAATAAAACCCCTTGACCATGCATTCATTATCTCAAAAAGCGCATCTGAAAGCCTTAATTGTTCTCAAAATCAAATGTTCGAAAAACAATCTATTGTTGATTACCAGCCAACATGCGAAAACATGGTGATTGATTTTGTACAAAAAATTAAAAAAAAGCTGCCATCAGAAGTAAAGCTGTACAGCCTTAAGCTACACGAAACAGCAACATCTTTTGCAGAGTGGTTTGCATCCGATAATAATTAAAAAATAATACATCAAATATTAATTCGTACTCATTTCTAAAATCATTTTTCATTATTATTTCTGATTTGTATGTTGTAATTTGGTCTTTCAACATTGAATAATTTTACTTCTTACTTTAACAACTATTTTTATGTCCAAAAAACTATATCTGTTAGATGCTTATGCTTTAATATATCGCTCATATTATGCATTTATTAAAAACCCTAGATTTAACTCAAGTGGATTAAATACTTCTGCTATTTTTGGATTTGCAAACACATTGATTGACCTTATAACAAAAGAAAAACCAACCCATATAGCGGTTGTTTTTGACCCTCCCTATCCAACCTTCCGACATACTATTTATAAGGAATACAAGGCAAACCGTGAATCTACTCCCGAAGATATTAAAAAATCTATTCCATATATTAAACAGCTTATTGATGGTTTTAATATCCCTATTATTCAGGTTGATGGTTTCGAGGCAGACGATGTAATTGGAACGCTTGCTAAATTAGCCGAAAAAGAAGGTTTTACAACCTATATGATGACCCCTGACAAAGATTACGGACAATTGATTTCGGAAAATATTTTTATGTATAAACCATCTCGGTCGGGCAACGAAGAAGAGGTTGTTGGAGTTCAGGAAATTTGCAAGAAATATAACATTAAAGATCCTACTCAAATAATTGATATTTTAGGATTAATGGGAGACGCTTCAGACAATATTCCTGGAGCCCCAGGAATAGGAGAAAAAACAGCAATTAAGTTAATTGAAAAATACGAAAGTATAGAAAATATTTACAACAGCATTAACGAGCTCACAGGAAAACAGAAGGAAATTCTGGTCAATAATAAAGAACAGGTTCTGCTATCAAGAGAGCTTGTAACTATAAAATTAGATGTTCCTGTTTCTTTGGATGCTACAGCTCTTATCCTTGAAAAGCCAGACGAAAAAAAGCTCTCTCCCCTCCTTGACGAGCTTGAGTTCAAAACTTTGGGAAAACGATTATTTCAGAGCGAAGCAAATCCTGTACCATCAAAAGCAGCAGTGCAAGGATCGCTTTTTGATCCAATAGAAATAGAACAATCCAGTAAGAGACTTAAAAACATTTCAAACACAGAACATAATTATATCTTAGTAAACACAGCAGAAAGCAATAGGTCCTTAATTGAAAAACTAGAAACGCTGACTGAGTTTTGCTTTGATACAGAAACAACTGGTTTAGATCCATATTCGGCTGAAATTGTTGGTATGTCAATTTCTTGGCAAATACATACTGCATATTATATTCCTTTTAGTGAAGATCAAACGCAAGCACAAAAACAACTTAATGAGTTTAAGCACCTGTTCGAAAATCCATCAATAAAAAAGATTGGGCAGAATATTAAGTTTGATATGCTAATACTTAAGCAATATGATATAAGTGTACAAGGAGAAATATTCGACACGATGATTGCACACTACTTGCTGCAACCTGATCTTCGACATAATTTAACATATCTTTCTGAAACATATCTGAATTACAGTCCGGTGGAAATAGAAGAATTAATTGGAAAGAAAGGTGTAAGGCAGAATTCGATGCGAAATGTTCCTTTGGAAACAATAAAAGATTATGCAGCCGAAGATGCTGACTTAACTTTTCAATTAAAGGAAATCCTTGAAAAAGATCTAAATCAAAAGAAACTAAATAATTTAGCAGAATCCATTGAAATGCCCTTAATACCAGTATTGGCTGAAATGGAGATGAATGGTTTCAATATTGATATCAACGCTTTAAATGAATATGCTAAAGAACTTAATAAAGAACTTATTGCTATTGAAGAAAAAATATTTGCACAAGCAGGTTTAAAATTTAATATCTCATCACCAAAACAGTTAGGAGATATTCTTTTTGAACATTTAAAAATAGACCCTAACGCAAAAAAAACAAAAACGAACCAATACTCAACCAGCGAAGAAACGCTAATGCTTTTAGCAGAAAAACATCCAATAATTCATGCTATACTGGATTTTAGATCGCTAAAAAAATTGCTTTCAACCTATATAGAGGCTCTACCAAAACTTATTAATCCAAAAACAGGGAAAGTACATACATCATATAACCAAGCAGTAACAGCAACAGGCCGCTTAAGCTCAAACAATCCTAACCTGCAAAATATTCCTATTCGAGAAGAGCGAGGTAGAGAAATTCGTAAGGCCTTTATTCCTTCAGATACAGATCATGTTCTATTGGCGGCCGATTATTCACAAATAGAACTCCGGTTAATGGCACATCTAAGCCAAGACACCAATATGATCGAAGCATTTAAAAATAATGAGGACATCCACACATCAACAGCTGCAAAAATATTCCACGTGGAAAATCTGAAAGATGTAACCAAAGATCAGCGCAGAAAAGCAAAAACGGCCAATTTTGGAATTATTTATGGAATTTCTTCATTCGGATTATCACAGCGATTAAGCATTCCCAGAAGCGAAGCAAAAAGCCTTATTGATGAATACTTTAAAAGCTATCCTAAGGTGAAAGAATACATGGATAATAGCATTGCAATTGCTCGACAAAAAGGATATGTTGAAACCATTATGGGACGTAAAAGAGTATTAAACGATATTAATTCGAAAAACGCAACGGTTCGTGGATTTGCTGAAAGAAATGCTATAAACGCTCCTATTCAGGGATCGGCAGCTGATATTATTAAAATAGCAATGATCGATATTTATAATGAACTAAAATCAAAATCATATAAAACAAAAATGATTCTCCAGGTACATGACGAATTGATTTTCGATGTTTATAAACCAGAAGAAAACGAAATAAAAGCTCTGGTAAAGAACAAAATGGAAAATGCAATAAAACTAAGCATTCACCTTACTGTTGACATTGGAATTGGAAATAATTGGCTTGAAGCACACTAGATTAAATGCAAGAAAAAAAGTCCTGATAATACAGAACTTTTTTCTTTTTAATTGCTTATAAAGGATTCAAAAAAATCATTCGCGTTTTGGCTTTTATTGAATAGATCCGGATTATATAAGCTTAGTTTTTCACCTTCGCGTTGGTCATTATAACTTCCATTTAATATAGAATTATAGGTATTGTTGTTTTTTAAAATGTCGATCGCTTTATAAAGCTGACTGTCGTTAATTAGACTAGCCTGAATCTGACCGTCTTCATAATAATATCTTCCTACAATTTCGTCACGCAAAAAGTCTTTTATTTCGCTTTTAAACTCCTGAATATCTTGTCTTTTATCATTAACAAGTTTGCTTTTAAGTTCTTTTATTTCGGACTCGACTCTGTTATAATATTTCTCTCGTTTTAAAACCTTTTCAAGCTCTTGTAATTCTTTTTCACTATATGTCTCGTAACTAAAATCCTGATTTAAAGCATAATCTGTAAAATCATTGAAAATCTTATCTGAAATCATAAAGTCTGAAACGGATGATATTGATTGATTTTCAAATGCAAATTTAGTAGCATAATCAAAAACAATATTTTCTGTTATAAGGCTTATTGATATTGGACTAATATCCTGCGGATCGAAACTAATATCAGGAATTATTCCTCCTCCATCGTATACTTTCCTCCCATTTTTTGTCAAAAATTCTGAGATTAATGTATCTGGAACATATCCTACACTTCCGTCTTCATTTCGATGAGAATAGTCTCTTGCCTGTATGCATCTTCCGCTAGGAATATAATACTTGGCAGTAGTAACTTTAAGTTGGCTGTTATAACTTAAAGGAATTGTTGTTTGTACAAGTCCCTTGCCAAAAGTTCTTTGCCCTAAAACAACAGCCCTATCAAGATCCTGCAATGCACCGGCAACAATTTCTGCTGCAGAGGCTGTTGTACGGCTAACCAAAACAACAATTGGAATTTCCGGATCAAAAGCCGATTCTGTTGTTTTGTATGTTTGATCCCACTTTTTTATTTTCCCTTTCGTACTAACAATTTCCTGCCCCTTATTTACAAACAAATTACAAAGCCTTGGAGCTTCAACTAATAATCCTCCTGGGTTTCCCCTTAAGTCAAGAATAAGTGACTTAATCTGATACTCAGTTTTTAAATCTTTTAATGCTTCTTTTACTTCTTTTGTAAGATCTGGTGTAAATTTAGTTACTCGAATATAACCTATTCCTGACTCAACAACACCATAGTACGGTACACTTTTTATTTTGATCTCTTCGCGAAATAATTCCTTTGTGAATTTTTCGTTTGTATATGGTCTTTCTATCAATAGTTGTAAAGATGTTTTTGGAGTACCTTTAAGCTTTTCACTAATATTATCAATTTGCAATTCTTTGGTAGGTATTCCATCTACCTCTAAAATAATATCTCCGGCTCTTAGCCCGGCTTTATCTGCAGGAAACCCTTTATATGGCTGTGCTATAATCGGCTGACCATCTTTGTTTCTAATTAATGCACCTATCCCACCATACTGACCAGTTGTCATAAATGTAAATTCATCCATTTCTGATTCTGGAATATAAACCGTATAAGGATCAAGAGACTCCAGCATAGCATTTATACTTGTTTCAACAAGCTTTTCGGGATTTGTTTCATCTACATAATAGATATTTATATCTCTAAATAAAGAATAATAAATATCTAAACTTTTGGCAATTTTAAAATCATCACCTGTTTTAAAACCTAAAAAACCTACAGTAACTAATGCTCCACAAATAAGAATAATACTATATAATCTCTTTTTTGTTTTCATATTCATTTATATTAAATTTTTTAAAACACCCTTTTGCTATTAATTTATTTGACTCCCCTAAAATACTATACGTTTATTCAATAATCAATGAAACTCTGCTGTACTTAAATCAATATGTTTGCCAAACCGAACAAAAGTATTGAATAAATTTGATGCATTCATTTGATTTAACATTATTTAACTCTGCAATAGATATATAATGAACGAAAAACAGCTTTCTATACATCTTTTTTCTTGATTTTTTTACAAAGAGCATTTAATAGTCCAACCATTTTTGTTTCAATTATTTCAAAATTATTGTTTTCGTTTGCTATATATAAAACAATAAATTCAAGTTTTTGATTATTCGCTATAAGAGTGTTGTAAAGAATCGATTTGTTTTTTCTAAATGCTTCACGCATTTTTCTTTTTAGATTATTTCTATCAACCGCTTTCTTAAACAATCTCTTTGGAACAACAAAAGCTACCTGTGCGGGATATTTTATAGTAGAATCGGAATAAGTTAAAGAAAACAGTACTTTAAATGGATAAAAATTTAGATTTTCACCCTTACTGAATAGATTTTCAATCGGTTTGCTTTTTTTTAGCCGCTCTTTATTTATAAATGATTCTTTCTTCATAAAAAGGTAAAGGTAAAACTTTTCAATAAAAAAAGGAGGAAAGAAACGTCTTCCTCCTTAAAAAAGTTATTGATATATAATTATTTATGAGCTTTATTATGCTCAAGTACATATTGCTCAATTGCCATAGTCATTGAAGGAGCCTCTTTCGAGGGAGCTTTTATATCAGCCTTTAAACCAGCATCTTTGACTGCCTTTGCTGTTTTTGGACCAAAAGCAGCAATTCGCGTATTGTTTTGTTTAAATTCAGGAAAGTTTTCAAACAATGATTTAATACCAGAAGGACTATAAAAAACAAGCATATCGTAATTAACATTTGACAAATCAGATAAATTAGCACTTACCGTTTTGTACATAATGGCTTTCGTGTATTTTATTTTGCTTTGTTCTAATTTTTTTGGAATCTCTTCTTTATGAGCATCTGATACTGGCACCAAAAATTTTTCGTCTTTGTGTTTTTTTAGAAGCTCCATTATATCTAAAAACTTACCGTCTCCATAAAATATCTTTCTTTTACGATAGACAATATACTTTTGCAAATAAAAGGCTGTAGCTTCTGAAATACAAAAATATTTCATTGAATCCGGAACAGCTAATCTCATCTCTTCGCAAATTCTGAAGTAATGATCTATTGCTGTGCGGCTGGTAAAAATAACAGCCGTGTGAGCAAGAATATCTATTTTGGATTTTCTGAAATCTTTAGCAGGCAGGCCCTCTATCTGTATAAAATGTCTGAAATCTATTTTAAGATGATGTTTTTCAGCCAATTCCAAATATGGAGACTTGTCGTTTTGCGGCTTGGGTTGAGATACTAAAATCGTCTTAACTTTCATGTAAATTGCTTTGGATTTTAATTTTAAAACCTTCTATTTATCCCACTAATTAAGAGATAGCAATAGTTTATAAACAATTAAAAATGGTGCAAATTCGAAAGCACAAAGATACAAAATCATATAAAATATCGAAACATTCTTTCTAATAATTATCTGAAACGATCTTATTAACTGAATAAAATAAAGTGTCGCTATTCCGAATATGCCCATATATATTATTATACCTAGATACTGAATTGATAAATATTGTAATAAAATTATTATTGGAAGTAAGAATATTCCTGTGTTCATTGTATAAATGTTTAAATTATGAAAATACTCTGAAAACACTCTTTGTTTTAAAAATACCTCTCCAATAAAAGATGATGAAATTTTCCTGAAAACAGACAATCCAATTAATGAACCAAAAACTATAGCAAAAAACAAATATTGCCGTCCCTGAGCAATATCTAAATTATAAAAATGGGCAATTTGTAAAGCAAAAACACTTGTTGTTAATAGAAATAACGTATTTAACAAGAAAAAAATACGCTCAATGATTGTATTCTTTCCTCGCAATAGACTATTAGCCTCCTGATAGTTTGATGCTGATTTAATAATGGAAAAAAAATGATTATTAAAAAAAAGTCTTATCCAGCCCAGCAAAACAATAGAAATAAACACTATTAGAGAAATCCAATCAAAACCTAGCTTGTTGTCTGTAAACCGAGGCTTTACATGTATTTGTTTTTCCGAAAAATGCGTGTTTTTATTATTTGATTGTAACGAATCAGAAATAAATACCGGTTTTTTTTTCGTATTTTCTTCAAACTTAACTGCAGGAATATTAAAGAGAACATTTTGATGGAAGGCGTCAAAAGAAATACTTTCAGACAAATGATCATGGTAAGTCCCCAAATTATCATAAAAGAGTTTGGGTGTATCAATTTTCTGTAGATGCTTTTTTGCCTGAATTAATTTAATCTCAAACTGGTATTGCTTTTCCCTTTCTTCATGCTGCCTAAAAATTGAATCAATGTCTTGTTCGTCGAACACCTTACGAGCAAATGGCTTGGCTTTAATCGTGTCACTTAGACTGCTATCTGCAATGCTTTTGATATTTGGGAGGATATTTGAGTGTGTTATTGTATCTTGAAATACAATAAAGTCCTTAGAGTGAAGATCCAATTTATTTAACTTATCAGTCATAGTAATAACAAAGCATTGAAATCAGCGGCAAAGATAATGGATTTAGAGAAACTTCCCATCTCGAAAAATATTTTTCTTTACATGAGATCTTTAGAAAGAAAATAAATCGTTAAGCTTGTTCTGATTTTTCTATTCCACCCAATAGCCGGGTATAAAGTAATTATAGTAAGCACAGCAAGACCCAAGTCACACATCTTTATATAAAAGGCTGTCTATTAACACATTTACAGCTATCAACGAAAGTCTTGCTTCGCATAAAGAATAGATGAAACAACTCCATTATTTGCCTGTAAAATAATTACGCAACAACCTTGCTTTGGTTTGTCCTATTTCTGAGGAGAGATCATCTTCTTCAAGCTGTAGTATTTTTTTTATACTTTTATATTTCTTAAAAAGCTGCTCTATTGTTTTATCACCAATCCCCGGAATTTCATTTAACTCACTTTGTATAAAACTTCCAGATCTTTTATTTCTATGAAACTTTATCCCAAAACGATGAGCCTCGTTTCGGATATGTTGAATTATTTTTAACGAAACGGAGTTTTTATCTAGGTATAAAGGAACTGGATCGTTAGGATAGTAAATTTCCTCAAGACGTTTTGCTATTCCTATAATAGAAACATTTTTTAAAACACCTAGTTGATTTAAGCTTTTTGTAGCAGAACTAAGTTGGCCTTTACCCCCATCAATAACAATTAATTGCGGAAGCTCTTTGTTTTCGTCAATCATTCGTTTGTACCTTCTATAAACAACCTCTTCCATTGATGCATAATCATTTGGGCCTTCAACTGTTTTAATATTAAAATGTCGATATTCCTTAACAGAAGGCTTCGCGTTTTTAAAAACCACACATGCGGCAACAGGATTGGATCCTTGAATATTAGAATTATCGAAGCACTCAATATGCTGCGGCAAAACAGGTAAGTTTAAGTCCTTTTTTAATATCTCCAATATTCTTTTGCTTGAATGTTTTTCTTTTTTTCTTTCTATGTTTTTTTGTTTTTCGAGTCGAAAATACTTTGCGTTTCTTTCCGACAATTCAAGCAATGCCTTTTTATCCCCCTTTTGAGGAATGTTCGTTTTAACCTCTTTCCAGGGCAAACTAACGTTAATTGGAACGATTATTTCCTTTGATTGACTTGAAAAGCGCTCCCTTAACTCTACAATTGCAAGAACCAGCAAATCCTCTAGTGGCTCATCAAGCTTCTTTTTAATTTCTAACGTATGTGCTTGAACAATCCGTCCTTCTACTAATCTTAAAAAATTAACATATGCTGATGTACTATCATCAAGAATTGAAAAAACATCAATGTCATTTAAATGAGAACTAACAATTGTTGACTTACTCTTATACCTTTCTAATGTTTCTATTTTATCTTTAATTATTTGGGCATCTTCAAACTTAAATTCAGCAGAAAAACTGTTCATTAAGTCTGTTAGATAATGAATAACCTGAATAATATTGCCTTTGAGTATAAGATAGATATGCTCAATTGCAATTTCATAATCATCCTCCTTTTGTAATCCAATACAAGGAGCTTTACAATTTCCTATATGATATTCAAGGCAGGATTTAAATTTGTTTTTTATAATATTTTCTTTTGTTAGACTCAAATTGCAATTTCGCAAAGGATAAAGCTGCTTTATTAAGTCAAGCAATATTTTAACCATATATACAGATGTATACGGGCCAAAATATTTTGATCCATCGTTTATCAAATTTCGGGTATAAAAAACTCTTGGAAAAGGCTCGTTTTTAATACATATCCAAGGATAGGTTTTGTCATCTTTCAATAAAACATTATACCTTGGCTTATGCTTTTTAATAAGATTGTTTTCGAGCAATAATGCGTCTGATTCTGTATTAACAACAATATATTCAATTCTGGATATTTTGCTTACCAGAACTCTTACTTTATTATTCTCGTAATTTTCTCTTGTAAAATAAGAGGAAACTCTTTTTTTTATATTTTTCGCTTTCCCAACATATATTATTTCATCTGAAGTATTGTAAAAAAGATACACCCCCGGGCTATCTGGAAACACGGTTATATCAATTTTTAACTCTTGCGAAGAAGAATTTTTGGCCATTATTCAACAAACAAAGATGTAAATTCAAATTTAGACACATCAAAAAGGCCTTTGTCACCAATTTTTAAATCGGGAATAACCAATAAGGCCATAAAAGCCATAGTCATAAAAGGAGCTGTTAATCGAGATCCCAGCTCATTCACCATTTTTGAAACCTTATGATACTTGTCAGCAATAATTTCTGCCTTTTCTGTTGACATAAGTCCAGCAACATCAAGTTTTAGCTCTTCAATTCTAACTCCATCAATTGCCACAATACCTCCTTTATTAATAATTAGGCGATTTACGGCACTAACAATATCTGCGTCGTTTACTCCTATGGCAATAATATTATGACTATCGTGGGCAATGCTTCCGGCCATAGCACCTGATTTAAGGTTGAAGTTTTTAATAAATCCAACTGCGGGCTTGCTTGCGTTATACCTATTTATAACAACTATTTTTAAAATATCTCTTTCTGTATCAGATTCAATGTATGAATTTTTTACCAATGGTTTTTCTATTGTTTTTCCTGTAATTAAGTCGCCGTCCCTGGCCACAATAACCTGAATATTTAATCCATTATATGGGACAACAATATCTTTTTCTGAAATAGCTTTGCAATTAAACCTGTTTATTGGATTCTCAACAACTGGCTCAATAAGGACAACTCCATTATCAAAAACATTTTTTCCGTTAATATACGTTTGAAGCACATCAAAAGAAACAATGTCATTACAAACAATAAAATCAGCAGGATCATTCTCTCGAAGTAACCCAACGTCTAGATTATAATGTTTGACCGGATTAAAGGTGGCTGCACGTATAATATTAAATATATCAGCTCCTTTTTCAACAGAATTTTTAAGTATTTTATTAATGTGCCCTTTTATTAAATCGTCTGGGTGGCAGTCGTCAGTGCAGAACATTACTTTTTCGGGATAATTATTAAGCAATGGAAATAAATTTTCAAAATCTTTGGCAGCACTTCCCTCCCGAATTTGAATATTTATTCCGCAATTTATTTTTTCAATTGCTTCATCAACGGTTGTACATTCATGATCGGTTGTAATATTATAATCAGAATATATTTTCAATTTATCACCAGAAAGTCCTGGAGCATGTCCATCAATAGGCTTTTTTAAATTATTTGCATGTGCAATTTTTGCTATAACATCCTTGTCATTAAAAATTACACCAGGAAAATTCATCATTTCTGCCAAATAGTGTATATCAGGATTTTCAAGCATTGTTTTTATATCCTTTTCAGAAATAACAGCACCCGATGTTTCGAAAGAGGTTGCAGGAACACATGACGGAGCGCCAAAATAGAATTTAAACGGCACTTTTTTACTGTTCTGTATCATAAACTCTACGCCTTCTATTCCCATAACATTAGCAATTTCGTGAGGATCAGAAACGGTGGCAACCGTTCCGTGTTTGACTGCTGCCATAGCAAAAGAAGAAGGAATCATCATTGAGCTTTCAATATGAACATGGGCATCGATTAAACCAGGAAGAATATAATTGGCAAATTCTTCGTTAGTTTCTTCTATTTTTTGAATTTTCTGATTCAAAACATAAACCTTTGCATTATATATCCGTCGATTAAAAATATCAACGACTTTTCCTGTTACAACAAATGATTTTTCCATAAAAAAGATGATTTTTGTTCCACGTGGAACGAATTACCTAAACCCATCCCTATCTTCCCATATAAACAAGTAAAACACTAATGTCAGATGGTGATACTCCACTTATTCTAGTTGCCTGTCCTATGCTTTCAGGTTTCTGTTTTTTTAGTTTCTGCCTACCCTCCGTTGAAAGAGATAATATTTTCTCATATTCAAAGTTAGCGGGAATTTTAATATGCTCGAGCCTTTTGAGTTTCTCTGCTATCTGTTGCTCTCTTTCAATATAACCTGAGTATTTTAACAAAACCTCTGCTGCCTCAACAACCTCCTCTTGTCTTGAACCTATTTTATTAATTTCATCATTTAATGCAGGCAAGGCAAATTTAATTTGATTAATGCTAATTTGTGGTCGTAAAATTAACTCAAAAAGCTTTTTCTTTTGTTTTATAGGAGACGTTTCTAAGCCAATCAAATATGGATTTATCTGTTCTGGATCCAGGCTATAGGTCTTTATAAATTTAATAAGCTTGTCTCTGGATTTAATTTTCGAAATCAACATCGTCAATCTTTCATCCTTTGCCAATCCAATACGATTCGATAACTCAGTTAAACGAATATCTGCATTATCTTGTCGAAGTAATATTCTATATTCTGCTCGTGATGTAAACATTCGATATGGCTCATCTACACCCTTGGTTACTAAATCGTCAATTAAAACACCAATATATGCCTGGTCCCTACTTAGTACAAAGCTTTCTTTCCCAGCAACTTTAAGTGTTGCATTTATCCCAGCCATTAATCCTTGTGCCGCAGCTTCTTCATATCCGGTCGTCCCGTTTATTTGCCCAGCAAAATACAAATTACTAATTTTTTTTGTTTCTAATGTGTGGTAAAGTTGAGTTGGAGGAAAATAATCGTATTCAATTGCATATCCTGGACGAAAAATTTTTACATTTTCTAAACCTGCTATTTTCCTTAATGCTTTATATTGTATTTCCCAGGGAAGAGATGATGAAAATCCATTAATGTAATACTCAACCGTATTGTGTCCTTCTGGCTCCAAAAAAAGCTGATGCTTCTCTTTGTCGGCAAATGTAACTATTTTATCTTCGATACTTGGACAATATCTTGGTCCTATTCCTTCAATTGTCCCATTATAGAGAGGAGAATCGTCGAATCCCGTTTCCAATATTTCATGAACCTCTGGGCCTGTATAAGTGATCCAGCAGCTTTTATTATTATTAGGCTTCTTGTCATATGTAAGAAAAGAAAACTGCCCTCCATCTTCATCTCCCTTTTGCTCTTGTAGTTTTGAAAAATCAATTGTTCTTCCGTCAATTCGTGCAGGTGTACCTGTTTTCATACGTCCAACCTCAAATCCGTGTTGTAATAATTGTTCAGATATGCCAGTAGAGGAAGACTCTCCTGCTCTGCCACCTTCTACACGAGCTCGTCCAACATGCATTAATCCGTTAATGAATGTTCCGTTGGTAAGAATAACAGTTTTAGATTTAAATATGATTCCAAGCTTTGTTTTTATTCCGCCTACTTTGTTATCATTTATTATAAGTTCAACAACTTGATCCTGCCATAAATCCAAATTTTCCGTATTTTCAAGAAGATTTCTCCACTCAACAGAAAACAGAACCCTGTCACATTGTGCTCTTGGGCTCCACATAGCAGGACCTTTAGATCTATTAAGCATTCGGAACTGAATCATGCTTTTATCAGTTACAATAGCAGAATATCCTCCTAGTGCATCAATTTCTCTTACAATTTGTCCTTTTGCAATACCTCCCATGGCAGGATTACAAGACATTTGACCAAACTTGGTCATATCCATAGTAATCAACAGTACCGTTGAGCCCATGTTGGCAGCAGCGGCAGCGGCTTCGCAACCAGCATGACCTCCACCAACCACAATTACATCATAATCAGGTAACATTTCATAGTTTTATTATTTGTCCGAAAATTATGAAAGATTTTTTAATAAGGCTAAATAAAAGTCTTCCTTTTCTCTCATTTCCTTTTTTTCTTTTTCGTCAGAATCACTATAACCTATAAGGTGAAGCACCCCATGTATAATAACTCTCCTTAATTCTTCAAGATAAGTAACGTTAAAACGATATGAATTGTTCTTAACAGTTTCAATGCTAATATAAATATCTCCATTAACTATATTGTTTTCACAATAATCAAATGTAACAATATCAGTGAGGTAGTTGTGAGAAAGGTATTTGTTATTAATTTCCAGAAGATATTTGTCTGATGTAAAAATAAAATTTATATTTCCTAAGGTTTTTTCTTCGTTATAAACAGATTCTTTAATCCATTTTTTCAGTAATCTTTTTCCTTTTAAATTAAGCTTGGTATCTTCATTGAAAAATAAGACAGCCATTTTATGCGCGGTTGAAAATTAACTCAACTTTATTTCCTATTCCATGAAATAAGACATTATCAGCAAGGTGTTTCATTAAATAAACCCCTCTACCATGAATATTTTCAATGTTTTCGGGAATTGTTGGATCCGGAACGTTGTTAAATCCAAAACCCGGACCTTGATCTTCTACAAAAATACGTATTACGTCTTCTTCTATTAAAAAAGCGATATTAACCGTTTTAGATTCGTCCTCCTTATTCCCATGAACAATGGCGTTATTTACAGCTTCAACAGTAGCTATAAGCATTTTGCCATATATTTCAGAATTTATCCGGGCTTCTTCAGAAACTTCATCAACTAATTTTTCTACCAAGCTGATGTTTTCAATTTTAGAATCAATTAAGATACTTTTTTTCATTTTTACTTCTTGAGTTAGCACTTTTTTGACCTTATATAATTATTATGTATTGTATACTGTATTTGCAATTTTTTGTTGCGTTTTTATTATTGTATTTTCAAAAATAGCTTTTTTAATTTCTTTTTTACTTTTTTGACAACCAAATTTTCGGATTTAACACTTGTGTTTCTTCATAAATTCTTAAATGTAACACAGAGCTATTATCATCGTTTTTAGTATAATAAACATCTCCAATATGTTGTCCTTTTATTACTTTATCTCCTGGTTTAACTCTAACGTTTACAATGTTTGAATACAAGGTGAGATAATGACCATGACGAATAATAATAGCCATATTTCCTCCAGGTACAGCAAAAACTTTTTTTACCAACCCTTCATAAATCGTCTTAACACGTTCATCTTTTGATGTACGAATATCAATTCCTTCATTATTTATCAAAATACCCTTTAAAACAGGATGATTACTTTCACCGAATTCGCGAATTATCATTCCTTTATCTATTGGCCAGTCAAGCTTTCCCCTTGAATTTTTAAAACCACTAGAAATTGCTTCTTCTGAGAGGGATATCCCTTTAGATTTTTTCTTCTCCTCAATTTCGCGAGCAATAAGTTCAGCAATTTCTGTTTCCAGCTTGTTCATTGCTCTTTTATAATCTTCAATTTTCCTTTTTAATTCCTTTTCTCTTTTCTTTAAATTAATTACTTCTTGGTTTTCCTTAATTTGCTCGGAACTTAACTGAAGCTTTTCCTTTTCTTTTTCAGAAAGCAGTTGTACTTTTTCATTCTTTTTATCTTTTAAAGAATTTATTTCGTATTCGAGTTCTTTCTGTTTATAGACAATTTGTACAGCTTGTTTTTGTCTGTAATTTGTATATTGTTGTATATATTTAATTCTTCTATAAGCTTGGTTAAAATCGCTAGCAGCAAGGATAAACATAATTTTATCGTAATTGCTTCTGTTTTTATATGCAAAATAAATAAGTTTGGCATATTCCTCTTTTAAAAGTTTTATTTCTATCTCAAGTTTATTTATTAACTCATTTTTTTCATTTATTTGTTTTTCAATTAACGTAATCTGGTTTGTGATATCACTAATTAACTGCTCACGAAGTATTATGCGTTTTTTTATAACGAGTAATCTATTTATTCCTGCAACCTTTGATTGTGCCGTTTCTGTTAAAATTTGATTAGATAACTTAATTTCTTCCTCTGTTTTAATTCTTTTTTGCTCCAGGTCTTGTCTATTTTGCCCCAAACAAACATTTGAAATGCTTATTAAAAATACAATTAATAAAATTTTATTCTGGAAAAAATTAATTAGCATAATTTACTTTTCATTTAAGTTCATAGCTAGCTGGTACATCAATCATCATTTTGCGGGTAGGTTCAAATCTAATATTCTTGTTTTGAATCGCTAATTTAATATTTTCCTTATTCTTTTTATATTCTATTTCCAACAAACCAGGAAATAACGAATTTTCAATTTTAAAATAATCACTATATACTATATCGTATTCTTGTTTCTTTTTTTCGAATAAAATTGTTGCTCTATTTATAAAAAAATGGTTTTGATCAATTATCAATACTGTTTCAATCCGATCATTAATACCTATTTTATAATTGTCTATTATTTTATAATTTCCTTGCTCTGATTTCAATTTGTTCTCAGAATTTACATTGTTTTTTATAACTGACATATAATCTCCAAGTATTATGCTCTGTATTTGGAAAAAATCTAAGGCAATAGAAAATCTTTTTTCAAGTTCGGGGTATCCCTCTTCTAAATAGGTTTTATTTATCCTATCTAAAACCTTAATACTATCGGGCAATATTAATGCTCGTGTAATCTCTATACCTAATGAATTAGAAATAGAAACAAGAATCGCAGAATCTTTTATTATTATAATATTAGCTCTGAGATTAGTAAATCCGGAATTGTCGTCAATAGAAATTTTAGATCCTTTAATCACAATTTGTTGAGATTCTAATTCAATGATATTAAGGTTTTTTATTAATTCAGAGTTGTTTATTACTTTTTCTGAATTATCTATCACTGTTTTTTGAACAGAACAACTTTGTAATAATCCACATGAACAAACTAACCAAAATAATATTTTATATAAAAACTTCATGTCTATTCTTATTTGTTTTTTTCAATTTTATCTAAAAGCTCAAGGCTTTTGTTTCCAAGCATTTTTGATAGTTCCCACATTTTCAATGCCTCAGTAATATTCTTGGTTTTAAATAAAATATCGCCGTAGTGCTCAACAATCACATCGTTTTGATAACCTCCATAATCATAGGCCTTTTTAATAAAATATAAGGCATCTTGATATCTACCCAGCTTAAATAAAATCCATGCATAAGTATCTAGATATGTTGAATTTTCAGGTTCTGCATCAACTGTTTTTCTGCTAATTTGTTCAGCGTATTCAAGCTTTTGATCGCGTAATGAAAGATAATAGCTATAATTATTTATCGCAAACAGGTTGTCCGGTTGTTTTTCTAGTACTTTTTCGTAAAAAAATTCAGATTGTGTGTAATTTTTTATTTCCTGATAAGCCTCTGCTAAATATATAAAAATATTGATTTCTTGCTCACTATTAGGTTCAACAAGTTTTAATCCCTGATTTAAAGAACTAATTGCTTCATCAACTTTATTAATTTGAAGGCCAGAAATTCCATTATATAAATAAAAGCTTGCTATTTGCGGAAAACTATCAATTGCTATTGATGATTTATCATACATAGATTGAAATTTACCCTGTACGCTATACAGAGTAATAAGTTGTTCCCAAATAAAATCATTGCTTTCAAAATTCTGGATTATATATTCAAGATGATTGGCCGCGTCGTTATAGTTGTTTTTTTTAATTGAAAAGTCGGCAAGTAAAGTATACACATCTTTTTCTGAGCTATACTTTTCCTTGAGTTTTAGCAAACTCTTTTCTATTTTATCGCTAAATAAACTAAATTCTTTTGGCGAATTGAGCAATGAGGCCAATGTCAAAACTTTTGAATTGAACTCTGTTAGATCATTTTCAATAATCTTATCAATAGTTAAAAATGCATTATCATAATCCATTTTTTTTCTGTAATAATCAACTATAGACAACTGTCCATAAGGATTAATGCTATCTATATCGAATAACAATTTATAGTTCTCTTCAGCTTTTAAAAAAAGATTGTCCCTTGTATACATTTCGGCTAATATTCCGTAATATTTCGCTTCTCCTGGAAAATGATTTATCAGTTTGTTTATTTCGTCATATGCTTTCGTTCTATTGCCTTGTAGTAAATATATCTGCTGTTTATTTATAGAGATATTTTCATTAATTCCGATCTTATCTTCTAGTTCGATAAATAATTTTAAAGCTTCATTATTTTTATTTAATTGCTTATAAAGCATTGCCAGATAATAGTGTACTTCGTAATTATTGGGTTCTATTTTTCGAATTTCTTCGTATGTTTCAGCAGCTTTTTCATAATTCTGTGTGCTAATATATAACTCAGCAAGAGTAAAGTAATACCATTTATTCTCAGGATTGTGCAGAATAGCCATTTTTGCGTATTTGACAGCTAATTCATAATTATTAAGCGCTCCATTTATTTGAGCTATTTCATGCATACTCGCTGATGATTCAGGATTTAGTACAATACACTGATTAAATAATATTAATGCTGATTTTAAATCACCCAAAAGCTTTTGACGATTAGCCTCCAGAAATGTATAATAATATTGATCGGTATTTTTTGTTGAGATTGTTTTTTTGCCCACAGATTTTTCCTGCGTTGTAGTTTTTTTTGTAACACAAGATGTTTGAAAAATAATCAGTAAAAAAACTAAAATTACTTGTAGTAAAAGCTTATGCTTATTATTTATCCTTATAAAGATCATAGTTAAATTATTTTCAATCCGGAGATTATTAAATATGCTTAAAGCATAAATTATTTTGTACCAGTACTACCAAATCCTCTAGCGCCTCGTTCAGTTTGCGAGAGATCATTTACATCATTTAATAAAACATGTTCGTGTTTTGATATTACCATCTGACAAATTCTTTCGCCCGATTCGATAATAACATCCATATTTGAAAGATTAATTAATATAACACCTATTTCTCCGCGATAATCAGCATCGATTGTGCCAGGTGTATTTAGAACAGTTAATCCTTTTTTTAAAGCCAAACCACTACGAGGTCTTATTTGAGCTTCATAACCTATAGGGAGTTCAATAAAAAGTCCAGTAGGAATTAATAATCTTTCTAATGGTTTAAGAGTAACCGGGCTTGCTAAAAAAGAGCGCAAGTCCATTCCTGCAGCATGCTCAGTACCATATTCTGGCAATGGGTTATTTGATTTATTAATAATTTTTACTTCCATTATTTGTTGTTTTAAAAATTCAAACTTATGAATTATACGGTTACTATTATAATTATAATGCTATCCTATTTGTTAAAAATCATTAAAACATCTTCTTTTTTATAAATAAATAGGGCATAAATCATTACAAATATAGTACTAACAATTAGTTGCAAATTAAAGGAATCAATTGCCAATAATCTATTTACCATATATATAACAATAGCAACTGCAAAATATATACTAATATTTTTTAGGTCGTAATTAATTTTATAGTATTTCTGACCCATAAAGTAAGTAACAATAATCATGGATGTATAACAAATAAGTGTTGCCCAGGCTGCGCCCATATAACCAAAAACAGGAACAAGTAAAATATTTAAAATAATTGTAATTGCTGCACCAATTAATGAAATCATAGCGCCGTATTTAGTAAGGTTGGTTAATTTATACCACATTGATTGATTATAAAGAATACCCAAAAATAGATTGGCAAGCAAAATAATTGGAACAATTTTTAAACCGGAATGAAATTCGGTACCAATAAAGTGCTTAAAAATATCAATATAAAGCATAACACCTAAAAATATGAACAAACCGATAATTATAAAATATTTCATAATAGTTGCATACTGTTCCTTTGCATTTTTATCATCCATACGAGAGAAGAAATAGGGTTCGGCGGCATATCTGAACATCTGTATAAATATTGTCATGAGTACTGCCAGCTTATAATTTGCACCATAAACACCTACCTGCTCAAGGGCTGTTGAAGGATCTTGAACAAGATGTTTCATTAGTATTTTGTCTAATACCTCGTTTATTGTTCCTGCAATACCAACAATTAGCAATGGAAAAGAATAAACCATCATTCTTTTTATTAGTTCAAAATCATATCTTATTTTAAAACTAAATATATCGGGTATTAATAGTAGCAGCGTAACCAAACTTGCAATTAAATTGGCAATAAATACATAGCCAACGCCTAATTCAGGATTATAAACATATTTTAATAGCTCTGGATTATTCTTATAAATCAAAGGAAACACCATAAAGAATATGGCATTAAATCCAATATTAACCAATACATTTACGATTTTTAGAAGTCCAAATTTTTTTGCTTTCCCCTCATATCTGAGCTTTGCGAATGGAATCGATGTAAAAGCATCGATGCTTACTATAATGCAAAACCATCGAATAAAATTTGCATTGTGTTCATAATCAATTGCAGATGCTAATTGATGTGAAAAAATAGAAGTAAACACAACAAAAATTAATGAGGTTGTAAACAATGTTATAAGGCTTGTGCTGTATACCGTTCTAAAGTCTTTTTCGCTCTTTGCAAATCGAAAAAATCCGGTTTCCATTCCATAGGTAAGAATTACCAACAGAAATACTATATATGCGTATAATTCGGTAAATACGCCATACTCACTTTTCAAAAAAATACGTGTATAAAGTGGTGTTAATAACAGAAAATTTAATATTCTTGGAGCAATTGTTCCAAAACCGTATATAATCGTTTGTCCAGCGAGTCGTTTAATCTGATTCAATTTTTCTTAGAATTAATCGTTACCTTTTTTATTAAATAATATATATCCAAAATTAAATACAAAATAAAACTTCTTGTCCAATTTATCATAATAATTAATACTTAAACTGGCTGGACCTAATATGGTTTGATACACTATTGCTGCATTTGCAAGAACCGTTGGATTATTTAGGCTTATATCATAATAGGCCTTATTGCTCTCATCGAACAAAATTTTTTGATATGGCACCATTCCATATATTTCGGCCCTTAGATGAATATCGTTGGTTAAAAATATAATTGGTTTAATACCTACAGCTAAAAATGAATGTGATCTATAAGAATTTATAAATAGCGTTTTGCTCTGCGGCGTTGGTTGAAAATCATTAGCATTTAAAATCGTAGAGGTATAATTACTAAAAAAATCCATATTTGAATACGCCGCCTCAAGGTAATATCCAAAAGAAATTCGTTTGCCAAATTTAAGATATTTGTCGTGGGTAAAACGAATATTATACCAATTATGTTTCTGTTTTATTATTGCATCTGTAATTGATGTTGATCCGGGAATAAAACTTTCATTACCAAAAAGATAATTTATACTTATATTTTGAAAAACACCCTGTGTTGGATATTGCTTATAATTTAATGTGTTTCTTTCGAAAGCAACCTGAAAATTAAAATAGCTGAAATTTGTAATATCTGCCGTGTCAGATTTTAGAAAATGCATAATCTGGTAATATTCATCTTTAACGTCTCCATATGCTGCAGAAATTCTAAATAATCCCGTGGTTTTTATTGGAGTAAAAAAGTTAACCTTAATATTGTTTTCGTTTTTAATTAAATACGGATTTCTTACATCTTCGAATGCTGGCTCAGAATTACTAGTGTAATAATTCCATCTGTTAATTGTATAATAAGCAGACACGCCAATAGGTATTTTTGTTGCAAAATCAGCTCTTGCCTTTAGCTGCAATGAACTATATAATCTCCCAAAGGAAATATTTAAATTAAATATTCGAGAAAATAATCCAAGTTGATTTGACTCCAGGCTTACAAAGCCCTGATTAATTGCATTCGACGAAATATTGGCTCCAATACCAGCATTAAAACTGCTTTTTTCTTTAATACTTAAAAACAAATCGTAAAAAGATGTTTTACTATTATACCGGGCTTCAGGAATTATTGAAGATATTGTACCATCAGCTAATAGCTTAAAATATTCTCTCTTAAAATCAAAAATGTTGAAAATTGTATCTTTTCTATAAATACTATTAATAACAAACTTTTTTTCGTTGTTATCTAATCCTTTTATAAAAATATCTCTGAAAATAAGATCTTTACTTTTGTTTTTAAATTCTTCTCTCTTTTTAGATAATACTATGGTGTCTGATTTAATTTGAATTAATGCTTGAATACTATCAATAAGTTTTAATGTATTATCATAACCGATTTGAATAATGAATTCCGTTTTATCAAAGTCAAGTAGGCTAATATCTTCGAATTTTGATTCAACAAGAATACCATTTTGAGGCAAATCAAAATCAATTTTGCTCATTAACATGTTTTCTAACTGAACAAAAATATCGTCGGGATCAGGTTTAAGAGAATTACTTGTAGTTTTGCTACCAATAATATAATCGGGATTAAAAGATTCGATCATCACATCTTGAGGAAAATTGTTTTTCATCCCTCCGTCAAATAACAGAACGCTATCAATCTCAATGGGCTTAAAATAAAAGGGGAATGTCATGGAAGCTCTTATGGCTTTTCCTAAATCTCCACTTTTTAAAACAACTGCTTGGTTTTTATAAATATCTGTAGCAATACACCTAAAGGGTATAAATAAGCTGTCGAATTTATAACAAGCGGTAGAGATTGCTTTGGCAAATAACTGCATTGCAGCAAAATCAAGCTGATGCGTAGCAATTAGGTTGGTCGGAAGTTGCGCTTTTGCCTCTTTGTCTTTAAATTGAATATTAAAATTAACCATCTCTGCATTAGCAGGTTCTTTCTTAAAATAATAAATATATTGTTGCTCGATTATACCAGTCGCCCATCTTTTTGAATCCTCAGATAATATTAATTCCTCTATTTCCTTTGGGCTATACCCAGAAGCATATAATCCACCAATTATTGCTCCCATTGATGTTCCTGTAATATAATCAATGGGTATATTATTTTCTTCAAGAGCTTTTAAAACACCAATATGAGCAAATCCCTTTGCGCCACCACCACTCAAAACTAATCCAACTTTTTTTTGAGCAAATGAATAATTTAGCATGATAAAACTTAAAAAAACAAATGAAATAAGCTTGTAATTCATATCTTATTCTCTTTTACATATTGTTTATTTTTTTATTACTAATATTTGTTTCTATTTTTGTTTTTTAAATAATTCAAAGTTACTATGAAAAATTTACTATTTGTTTCACTAATTGCATTTTTACTTTTGTATTCGTGTACCCAAAAAACGCAAAAGCAAAAAGAGCAACTTTATAAAATTGAAACCATTTATGGTGATATTATTTTCAAGTTATATGATGAAACACCATTACATAAAGAAAACTTTATAAAACTTATAGAACATAGCTATTTTGACGATGTACTTTTTCATCGTGTAATTAACGGATTTATGATTCAAGGAGGAGATCCTGATTCGAGAAATGCAAAACCAGGCGAGCTCTTAGGTAATGGAGGCCCAGACTATACAATACCAGCAGAATTTATTGATACAATATTTCATAAAAAAGGTGTTATTGCAGCTGCTCGAGAGGGTGATGATGTAAACCCCGAAATGAGATCTGCCGCTTCTCAATTTTATATTGTTCAGGGCAAAGTATTTACTGATGATGATTTTAAGAAAGTAGAAGATAGAATAAATGCCACAAGGTTAAATAACCTTATTACAAAAAAACTGGAGGAATTAAAAAATAAAGCCTTTGAAACTGGCGGGATAATTGATAATGTTGCCATGTTGCCAATAGCAAGAGCCGCTGCCGAAGAGCAATTTAAAGTTGAAGGATATTATACAATTCCTGAATTTAAAAAAGAGGTTTATAGAACAATTGGAGGAACTCCTCACCTTGATATGGCATACACCGTGTTCGGTGAAGTAGTTGAAGGTCTTGAAATAATTGACAAAATTGCTGCAGTTGAAACAGACGCAAACGACCGCCCAGTGAAAGATATTAGAATGCGAATAAAAAAATTATAGCCTGAATTAATTATTTTTTATGATTACCAAAATTGAAAGTTACATTAATGACTGTAAGCACTTTGTTGCTGCTGCAATAAACGATGTTGAACCTTTTCGTATAAAATACCTTGGTAAAAAAGGTATAATTGCCGATCTTTTTGAGGAATTTAAAAACGTTCCACGTGAAAACAAAAAAGATGTAGGGCAAAAACTAAATGAGCTAAAAGACATCGTTCAGGAAAAAATTAACGAGTTTAAATTGAAATTTGAAGATACTACAAGCTCTTTAGAAGCAATTGATTTAAGCTTACCTGGCGATCCTGTAAAAACAGGAACTCGTCACCCCATATCAATTGTGAGAAATGAAATAATTGATATTTTTAAACGTATTGGTTTTACTGTTTCCGAAGGACCAGAAATTGAAGATGACTGGCATGTATTCTCAGCATTAAATTTCCCCGCTGAACATCCGGCAAGAGATATGCAAGATACCTTTTTTATAAAACCCGAAGATAAAATCTTGCTGCGAACCCATACCAGCTCAGTGCAGGTTCGAGTTATGGAAAATTCTAAACCTCCCATCCGCACCATTTCTCCGGGCCGTGTATTTCGTAACGAGGCAATTAGCGCACGTGCACATTGTATATTTCATCAGGTCGAAGGACTTTATATTGATGAAAACGTATCTTTTGCCGACCTAAAGCAAACACTCCTGTTTTTTGCAAAAGAAATGTTTGGCGAAAAAACACAGATTCGTTTACGACCATCTTATTTTCCATTTACCGAACCATCGGCCGAAATGGATGTAGCCTGCAATATTTGTGGTGGCAAAGGATGTAATGTATGTAAATACACAGGATGGCTCGAAATATTGGGCTGCGGAATGGTTGATCCCAATGTTCTTGAAAACTGCAAAATTGACAGTAAAAAATATACTGGTTTTGCTTTCGGTATGGGTATTGAGCGAATAACTATGTTAAAATATGGAGTAAACGATCTTCGCTTATATTTTGAAAATGATATCCGTTTCCTAAACCAGTTTAAGGCTTCGTTTTAATTATACAAATACTTTAAAACAGTCCCAACTGGAAGTAGGTAGTTCATATTTTTACTTAACAAGAGAAAAGTTCGACAGGCCTGACCGCCTGTTTACCAGCCGATTAGGAATGCCATGTGGGCCCAATATGACAAATTTAAATATTCTTTATGTCATTCAGAGCTCATCGAATCGTGAATAGTTCAATGCTTATGGATTAACCTGAATTTCATGTGTCATTTCCATTGCTTTTTTATAAACAGCAGAAACACCACAATATTTTTCATCCGACAAACTAACTGCCTTTTCTATTTTATCCAAAGGCAAATCTTTTCCCCAAAATTTATAAACAACATGCATTTTAATATAATGCACCGGGTGTTCTTCCGTTGAGTCAGCCTGTACTTCAATACTCATTTTATCATATTCAACTTTCATTTTTTTTAGTATAGAAACTACATCCATACCAGTACAACCAGCAAGCGCAAGTAGCATTAGTGCCTTAGGTCTTGGACCTTTATCATTTCCACCTACTTCGGGAGCAGCATCAATTAGTATTTTATGTCCATTCAATTCGGTTTCGAACGACATATTTTCAATCCAATTTAAATTTAAAGATGTTTTCATATTATTTATATATTTACATATCGATATTTTTTACAAATATATTTTATTTTGCATAGTCTAAATTACATTATATAGAACAAATAATATAATTTTGTGTTTAGAACATTTGTTTTTACTTATAAATGAATGGTTTAAACATATTCTGATTCTGATAAAAACATAACCGTAATGAAGAACCGAGATTTAATACCTTTTTGCGAGACTTGTATAAATGATTTTGATACCATTTTCAGACATTTAACTCCTGAAGAACATCAGAAAGTAAATCAGGAAAAGGTTTGTAATTTTTATAAACGCGGCAATGTAATTTATCATGAGGGAAGTAGAACAAATGGATTTTATTGCTTGAACTCCGGTGTTCTTAAAATATTTAAAACAGGCATTGATGGTAGAGAACAGATAATTGCCTTTGCTAAAAAAGGCGATCTTATTGGTTTTCGCTCAATACTTAGTGGTGAATTAGCTTGCTCCTCTGCAAAAGTAATCGAAGATGCTGTTCTTTGTTTTATTCCCGGGGAGACTTTAATCAGCCTGGTTAAAACAAATGGAAACTTTTCTTTGGCCATGATGCAATTAACTTGCAAAGAACTTGGTGTGGCCAATGCTTATATTACCGACATAGCACAAAAAACTGTACGCGAAAGACTCGCCGAAGTGCTTCTAAAACTTATGGATACATTTAATTTAGATGATGATAATGTATTACAGGTTTCTTTAACCCGCGAAGAACTTTCAAATATTGTTGGTACAGCAACTGAATCGGTAATTCGTTTACTTTCCGAATTTAAACAAGATAAACTCATTGATATCAACGGCCGAAAAATAAAAATTCTAGATGTTAAAAGGCTGGAAAAAATCTCGAATGCCTTTAACTAAAAGTATAACACAATAATTGGATATATTAAAGAGGATTTTTAATCCTCTTTTTTTGTCATTACGAACCAGCCTGCTGGCTGGCAGGCGTAGTAAAGCAATCTAAAGAATGCTGCCAGAGGCAAGCGAAACAAATGACTTTTTTAAGAGACTGCTATGAACCATAAACAGGCCTCGCAGTGACAATACAAATTAAAAAAGCTTTTTCTGATCGTCGGAAAGATGTATTCGGTTTAGATGTTTATAAGCCAACTCTGTAGCTTCTCTTCCTCGTGGAGTTCTTTTCATAAAACCTTCTTTAATTAAAAAAGGTTCGTAAACTTCTTCAATTGTTCCTGCTTCTTCGCCAATTGATGTGGCGATTGTATTTAAACCAACCGGTCCTCCCTTAAATTTATCGATAATTGCTAATAGTATTTTATTATCCATTTCGTCGAGACCATGTTTGTCTATATTTAAAGCCTTAAGAGCAAAGCGTGATATTTCGATATCAATTTTTCCATCACCCTTAACCTGTGCAAAATCTCGAACACGTCGCAACAAAGAGTTTGCTATACGTGGTGTTCCTCTTGACCGAAAAGCTATCTCCTTTGCAGCATCATCTTTTATCTCAACATTTAAAATACTCGCCGATCGCTTAACAATGCTGGTTAAAATATCCTGATCGTAATACTCGAGATGAAGACTTATTCCAAAACGTGCACGTAGCGGACTGGTTAACAATCCGGATCTTGTTGTAGCACCAATCAATGTAAATGGATTTAGTGATAATTGCACCGATCGGGCACTTGGCCCTTTATCAATCATTATATCGATCTTATAATCTTCCATTGCCGAATACAGGTATTCTTCAACAACCGGGCTTAATCGATGAATTTCATCAATAAACAAAACATCACCTGTTTCAAGATTTGTGAGCAAACCAGCAAGATCTCCTGGCTTATCCAAAACCGGACCAGATGTTAATCTGAGATTTACATTTAATTCGTTGGCAATAATATTTGCCAGAGTAGTTTTTCCAAGACCCGGCGGACCATGTAACAAAACATGATCGAGTGCTTCATCGCGCATTTTAGCTGCCTGAACAAAAACCTTTAAATTATCAACTACCTTAAACTGACCTTTAAAATCACGAAAATTTAAAGGCCGTAATTTATTCTCAACATCAATCTCTTTATCTTCAAGGTTGTTTTTTCGTATATCAAAATCGTCCATTCAGCTGAAATTTAATAAAGCAAAGGTAAAAAATCTATTAGTCGAATTTGTCAAATCGTAATTTTATTCCGTTTATTTTATACTCTCTATTTTCTTTGTACTGAACAACCAGAAATATTTCTCCATTTTCATTATACTTAACCCATGATTTAACTTTTTGTCCATCGGAATAGAATCTTTCTTCCAAAACATTTCCATTAGAATAGAAAAACGTGTGTTTTCCATCAGGATTTCCTTGTACATATCTTCCTTCGAAAAACAATTCACCTGAAGTATAAAATTGTTGCCATAAACCATCTTTTTGACCCATTACAAACCTTCCCTTCGATATCATGTCACCTACTCTAAAAATCCACTCACCTTCTTTAAAACCCTGGCTAAACGCCCCAGAAGCCACAACGTCTCCTATCTCCGAATATTCAACATATTCTCCGTCAGAAACACCATAAATATAATTTTCGTCAAGCAATAGCATCCCGTTTTTGTAATACCATTTCCAATTTCCAGTTAACTTTCCATTCGAGTAGTTTCCGGTTTGCTGAATTTGACCATTAGTAAAATAATAAATCCACAATCCATCTTTTTGATTGTTTTTATAATTTCCTTGGATTTTTATTTTTTTATCATGATAATACTCAATCCATTTACCTTGTCGTGTTCCATCCTGATTTACAATTCCTTCTGATTCCAAAACACCATCAATATCAAATGTTCTGGTTTTTATTACTTGCCCTTTGGTATTGAAATTTCTGTGAATACCAATCGGCTTATCGAATAAATATCCACCCTGAAATAGTAGATTTCCTTTATCATCATATTCTTCTTTTATCTCGATCTCAGAGTTTAAATCATCATTATTGATAACTATTTCATCATTTTCGTATCTAACAGTATTTACTAAATATCCCTGAATGTCATACTGCTTAATATATCCATTTAATTTTCCATTTAGATAAGTTCTTTCTTCCTTAACTTTTCCATCGGAATAAAATGTTTTCCAGATACCATTTTTTTGTTTTTCACTATTATACCTGTTAATTTCCTCATAGTAAATAACATCATTATCTTTATACCTTGTAATCGAAATAATTGTGCTATCTGAATCATATTTATAGGCAAGTCCATTTTTTTTATCATCTAAATAGTGTATTGTTTCTTGCACTTTACCATTTTGAAAATAGTAAAACATATTTCCATTTTTCTTTCCATTGACATACAATTCTTTCGAATGAACTATATTTTTAGCAAAATCATCAGAAAAATACCTGTAATTATATCCATTTTTTTTACCTTCGAAATAGTTAACTTTTTCGATAGTATCTCCCAATTGATCATAAAAAACCCAAATACTATCGAGCATATAATTTTTCCATCGACCTTCAGACTTTTTTATTCCGGTTACATAAAATGATTTCCAAAACCCATCTGGTTTTTCATTTTTCAAATATCCTTCGCTGGCAATTTTTCCATTTTGATAAACATATCTCTTAAAGTAAATGTTATCTTGAGTTAAGCTATCTTGAGCAAAACTTATAACTGGTAAAAAAATTAATATAAGTAATATTTTATTGTATAACTGCACTTTACTATTTATTGATAAACCATAAAAGTATAAAAAAAGCAGGGAGTTTTTCCCTGCTTATCAAATTTTTAATAAATAATTATAATTTTAGTTTTTTTGATATTTCAAGCATTTTATCAATTGATTTTTTTGCTTTTCGAATAGTTTCATCATCTAAAATGACTTCTGGTTTTTCAAATTTCAAGGTATTATATATTTTTTTAATAGTAATTAATTTCATAAAATTACAATCATTACAGCCACAAGTTGAATCTTTTGCAGGTGCAACGATAAATAATTTTTGAGGACTTGCTTTTTTCATTTGATGTAAAATTCCCGATTCGGTAGCAACAATATATTCATTGCCTTTATCAACCTGAGTAAATTTTAATAAAGCTGCAGTAGATCCAATAAAATCAGAAATTAATTGAACAGGTTTTTGACATTCGGGATGCGAAATTACTTGTGCATTTGGATATTGTTTCTTAAGTGCTAAAATTCCCTCAACCGAAAACTCTTCATGCACATGACATGCACCATCCCAAATAATCATATCACGACCTGTAACACGATTAATATAATTTCCTAAATTTCGATCGGGTGCAAATATTATTTTTTGATCTTTTGGTAATGAATCAACAATTTGTAATGCATTTGTTGATGTACAGCAAATATCAGTAAATGTTTTTATGGCAGCTGTAGTATTAACATAAGAAATTACAAGATGATCAGGATGTTGATTTACAAATTTTTCGAATTCATCAGGAGGACAAGAATTAGCTAATGAACATCCTGCATTTAAATCTGGTATTAACACTTTACTTTGTGGAGCCAAAATTTTGGCGGTTTCGGCCATAAAATGAACACCTGCAAATAATATAATTTTTGCATCTGTTTCAGCAGCTTTTTGTGATAATGCTAAACTATCACCAACAAAATCAGCTATATCTTGTACATCGGCAGTTTGATAATAATGAGCAAGAATAATGGCATTCTTTTCCTTTTTTAGTTTGTTAATTTCTGCTATAATGTCAATATTCTTATCTATTTCAGAATTTACAAATCCATCTGTGATATTTGTGTTTTCAACAACCATATATTTATATTATATATATTTAAATTTAATTAATAAATATGATAATAATAATATCCTGTTAATACTGTTACTAAAAATTTACTTATTTGCTTGCAAAATTAGAAATTAAGAACTTCTTAATATGATTTCAACAATATAAAAAGATATAAGTTATGTGATTTTTAATAAGATAATACTTTTATGAACATAGTGTTAATAGTTACTTGTACTAATAAAAAAATGATATTTTAAATTCAATTTTTGTTTAAATACTGTTTACTATTTCGTGGTTAAAACTAAAAAATAATTTTTGATTTAATGTAAAAATGTCTATATAAGCGTTGAATTATATAATACAAACAAATTTTTTAAATTTTTGTTGACTATAATTAACAATCATTTAACACTAAAACATACTTTAATTAACAATTGGTAAAAACTCTTGAATTATTGAGTAGGAGTGAAGTATACATTATTTATTAAACGTATTATTTTAATTTTTGATAGTAATTAAACTTATTATATTTTAAACAATAAAGAGCAATCATATTTTAAATATAAAAGATTTATAAACCAATAAAATATTATTTACTTTTGATATATAATCAAAAACAATAACAAATGTCGCAATTGAAAATAGCTTTAGCTTCTGATCATGCAGGGTATGAATATAAGGAACAATTGAAAGAATATTTATTATCTAAAAAATACTTAGTTAAAGATTTTGGAACACATTCAATGGAAAGTGCCGACTATCCGGATTTTGCTCATCCATTAGCTAGTGCTGTCGAAAAAGGTGAATTTATTTTCGGAATAACTTTATGTGGTAGTGGTAATGGAATAAGTATGACAGCAAATAAGCACCAGGGTATACGATCTGCCTTATGTTGGAATAAAGAAATATCTGAACTGGCAAGATTACATAATGATGCGAATGTATGTTCAATTCCTGCGAGATTTGTTAGTATTGACCAAGCAAAAGAAATTGTAGATACTTTTTTAACTACATCATTTGAAGGTGGCCGACATCTAAAAAGAGTAGAAAAAATACCATTATAATTTAAAAGCATGCTGTCAAATTCGTGTAAATATGCTATTCGTGCTATAATTTATTTAGCTCTAAAAGAAGAGAATAATAAAAGAATTGGAATTAAAGAAATTGCCACCGAACTGGATATTCCAAGTCCATTTTTAGGAAAAATATTACAGATATTAGCGAAAAACAAAATCCTTAAATCGATAAAAGGTCCAAATGGTGGTTTCTATTTTGCAAAACGACCAAACGAAATTACTCTGCTGAGTATAATTGAAATTATTGACGGATTAGATTTTCTTAATAATTGTTTAATAGGTTTGCGATCTTGCTCGGCAAACAATAATTATGATATGCAATGTCCGTTACACGAAAAATACGAACCAATAAGCAAACAGATTTATGAATTGTTTAGTTCAGAAACGATTGAAAGTATTAAATTAAAGATTATTACCTCAGGAGAAACAATAGCTTTATAAAATTTTATAAAGGCTAAATCGCAACAATAAAGGATAACTTAATAATCCTATAATACAACCCAATGTATTTGCTATCATATCGGCAAATTCGGCCGAACGATCTGATGTTAAATAGTATTGAACACCCTCAAGAGATAATCCATATAGACCAGCTATAGCCAAAATTATTACTTTACTTTTAATCGAAATATTAGAATAACTTTTAAAATAAGAGGAGAGCATCGAGAATGTTAATACAAAATACATGGCAAAATGAATCAGTTTGTCAGAGTTTTTTATTTCAAAAAGTGGAATTTTATTTAATTCTTTGCTAGACATAATGCTGCCAAAAAGTATGAATGCCGCTATTAGCAAGGTTTTCCAGTAGTTTTTGAATCTCATATAGTAAGTTTTTGTAAAGATATTATTAGTTTTGAAATATTATTATGAACAAAGGATTTTTACAATTGTTAAAACTGAAACACTATTTAAATACACCTTGTTAATATAGTAAAACAAATTGTTAATAAGCGCCAAATGTTTCACGTGGAACAGTATTCATGCACTTTACTCAAGATCAGACGAGTACACAAGCATAATTTTTGCTTTTAATTTTGAATAATTTGCCAATAATTTTCTGTTAATTTAGTTCGATTTAAATAACAAATTTTTAAAAAAATCATGGCTGGATTATATGTACATATTCCATTTTGTAAAAGTAAATGTTCGTACTGTGATTTTTTTTCTGTTGCTTCTTTAGTAAGTAAAGATAAACTGGTAGGAGCAATGGTTAAAGAAATTGAATTGCAAAAAAATTATCTTGAAAGAGAAAGTTTGAAAACTATTTATTTCGGGGGTGGTACACCTTCTGTTTTAAGCATAAAGGATATAGATAGTATTTTAACAACAATTAATAAATATCATGTATTAGAAAACCATGTTGAAATAACTCTTGAAGCAAACCCCGATGATTTAAAAATGGATTACCTGCAAAATCTGCGAAAATTAGGTATAAACAGACTAAGTATAGGTGTACAATCTTTTATCGACCGGGATTTAGAATTAATGAAACGCCGACACAATGCCAACGATGCATTATTGGTAATAAAAAATGCTCAAAAGTGCAATTTCGATAATATAAGCGTGGACCTGATTTATGGACTGCCAGGATTAACAATTAACGATTGGATATACAATTTAGATAGTCTCTTAGATCTAAATGTTCAACATATTTCTGCCTATAACTTAACTATTGAACAAAATACCATTTTTAATAAATGGCTTAAGCAAGGGAAAATTAATTTACCAAGTGATGCTGAAAGCATAAAACAATTCGAAATATTAATTGAAAAAACAAATGACAAAAAATTTGTTCATTACGAGATTTCAAATTTTGCTCTCGATGGTTTTTTTTCGGAGCATAATTCTAATTATTGGAACAATGAAAAATATTTAGGCATTGGTCCATCTGCACATTCATATAATTTATCGTCGCGACAATGGAATATTTCAAGTTTGCCTGAGTATATATCAGTAATAATCCAAGGAAACGTTCCTTGCGAACAAGAAATACTTACAATAAACGATAAATATAATGACTATATCTTAACCTCGCTGCGAACTTTATGGGGAATAAGTTTGCGTAAAGTTGAAAATGATTTTGGAAAGTTGTATTTTGATTTTTTGTTAAAATCAGCCGAAACTTTTGTTAAAAGCAATCATCTTATAAAAAACAATGAAAAGATTTGCTTAACCATTAAAGGAATTTTTATTGCCGATTTAATAATTAGAGAAATGCTAAAAGTGTAAATTTTTAATTGATTTGTATGCAAAATAAAAATATCAAAAATCAGAAAAGTATTTCCATGAACGATTCAGAAAAAGCGCATCAAGCAACAATGCAATTAAAGTACGAAAAGCTTTTTAATGATGCTGGCGATGCAATTTTTATTATGCATGATGGTAGATTTACTAATTGTAATATAAAAGCAGAAAAGCTTTTAGGTGTAGCAAAAAATCAAATAATCGGAAAAACACCAACAGATTTTTCTCCTGAATATCAGCTTGGAAATATTAAATCACGCGAAAAACTAATACACTTTCTTAAGGAGGTAGAAAAAGGAAATGAACAAGTTTTTCAATGGGTTCATTGTAAAAAAGATGGTTCCGAAATAATTACAGAAGTAAGTATAAGTAAAATAGTTTTTAATGATGATACTTCTATTCAAATTATAGTAAGAGATATTACCGAAAACTATTATGCGAATTTAAAAATACTAGAACAAAGTCAGCAAATAGTTTCATTAAACAAAGAGTACCTTTCTCAAAACAAAGAACTGTCAGAGATTAATCAAGAACTTACTCATATTAATGCCAAAAGCAAAGAGTTAATTTCACAACTGCAGGAAAATGAAGAGAAGTTTAAATTGTTATTTGAAAAATCAAAAGACCCCATTTTGTTAGTTGAAAATTTTACTTTCGTAGATTGTAATCATGCAGCTCTTACCTTACTGGGATATAATAATTATGCAGAAATACGAAATGTTTCTCCTTCTCAAATTTCACCCGAATTTCAACCCGATGGAAGGAAATCAGAAGAGAAAGCATTAGAAATGATGAATAACGCTTTAAACAAAGGTTATACCAGGTTCGAGTGGGTACATATCGATAAGTTTAATAATGAATTTTTTGTTGATGTGGCACTAACCCCCATACCATATAAGGGCAAAACAATGATTTATACTGTATGGCATAATATATCCAAACTAAAAGAAAAGGAAAAAGCTATATTAAAAAGCGAACAGAAATTTAAAGATTTATTTAACCAGGCTGCAGATGGAATTTTGGTTGGTATCGGAAATGGTGAAATAATTGATGCTAATGAAAGTATACTGGAGCTTACAGGATATAGCAGGGGGGAACTTATAGGAAATAATATAAGTACACTTTTCGAAAAAGAAGAACTGTCGGACAAACCATTGCGATACGATCTTGTAAAAAAAGGAGATATAGTAAATAGAGAAAGAAGAATTTTGAGAAAAGATGGGAGCAAGGTATATGTCGAAATGAATACTAAAATTATTTCTGATGGACGAATGCAGGCTCTTATTCGAGATATTACCAGAAGAAAAAAAGCAGAGTTTGAACTCGAAGAAAACAGAGAATTACTCCAAAAAGCGGAAAGCATAGCTGGATTAGGAAGGTTTGTTTATCATGTAAAATCAGATAAGTGGGAAAGTTCTTCTATTTTAAATAAAATACTTGGAATAGAAGATTATTATAAAAAGGATTTCAAAAATTGGCTAAAACTAATTCATCCCGATTTTAGAAAGGAAATGAAGGATTATTTTTTAACCAATATTCTAACAAACAGAGAACAATTTAATAAAGTTTACAAGATAGTTAGAAAAAATGACCAGCAGGAGAGGTGGGTAGTTGGTTTGGCCGATATGGAATGCGACTTAAATAATAATCCCGTAACAATATTTGGTACAATACAAGATATTAATGAAAGGAGAAATTCGGAGATCTCGTTAAAGGAAAGCGAAGAAAAATATAAAAATATTTTTTATAATTCTCCATTAGGTATAATGCATTATGATAGAAACGGGATAATAACAGATTGTAACCAACAATTTGTTGATATATTAGGCTCTTCCAAAGAAAGGCTGATTGGGCTAAACATGATTACGGATTTAAATAACCAGCAAATAATCAATTGTGTAAAACAGTCATTTGTTAAAGGCGAAAGTTATTACGAAGATTGGTATACTTCAGTTACAGGAAATAAGAAAACATTTGTTCGAATCTTTTTCAGAACAATATTAAACTACAAAAAAGAAAAGATAGCTGGAGTTTGTTTGGTTGAAGATATAACCGAACAACATAATTCAAGAGAATCATTGAAAGAAAACGAAGAAAAATTTAGACGGTTATTTGAAAGCGCCAATGATTCAATATTCTTAATGAAGAATGATGTTTTTATCGATTGTAATCAAAAAACACTTGAAATGTTTGGTTGCCAACGTGACCAAATAATTGGCCAACAACCTTATGTTTTTAGTCCAAAATTTCAACCAGATGGGAGAGCCTCTAAGGAATTAGTTCTGGAGAAAATAAATCAGGCCATCCACGGTCATTTAAATACATTTGAATGGGTACATAATAAACTCGATGGAACACAGTTCAATGCCGAAGTTAGTCTTAATGCTTTTAAACTTGGCAAAGAGACATTTATTCAGGCAATAGTTAGGGATGTTACTGAGCGTAAAAAATTTGTAGAAAAACTGGAAATTTCAGAAGATAAATTTTCAAAAATATTTGATTTCACTCCCGATGCAATAATTCTTACTGATATTTCTACAGGTAAAATATTTGATATTAATAAAGGCTGTACACAAATTACAGGATTTACAAAGAAAGAGTCGATAGGAAAATCTACTGTTGAATTAAACATATGGGTTAATGATACTGATCGTATAAAATATATTGAATTACTTACCAAGGGTAATGTGAGAAATTTCGAATGCGATATTCGTACCCGCTCAGGTAAAATTATTATCGTATTAATTTCAGCCGATATTATAAAGATTAATAATAATCCATATGTGTTGGCAATATTAAGAAATATCAATGATCGAATACTTTCGGAGCAAAAACTTAGAATCAGCGAAGAAAAATTCCGGAATATTTTTAATAGTACTAGCGATTTAATTGCTATAACCAAACCTGATGGAACAATAATTAATGTGAATCATGCAATTCTGGAAAATTCCGGATTATCATTAAACCAAGTTATTGGATTAAAAATACACGAAATTATTACTAAAGAATATAAAGAGGAAACAATACAACGAAACAAACTTCTTTTAGAAGGTAAAGAGCTTCCAATAATTGAAATAGATGCATTTGATAAAAATAAAGAGACAATTCCTCTAGAGGTAATAAGCAAATTAATTGATTATGATAATGAAAAGGCAATATTGGTTGTTGCCCGAGATATTAGGGAGCGAAAGGATTTAGAGAAAAAATTGATTAATGCCATTATCGAAACAGAAGAAAAGGAGCGACAGAGATTAGCAAGCGATTTACATGATGAAGTTGGACCACTATTATCAAGCATGAAGATGTATATGAACATTATGGCAACGAACAAAGATCAGGTGAAAAGTGATTATATAATTAAGCAGTTAAATATACTTATCGAGGAATCGATCCATAATATCCGGGAGGTTTCGAGCGCACTTAATCCCTATTTATTAAATAAATATGGACTAAAAACCGCTGTTGAATCGTTTTTCGAAAAATCAAAAAGTATTATTGCTGTTCAATTTAATACAAATATCGAGAATAATAGATTCCCAATTAATATTGAAGCTGTATATTACCGAATAATTAAAGAACTTTTTAATAATACAATAAAACATGCAAATGCAGATAATGTTGAAATAGATTTAAGCTTTAATAACTCAAATCTTGTTTTAAAGTACTCTGATAATGGTGTCGGATTTATTTTTGAAGATGATTTATCTGAAGTAAAAAAAGGCATGGGAATACGAAATATAATAAACCGTATTAAAATGATAAATGGTAAATATTCAGTTTCGTCATATAAAAATAAAGGATTTAAATTTGAATTAACAACCAAATGTTCTATAATAGAGCTCGAATAATAATAAAAAAATAAAAATATGAATATACTTATTGTGGACGATAACATACGATTTTCAGATGCCTTAAAATTTATGATTGTAGAGCATTTTTCTGATCGGATAACAGAAATACTTACTGCCAAAAATGGAGTTGAATGTATGGAAATATTGTTGAAAAAATCAGTAGATATTGTATTTATGGATAAGGAAATGCCAATTATGGATGGGGTTGAAACAACCAAAAAAGCCGTTGATATGTATCGCGATATTAAAATTATTGCAGTTTCATTTCACTCTGAACTTCAGGATATTACTAGAATGCTCGAAGCGGGTGCCAGAAATTATATTATAAAAGAGGAGATTACGCCTGAAATTATCAGCAAATGTTTAACAAAATTTTAAAACCCAAGCTTAAGTAGTATTGCCTATAAAGTATTTTCGTTTTTCTTTTTTTCGGCAGCCAGTTTTAGTTTACGATACCCGGGATATGAAAAAACATAACACAGCAGTACTCCTAAAATCAATGTAATTATTAATACTAATGATAACGAAGCATTTAAAGGTTTTCCAAAAAGGATATCCCTACAACATGGCTGTTTTGTACCGAAAAAATTACAAGTATTAGAGCCAATAGTAAGCCTATAAGAATTGATCGTTGCATATTTTATAAATAACTAATTATTTTTTTAAAAAGGATTTCTTTAATAATAGGCTTCGAAACATAATCATCACAACCATATTCGAGACACTTTTCCCGGTCGTTATGCATAGCGTAAGCAGTTTGCGCAATAATTGGCAGGTCTGGCTTTAATTCTTTTATTCGTTTTGTGGCCTCATAACCACTCATTTCGGGTAAAAGAATATCCATTAAAATTAATTTGATTTGGTGATCGTTTTGAATTATTTCAATTGCATCCTCACCTGTTATTGCTGTGATAACATTGGCACCATTAATTTGAAGAAGACGTTTTAGAAACTCAAGATTATCAATGTCATCTTCAACAATTAATATTCTGGCGTTCTTTAGTCTGTTCATGTCAATTTCAGAATTAAATTTATTTTCTTGTATTAGATCATGCGAAGTATCCAACACAGGAATAGTAAAATAAAAAACAGATCCTTTGTTGGATTCAGAGTTAACCCAAATTTTTCCTCCAAGCAATTCTAACAATCCCTTAGATATAGAAAGACCGAGTCCTGTACCTTGTTTATTTTTGTTAAATTTATTTTCGAGCATTCTAAATCGTTCAAATATGAGCTCTTGCATATTTTCTGGGATTCCTATTCCTGTATCTTTTACATAAAACAGAAAGTGGCTATCGTCATTGTTTTGAACAATGTTATATCCAAACCGGATTTCGCCCTTTTGTGTAAATTTAAAGGCGTTGTTAAGTAAATTGATAAGTATTTGTTGAAGCCTAAACCTATCGGTATGTATTTTAATATTAGCACTATTGTTTGGCACTTCAACCTCAAAATGTATTTCTGATTTTAGAATGTTTTTTTGTTTTTCAGCAAATAAATTATATACATCTTTTAATAGAGGAAGAATTTCAAAATGTGTTTTTGTTATTATTAGTTGGTTGGCTTCAATTTTTGCAATATCTACAATATCGTTTATAAGTGCTAAAAGCTGCAAACCATTTGAATGTATAATTTTTATATAATTTTCTTTTTCTATAGGGTTAATGTGTGGATCACTTAACAACTCCGTAAATCCAAGTATTCCATTCATCGGAGTTCTTATTTCGTGCGACATATTTGCCAAAAATGCCGATTTTAATCGGTCGCTTTCTTCTGCCCTATTTCGGGCCTCCATAAGATCTAAAAGCATTAACCTGTGATTTGTTATATCACTTGCAATACCGGCACGCCGGTATACTTCTCCATTTTCGTTAAATACTGGAAATGTTCGTATCCACAGCCAACGGGTTTCGTTTTCGTAATTAATTATTCTATGTTCATAGTAATGCTCTGTGTTCGGATATTTCTGGTTTTTTTCAATCAATTTTATAATTTGATTTCGATCATCAGGGTGTATCCACGATTTATAAACCTCAATATTTTCGAAAACCTCTTTAAAATTATATCCAATTATAGATCGGCAGGCAGGGTTGGCATAAATAATTTTATCATCGAGCGTGCGAAGCCAGAAAGCATCATTTATGTTGTTGGCCAGTTGTTTAAAATTTTCTTCGCTTGTGCGTAATGCATTAATTACTTTTTGCTGCTCCGAAACATCAATCATTATACCTCGGTGCCCAATAAACTCATTGTTCTGTTTAATAGGTGCAGAATATATTAATGCAGGAAACGTTTTACCACTTTTGGTAATACATATATATTCCTCGAATTTTTTACCTTTTCCTGTAAGCAATAATTGAATGTTTTCTAATGCCTTGGGTATATCTTCAGGAATAATAACCTGTAATACATTTAGCCCATTATCAAAGTCTTCCTGTGTGTATTCAAAAATTTCGAGGGCACGTTGGTTCACAAAAGTTAGTTTTCCATTAACGTCGCTTTCATAAACAATTTCGGGCAATAGCGTAACGAGGTCTTTGTATTTTTCCTGACTTTCGGCGAGTTTATGTTCTGCTTCTTTCAGGTTGGTAATATCTGTTTGTATTGCCAATCCGCGCAATGGATTTCCATTTTTGTCCCATTCAACAATTTTTCCGTGGGTTAGTATCCATTTCCAATTACCCGATTTTGTTTTAACCCGCACCTCTGATTCGAATATCTCTTTTTCTCCACTTAAATGTTCTTTCAAGTTTTTCTCAGACTGTGGAATGTCATCTGGATGGCCTATTTTAACTAAAAAATCATATGTATACTCAATTTCTGAAGGATCGTATTCGAGCATTCGTGCCCATTCTGGACTAAAATATATTTCGTTTGTTTGAATGTTCCAATCAACAAGTCCTTGTTTGGCACTCTCAAGAGCAAGTTTTAGCCGAGCTTCGTTTTCTTTTAATTTAATCTCGTTTTCTTTCTCTGCTTGTATATTTTTTAAAAGACCTACAATTTTTATTGGATTACCCTCTGCATTCCATTCAATATTTTTCCCCGAGCTTTTAAACCAAACCCATTGATTGTTTTTACTTTTTATTCTAAACTCATAATTAAATTCTATCTTTTCGCTCTGGTGTTCTCTTTCCAGAAATTCTTTAATTTCAATATACTCATCCTGATGAATTATGCTCCCGGCAGTTTGCATTAAATCCAAAGCTTCAGTTTTATTATACCCCAGGCTTTCGTAAAGTTCGAAATCGGCAATTATTTTTTGAGTTGTAAGATTTATTTCAAATGAATAATAATTGGCGGCCTCCATAGCAAGTTTAAGCTTTTCGCGACTTTCAAACAATTCCAGTTCGTGTCTGCGTTGATTTGTTTCATCGGTGTAAATGCAGACAACTTCGGTAGGTGAAAACTTATAAATATAATTATGATTCCAGCTACGAATACTACTTTCTATAAAGATTTTAGATGTAAACTCTTCCTCTTTGCCAGTTTTATAAACAAGCTTTAGAATATCAAGAAAACCTGTATATGTAACCGAAGGGAAACATTCTGTAATATTCTTTCCAAGAATTTCATCACGTATTTTTTTTTCAATTGTCTCAGCACTCTTATTAAAATACGTAATTTTAAATGTTTCTCCATTATCTGTTGTTTCCAGAATTGCGATTGCATTTTTTGAATATTCGCAGATCTCATAAAAAATCTTATAGTTTTCATCACCAGAGGATTGTGGCGAATTAGCTCGCATAAGCTCTAATTCTTTTTCGAGCAGATCTATTCGTTGCTGCAATTGTTCGTATGAGAACAGATTATTCATAAATCACGCAAATTGTAAATTATAATGACAAAAACTATAAATTTACAACACAGACCCCTAAAAATCAAAAAAACACGGCTTTATTAACCGTGTTTTTAAAACAATTATTGATAATTTATAATACTCTTTATGAATGTAGTCCCAGAATGTGCATAATTTTCTTTTTTGTAAGAATTGTAATACGATACATTACAGGAACAATAATCAGCGTAAGGAAGGTTGAAAATGTTAAACCAAAAATTACCGTCCACGACATGTTACTCCAATACGAAGCCATATCACCGCCAAAATAAATATTCGGATCATAGTTTTGGAATAATCCGCGGAAATCGAAATTCATTCCAATAGCCATAGGCAATAGACCAAGAATTGTAGTTATAGCAGTTAATAACACCGGTCGTAAACGCGTTTTACCTGCTAATACTACGCAATCTGTAGCTACATCAATTGGCAGATAGGTTGTATCTTCGATTTCCATTTCTTTTCCTCTCCTGGCTTTTAACAGCTCAATATAATCAATTAACACAATAGCATTGTTAACAACAATACCTGCCAGCGAAATTATACCTATACCGGTCATAATAATCACAAAATCCATATCGAATGTCCACAATCCTCCAAAAACACCAATCGTACTAAATATAATACTTGAAAAAATTATCAGAGACAGAATAATAGAGTTAAACTGAGTAACCAGAATCAGCATAATTAATGCTAATGCAATAAGCATCGCATTAGCAAGAAATGCTGATGATTCGTTTTGTTCTTCCTGTTCACCGGTAAACTCAAATCGGTAACCTGCAGGCATTTCAAAGTTTCCTAATAATGCCTTAAGTTGTGTATTTATTGTGTTTGCATTATAACCCTCAATAACATTTGAATAGAGAGTTATAACCCGGTCGAGATCTTTTCGGCGAACAGAGCTGAACGATGTTGAATATTTAAATTCTGCTACTGCCGATAGAGGTATATATGCCGGAGGGCCATCGCCAAAAACAGGAACCTTCATATTCATCATTACTGGTAAGTTGTAACGGTATTCGTCTTTTAATCGAACTTGTATTGGGTATTCATCTTCACCAAATTTAAAATCAGAAATTTCGTCTCCAAACAACGATTGACGAATAGTAAAAGCAATCATTTGTGTTGATAAACCATATCGCTGAGCTTTATCGCGGTCGATATAAATTTGTAGCTCCGGATTCTGGGTGCTTATATCCATTTTTAAACCCTCAATACCATCAATATTGGCGACTTCAATAAACGTTTTAAGTGTATCGGCAAGATATACCAGTTGATCAAATTCCTGACCAATAATCTCAATATTTACAGGCTTGCCCGTTGGAGGCCCACCTTCATCTTTAGAAATCTCTATTTCAACACCGGCATATTTACCCATAATATGCTTACTTAAACCCGACATTATTGCCGATGTACTATTTTCCTTTCCTCGCAGGTCGTAATCAATAAAAGTAATAGTAATAATAGATTGATTTGGTTTTGATCCTGCAGAAAAATCCATAGGATCGCCTTTACCCACAGTCGTTAAAATAGATTCAACCAATGGCGTACCTTCCGGATTCTTATATTTTTCTAAATATGATATAATATCATCTTCAAGGGTAATTACAAAATCATTTGTTCCTGTAATATCTGTACCAATAGGTAGTGTTGCAACAATATTAACGTAATTCGGATCACCCGACGGGAATAGAGTAATATCAGGCATTCGCGAAAAGAACAACATAATTGTTGTTATTAGCAACACAATTGTTCCCCCAAAAAACAAAAATGGGTTTTTACCGCGTAAAGCAAATCGCAATGTTCTGGCATAAAAACTTTCTAGTTTTACAAGAAAAACCTCTTGAAACCACGATTCCGCTTTGCGTAGAAACAAAACATGCATCAATCCAATAATTCCGAAAAGAATCAAAATATTTGGGAAAATTCTTTTTCCTGTTAATAAAAGCAATCCGCCAAAAACAATCATTCCAATGGCTACATAAAGAGCCTTTCTTCGTCTTTTAATGGTTTTTCCGTCTCCGTTTTCGGTTTTTGCTTTCATAAAGGTAGCAGCAACTACCGGAATTATTATTAATGCAACAAACAACGACGATGTAAGTACAATAATTAGCGTGATAGGCAAATATTTCATGAATTCACCCATAATACCTTCCCATAGTGCCAATGGAAAAAATGCCGCCAGCGTTGTAAGTGTTGATGCAATAATCGGCATAGCAATTTCTCCAACGCCCTGCTTTGCTGCCTGCCAGGGCGTAAACCCATTATCAATAAATCGATGTATGTTTTCGACTACAACAATGGCATTATCAACGAGCATACCCAGTGCAAGGATTAACGAAAACAGCACTATCATATTTATCCTGAAATCAATTGCTCCAATCACTACAAATGATATAAACATTGACATTGGAATTGCCAGTCCAACAAAAAGGGCATCGCGTGTACCGAGGAAGAAAAATAGAATTATAATTACAAATATCATCCCCATGATCATGCTGTTCTCTAAGTTGCTAAGCTGCATCTTTACCGATTCACTTTGATCGTTTGTAATAGAAATATCAATTCCTTCGGGTAATGAGCCATCTATTTTTGCCTGGTTCAGCTTATCATATATTTTGTCTGTTGTTGAAAGTAGGTTTTCGCCTCCTTTTTTAACAACCTGAAGCGAAACAACAGATTTTTTATTTAATCTTGCAAAACTGGTTGGTTCGGCATATCCATCAATTACTTCGGCAACATCCTTTAGGTATACAATGTTTCCATCTTTATTCTTAATGATGATATTTTCGAGCTCGTGTATGTTTTTAAATTCGCCGATAGTACGAATACTTCTGCGGGTTTTACCAAGTAATATTTCACCTCCTGCCATCGAAATATTTTCACTTCGTACAGCATTCGATATTTCGAAAAAGGATATCTCCAGTGCTTCAAGCTTATGTAAATCAACGTTTATCTTTATCTCACGATCATTAACACCTTCAATAAGTGCTTTCGAAACCTCCGGGATACTCTCAAATTCATCTTGTAAAATTTCTGCATAGTATTTAAGCTCCTCTACACTATAATCGCCCGATAGGTTGATATTTAATATAGCAAACTCAGAAAAGTCAAGATCAAAAACCAACGGATCCTGTAGTTCGGTTGCTCCTTTGGGTAAATTGTTTTTACCTATATCAACGGCATCTTTAACGCGCCGAAGAGCATCTTCAATATCAACATCGGTACCAAATTCAACAAAGATCATTGAGGCATCCTGAGCCGAAACGGATGTTATCTCTTTTAATCCACGAACATTTTCTATTTCTTTCTCAAGAGGTCGGGTAATAAGGTTTTCGATATCTTCGGGCGAGTTACCCGGATAAATAGTTTGTACCATTATCTGTGGCCAAACAATTTCCGGAAATAGCTCTTTAGGAAGATTTTGATACGAATAAATACCAAAAAACAAGAGCAATATTGTAAGAAGATAAACCGTATTTTTGTTTTTCAGAGCCAGAGTAGTTAGTTTAAACTCCCTTATTATTTGTTCTGATAATTGTTTTGCTTTCATGTTAACCTAATTTCCAATTAATTTACAAGTCTTACTTCAATTCCGGCACTTACCAAATGAAATCCTTTAACAATAACCTTGTCACCGGGCAAAAGACCACTGTTAACAAGCGTTTTATCATCGTAAGACAAGCCGGTAGTAATATATTTTTTTCCTACCATATTTTTGTTATTCTCCTGATTAACAACATATACAAAATTTCCGGTTATATCCTTACGTATAGCTAATGATGGTACCACCAATGCATCTTTTGTATTATAATCATTAATCATAATTGAAGAAACCATATTTGGTTTGATTTTATCACCCGGGTTATCAATCTCCATCTCTATTCCGAAGGTTCGGCTTTTTATATTTATCACTTTCGAAACCTGGGTAATAGGTGTTTTAACAAGGTGATCGGGAAGCGAGCTAAAACGAACCTCGACAGATTCTCCTTTTGCAACCTTGTCGATATGCGATTCAGAAATCTGAGCTTTAATTATTAGATTTCGAAGATTTACAAATTCTATAACAGGAAAACTTGGTCCGGCCATTTCGCCTACCTTAGGATAAATCTTATTTACGATTCCATCAAATGGAGCTCTTAGCTGCGCCATACGTTTTTGTGCCTGAAGCGACTCCATTTGTGATTCAAGGTTATCTTTTGTGTTTTTTGCCGATAAATACTCTATCTCTGATCCTATGTTTTGTTTCCAGAGTGTATCTAACTTGTTAAATGTTTTTGTTGCAAATTCAAGGCTCCCTTTCAATCCTTCTATTTGTTTGTCGATTGCTTCGGTATTTAACGAAACCAATAAATGTCCTTTGTTTACATAATCGCCATTCGAAACATAAATTTTATCGATACGCCCACCCATTTCAGGACTAATCATGGCATAGCTTTTAGCCTCAACATCACCGTATGCAACAATATAGTGATTAAATACTTCTGGCTGTATTTCTTTCACCTCAACAGGAATAAGCAATTTATCCTCTCTTGTTGTCATCTGATTTTCCAAATCTGTTATTTTAGTCTCTATGCCTACAATACGATTTTTCTGCATTGTAATTTTTTTAATCAGCTTAAGATCATTTGGATTGATGGAAGAATCTATCTCTGCCATTTGCATATCGATTGTGTTTAGCTGAGACTTAACCTCGGCATATACTTTTTGTAACGAATCTCTTTTTGATGTTAATTCAGCTAGTGTTTCGTTTTTTGACTTTGGGCTGCAGGCTGCTAATGCTGCAATTACCGTAAAAACTATAATTTTTTTCATTTTCTATAATTCGTTTAATATTTTATCTAATTCTATTTTTGATTTTAGCAATTCGTATAAAGCAGTAATATTATCTGATTGATTTTGTAAAAAGGTATTATTAGCCATTGTTAACTCCATGCTTGATGCCATTCCTGCTTTGTATTTTTTCGAAGTATTGGTAAATACGTTTTTTGCAAGATTTACATTTTCTCCTGTAAGCTTGTATTTCTCCATGGCATTATTGTAATTGTTATTTGCCATATTTAGCTGCATTACCAGCGAGTTCTCGAACAATGTTTTATTATTAATTGTTTTCTCTAACTCCAGCTTTGCTTGTTGCACCGTTGCGTTTCTCTGAAAACTTGAGAAAATAGGCATACTAAGATTTACCCCAATAATATGGTTTATAGTAAAGTCAAACGAAGCCTTGTCTGTTTTGTCCTGATAATTATAAAATGCCGAAATAGTGGGCAAATACTTCGTTTTTTCGCGCTTATAACTAAGGTTCATAATTCGAACCTGATTATCAATCATCTTGTAATCTATATTGTTTTCGATATTAAACGCAGCAATATCTTTTACTGTGGTGTTGAGCTGCGAATTTACCGATTCAAGGTTTTCTGTTAAGGTAATTTCAGTCTTTACATCAACCCCAAGGGTAATTTTTAAAAGCATTTTCGAAATATCTAATTGCCTTTCAATTGTGTTTTTTGCATTTGTTAATGAGTTGAGTGTTATCTGTAACTGGTCGGCATCGGTCGATTCCATAAAACCCTGTTTGTACATTTGCTGTGTTTCGTTCAGCAATAATGTCATATTGGTTAACGACGAATCGATAATTTCCAGGTTGCGCTCAAGAACCAACACCGAAATATATCCTGTAATAACATTTCCTTTTAAATCAATTAATTGCTTTTCTGCAGCTAGCTTTGAAATCTGCAAAAAGGTTTTTGATGCTTGCAATCCAACAATATATTCACCACTAAACACCAATTGCGAAACAGTAACCGAATAAGTAGTACTGTTTTTTACCCCCAGTGTTAATGGTTTCGAATCGCTCGAAAACAAATCTGACGATGGTGGATAACCCAATGCTTCAAGAGATGTAAATATATAATTGTATATTTTCATGGTCGAACTATCGGTAAACGAAAACGTAGGTAGTTCGCCCGGAATGTGCTGGTAGTTTAATGCTCCATTAACTTGTGGTAAACCAATAGCCGTTGTTTCCCAAACTTTTTTCTCCGCGATAGTAATATCCAGGTTTGCATTTTTTAAGGTAAGGTTATTCTGAATAGCATATTCCTGTGCCTTATTTAACGATAATTCCAATGGCTCAGTCTGCTGCGAAAATCCCAATAAAGGGAGGGCTGTGAGTAGCATACCAAGCAAAAATTTCTGTTTCATTCGTATTTATTTTATTGTTAATTATAAGTAATTATTAAAATTTATTGTTTTTAGAGTATTTTCCAGAACTTCAATCCCTTTTTCATTAGCAATGCCTCGAATATGATAAATAAAAAGCTCGTGAATAAACTCTGACCTTTGCAAATCATTTTTTGTAAGAAGATCATCTTCGTTAATATTCATAAACCGACTTACCTGCATGCGCGCTATTACTTCTTCGTTCAGTTCCTCTCGGTATAATCCTTCTTCTTTGCCTTTTTTAATGTTTGCCATTATCGATTGGTACATTCTTTCTTTTCGCACCGAATGCAGCTTTGCAAATAGCTCGGGATAGTACTTTTTAAGATCGTACTCGGTTGCCGGATTATATTCTTTCATTGTTTTAATGATATGCATATTTACTTCGAGCAACTTTTCAATAGCATTCATTTCTTTTTCAGAGATCATTTTAAACTCGCAATCTTTCTTGTTTAAAACATAATCCACAACCTTCTCTACCAGCTCGTTTTTATTCTCAACGTACTGGTAAAGTGTTTTTTTTGATATGCCCAATTCGCGGGCAACATCATCCATGGTGATACTCTTTACTCCATATTTCATATAAAGAGCAGCAACCTTTTCTAAAATATTTTCTAATTCTGAATTCATGGCGCAAATATAAAACAAAAAAAAGTTAGGAAACAAAAAAAGTATTAAAAGTTTCCGCGGTTTTTTACAAACAAATTTCAAAATACTTTTGTTTATTCATTTTTATTGTTTGTTAAGTTTTTGTTATTTTTTTTAAAACAAAGAAACTCCAGACACAAAAAGTGTGCAAAAATTTTCTGCTGAAAGCGTTAATTTGAAGGATGAAGGTGAGAGCCTAGAGACGATGCAGGAGGTGGTTTTAACCGCCGCAGGAAGTCAGTCGGGCTCATAGCTCATGGCTAGAAGCTCAAAGTTTTTTTAGAATCCAATATTTGCTCCAAACGAAAAAGTATTTTGTATTCCGTGATAAACCAGTGGTGTGTATTTTGTTACATCTCCCGAAATATCACTATGCATAAATTTTACAAACAAATATCCATCATTAATTATTTGGTACGAAGCCCGGATCGAATAGCTTTGATTCTCCCATTCCACCTTATCCATAAACGGATTGCCCAATCGTGATCCTCCCAAATCATCATAATCCTTGCCTTTTTGAGCAAACAGATAATCTGCTTTTATTGTTAATGTTCTGAAAGGCTTTACTAAAACCGAAAAATAAAACTCATGCGCATTATCCATTAAATAATGTCCCAGGTTATAACCATTGCTTTCGAACGTTGTGGTTGGAATATTATGCTTGTAGGTGAGGGGCATCGATTTAGTATATTCAACAGTAATAAATGTATTCGGAATAAGATCAGAAACTCGTGCGCTGGCTTTAAAACTCCAGAAGTTCCATACTGTATCGTTAAAAAACCGATCGGTCGAAAGTTCATCAATAAATAGGGTGGCCGAAAGATGGAGTTTCTTTATATTTCTTGAGCTTATATCAATAAACATCTGCGAGTTCTGACCAACATTTCTTCCCGATTTATCTGTTGCATTATAGGTGTGATCAACCGATTTGTAAAACATCACCGGAATAAGATATTGCAATTGTGGACCATCAGAGCTATAAATTACCGAATTACCAAGCGAAATATATAGTTTGTCAAATGGTTTAAAGGTAAAAAGGTTTGCAGCAAGGTACTTATCAAACATCATATCTCGATAATCAGTACCATATGAGTTCGTGAATGTCATCGAAGAGGCACTATCAATTACTTCGGACACAAGCCATCCGTGAACCCAGTTAAACTCGAACCACTTGGCAGGTTTAAGTTGTAACTTAATATGTGCAAACGAAGGAGCTCTGTTGCTAAAAATATTGGCTCCATTATAGTTGTTACCCCATTCGAAATGATCTTTTACAATTCCAAAGCTACCCCAATCCCACGAGTAGGTGAGGCCACCACGCATATCACTGTAATCGCCTCCCTTGTCGGTATATTTGTAATTGGCCCCTGTACGTGGAGTTAAAAAATCCTCTCTTGTTAGGAGGGTGCTTTCGTGGTTATCGCGCAAACTGGCATAAAAACCCCAATTATTGCCTATATAGGCAAATGCTTCGGCTCCATTCCACCAATGCGAGAAACTACCACTATCGTTCATAAAATAATCGATCCCGACAATTGGATTTACCGAAAATGTAAATAAAGAATCTTTATATGTATAGAGGTCGAGGCGCTTATCAAAATTCTTATTTTTTTTAAGTTCCTTATTAAAATCCTTAAAATAAAAATCAAGCTCTGCCTGCTGACGTGCATTAAGTTCATATCCCGACTCACTAACCTCCATAAGCTTTTCGGCTATAAACATCCGCGAAAAGGGCTTAACAACTGTATTTATATCTATAACTCCAGCTGCCGCAAACTCATCCAGAAACTCATATACATCTTTATTCGTGGTATGATAGTATACATCTTGCGCATACAGTGAAGCAGAGAAAAAAAAGAGTATGATTATTATAGCTTTTTTCATTGTTTTTTACCACTTAGTCACTAAGGCCACGAAGTTTCACTAAGTGTTTTTTAGTGTACTTAGTGTCTTAGTGGTTACATTTTTATTCAACAGGCAATTTAGCAAATTCTTCTGTTACTAAAGATACTAATTGATTCGTAATATTTTCAGTATGGAAATTTATTAATAATCCTTTGGGTCTTCCTGTTAGTTTTAAGTAAGACAATAACTGTGCTTTAAATACAGGAATCATAACTTCCACAGCCTTTAACTCAATAATTATTAAGTCATTTACTAAAAGATCAATCCGTAAATCACTTTCTAATCGAGTGTCTTTATATTTAATTGGAACCAATACCTGTGATCTAACAATTAATCCATGTTCTTTTAATTCCTGAATAAGACATTTCTCATATACAGATTCAAGTAATCCCGGACCTAAGTGTTTATGAACTTCAATAGCACATCCAACAATTTTGTAAGCAATTTCATTAATATATTTTTGTGTAATTTTCATGTCTTACTAATTCTTAATCAGAGTTTTTCTTCGTGTTTCTTGGTGATCTAAGTGTCTGTGTGGTAAAATTAACTACTACGAGCATTCTTAAACAAAATATTCCACACTGCTTTCCAAAAGTATTTAAAGTCGGTTAATAAAGGGTGTTTTTCGTATGCATTAAGATACTTCGTCTCCGAAGCCTGAATCTCATCCAGTGTTTTGGGCATATCTACATAAAAAGGAGGAATTAGGCCGGGCTTTGTTTTTATTCTTTTCTCTTGCAATTCTTTTGAGTATAAACTAAAATAGTGCTCACTCAATGGCCTCACCCCAAAAAGCTTCATCTCGCCTTTTAATAAGTTTATGAGCATAGGAAATTCATCGAGCCAGAACTTTCGAAATATTTTCCCCAGCGTGGTTACCCTGAAATCATCTTTAAATTTGCCACCCTCCTGCAAATCGGATTTGTTGTAAACATAAGCCTGCAGATATTCGGCATATGGATGCATTGTGCGTAGCTTATATACATAAATGATCTTGCCATTTTGACCTATTCGACTTAGCTTAATCAGGGGACCGTATGTGGGATGCAAATCGTAATAAGGTTTTCTCACTTTACGGGCAATAAAATATAACAAACCACGAATCTCTTTTTCATTAATTATCTCAAAACCACAGGAATATAAACGCCCAAATGTTTCTGCTCCCGATAAAACTCTGTTATTACCCCGTGTAAGAAAAAAATAAATTCCTTTGGTGAGATTAAACTTTGGAAATACGCGCTTAATAATAAAGTCGAAGAAATAGTAGATGCTATTAATTACCGGGGGATATTTATTAAAAATTCGCTTTTTGCGCAGGTTTTTCGTTTCGAAACATCCTATAAATATTCCATTTTCGGGGAGTTTCTTATTTACCGACTCAAAAAACTTGTTAATATACCGTATATCATTAATGCGATGAAGATTAACAATTTTATGATAAACCAATTCCGGAAGCTTATCAACATTAAAGCGGGTAGTGGTTGATAATAATGAATAATCGGGCTTTGTGAGGTCAATATTTTCAGATAAAAAATAGAAAACATCAACATTCGATTCGTCAATTACTGCCTCTTTAATATTTTCGGGTACTTGCTCTAATGAAAAATCTATAAGCAACGGTTCCGCTATTGGTATTTCCTGCTGGCGGCCAACAACTCTCTGATAAACCTCAAATACCTTTGATGTATCGGGACCGGGTTTAGCATTACAGATAAAGTAATCGCAAAATGCAAATAATAGCTCAAAGAATGTACCTACCGTTATTGTACCCAATACAACTAATCGTGAAAAAAATAAGTGCTTAAAGAGGTACATTATCAATACTGCAATTCCCGAAATTAAAAGGTTGGTAATAATAATATGCCACATAGCCCGTGAGAGGCTGTATCTTTCGGGTGCCGAATATTTGCGTGCAATTAACGAAACAACTACCCAAAGGGTAATAAAAATAAGAAATGGATAAAAATAGGTTGGCAGGTAAATACGTTTCGAGGCCGGCTTAATCCATATCATTAGTAAAAAAGCAAGGCTAAGTGCAGCAATATCAACAACTGTATTTACAAATATCGACCGTCGGTTCATTTTTATTTTTTTAAATACAGGATTAAAGGTAAGAAAAAATAAGTTTGAAGTACAAAGTTAAAATTTAAAGTTTACCGAAGGGATTTATTTATAGGTAGAATTAAGGGTTTTGAATAAAAAACTTCTGTTTCTATAGTACATATAGGTTCAAAATCAACGTTTACTGTTTACATGGGAGAGCTTTTTCACTTTTATCTTACCTACTGCTCAAGGCGGTTTAGCTGGCAGGCAAGCTTTTTTAACTATGGTTTATTCTCTCTATACTCACATCTTAATTCTAAAAACAAAACCCCGCCGAAGCAGGGTGTAAGAAGAGATTTTTCTTCTAATTTGTTTGTTTTAAGTACTTATAAATGTATTCTAAGCCGCATAACAGCTTATAAATGGTTTTATTTTATAAATTATTGCAGTTTTAATGCTGTTTTGTTTGTTTTCCTTTTCTTGATTAAAAGATCACGAATCACAGTTCACTGGTAATTGTCTATCGTAATTTAGCTTTTTTTACCACGAACCAGCCTGTGAGCTTAATAACAAAAACAACAAAAGCCTTACTTTTTCAGTGCATTAGCATATAATTCGCTTACTTTATTCCAGTTAACAACCTTCCAGAAAATAGCAATATAGTCTCTTCGTTTGTTCTGATATTTTAAGTAATAGGCATGTTCCCACACATCAATTGCAAGTATTGGCATCCCTTTTTTAGGTGATATATCCATTAGCGGATTATCCTGATTTGGTAACTGCAATATAAACAATTGATTGTTTTCATCTACAACCAACCAGGCCCATCCGCTACCAAATTGTGTAGAGGCTGCCTTCTCGAATTCTTTTGTAAAATTTTCGAACGATCCAAAGGTTTTCTCAATATCCTCAAATAGTTTGCCATCTGGTTTACCTCCTGCATTTGGCGCCATTATAGTCCAGAAAAGGGAATGGTTGTAATATCCTCCACCATTATTTCTGACTACAGCAGAATATTTACTTACATCAGCAAAAATCTCTTCCAGGCTTTTTCCATTCAGGTTATTTTCGTTAACAGATTTAACAAAATTGTTATAATACGCTCTAAAATGCCTGTCGTAATGAATCTCCATTGTAGCTTTATCAATATATGGCTCTAATGCATCGTATGAATAGGGTAATGCAGGGAATTCAAAACTAATGGTTTGTGCCTCGGCTTTTACAATTTGCAAAGCAAATAAGGCGATTAGTATACATGTTATTTTTTTCATTTTTTCATTTTTTAATAATAACATAGAAACACAAAAAACAATTAAATGTTTAAAATTACATGTCTAAAGCCTTCTGTCTTTTTCTCGCTGCTTTGCGGTTCGCTCCCGACATCTCTCTAAAGCTTTCGGAATTAATGATTTTTGATAATCGATAATTGAAATTTGGAGTTTGATTATTGTTTATTGTCTTGATACCTACCTACCGGTTAACCTGCCGCTAGGCATGGCAGGCAAGCTCATATCTCACATCTCAAATCTATTATAAACAAAAATCCCTGCCGAAGCAGGGTTGTGTGTAGAGAAATTTCTTATAATTAGTTTTTTAAGTAATTAGTATGTAGGATTTAGTATTTGGTAGGATGGAATATTTGTTTTTGTGAATAGTTATTTAATTCACGTGCGCGCCCTTTTATTCCCTAAAGGGATCCATTGCTCATTAAACTAACTACGGGTTGGACTCGCCCCCTCAGGGGCTGGGGGCAGCGAAGGATATTATTATCTTATAATATTCAAAACAAGTTTCACAACTTTCTTCACATACTGTAAAACCAACTCTTTTCCCGCGCTCGCCCTTTATTCCCTAAAGGGAAGCCCCCCTTTAGGGGGTGGGGGCAGCGAAGGATATTATTATCTTATAATATTCAAAACAAGTTTCACAACTTTCTTCACGTACTGTAAAACCAACTCTTTTCCCGCGCTCGCCCTTTATTCCCTAAAGGGAAGCCCCCCTTTAGGGGGTGGGGGGCAGATAAAGCATTTTATAAATTCATTTTAATCTTTTCAATTACCTGATCTATTTTATTAAACACTTCTTCATTAGTGAAACGAAGAATTTTTAGTTCATATTTTTCTATTTCTGCTGCTCTACCTAAATCATATTCTTGTTGAAAATTATGAATCTCGCCATCAACTTCAATTACAAGTCTTGCCTTATGGCAGTAAAAGTCAGCAATAAAACGCTCAATCGGATGTTGAGCTTTAAATCGAAATCCAAGTTGGTTTTTATTTAGTTTATTCCATAAAACCATTTCTGCCTCAGTCATATTTTTACGCAACTCTTCAGCTCTTCTGAAAATTTCTGGAGAAGCGTTATAAAACATCGAACGTTCAATGGTTCTTTTTTTCATGGTGTTCATTAATTCCCTGTGCGCGCCCTTTGATTCCCTAAAGTTTACCTGTCGAAGACAGGGGAGGTTACGCTAATCATATATTAAATGAGGGCTGGCTTTCCCCCTGCCTTGCCGGCAGGCAGGCTTCAGGGGGTTGGGGGCTGTAATGGCCAATAGAGATAAAATTTATTATTAATTTTTTTTACCCACGCGCGCCCTTTTCCCGATAGCTCCCGTCCCGAAAGCTTTCGGGAGTTATCGGGACGGGATCACAGATCACAGTTAGATCACAGATCACTGGTAATTGTCTCTTTATTTAAAGTTGTACTGATAATCCGGATTCTCCTTCATTATTCTTACACTCTCAGGGTAGTTTTCGATGAACCAAACCATAAATGTTGTAGGATCTATTTTTTCTGAAAGTAATTTTTGCCTGTTCTTTTCGTACACAGAATTAACAGGGTTTTGCATAACAGTATGTACAAACTCCTCTGCTTTTTTTAGTTCGTTTGTTGTGGGCTTAACGTGCATTACTAAACCATACTCTTTTTCTATTTCTGTAATATACCCGCGAGTACTGTAATCTATAAAAATAGCAGGAACACCCAGAACAGCACTTTCGGTTGCTACAGTGGCACTTTCGCCTACCATTATTTTTACATTTGCCAAAACCTGATGAAACAAATGTTCTGGTAATTTCATGCGGAATTTTTCCAGGTTTGCGGGTAAAGTTGTTTCGGCAGAAATAACAAGGTGATATGTTTTTGCCAGTTTTTCGATAAAGAAAAATTTGTTCGGGTTATCCCATTTCTTAGAAAATATATCGTGCATGGCGCCATGGTTTACTAAGCGAACCAAAATGTAATCCTGATTAGCTTGAAAACCCAATTCTGTTTTAATTTCCGGGTTTTTGGAAAATCGTTGCGGGTTTAAATAGGCTAATTCTTTGTAAGAATGAATGCGAATATGTTTTTTGCCAAAATCTTTCTGAAAACACGATGGCGTAATTATGTGTGTTGAAAACCGGTTATAAATCCATTGTAAAATTGGATCTGTTTCTGTATCATCAAACACAATATGGGGCTTACGCATTAGCCACGAAACAATACCTGCATATGGCGAAGCAAAGCTTACAAAAATATCGGGTTTATATACTTGGGCCGAACGGAATATTTTTACAACAAAGCCCAGCAGGGCAAAAGGCTTTAAAAAAAACGAATAACTCCCTTTGCCTTTTGTTATAAATGGTAAATTATAGGCTGTTGCAATCTGAACAGAACAGTCTTTTTCGCGGATACTTAAACGACAGGTGTGCCCGTCTTTTTCTAGTTGTGTAATAATCGAAGAAAAAAAAAGAACATGAACCGGATGACCTGTATCGAAAAGAATTTTCATTTGTTAATGCGAACAATCATTTTTCTCTCTTGTATCAGAAAACGACTTAATTTCTTAACCCCAAATAACTTTATATGTGAAAGATTTAGCCTTGATTTTTTTCTATAGCGAATAAGTCAAGCCAAGAACACAGCTAGGCAGAATATCTTCATCTCCCTGATAAATATCCCAACCCATTATGGCTGAAACATCTATGAAGATTTCAAACCGTTCGAAAACTTGAAAACTGTTTGTTATTCCGAAGTTTGCACAAATATTTGGCTGGTTGTAATAACTGTTATAAAAATACCCTGCTCCAGGATGAACAATTAAACTCCAGGTATTGTTGGCAATATTTTTACCATTAATTAACTCATTCACATTAAATAATACTTCTCCATAAAAAAAAATATAATAATGTTTATCATTATCGCTAATTGTAGTAAAGTAAAAGCCTTTATATCCAACAAGAATTGCAACTTCCGGAGTAACCCAATTACCAATATTTATTACCAGTGCTGGTGCTATATTTGAATGAATAAAGTCTTCTGATTTTATTCCAGACATTTGAATACCACCTCCAAGAGAGAAAAACCAACTTTTACCATATTCTTGTGAATACGTGTTATTAAAATTTTGCGAAAAGATTTTATAACCAGAAAACAGGAAAAAAATTACAACAAAATATTTTAATCGGCCCATGTTAATAATTATGAGTTATATAAACGCGGAATATTATTAATCTTTTTGATTACTGTTTCATAGTCTAATCCAACAATCTCAAGATACCATTTAATTGAATTGTAGCGGGGTTTGTTTTCTTCATAAATGAGCCGCAAGGCATCCTCTCTTGAAATCATTCCTTCGCGTATTTGATTGCTTCGGAACGTATCGTTTTCACTAAATCCTGCAACCAATGTATATATGTAATTATAAAACGAGGCAGTGCCATCGCCAATGCGCCATGTGGAATTTGTATCTACTGCTTTTTCCCAATCGTAATTTTGAATAATGGTATCTTCAATTACTTTTTCGTTCCATTGAACATAATCGAATAAATGGTAATAATTGGGTTTTGGTGTTAAATATCGAGATGCAAACGAACCCAATGAATCAAAAACGGACTGATTGATATACCCGGGACTCTGTATAAGATTTTTACCAACAAATCCAAAAAGTTTTAACTGATTTTGAATTGATAATGAATAAATCCTTTTTTTATCGAATTGTGGCTTTAATCCTGCAAATCCGGTTTTAAAATTGGTGTTTTCAAGTTCATTTATTCCCCAAATTTCAAGATCAATACCCAACTGTTTTTTAATTTTATGAGCATAGTAAAAAAAGTACTTATCTCCAGCCATAAATAAGGGAATCATACCCAGTGCTGGATATTTAATCCAGGCCTCAATGTTTTTGCGAATATTCTCTCTTTTCCAGTGTATGTCGGAGGCAACAATAATATTTTCAACTCCCAGTTTACCACAAATTCGTGCAATGTTTCTACGAGCCAAATCAGTAACCATACCCCAATCGTAGGTATAGGTAACAGGATTTAATCCAAGCTCTTTCTTTATTACATGTAATACATAAGTACTATCGCGGCCACCACTAAAAGGAATGATTACGTCTGGCGAGCCATCTTTTTTACGGAAAGGTTCAACCAGCTTTAATAAGTCATTAATTGGTTTTGGTTGGTTTTTAGGTTTGTAATTCTTACAATAGTTGCATTCTCCTTTTTCATTGTACTCAATAAAAGGAAAGGTTTCGGGAAGCAAACATTTTGAACATCGTTTTAAAGTTTTAATTTTATCAATGGGATATTGTAAAATGGCTTTTTCCTTTTCTGCATCTGGATTTAAGTGAATATAATTGAGGTCGATAACCGTAGAACGCTGTTTTTTATTCGATAACACAGGATAAACTTTTACCGGATATTTCTCTGAACTCAATTCTTCAGGTTGTTTATTTTCTGTTTTAATTAAAGAAATAGGAATAATTTTGAATTCATCGAGATTTACAATTAATCCCTCGCTGGGTTTTACAGCATTAATTTCATACGACCCAATTTCCGAAAGATTTGTTTTTTTGGCAAACTGCCTAAGCATAAATTTTTCGGATGCAAAAAACAGAATATCTTTTCCATTATGCAAGGTATATAATGATCCATTGTTTGTTGCCAGTACAAATTTATTCATATCGTCGAAAACCATCGCGGCAGATACGGTGCCAAATACTTCGTTAAATGATAATACAAGAGATTGCTCCAGCGAATTGTTTTGCTGTAAATGGTAACGTATTAGCGACAACAAAACTTCGGTATCAATTTCATATTTTCGTTTAATTTCAGGGCATTTTACCCATAGTTCGTTTACATTTACCACAATGCCGTTGTGTATAGCTATTATGCCATCTTTAATAACAGGTTGGTTGTTTTCGTCGTTGAGCTGAGTACCGTTGGTTACTAAACGGGCATGGCCAAAAGCATAGCGAAAATCTGATTTAGCAGAAAAGGCAGAATTTAAATTTTCCTTAAGTTTATTATTCTTTAGCAGAAATGAAACCGGCACAGGGCCTTTAAATATCTCTTGTAGTTTTTGTTGTGAATTAAACAAACAAATACCCGACGAATCTTTGCCACGGCTTTCTGATAAATGAGCAAGAGTTTTAACCGAGTGATTTAAAAACCCCGAACTATAGGCTGATCCTTTACCCGTAATAACTCCAAAAATGCCACACATGTCTTAGTTTGATATTAAATTCTTGTAAATAGAATTGTACTTTAAGGAAATTATTTCCCAGGTATATTTTTCATTAAGTTTTTGAAATGCTTTTTCAGCTTTAATTTTCATTTCTTCAGGATTAGTCAATGCAAAAGAAAGTTTCTTTTGTAATTCGTTTTCTTTTTCAAGTTCAAAAAAAAGCATTTCCTGATCGTTGAAAATTTCAGTATTAGCAGGTATTTTACTTGCTAATACTGGGGTTTTTAAAGAAACCACTTCTAATAGCATCATTGACATTGCTTCAAAAAGAGATGGAAAAATAAACAAATTTGCATCATTAATTATTTTAAATAGCTCTTGTTTATTTTTTATTAATCCTATGAATGTTACATTTAATCCTCTTGCAAGCAGCTCAATTTTCTTTTTATATGCAGGAACATGGTTTAAATCTCCAATAATAAATAACTTTTGATTTACACGATTGTTTCGAATGGCTTCAAGTAATAAATGTAATCCTTTGATTTCATATATTCTCGATGCTGCAAATACCATATATGATTCAATAAACACATTCTTTCCGATATTCTGAATGGTTATTCCATTTGGAATGTATTGAATATTTGTATTATATTTTAAATTACAATTATTAGCATCTGTTTTGGAAACAGAAATAACTATGCTCGCATACTTGATATTTAGCTTCTCTGACCATCTGAAAAATTTATTAGCAGAATACCCAAACTTGGGATCTGATTTGTCAAAAAACACACCATGAAATGTAACAACAACTTTATATTTTAGCCTTAATAACGGTGTTATAAATCCACTCTCAGCATGATGTAAATGTATTAGGTCGTATTTTGCAAAAAAAAGACAATGAAATAATGATTTAATATAGTATAGAAAGGTATTTATAGTTGTGTTTTTACAGCCATTAAATACAATTTGTTTTATGCCATCAATTGATTCTCCTTTAGTATGTGTACTAAGAGAATAAACAGTAAAATTGTAATCGTTTTTTAATTGGTCTATTAAATTTTCACCAACTGTAGCAGCTCCTCCAAAAGCAGGTAATCCTTTTAAACCAATGACAGCAATATGTGGTTTTTTATTTTCCATTGAAAAGGTTCTCTATCAGAGTAATGTATTCATTTGTAAATTTATCAACAGAAAAATTCATTTTTATATGCTCATATGCTTTTTCCCCCATTTCATTTCTAAAGTTTGCATTGTTGCATAATAATTTCAGTGAATTACTAATCCTGTCAATATCTTTAACGGGGAACAAAAATCCTGTTTTTTCATTTATAACTAGATATTTATTATCTCCCACATTTGTTGCAACTACAGGCAATGCAAACGACATGGCTTCCATAATAGAATTGGACAAACCCTCAAATAATGATGTGGACAAATAAATATCTGCATTTTTGTAGTAATCATCAACATTTGGAGGATTTACGATAAATTCAACGTGATTATCTATTCCTATTTGTGAAACATAGTCCTTTAGTTCTGTTTCAAGTTGTCCTTGCCCAACAATAGTGTATTTTACTATAATGTTGTTTTCAATAAGTTTTTTTATTGAAAGAAAAGCTGTTTTATAATCTTTTTGTTCAACAAATCTTCCTACAGTTAAAATATTTAATAGATTATCTTTTTTAACCTCATGAATATATTCCGGAATTTCAATACAATTGAAAATTACAATTCCTTTTTCTTTTTTAAAACCAGATCTTGTTAGTTCGTAATATCCATTATGATTATTGAATACAGAACAATTTAGCCAGTTATTATGTAAATGTTTTTGAATAATTTTTTTAAACCAATGAAATTTTGAATTCCGGATTCCCCCAATTCGAAATTTTACTTTAGCAAGCTTACCAATAACAGCATTTATGGTGTTTGTTGTTGCCAAATATGAAATGCAAACTGTTTCCGTGTTTTGCTTGAACAATTTATACAAGAACCATAATTTACTAAGATGATTACCCTTTAAATAAATAATATTCTCTGAGTTAGAATCAACCAACAGCTCTTTCATTCTTTGGTCAATCTGGTTACCATAATATACTATCAGTTGGGCATTATATGTTTTTTTTAAAGCTTTATATAAATAAATACTTTGCTTTTCAGCACCACCTGTTTTTAATGTATTTGTTAGAATTAAAACCCTAGTCATTCTTTTTCCATTTAATGAATTCTTCAATCCCTTTTTCAAACTTCCAAATAGGGTTATAACCAAGAATCTGTTTTGCTTTTGAAATATCGGCGTTGGTTAAATTTACATCACCGGGTTGCATTGGTAAGCGATTAACAATTGCTTTTTTATTTAACTTTTCTTCAATAACGGATATCATTTTACTTAGTGAAATAGTTTTAGATTCCCCAATGTTAATTATTTCATATCCTTTCACTTTTTCAATTGCCAAACAAATACCTTGTATGATATCATCAATATATGTATAGTCGCGTGCAGTAGAACCATCTCCATAAACATCAATGGGTTGACTATTTATAATTTTTTCAGTGAATTTGTGAATGGCAAGATCCGGTCGTTGTCGTGGTCCATAAACTGTAAAAAATCTAAGGCAGAAAATGTCAAAACCATATAAATGATGATAAGTGTGACACACGAGTTCTCCTGCTTTTTTTGAGGCAGCATATGGGGATATTGGATAGTCTACCGAATCTGTTTCTGAGAATGGCACTTTGGGGTTGTTTCCATAAACAGACGAAGATGATGCATTGATTAGCTTTTTTACTCCGAATTGTTTCATAGCTTCCAAAATACTAACTGTTCCATCAACATTTACTTTAAAATACTCTGATGGATATTTTATGGATGGACGAACACCTGCTTTGGCTGCAAGGTGAATTACACAATCAAAATTGTATTTTGAAAACACATCAAATAATTCATTTTGATGTGTTATGTCGGCTTCAATAAAAATAAAATTTGGATTTTTTATTGCCGACAGAATATTATGTTTTTTAATGTTTTTAGCATAAAAATTATCAAAATTATCAATACCAATAACTCTGTGACCTAAACTAATTAACTTATCTGCCAAATGCGAACCTACAAATCCTGCGGAGCCTGTTATAAGGTATATCATTTTAATGTTAATTTTTTAATAGAAGTTGTTGGAATAGAAAGCTGTATAATGAATTACTATAAAGGTTGTAATCAAAATTTTCTTTTACAGTTTTTAATGCATTAGAAGGTATCATTTCATTAAAACTATTATAATTCTCGTAAATATATTTAATTTTATTAGTCATTGATTCTAATGAATCTGGAGGAATTATAAAACCATTAAAACCATCTTTAATATATTTACCATTATCACTTACATTAGTAACTAAGACTGGTCGACCAGAAACTAAATATTCAGATAATTTGGTGGAAAAACCATATTGATTTTGTTTAGTATTACCTCTAGGTAGAATTAACAAATGTGCTTCTTTAAAAATATTCATTAATAAATTATTTGAAACAATACCCTGATGAAAAACGTGTGTATTAAGATTCAATTTATTTTTTATAAAATCCAATTCTTGTAAATTTTGTTTATCTATTGGACCATATAAATGGAGCTCTATATTGTTAACTTTAAGATTAGATAATGATTCTAGTGCCAAGTTTAAATTTTCTTTTTTGATATTAATTGTTCCTGTAAAAATTATTTTGAAAGGGGTTTTATAATCGTATTTTATGGGATGATTATAAAGATCAGGAATATCAGATAAAATTGGAATCTGTAATATGATTTTATTTTTTAATAAATTGTAATTTGTAATATTATCAGATATAGTAATTAAACCATCATATGCAGATAATGTATATTCCTGTATAACAGATAATAATTGCTTTAATTTATTTTTCAAAAACAAGAAAGGGCTTTTGTAAATATCTGAAAACCGACTTTTTAATGTTATTGAGAATTTTCTTACTTCGTTTAGTTCTATAAAAACACGTTTCTTTCTTACAAATTTGAAGTACAATAAATAAAATATTTCTAAAAGAACATTTGTAGAAGGATATATTAAAATACTTGAAGATTCAGGAACAGTTCTAAATAATGAAACAAAATTTATTTTTTTAGGATATTCAACAATTTTATTTTTTTCAAACTTAAATAATTTGGCATGGTAATAAATATATGCAGAACTAAAATCTTCATGGATTAATAAAGAATTAATATAACATTTAATTCTTTTTTCTCCGGCCGTATTGCTATTTACAATATTATAGCAACTAACGATTAATAAAGAGTTGTTATTATTCAATTTTAAGAGTAGACTTTTTAATAAATAAATTAAAATCAGGATTTAGTAAATAATTCTTTTTTTGTTTTTTTGTTAAGAGTTTTGTTTGTGCATTATGGTTAATAGCTTTTTCTAAATAATCTCTAGTAGATAAAATAAACTTAGCAGGATTTCCTGCAACAACGCTATTGTCTGGAATACTCTTGGTTACAACAGAATTTGCACCAACAATGCAATTAGAGCCGATAGTAACACCAGGTAGAATGACCGCATTATTTCCAATGTAAGTATTGTCTTTTACGACAATTTTACCAAAAACATCAAAGGTTGGAATGTTTTCTCTAAAAACCCATACCGCTCCATCGTGTGTTACAAAACTTACACCTTTAGTAATATGAACATGATTACCTAGCTCAATTAGGTAAGGCTCACTTCCCCAGTTTTTTGTTACAATCCTACAATTTTTGCCAAATTTTACTTTTATGTATTTTGCATATAAAGACGGTGAAAAAAAATAATAAGCAAAAAAATCAAAGAAAATATTTAACATTATTTATATATTAAGTTAGTAATAAACGGTTTGATTAATTTTTTAATTGAAGAAATAAGTTATAATTATTTTTAAGCAACGAACTCATTTGGGAAAAAACGTTTAAAAAAAAGGATTTATTATAAAGTTTTGCAAAATTGAAGTATAATTTCTCCTTGTTTAAAATGTGAATAGTTATCAATTATAAAATTTTTGCCATTTTTTGCAACACTTAATGCTGATGAATAATTATTTAAAATATATTCAATGTTATTAGCAAAATCTTCAGGATTATCTGGCATTGAAAAATAAAGATGTATTTTATCTTTGACATATTTTGAATTTTCACCTACATCAGTTATCAATGTTGGAACACCGGCAGCTAGATATTCTCCCAGTTTAGTTGGGAATCCCCCGCTTGCTCTTAGTGTATTCGGTTGAGAAGAAACTAGAATTTTTGCATTTTTTAAAACAGTAGGAACATGTTGGTAATTTACTTTGCCTTTAAATAAAACTTTGTCTTCTAAATTTAATTCTTTTACTTGTTTTTTTAGAATCTCTAACGTTTTTGTATTAGGTCTGCCGTACAAATGCAATTCTAAATCTGGATATTTATTTGTTATTAAAGAAAAAGCATTTATTATATTGTCAACATTATCTTTTGTTAATTCCATATTTCCCATATAGCATATATAACTAATTTTTTCTGAGATAGTAGTATTTGTATTTTTGAATCGACTAATGTCTGTAATGGTAGATAGAACGAGTGTTTTTTTAGGAACAAAATCACAAAAATAAATCTTTAATTTTTCAGAAATAGAAATATACCCATCGATTAATTTGAGCACTATTTTATATAAATTTTCTTTCCAGATAGGTATTTTGTTTTTCAATTTGTGTCTTATTGGTACAGGATATTCGTCAAATATAAAAATGCTTTTTGCATTTATTCGCTTAGCTAATAACCCGAAAATAAAAAGATTTGGAATATAGTCTGAACTAATTATTAAAAAGTCTATGTTTAACTTTTTATTATTTTTTATTATTTTAATCCAACAAGTTATATATCCCCAAATTTTTCTATAACCTGATAAAACAGAAATAGCTCTGAAAAGTTTACTTTTACTTTTATATCTGCCGGATGTATATAAATATTCAATACTATTAAATGATCCATTATTTTCTAAATTTTGTTTAGAATTATAATTATCTGTTGGAAAGGGTAAATAGATTGAAACTCGAGCATTGTTTTCAATTAATCCCTTTGAATATGCCAATGTTCTAGAGGTGGGAGCTAACCCATAAGGAAATGAGTAAATAGAAATTATTGCAAAATTAACTTGTTGGTTTTGTTGCATTTGTATTATGTTGAAAATTTATTAATAATGGCGTTATCATTATAAGATAAATGAATACATTTCTAGAAAGGGGATTTGAAAAGAACATAATTAAAAGGCCAGTAAACAGAAAATAAAGAGTTAAATTACTATATTTTCTAAAATTTAAGAGAAAAACATACCTTTTCATTAAAACAAGCATGAAAATAAATACTGGAATACCCCACATAACCATTAAATTTGTTAATCCATTTACTCCAACAATTTCAATTTCCTCACTAAAATCTTTTTTTGATACAACTCCATAACCAAAAGGATGTTCAAAAACCTTATAAAAATCATATTTTACAATTTGAAAACGGCTTACCTTAATTGCTTCATAACTATTGTTGTAAAAAAGATTATCTTTGCTATAACCTTCTATATAATAATCTATTTCTCCTCCAACAAAATCTAATTGATAAATATAAGTCCAAAATAAAAAAGCAATTATGGGTAACAAAACGATATTCTTAAATCCAATTTTTTTTATATAATTACTCAATATTACCACAAAGATTGCTAAGTAACCTGCTGTAGATAAAGTTGTTGCCATAGCTGTAAAATAAACCCAGAATCTTTTATCAAACTTTATTCCTTTAGTTAACCAGTTATATACAATGGCCCAAACAATAATCATTGCAAAAGATCCTGGTTCCCACATAAATCCAGAATTTCTATAAAAACTTCCATCTTTTATCGCATTAACATAAATTAGCGCTGACCAGTAATTTGTATCTGTATTAAATTTTGAGAAAATATCTCTAGTTAATGGACGGAAAAGAGATGAGAGACTATTAAAGAAATCAGGGAATACTATATTTAATGCAAATAAGGGAATTGAAACTAAGGTAAGAAAGTAAACAATTCTTTCAAAACGAGACCAGAAGTTTAATCCCATTAAACTAATAACAAAATATGGTAGTAATAATAGACCAAATGTATAGTGTAGTATTCTCAATAATATAAAATCGCTATTCGTAAAAAACATTGCAAGAATGTTAATTAGAAACCAAACAACGAGCACTAAGAATATTTTTTTTGTAAATTCTCGTTTTTGATTTAAGAAAATTACCAATAGAAAAGTTGTAAAACCTATAGTAAACCATTTAGTAAGTACGAAAGAAGATCCACTTATTAAAAGGATAATAATAAATACTACAATATAATATAATAAATCCTTTTTCAAATAAATTTATTATTTAGATTTTCTTTTAAATAATTTACTTTCCAGATATTCTGTTTATTATACATTAAAATAGCCAAAAGAATTAAACTAATTAAAGAATAACTTAAAGTTTTTGCTAAGGCTACTTTTTCTAAAGATAACGATTGGTTAAAACCAAAGATTAACAGCATAATAGCTGTTAAAACAAATCCAAATGCAGATGACCATATAAAAGGGTTTAAACGAACTGCAGCATTAAAAATTAAATTAATAGGTTGTAAAATTACATATACTGACAACCCAGGTATTATAATCCAGATAAAAGGAATACCAACAAGATGTTCGGGAACTACAAATTTTATAACTAATTCCATGAAGAAAAAAGAAACAATTATTACAAAAAGTGTATAGCTTATATTTAGAATAAAATTTAGTTTAATAAATTTCTTTACTTTATTAAAATTCTCCAGAACAAATTCTTGCATTACTCTTGGAAAATATAGTTTATTTATTGCCTGAGGTACAATTAGAAAAAGGGTTATATAAAGTTGAGGTAAGTAAAACTTGCCTAGTTCTTCTGTTGATAAAAAAGAAGCAATACTCCAGGTTTCAACCTGTATATTCATTTGTAATATTGTACCTGCAATAAAAGGTAAAAATCCAAAAGAAAGGATCCATTTTGCTTCTGGAAAATTAAAGGAGAATTTTTGAGGGAGATAGTTTTTATTTCTTGCAACAGTTAAAATATAAAATATTAATTCACGAGAAAATATAACAATCAAGGCTCCAATAAGACCAAACCAAAAAACCAGAATCAAAAATAGGAATGAAATAATTGTTGCAATTAATTCTAGTTTATTGATTTCTTTTAATTTGTGTTGAGCAATTAAGATATTTCTGTTCCAATTATTTAGTATCAAGATAAGTCCAAAAAAAGCTGCCAGAATTCCTAAAAATAGCTCTTCTATATTAATTTGATTAAAAAGAAAAGAAATTAAAATACCGATGAATATAATTCCTTCAAGAATAAAAAAATAAGAATAAATTGTATCATTAACTTTCCATTTATTAGGATTGTTTACCGAGAAAATTCTATAGCCACCATTTAAAAATCCAATCTGTAAGATCACGAACAAACCCATTATTGTCGATACTAAAGTAATAATACCAAGTTCAGATAAACTCAGTAACTTCATAAAAACAAAACCTCTTACAAAACGAAGTAAAGAAATTATAACAGTAATGAGAACGTAAGATATTTTGGATTTATCAGCCTTTAGAAGTATCATTATTGGCCTAATTGTAAAGAGTTAATAATATTTTTTGCAATAAGTTTTGCATTATTTTCATCATCTATTTTTAGAAGTTCCGATCTATTTAAAAAATAATTAACAAAGCCAGGGTGCAAAGATTTTAGATAAGCATTAATGAACATAAATAATTCATTGTCATCTTTAAATTCTTTATTAAGTTGTGCATAAATATTTTTTCTTAACTCTTTTACGTTTTTTATGTAAGTAACTCGATTACATTCATTATAAAATGAATTTCCAAATGTAAAAACGTGCTTATTAAACAAAATTCCTTCGAAACCTCCTGTTCCATTTATGGTAATAACTGCTATGGCAGATTTAATTATTTCTTTACCCGGGATGTTTGGATCAATTAACTTTATATTTGGAATAGTTTTTATTTTAGTATAGTCGGCGAAATCTCTATATAACCCAGCATGGGGATGATCCTTAACAAATAAATAGTGATCTGGAGGAATTTGAGCAGCAATATTTTCTATCAACTTAACCTGGTTTTTATAAAGTCCATCACCCCAATATAAAACAACAGCTTCAGGTTCTAAATGTATTGGATAGTAGTAATATTTTAACGTAGGATTAAATTCATCAAATTTTAATCTAAAATATGCATTCCATTTATTTCTAAATTCTTTATAGAATGAAGGTTTAAACTTTTGAGAATGTAGTTCTATATGATTAAAGACTGTATCTTCTATTTTTTTGGTTAATCTAAAAAGGGTAATTAAATGTCTAATAATTATTCTAAAAAGAATTATAACAAACTTTATTAGGGGTTGATTTTTTTTAGTATTTACTTTTTGAATATATTCTGAAAATAAAACCGTTGATTCATTTCTAAATTCTTCTATATAAGCTTTTACCCTTTCTATTTCAATATTATTTAAGTGTTTAAGGTTATAATTTAATTCGAAAGGAATCCCAATATCTCCTTCTACAAAAAACCAGTCATATTTATTTTCCCCAATACCATGTATTTGTGCTAAATATTTTCCTCCGTATTTATTACATAGAATAGATGCAATTTGTGTAATATACAATGCTGTGGGTTCATGAATTATGAAATCTATTTTATAATTCATAATTATATTATTCCAGAACTTATAATAAATCTGACATAGTAATAAACAATCATTATATTCTAAGTATTGAAACGTTCTATCGCTTTGTATTGCCGAATTTAAACAGAAACGATTTTGAGTTTGTTCAATAATCAAAGAATCAATAATATTACATAATTCAACATTTAATTTTTCTTTTACATATATTTGAAATGTTTCATTCTTAAAGTTTATAATATTATTTATGTAATAATCATTTTTTAGGATTTCTTCTTCTTTTTTTGAATAAGCCAAGTGAATAATATTAAAATCCTTAGAAAGATATTTGTCTAGTCTCCCATATAAATGAACTAAATCACAACGACTAAATAATAATAAATTTTTTTTCATTATTCTATTTTTCTGGATTTTAAGAGATACTCACAAAATTCAAAATCCATTATAGTATCTATATCAATAGAATGTTTTTCATCCATTACGAATTTTTTTATTTTGGTGAATTCAATTGGACTTTTCTTTTTCAGACTTTCAACATTGATAATATATATAGCACCATTTAGTTCCCAAACTTTTGGAAGGTCTTGTCTACGGGTAATATTTGTGAACTTTGATTTCTCCAAAAATCCATTCTTGTTTTCTTCGAATAAAACATAATATGGATTTGATTTTGTCTCCTTTACTGAAACTACCATATCAATATTACTGGTAAATAAATTAATAGCTTCCTTTAGGTGTTTAACGTTTCTTAAGGGGGAGGTTGGTTGTAATAAAATTATTGTGTCAGGTACATAATCTTGCTTTTTGTAATAATCAATTGCATGTAACATAACCTCGTATGTTCCAGCATGATCTGTAGCAAGTTCATTGGGTCGTAGAAAAGGAACTTTTAAACCTAAAGATTCAACAGTGTTTTTTATTTTTACATCATCAGTTGAAACACATATTATATCATCAGGAAACATTTCTCGTGCAACGTCCACTGTATATTGAATCAATGGTTTGCCACATAGGAATTTAATGTTTTTTTTAAAAATTCCTTTGGATCCTCCTCGTGCAGGAATTAATACAAGTGGTTTCATTATCTATAAATGTGTTTATATATATCTTCTGCTCTTTTTAAATCATCAAAACTTCCGATATCAATCCAATACCCGACAATCTGGTTATGAATAACTTTTAGCTTCCGATCTAATGAATATTGAATTAAATCAGTTGCATTATAAAATGTATTATGGGGTATATTCTTTAGTAGTTCCTTTTTAACAATGTAAATACCTGCGTTAGCAAAATGAGAATTGGTTGGTTTTTCTTTAAAGCTTTTTACACTATTGTCCTTTTCTTCAAGAATAGCATAAGGGATATTTACTGTGTAAGGAACGGATGCAATTGCTAAATCGGCATTTTTTTCGATAAATGCCAAATACAAATCTTCGTAATCGATACTTGTAAATAAGTCTGAGTTGGTTAATAATACATCATGTTTGAAATTATCTATCAACGTTAATGCTCCTGCAGTTCCAAGAGGTTTAGTTTCTTCGATGTATTGAATTTGTATCCCCTTTATAGAACCATCTCCAAAATAATCAATAATTTGTTCTTTAAGGTAGTTAACCGAAATATAAAGTTTATCTATGCCAAAGTTAATCAAGTGGTCAATAGTATGTTCTATGATCGGTTTGTTTCCCAGAGGAATCATTGGTTTTGGAATGTTATCAGTTATAGGGCGTAAGCGCTCACCCTTGCCTCCAGCCATAATAACAATGTCTAAAGGCAAAACCGAATGCAATCCTTTTAAATCATAGACTTTGGTAATTTCATCATTTTCATTTAAAAATGGCAATAAACGAATACCTTCTGTTTTCAAATTTTTAATAACCTTTACATCAATATCTCCGCGTAAAGAATAAAATTGTTTCTTTATAAATTGTTCTATAGATTCGTTTAATGTTTTACCATTAATTAGCCCCCTTCTGATATCACCATCGGTTAAAGTTCCCAACAATTGTTTTTTTTCGTTTACCACAAAAAGTGTTAAGGTTTTGGGCAAATTGTTTAATTGCTTTAATGCTTCTAAAACAGTTTTGTTATATAAAATAAGATGCTCTTCGATATTTATTAGCATAATTATAATTCAATTAATTCGTCGGGGCTAAGGTCCTGTTTTGCTATTTCTCCAATTACTTGGTACCATTTCATGGGGGAAATGCCTGTACCTGGCCTTTTTACAGTAATATTTTGACTTGTATAAGAATCTCCCTTTTTAATATGAGTTTTAGCCACAATACTTTTCCGTGCAACTTTCATGTTTTTTATTTCTGACCCTGATGGTTCCTTTCTTCCATGACCAAGTGCTTGTTCAATATTTCGTATTGCAGAAACCATTGCTTTTAGTTCGAACGGTTCAAGGGATGCTCTATGATCTGGCCCAGTCATTTTTTTGTCAAGAGTAAAGTGCTTTTCAATTACTTTTGCTCCTAAAGTCACAGCTGCAATAGGAACTTCAATGCCTTTGGTGTGGTCAGAATAACCTACTTCAACATCAAATGTTTCTTTCATGGTAAGCATGGCTCTCAGATTAACATCTGCATAAGGAGTTGGGTATTCGGTGTTGCACTGTAAAATCGTAATATTTTTTTTTACAGTGCCACTTTTTATTAATATATCCAATGTTTTTTGAACTTCATCTAGGGTTGCCATTCCTGTTGATAGGATTACCTTTTTGTTGTATTTCCCAATTTCTTCCAGATAAGGTAGATTTGTAATTTCTCCGGATGGAATTTTAAAGATGGGTAAGCCTAAATCATACAAAAGACGTATACTTTCAATATCAAAAGGCGAAGAAAGAAAAAGAATTTCTTTCTTATTACAATAATTTATTAACTCCCGATGTGCACTATAATCCAGTTCCAATTTTTGTATCATCTGTAGCTGGGTTTCTTCTGCACCAGTTGTTTCTTTCTGGTAATTTGCTTTTTCTGCATGTATTGAAACGATGTTCTTAGCTTTAAATGTCTGGAATTTTACCGCATTAGCTCCAGAATCAGCAGCGACATCAATCAACTTTTTGGCAAGGTTTATATCACCATTATGGTTTACCCCAGCCTCAGCTATAATAAATGTACCTTTAATATTTAACATTCGAAATCCAATTGTTTTTGCAATAGCTTTTTATCAAAAGTTATGGATTCTAATATATCAACCATTTTTTTTGCTGTATTCCCATTTCCAAACTTATACTTCATTTCTTGCAAAGAAAGTAAAAAGTTCTTATTCAAAGCTTTTTTGATTCCTTTTTGAATCGATTCTGTGCTGTAATCTGTGTCGATAACGCTTGAATGCCGTATTCGTCCTTTTTGCCTGTTGCCAATATTAATCGTAGGAATTTTAAAAAATGGAACTTCAACAATTCCACTTGATGAATTTCCAATTACAAATTTACAATGTTTAATTAAATTAAGATATCTTAAACTACCTAAGGATTCAATAAAATGATAATTTGAATTGTTTTTAACCTGTAACTTGATTTCATTTAAAATTTCACCCCTGTTTACATCCATATTGGGAGCTGTAATTAAAACCTGACTATTAAATGATTCGAGAGCCTTAAAAACATTTTTCATTTGATCAACTGGGGATAATTCTTTTTCCAATGTAACCGGATGATAGGTCATCAGAACAAGTTCTTTTTCAGGATCTAATCTTAATTCATTAAATAATTCCTGTTTAGGGATTTTAGGTATCTGAAGCATATTATCAACAGCCAATGCCCCGGTATTGAATACCCGCCAAGCAGATTCTCCCATTTTACGAATATTTTTTGCATATTCATCGCATGCAGAAAAATGAATATGAGCAGCTTTGGTAATCATGTGTCGTATCTGTTCATCAATTGCTCCTTCTGATTTTTCACCTCCGTGTATGTGAATAATATATTTACGGTAAAGAATAGCTGCCTCTATTATAGGTATTAATTCGTAACGGTCTCCTAAAACACAAACTGCATCAAATTCATGTTTTTCAAAAAGTTTTGCAAGTTCACTTGTTTCTTTAGCCAAAGAATGCAATATTTCGTAAGGATTTGTCCCCTGTGAGATATAATCAAAAGTATCGTTTATTGCTATATTTTGTTCTTTAATTTCTTCAATTGTATCACCATGCTCTTTTAATAAATGAGTACCACCAACAAATAAAAGATTTTCAATTATTGAAGTGTTATCAATTTCTTTTATTAAGGGATATAAAACTCCAAATTCCGCTCTAGTTGTTGTAAAAAATGCTATCTTCATTTGTTATTTAATTTTAGCAGGGATACCATAAACTCTTGTGTTTTTTTCAATGTTATTAACAACGACCGCGCCAGCAGCAATCAGTGAATTTTCTCCTATTGTAACTCCAGAAATAATTTTTGAACCCAAAGCACATAATGTTCCTTTTTTTATAATTGTATTAGCACCAACAGTAACTCCTGCTGAAATTAAGGAATGATCTTCAATAATAGTCTCGTGGTCTATTGATGAGCATGTTGCGATAATGCAATTATTTCCTATTACCACATCGGGATTTATAACTACTCCCCCAAAAATGGTTACTCCTTCACCTAATTTAGCTGTACTTGCTATTGTTGCATTAGGGTGTATTGCTGAAATTACATTAAATCCCAGCTTTTTTATTTTTATAAATATTTCTTTTCTTAAATTGTTATTGGTGAATCCTCCTATGCCAATTGCTACATTTCTTATACCTTTATTAAAATAAAAGGCTAATATTTCATCTGTTCCAATAATTGGATAACCAAAAAATTCTTTTTTTTCAGGTTGCTTAGTTGTAATTCCTACAATTTCAATATTACCATACTGTTCTAAGATGTCAATGACAATTTTTGCATGTCCTCCATCTCCAACTATTATAACTTTTTCTTTCATATTTTTACACTACTTGGTAAATTAACAATTCTTTTTGCAAGCGAGAGTGCATTTTCTAAACCATCTGTCGGGCAATTTTTAAACAGATCCATTTTATTCATTAAAGTCCATGCCGGTCTGGTCATTATTCCATTTTCATTACTGTATTTTAGAAAAGCATCCCGCTCTGTTCTGTTTTGTAACAATATGCAATTTAACCAGTAGTTGGATTGTGAGTTTTGGGGTTCGGGTATAAAGGTTAAGGTTGAGGTTGACCCTTCGACGTCTCGTCCCGAAAGCTTTAGGGAGCTATCGGGATCAGGGTGACAACCAAAAAAATCTTTATAGGCTTGGGCGGTTTGGCGTTTAGATTTTAGAAAAGCAGGGAGCTGTTCTAGTTGAGCTAAACCCAATGCGGCATTAATATTGGGCATACGGTAATTGTACCCTATTTCATCGTGGGCAAATTCCCATGGATGTGGTATTTTTGCTTGTGTTGTTAAATGTTTTGCTTTTTTTGCCAATTCTTCGTCTTTAAATAAAAGCATTCCCCCTCCACCGGTAGTCAAAATTTTGTTTCCGTTAAAACTTAAAATACCTATTTCCCCAAATGTTCCGGTATGTTGTTTTTTGTAAAAACTTCCCAAACTTTCGGCAGCATCTTCAACAACGGGTATATTGTATTGAGTACAAATTTCTAAAATCTCATCAATTCTACAGGGATGCCCGAAGGTATGCATGGGAACACAAGCGGAAATTGGTTTTTTGGTTAATTTATTTATGGTTATGGGTTTCGAGTTAAGCGTTTCGATTTTTACATTGTTTTTTAGCCAATTTTTAAGTGCCTGGGGTGATAGGCCTAAGGTATCTTTGTCAACATCCAGAAAAATTGGTTGAGCTCCTGTGTATGCAATTGCGTTTGCTGTGGCAATAAAGGTTAAGGGTTGGGTTATTACTTCGGTGTTTGCCTCAACACCAACCAGTTTTAGTGCTAAATACAGGGCATTTGTTCCGTTTACACAAGCAACCGCTTTTTTTGCTCCGGTATATTCGGCTATTTTTTCTTCAAACAAATCAACATATTTTCCGACACTCGAAACAAAGGTTGAATCGATACAGTCGAGTAGGTATTTTTTTTCGTTGCCATTAAATACAGGGGCATGCAAGGGTATAAAACCGTCAGGTTGGTTGTATAACTTTCTTATAAAGTCTATTATTTCTTTATACTTCTCCATTACATTTTACTATCTAAATACTTCCCTGTTTCCTTATGCAAAAAATCCGGAATCATCTCTTTAAACAAACTTACCAATTCGGTTTTTTCCCACTTTCGGTTTTCTTTCATTTTTCGGATGGTATGAGTAAAATATTCCAGTTTATTGTTATCAAAAGTAAGCTCATTTTTTATAATACCAAGATTTTTAAAAGTCTCCAGATCGAGCACTTCGTTTGCTGTATAAAACTCTTCAAAATCTTTTTCGCCGGTGGTGTTGCTTTCGGAGAAAAAACAAGGCCATTTCTGGTGATTAGTGATTGGTGATTGGTTATTAGCGTCTTTAAAGAAGTTTCTGGCTTCATCTTCGCTTTGGCAAAGGTATGGTTCATAACCCAAATTTCTTACATATTTTTCGGCAATTTCGGCAAAAGTGATTAAATGTAAATTTTCATTAAGTTTGGGAAAAAAGATATCCCTGTTTTTGCCAAATATGCAGGACATTAAACAGAGTTCTCCCGATTCTTTGGGTATCACAAAATAGCGTTTTACATCGTTTGGTGCTACAATGGGTTGCTGTTTTTTTATTCGCTGGTCGAAACCATGCAACAGCGAGCCATCAGAAAAAGCTACATTGGCAAATCGTGCCATGGACACATCAATATTTTGGCTTCGGCGGTGTACAAACATTTCCATAATTCGTTTCGATGCACCCATCATATTTACAGGGTTTGCTGCTTTATCGGTTGAAACACAGAAATATTTTTTTACACCTTTTTTTATGGATTGCTGTATGGTTTTATCTGTATTAAAAATATTTACATCGATCATTCGCATGAGGGTAAACGGATCTTTTTCGCTACGTACATGTTTTAATGCTGCTAAATTTAAAACATAATCGTACATTCCGTCTGATTCAATAAACGCATCGTACTCAACAGAACCAACATCCAATGCGAAGGTTTTAAAATCGCCATCAATATATGCTAATGAGCTGCGGATATCCCGAACCAGTTCCACCATGTTATTTTCAGAAATATCCACCACATGCAGTTTTTTCGGATTTCGTTTAAAAATCTCTTTGGTTACTGCCTGCCCTATCGAACCGGCACCACCAATAACTAAAAACCGCGAACCGGAAACAATTTTTTGTAGTTCCTTTTCGTTTTGGTTTACATCTTCGGTAAATAATTCTTTGTTTCGGCCTATTAAATGAAGCATGTTATTTTTATTATCCCGTCCCGATAATTCCCGAAAGCTTTCGGGACGGGAGCTTTCGGGCGTGACTGATCTTAGCTGTTAGGCTTTAGCTTTTTACTTGCCTTGCCGGCAGGCAGGCTTGTATCTTTTTCCTTCCTGTCTGCCGACAGGCAAGATTATCTTTTATCTTTATATCCGTACCCATAACCATATCCATACCCATACCCATATCCATAATTGTATCCATACCCATAGTATTTTGGAATTTTTATATCATTTACCAAAATATTCATGTGAGTCATTTTTTTTGTTTCGTAAATCGAATTGATAAGTTCAAATACATGTTTGCTTGAATATTTCTGTCGTATCATAAAAATATTAGCATCAGCAAAGGTACTTACCAGCAAAGCGTCGGTAACTATAGCCACGGGAGGTGTATCTACAATAATGTAATCAAAATCCTTTTTTGCTTGTTCAAAAAACTGTATCATTTGTTCTGTTTCAATCAATTCTGCCGGATTTGGAGGAACAGGACCCGAAGGTGCCAGCCAGAGATTTTCGATTATGGTAGATTTTAATACTGATGCATAGTCTGATTGTCCGATTAAATAGGTGCTTATTCCGGTTTCATTAGCTATATCGAATACACGGTGCAATCCGGGTTTACGCAAATCCAAACCCACAAGCAATACTTTTTTACCAGTCATACAAATAATTGATGCCAGGTTAATAGCCGCAAATGTTTTTCCTTCGCCACTAATGGTAGAAGTAATCATAACTACCTTTTGTTCTTTTTCGCGCAGTATGTATTGCAAATTGGTGCGTAAACTCCGGAATGATTCGGCCAGACTCGATTTTGGGTCGATATAAACCGCAAGGTCGCTTTGGGTTTCGTTGTGGCCGATGGTTCCAATAATTGGAATTTTGGTATTGTTTTCAATGTCTTTCTTTTCTTCAATTTTGGTATTAAAAAATTCGGTAAGCAAAATAATAAATCCGGGTATGCCTAAACCCAAAACCAAAGCAATTAAGTAGTTCATGGAACGTTTGGGTTTAATCTGTCCAGCATTTTCAGGTCGTGCGATATCGAGTATTTTGTTGTCGGCAATGTTCGAAGCCTTGGTAATTCCTGCTTCGGCTCGTTTTTCGAGTAAAAAGGTGTATAAATCGTTGTTTAACTTAAATACCCGCTCAATATTTACCAACTGGCGCTCATTTACAGGGAGAGATTGTATTTCCTGTTCAATTTCGTTTATTTGTTCATTGTATTGCTTTAATGCTATTTGGCTGGTACTAACAGATGAGGATATTTCTTTTTTTAATGCTTTCTTAAGATCGGCAATCTGTTGTTCAAGAATAATTCGATTGGGTGTAATACCTTCGGCTGTGTAAGCGATCCTGTTCCGTTCGGAAATCAAATTGTTTATAATATTGATGCTATTTTGAAGAGTAATGTTTTCAACTGCCATAACCGATGGGGCAATAACCGGTTCGTAATTTTCTGAGCTTGCAAGATATCCTTCAATATATACATAATACCGTTTTTGCAATTCCAGTTTGTTCTTTTCAGTTTGTAATGTATTCAATTTATCGAAAATCAGTTTCCCCTTTTGACTCAAATCAAATACCTGGTTTTGTACCCTGAAATTTTGCAGGTTGAGTTCGGCTATATTCAACGAATCCACAATGCTTTTCATTTGCTCATCGATAAATTGGAGGGTATTGGAAGTACGCAGGTTTTTTTCATCCAAATTGCTCTGGATATAAACATCTGATAAGGTATTTAAATAATCGGCCAATTGTTCGGGCACAAAACCGCTTATGCTTAAATTTAAGATAGATCCTTTTTCATCATTTACATCAATATTTAAGCGGCTTCGGTAATTTTTAGACAGCGCATTTATATCGTTTATAAAGAAATAGAATTTGTTCGACTGGTTTTTGTTGTAAATAAAGCTTTCGGGGTTGCGCAAGTTAATTGTAAATTTAAATATCTCGGATTCAAATGTTTCGCCAAATTTCAGTGTTTTTTTTATATCGTACTTGTCGTTTATTTCGAGCAGGTATTTTTCGTTCGATAATATTTTAACATTTACCGGGTAATTATACAATTGTTTGTGTGTAGTGTCAATAAGTACAACGAAAGGGCTGCGTGTATAAGTTTTAGATTCAACAATTTCCCTGCGGCCAACAGCTACATAGGTAACTTCAAAATCGAGCTTTTCAATGGCCATTCGTGCCAGCTTGTACGATTTTAAAATTGTAATCTCGTTCTCCACCACCGCTTTACGGTTACGTCGGCTCATGCCCAGCTCCTCAATAATAGATTCCACACTGGCCATTTCGCTTTGCTTATCGGTAACAATAATAGAAGACGAAATGGTGTAGGTAGGTTCGGAGTATCGGTTTACCATATATGCCACAGTTAATGCCAGCGCCAGCGCCAGTGCAAACCAGTACCAGTTAAATAAAAACTTAAAAAGGTACTTTTTAATATCTATGCTTTCCTCCTGATAATTGTATTGGGGGTAAGGGGGTTGTTGGATTGGGTCCATGGGATATTTAATTATGAATTAGAAGTTATAAGTTATAAATGCCTAAAGTGAGCTAAAGTGCCTAAAATGATCTAAAGTTATAAATTAAAAGTTTAAATAGTTGCTAGTTACTGGTTACTGGCCGGTCTGCCTACCTGACCGCCGAAGGAGGTAGGCAGGAGTAATTTAAAGTTTAAAGTTCAAAGTTTGGCTGCCTACAGTTTTTTCCCTTGCGGGCTGGTTCCCCCGTCTGGGGGTAAAGGGGGTCGCGCCGGCCATTTGCAAGATTTAAAGTGCTAATTATATGTTAATTTTAAAAAGCCGTGAGCTTTATTTCGTATAAATTTTTATTAGTTCATAGTTGAATTCTTTTTGCTATGGTCTGTGGTCGATTGTCTGTAGACTATGGCCTATGGTCTTTTTCATCCAACTGCTGCTGCTTTTTCCCTCGCTCAAGCTCTGTCAGATTTACCCACCGTTAGGTGGGCTTGCCCGCCGAAGGAGGTTTTACCCGCCGGAGGTGGGCTTTTTCCCTCGCGGGCAGGCTCCCCCCTGCCTTGCCGGCAGGCAGGCTCTGGGGGTCGGGGGGTAGCTTAGGTATGCTGTTGCTTTTCTTCGTGTTTCTGAGTGTCCTTAGTGTCTAAGTGGTGAAAGGAGCAAAGAGCCATATTTCGTATAAATTTTATTAGTCCATAGGTGAATTCTTTTTGCTATGGTCTGTGGTCTATTGTCTGTAGACTATGGTCTATGGTCTTTTTCATCCAACTGCTGCTGCTTTTTTCCCGATCACTATTAACAAATCACTATTTATACTAGTCATCCAAAAAATCCCACTTCAAAGCAGTGCCTCTTTTTATATCTGTTTTTGCTTTTCGACCAATAATTTCCTTAAAATATTTGGGATGTAATCCATATCCCGGGCGAATCGATCGTACATTTTGTTCGGTAATTTTGTCGCCTGTATTAATATCTTCCACAACATAAAGCGAACGCGAGAACACACGGCTTTTTATCATGCCTTCCGTAATTGTATAATCAACCTTTCCCAGTGCTACCTCTGTTTCGCGAACAGCCTTAACCATTTGTGTAAATTCTTCTTCGTTCATCGAAAAAGATGCATCGGGGCCTCCAATCGATCGGTCAATAATAAAGTGTTTTTCAATTACTCTGGCTCCCAACGTTACCGATACTATAGGAACAGTTATTCCCATTGTGTGATCCGATAAACCGGCAATTACTTTAAAACGGCTTGCTAAATCCGGAATCATTAACATATTTGCATTCTCGATAGGTGCAGGATAACTTGATGTGCATTTTAGTAGTATAATCTGGTTATTACCCACTTTTCGGCATGCTTCAACTGCCAGTTCAATATCTTCTAATCCGGCAATGCCTGTAGATATTAGCATTGGTTTTCCTTTCGATGCAGCATATTCAATAAGCGGAATATCGGTAATTTCGAAGGAGGCAATTTTATAAGCGGGTGTGTTCAGGTTTTCCAACAAATCTATTGCCGACTTATCAAATGGAGATGAAAAACAAATTAATCCTTCGGCTTTGGCCACTTCGAAAAGCTGTGCATGCCATTCCCAGGGTGTATATGCTTCTTTATACAGATCGTATAAATAGTTACCATCCCAAATCGTTCCTTGTCCTATAATAAAATCACTGGTTTTGCAATCCAGCGTTATGGTATCGGGAGTATAAGTTTGCAGTTTAATTGCATCGGCACCGGCTCTTTTGGCCGCTTTTATAGTTTCTGTTGCTGTTTCTAACGAACCATTATGATTGGCCGATAGTTCAGCAATAATAAAAACCCTGTTTTTCTGCTCAAAGCTAAATGATCCTATTGAAAATGACATTGTGAAATTTCTTTTTTAAATTTTAAAGTTTCATCCCGCTCAGTTTTTGTAAAACCAAATCGCTCAAATGCTTTAATTGATGGGATATTAACTTTCATAACAAAGGCAACTATACTTGTAAACCCCAATTGGCCCAAAGAATCGGCAATTAACTTTTCAACACCTTTTTTTATTATTAACTGTCCATAACCTTTGCCGTGGTATTCCGGATCTATAAGGTAACTAATTAGGGCTTCTTCATTTTTAATGTCAAAGCGAATAGAACCTATTTTCTCTTGATCTTGTTCGAGAATATAAAAAAAACAAGCAGGATCATTTATCTTGCTATTAAACCAATTTAAATGCTCTGATTCAGAAATGAGATTCTGATTGAAAGAAAATTTTCTAATTTCACTATTGGTAGCCCATTTCATGGTGCTTTCCAAATCAGAAGGAATAACTCTTCTTAACGAAAAAAGAAATTCATTTTGAAGATGCCTGAAAATTTTATTTAACCTAACAGAGGATTTTCCATCAATAAGGTTGGCAACGACAACATTAGAAACAAGGGCATTGCCAAGAGCCTGTTTAATACTTTCTGTTTCGAAATTTTTGCAATCAATAATATAACCCAACGAGAGACAGTTTTGGTAAAGATATTTTTGATTGTCGATATAAAATCCAGAAGCGACCATTGATTTTGTCGCAAAAGCCTCCAATAAAATCCCACTAGCCGGTATTATTGCCAATTCTGATTGATTCATAACATCGGCCATTTCTTTTTCGCTTAGTGCATTCCTATGTTCTATTCTGGTATTATTTTCAACAAGCCGATCTAAATAATCGTTTTTTTGATATGCAGAACCAGTGACAACAATAATTTTTTTTAATTGTGTAAACTCCAGAGCTATTTCTGTAGCTTTTTCTGTTAATCTTTTAGGATCTGAACCACCAAAACAGATCAAAAGGGTTTCAATCTTTTTTATGATTCGTGTTTTCTTTGCACGGTCTAAAAACACAGGGCGTAACAGGGCATAATCTAAACCAAGAGCAAATTGAGTATATGGCTGGGCAATATAATCCTGCGGGCTTATTCCCGGAGCATGATTGATTATCAGATCGGCAATAAATTCTTTATCGTGCAAATCGTCAATGCAGACAAGCTTACAACCTTTTTCTTTTATCTTTTGTTGATAAGCGATGTCATATAAATAACCGTCTATTACAACAATAGTATCCCGGGTAATATGTGAAAAGAAATCATCTTCGCTTTCTATTTGGAAACAATCAAATCCACTTGCTTTGAATTCGAGGATTTGATTTTCTGGTATTTCTCTGCAAAAAAATGAAATATCAAAATCTTCATTAAGCATATATGCCAGTGCAGAACAACGAACAAGGTGTCCCATACCCAATTGTGCATTTCCGTCAGCACGAAAATAAACCTTACATCTCATGCATCAATTTATATTTCATCTCTGCAAGCTTCCAGTCCGAAAGGGTATCAATATCTTGTACCACTGTTTGATCGAGAATAATTGCTCCTGTATTTTCTGTAAACAAAGACTCTTTAATATTGTTTGATTTTATCCAGTACCACTGTCCTGCATCGTGATATACTTTTTTTAAATCCTGTGATCTTGAATTCAAATACTCAGGCCAAATCATTTTAGTTTGCCCGGTGTCGGTTCTCTCTAAACCTCGCCATACAGGGTAACTAAATGGCACTGCAGGTAAAACACTGTCAAATTGATTGTTAATAAGTAAATTAAGGCCTTCTTGCAGAGTTGTGCCATTAATTAATGGTGCTGTAGGGTATATGCAACATACATATTCGAAAACAGATTTCAATTCATTCTGATATCTTGTAAGTACTTCATTAACCACATCCAGAGTGGTAGCATAATCGCTAGAAGTTTCTTTGCTTCTTAGAAAAGGTACTTTTGCCCCAAATTGCAACGCTACTTCTGCAATTTCCTCATCGTCGGTCGATACCATGACCTCATCAAATAGTCTGCTTTGCAAAGCAGTTTCTATCGAATAAGCAATTATGGGTTTCCCTAAAAAAAGCTTAATGTTTTTTCGAGGTATACGTTTACTGCCACCCCGGGCAGGAATAATCGCAAGATTATGCATAGAAATTCGTTATAGTTTCAATCACAAAATCCTGTTCTTCGTTTGTAAGCGTTGGATATATAGGAATGCTCAGACAGTTTTTATAATAGTTTTCGGCATTTGGCAAATCTCCGTTTTTCCATCCAAACTGCTTGTAATATGGCATAAGATGTGTTGGAATGTAATGTACCTGGGCAAAAATATTTTTATCTCTCAAGTAGTTAATTAACTTATCGCGATCTTTAAATTCAATCGCATACAGATGATATGCATGTCCATCAATAAATCCGGGCTGCCGAATAACAAAATCGGCATTTTCAAATGCTTTCTCGTATTTTTTTGCAATCTCAATTCTTCGTTGTAATCCCTTGTCGGCTCTCTTTAGTTGACTCAATCCTAGTGCTGCCTGCATATCAGTAAGTCGGTAGTTATAACCCAGCTCCTGCATTTCGTAGTACCAAACACCATGGTTTTCGATTTTTAAATCTGGATTTTGTTGTATTCCGTGTGTGCGTAAATTACGAAGATGATCATACAAGTTTTTATTATTCGTTGTAATCATTCCTCCTTCGCCAGCAGCAATATGTTTAACAGGATGGAATGAGAAAATTGCCAGATCAGCAAAATTTCCATTACCACAATTCTCTTTTTGATTATTATTACTCCAAAAATATCCACCCGGAGCGTGACAGGCATCTTCAATAATCCAAAGACCATATTCATTTGCCAGTATTCGGAATTCTTCGAGATTAACTGATCTGCCAGTAAAATCAACAGGTATAATTCCTTTATATGTTCCTTTAGGTGATGATTCAAGCAACAACCTTACTTTTTTACTATCGAGCAACCATGTTTCCGGATCGATATCAGCAAAAACAACTTCTCCTCCACAATACCGAACACAATTTGCAGTAGCAGCAAATGTTATTGGAGTGGTAATTACTTTATCACCCGGCTTAACATCAAGTGCCATTGCACATAAATGCAAGGCAGCAGTACCATTCGAAACAGCAACTGCATACTTGCTTCCAATGTAATTTGCAAACGCCTCCTCAAATTCAGCAACCATTGGCCCCTGCGTTAGGTAATTGGAGCGTAGAACATTTACTACTGCCTGAATATCTTCTTCAGTAATTGTATGCTGGCCATAATATAATCTCTTTGCCATTATTTTATTGGTTTAAATTCAGGATCAACATATTTCTTAATTAGCAACGTATTATTTTTTGAAGAACAGAATCAAGAATTAGCAGTAATAATTGATAATAATAATTTTGTTTTCAGTAGAAATAAGGTTTAATAGTTGTAATTATTGTCCATCTGGTTAAAAAAGGACGGTTTATTTTATATAATTTAAGATTAAAATGAGCGTAGTTATTGTCGATAAAGCGAGTGACATATTTGGTATGTTTGCTCTAAATGCTTTGGCACGTACAGGTTCAACAATTACTACATCGTTTGGCATAAGGAAAAATGCCTCGGAGTTAAGTACTTCCTTTTTGCTTAAGTCAATTCGAAAGGTTTTTGTTCCCTCATGCGAAGGTCGTACTACAAGTACATTTTTTCGGTCGCCTGAATCAGTTATATCTCCTGCCATACCAATAGCCTCCAATACCGTAAGTTGATTGTTAAAGTTTTTATAAGTATCCGGTTTTTTTACTTCGCCCAACACCGTAAACTTAAAGCTTATAAGCTTAATGTCGATCGATGCTTCTTTTAAATACACCTTTGAACGATCTCTAATAACTATCTTAATCTCATCAAGAGTTAATCCTTCAACAGGAATCTGACCAAGTAATGGCATTTCTACTTTCCCCGAATCGTCAACCACATATCCGTTTATATACAAACTCGTTTCGTTCTGAAACATTTGCCGTCCTTCCATTGGTTGAGTCTGAAATAAAGCATTTATTTCATCATTAATGCTTTTAATGTTGATATAAAGGATGTCTTGTTTTTGAACTCTGTATTTTGGTGGTTTAATGTCAAATCCTTCTTCTGTTTGACCCAAATTACGCATATATGTAAGTTGCTTTTTACTGGTGCACGAGGCCAGCAAAAGCACAAGTATGCTTAGCAGTAAAATATAGTTTGATTTTGTTATCATTTGATTTTGATTTTTATTGAAATACCAATATTAAATTAAATGTTCAACCTGCTTTATGATGGTGTTTTTTATGTTTTCCCAGTTCGTAACAACTAACATTACTGGAGAAGGCTCTTGTTCAGCGTCATCAAAATAGCTCAAGCTCATTCAGATTCTTTCAATCGCCCAATTCCTTATGTGCAAATACTGATATGCTTTTCTATCGCTGCGAACAGCTCTTTTTCCTATTCAATAATCTCTGGTAATTATTAATTGATCATTGATTATTGATAACTGCCTAACACAGCTCCGCTTCCTCAGTCACATCCCGATAGTTCCCGTCCCGAAAGCTTTCGGGAATTATTGGGGCGGGATTTAGTGTCTAAGTAAGCTTTTTTCGGAAAAATTATCCGAAAATTTTAATTAACTTCAAATATACTTAAACCTTCTTTAAATTTGAAGGATTTATACGTATTAGTATGTTCTGATTAATGGATTCAATACGAACTAAAACCTTGTATTTATTTAGATGGTAAACCAATTCACCTTCTAAGCCTTTAAGCAATCCTTCTTCAACTCGAACCTTTTCTCCCGGGGCAAATGTTTCAGAACAAACTTCATATTCTTCTTTGCTATTAAGTATCGATTTAATTATATCAATTTGTTTTTCTTGCACAGGAGCCGGTTTTCCTTCGAAACGCACTACCTTTACTACGCCAGGTGTATTTAACGCCTGATCCATATTCGAAACATCAATATTTACAAATATATACGAACGAATAAATGGTTCTTCGACCCACTTTTTGCGATCGCTCCATTGTTTAAGCTTTTTTTCAAGAGGTAAATAAGTTGTTATGCCTTTTTCTACTAATTCGGTATAAACCTTTTTTTCGGTTCTCGATTTTGTATATAAAGCAAACCATTTATGGTTCATCTGTTGAATTTTAATATTAAAAAGCCATTGCGATTTATCTTCCACAAATTTACAACTACTAAATTAATCGAATTGCTAAGACAAACAATATTTTCAACAAATTGTATAACAGATTTTAAAAGAACAAATCCTAATACTAAATTAAAATGAAAGAAAACCTCTTGAAAAATTTAATTTTATATTAAACAATAATAGCTTATAAAGGTTTATAAATATTGATTTATAAGAAGCTGATGTATTCCTGTTTTTTTTGAATTATAAGCACTGTAATTGGCAATTACCAATTACACATCCTTCCTTTCTGGTTATAGTGAACTAAACTAAAATGGCTCTTTTTCAGTGATATATTGTGTAAGTAGCAACAAATTATAGGTTCTAAAAATAATTGTGTGGGTTTTCACTATTAAAATTTATTGGAAACTAAAAAAGCCACCGCTCTTGTCGAACAGTGGCTAATGTATCTTTTGATTTTAGTTAAAGCAGCTAAAGTCTAGGTGCTCAGTACTAACTACATGATACTATATTTTAAATGTAGCTTTAATTTTGTCAACGTAATCCAGCTTTTCCCAACCAAAGAAATCAACTTCTTTTTCGTATGTTTTCTCTTCATTACCGTTTCCGTTTTCAACGAAAGTTACTTTTGCACGTTTAAAATCACGACCCATATGTCCGTAAGCAGCAGTATCTTCAAATATAGGATTCTTTAATCCAAATCGTTTTACGATAGCAGCAGGGCGCATGTCGAACAGTTCTTTAACTTTAGCAGCAATTTCGCCATCTTTTAAGTTTACTTTAGCTGTTCCGTAAGTGTTAACATATAAACCAACAGGCTCGGCAACACCAATAGCATAAGCAACCTGAACAAGTACTTCGTCGGCTAATCCTGAAGCTACCATGTTTTTAGCAATGTGACGTGCAGCATAAGCGGCAGAACGGTCAACCTTTGATGAGTCTTTTCCAGAGAATGCACCACCACCGTGAGCACCTTTACCTCCATATGTGTCAACAATAATCTTGCGACCAGTTAATCCTGTATCTCCATGTGGTCCACCAATAACAAATTTACCGGTTGGATTTACGTGTAGAATAAAGTCATCTTTAAACAGTTTTTGAACTCTCTCAGGGAAACGTGCTTTTGCACGAGGGATTAAAATATTGTGAACATCATTTTTAATGATTTCAAGCATTTTTTTCTCTTCAGTAAAATCGTCATGCTGAGTTGAAATTACTATTGTATGAATTCGATCAGGAGCATTGTTGTCATTATATTCAAGTGTAACCTGCGATTTGGCATCAGGTCTTAAATATAACATTTCAATTCCTTCGCGTCGAATTTTTGCCAGTTCTTGCAATAATACATGCGACAATACCAATGATAATGGCATGTAATCGTCAGTTTCTTTGTTTGCGTATCCAAACATCATTCCCTGATCACCGGCTCCCTGGTCTTCTTCTTTTTCTCTTACAACACCCTGGTTAATATCAGGTGATTGTTCATGAATAGTAGAAATAACACCACATGAGTCTGAATCAAATCGATACTCTTGCTTGGTATAACCAATACGTTTAATAACTCGTCGGGCAACTTCCTGAACATCTATATATGCTTTAGTACGAACCTCGCCACTTAAAACCACTAATCCTGTAGTTACCAATGTTTCGCAGGCAACTTTCGAATCAGGGTCACGTCGTAGAAACTCGTCTAATAAAGCATCAGATATTTGATCGGCAACTTTGTCAGGATGTCCTTCAGAGACAGATTCAGAAGTAAATAAATATCCCATAATAAAAATTATTTATAATGATTAAAAATAAAAACGACCAAAAATAGTTAATTCAAATTACAAATACTAAAATTTAGTAATGAAATACTTTTACTTAGTGCAGCTGAGTGTTCTCGGTGTCTGAGTGGTAAATTTTTTTATTTAATTATTACTTTTTATTTTACCACTGAGCCACAAAGGGCACAAAGGATCACTAAGAAAATTTCAGGAAATTTACTTTGTTAACTCTTGGAAAACTTCTTCTAAACTTTTTTCTTTTTTCTGCATCGAAAGTACTGATAGTCCAGAATGTACTGCAAAGTTGAAAATATGTTGTCGTACTTCGTCCGATGTGCTTTGTATTAACCAATTTTTATCATCAATACGGGCAACTTTTTCAACCAGTTCAATTTGTTCAAGTTTCTCCTGATCAATATTCTTATCAAATTCAACAACAACAGTAATCTGCTTGTCTTTCAAGTGAGTATATATGGAGTTTACCGAATCATCAGCAACAATTTTTCCTTTATTAATGATGATGATACGATCGCAGATTGCTTCGACCTCCTGCATAATATGAGTTGATAGCAAAACAGTTTTTTCTTTTCCTACTGTTGATATCAGGTTGCGGATTTCAATAATCTGGTTTGGATCAAGCCCTGAAGTAGGTTCGTCTAGAATTAATATCCCGGGATTATGAATCAGGGCCTGTGCCAGCCCAACTCTTTGTTTATAACCCTTCGACAATGCTCCAATTTTTTTATTTTGCTCAACAGTTAAACCGGTTTGTTCAATAATCTCTGTAATCCTAGTTTTAGTCTGTTTTCCTAGTTTGTAGATTCCTGCAACATATTCAAGGTATTCTTTTATATACATCTCAGGATACAATGGATTATTTTCGGGTAAGTAACCAATATGTTTTCTGATTTCAAGCGAATGTTCTACCAACTCAAGATCGTTAATCCATGCTTCTCCCGAAGATGGAGGGATAAATCCGGTAAGCATTTTCATTGTAGTTGATTTACCAGCTCCATTCGGACCAACAAACCCAACAATCTGGCCTGTTCTTATTTCAAAACTAATGTTGTCAACCGCTTTTTGCTGACCGTATATTTTGGTTAAATCTTTAACTTTTATCGACATAATATTGTTTATTTGATCATTACGAAAATAAGTAAAATTTTATAAATAGCTTATAGCTATTAGCTGTTAGCTTTTAGCAAATAAAATTTTTCTTTGTGTTTCTAAGTGTACTTGCTGACTTAGTGGCAAAAGAGATAAAAAATCAATACTTTTATAACCGTTTTCAACATCTATAAACGAATGAAATACGAAAATTATATCAATTTATTTCAATATACCCGATTAAAAACACATCCGGTTAAGGTTGGGAATATCATAATTGGAGGAAATAATCCAATTCGGATCCAATCCATGACCAATACGAATACGCTTAATACTCAAGAATCAATTGAGCAGTCGCTCAGGATTGTCAGGCAAGGTGGCGAATTAGTTCGCATTACAGCGCAGGGCATTCGTGAGGCGGAAAATCTAAAAAATATAAAAACAGGTATTCTGGATGCAAAAATTAATATTCCGCTAGCTGCTGATATTCATTTTAACCCGAAAGCAGCATTTATTGCAGCAGAAATAGTTGAAAAAGTCAGAATTAATCCTGGGAATTTTGTTGATAAACGAGCTGATTTTACACAAATTGAATTTACGGATGAAGAGTATAAATCAGAATTAAAGAAAATCGAGGATCAATTGATTCCTTTAATAAATATTTGTAAAGCGAACAAAACAGCTTTACGTATTGGAGTGAATCATGGTTCGTTGTCGGATCGGATTATGAGCCACTATGGTGATACACCCGATGGAATGGTAGAATCGGCAATGGAGTTTTTACGGATTTGTGTTAAGGAGAAATATGAAAACATTGTTGTTTCTTTAAAATCGAGCAATACACGTGTAATGGTTCAGGCAAACCGATTGATGGTTACCAGAATGCTGGATGAAAATATGCATTTCCCTTTACACCTGGGTGTAACCGAAGCGGGCGAAGGCGAAGATGGTCGTATTAAATCAGCAGTTGGTATTGGAACATTGCTTGCCGATGGATTAGGTGACACCATACGGGTTTCGCTTACCGAACCTCCCGAAGATGAAATACCGGTTGCTAAAAAACTTGTGGCAATTATTAATGAAAAGACCGATCACCAAAAGATTGAAGTAGTAAATCCTGTTTCGGTTGACTTCTTCGGTTATAAGCGCAGAGAAACAATCGCAGTTGGAAACATAGGAGGAAATAATTTGCCAGTGGTAGTTGGGAATAATGATAAGTATGTCGATTTGAAACCGGACTATATTTTTTCCGGAAACACCATCGTTCAAAATACAAAAAGTACAGAATCAGAAAAAAAATCAAACGAACTGAAATTAATTGTGACTGAAAATTCAATGTTGGATTCCGAGATGATTCAAAAAATTGCAAGAGAAACCAATGTGTTAGTTATTCTTGAGTCAAAAAATAATAATGCATTTGCTGATCAACGGGCTGCGATAATGAAATTGATAAATGCAAATTGCAACGTACCGGTAATTTTAAAAAGAACATTTTCTGAAAACAACATCGAGGATTTGCAGTTGAAAGCAGCCAGCGAGATGGGTGGTTTATTTATTGATGGTTTGGCCGATGGAATATGGCTTGAAAACAATGGTTCAATTAGTAATCAGGAAATAGTAAATACCTCATTTGGAATTCTGCAAGCCAGTCGTGTTCGAATGTCGAAAACAGAATATATATCATGCCCCGGATGCGGTCGTACACTTTTTGATCTGCAAAAAACAACTTCGGAAATACGTAAAAAAACATCATCCCAAAAGCATTTGAAAATCGGAATCATGGGTTGTATTGTTAACGGTCCCGGTGAAATGGCTGATGCCGATTACGGTTACGTTGGAGCAGGACCAGGTAAAATAACTCTGTATAAAAACAAAGACGTTGTAAAGAAAAATATCCCTGAAGAAAAAGCCGTTGATGAACTAATTCAACTGATCAAAGATTGTGGGGACTGGAAAGAATAATAAATTGATTTTCCATCGTCCATAGGACATGGAAACGTCAATTAAGGGAGAAAAAACAGGCAAACTTTATTGTTTTTGAAACGATCGCTGCAATGGAAAGTAAAGCTAATTAGTTGTTTTTATGAAAGTGCCGATTGAATACGGAAAGTATTATCACATTTATAACCGAGGAAATAATTATGAAAACATTTTTATAAATAAAGAAGATCATCTTCATTTTTATCAATCTATGATATTTATATTAATCCTATAGCCGATACTTATGCCTGGTGCTTAATGAAAAATCATTTTCATCTTCTTGTACGAATTAAAGAAGAAAAAGAAATAGGATATTTAAATTCCGAAAATATTAAATCTGAAGACGCTTCTGTTAAATGGAAGACATACTTTCCAGAAGAACGAGATAAAAAACTCAACCAAAAACCTACCCCAACAAATCAATTTAAACATTTATTTAATGCTTATGCCAGATGGTTTAATTTCAGACATGACCGAATAAGTTCGTTATTTGAGAAAAACTATGAACGAATTGAAGTTGTAAATGAGAAGCAACTCAAAAATCTTATTTTATATATTCATAATAATCCTGTAAAGCATGGATTTGTTGAAAGCATTTTAGAATATCCATGGTCGTCATATTTGGAATTAGTGTCACAGGAACCAACCAAATTAATGAGAGATGAAGTTCTTGGTTACTTTGATAATGTTGAGAACTTTAAGTTTGTTCTTTCTTTATATTCTGAAAAGCCAGAAGAAAAGATAAGAGATTTTACTTTTGAATAGGTTTATTCTTATTAACGTTTCCATGTCCGCCAACCAGCGGACGATGGAAAGTTAATCAGATAAATAAGAAATACCGTATTTAACATTTCCATGTGGCTTACGCCACGATGGAAAGTTAAATTTCTATAACAAAAATCTTAAAACTGAATTGTATAACTTATATTTGGAAGCATTGCAAGCTGATAAGCCTTTTCAATTCCTTTGTTCATATCATCGTAATATTCAAATACCAATGCTTTATTGTTTGTCAGGTTTTGAATATCAATCTTGAATTCATGTGTTGTTTTCTTGCGATTTCTTCTATAAGTAATACCAAGATTTAAAGCAAAAATATCATCGGCTCTGTAGGCAAAGGCTTTATCTTCCTGAAATACACTGATACCTTTATCAATAGATGCTTGCAGATCGAGCGGAGTATACCGTTGTCCACCAATATAAGATACCTTGGTATTGATTCCGAGCGTTTTATTTTTTGAAGGTTTCCCTACACGAAATTCTTTGCCAATTAAAATATTACTAACATAATTACCATTAAACCTTGAGTTTCTTTCAATGCCATCCATAGCTGTCAATTTAGAATTATATAGTGAAGATGTTATCAGAAAATAATAATTATTAGCCAGAAACCGTTCAACTGTTAATTCAAGACCATAGTTATAACCTTTACCTTTATTTATTAGTTCAAGGTTTTCATATCCTGATCTCACATTGTTAAGCACAAATGAACTATTGATATCATTTTCAACAGCAAGGTTATACAATTGCTGGTAATAAGCTTCTATACGTACATTAACATTTTTGCTGATTCGGTTTGAGTATCCAAGGACATACTGGGCCGATTTAGAAAGTCCGAGATCTTTGTTTGGTGTAGAGTAAGTACCGTCGCTGTTTTCGACAGTTGCAAAATAAGTAGCGATGCTTTCAACCTTGCTATGTACTCCAAATCCAAGTGATAATGATTGTTTTTGATTAATCTGCCATTCAAGTCCCAGGCGTGGCTCCAATGAATTGCTGTTATTCAGTAAAAAATGGATATAATGTATTCCCGAAACTAGCGTCACATTATCATGAATTCTGTATTTCCAGTTTGCATATCCCTGAATTAGCCCAGCTCTGCCTTCGGTATCGACACCAACAGTATAGGTTCCTGAATTCAACAAATCGAATTTTGAAAACATGTTGTATCCTAAATCTGAATAGGTAACACCTAATTTTAGTCGATGTCTGGTGTTTATTTTTGTGTTAATATTTGTTGAAACTCGAATTGATGTATTTGTAAACTCATCATAAAAGGCGGTATACCAATTACCCATATCATCATCTTTTTTATAATAGGCACTATTTTCGGTACTTGATCCGGAGATATAACTGGTGATAAATGTTCTGTCGTTAATCGGATAAATATGCTTGAATGCTAAAAAGGCAACATGTGCTCCAAAATCTGCAGTACGAGTCAGGGAGTCTTCGTTTTCGAGTGCAAAGTCTTCCTGGTAAATATTACTTAAGCCGCCAAATCCTATTAGCTGGAAAGTACCACTGTTTTTTGTAGGTAAATTTATTTTTATGGCAGCATCCTGGTATTTTGGAATACCATAATAATTTACAACATTAAGTTTATCCAGAATATCGAGAGACGAATACCGGTAATTTATCAGATATGAGCCCGAATAATTCTTGCTGAAAGGGCCTTCTAAAGTCACATCGGTGCCTAAAATGCCTATAGAAGCAGAATACTCGCGTTTTTCGTTGTTTCCATTTCGTAGTTTCATATCAAATACTCCTGAGTAAGCATTTCCATATTCGGGAGCAAAGGCACCCGAAAAGAAATCTGAATTATTGAGCATAGCACTGTTTAGTGCGTTTATAGGTCCACCAGTAGCTCCTTCGTCAGAAAAGTGGTTGGGGTTTGGAATATCCATACCATCTAGTTTCCACAAAATTCCTTTTGATGAATTTCCACGTACAACAATATCGTTGTTTCCCATAGCATCACCAGTTACTCCGGCATATCCCGAAACCATACGTGCAGGATCGCTAAAAGAACCGGCGTACCGCTGTGTTTCATCAACACTAAAAGCTTTTGCACTTACCAGGGCCATTTCATTTAGCGGCTCAGATTTATGTCCATTGGCAGTAATTACAACATCCTGAAGCTGAATTAATGATTCTTTTAATTCGATTTCTAAAACAACTTCTTTTCCTGATACAATTAAAATATTAGGTACCGTTTTTTCTTCGTAGCCAATACAGCTTACTTTAATACTTGTTCTACCTACATGTATTTGTTCGAACCTGAAATTTCCATTTGCATCGGTACTTGTACCGACTAAAGGATCGGTATTTAAGAGAATAACATTAGCGCCAATTAATGGCATTTTTGAATCCTGATCAATAACCTGACCGCGGATAGTTTGTACCTGAAGATTTGTGCTGTAAGCTTGTATATTCATTATAAAAAAGAATAGGAGCAAACTTGTTTTTAAAATACTTTTATAGCCTTTCATGATTTTATATTAATTGATTAATAATTTTAGGTGTTTCTAATTAAAATCTAACTCCGACTGTGAATCCAGGATACATCGTAACATTGTTACCATTTCCGTATGTTTTATCAAAAACAGAGTATGGAGTAATGGTTGATTCAAATGGATTTCCATCACGGTCTTCGGTTTCAGAAACGTTTACATTCCAGCTTATACCTCCAAAAAGATCTATGTTTTTTGCTACTTTTCTAGAGGCTGTTATTTGTAGTTTGTTGTGGAGGTTTAATGCTTCTGTATGCCATTCATCTTCATTAATCTGATAAGATAATAGCTCAAATCCCAGGTTCCACTTTTCTTTTAAAGGGAGCATGGTACCAATACCATATCCTAAACCCCAATATATTTTATCATCTTTGTAGCTTCCGCCAACAGAAAAGATATTGTAGAAGTGTGTTGTACCTGTTTTGAAACTAACATTTCCGTAAATTGTTTCGTTTCCGCTGATTTCAAGTGTACGGTATCCGTTTTTAACAATTGTCAAAAATCCGATTGGAATACCTTTTTCTAATGAATCAACATAATTGAAAAATCCTATTTGTACACCACGCAGATGTTGAGTAACGTTTGCAAATCCACCAATCTGAACACCTTGTAGCGATCCTGTATTTACGTTTGCGAATCCTGCAATTTGTACTCCTGTTAAATCGCCTGAATTAACATTTGCAAATCCACTCATCTGACCATTAGTGTTGCCCTTCGAGTAGTTTGCAAAACTTGCAACCTGTCCTCCTTCTAGTTTTTTGGTTGTTACATTTGCAAATCCTGATAATTGCCAAGCTTTAGCATCATTTATTATAATGTTCGAAAATCCCGATACTTGTACTCCCGAAAAATATCCTTTGGAGAAATTAAAGTATCCCGAAATCTGAGCTCCTTTTCCGGTACCCATGATTATATTTCCAAACCCTGATATTTGAGTTCCCTTCATATTGTTTTTCAACATGCTTCCAAATCCTGAAAGCTCAACACCATCTAATCCTCCATTATATCCGGCATATAAGTTTATTGAGAATTTATTGGTTATGTTCCATGCATCTAATCCGTTTGTTCCAAGAGGTGTTACAAAAGTTATCTGAAACGGACGTACTTCTGATTCCTTCTTTTCATCTTGTGCTTTTCCAACTAAATTAATAGCTAACAAAAGAATTGCTGTAATTAAAACCTTACCTGTTTTCATGTTTTTCTGATTTTTTGATTGATTATTATTTTTCATTTTTCATTTTCATTTTGATTAATTCAAAATAATGACAAGCCGAATTAGAGTTACCTCTATCCGAATTCAGAAAAAAATGAAAAAAAATTATTGATAATTTATAAGTGTCAGAATAACAAGCGATAAGATTATTAGAAAAAAGAAAATATTTTTTAAAATAACTCCAAGTGTGCTAACCGGCAAATGATAGACGGTCTTTTTGAAACAGAATCCTAACTGAGATCGGAGATAAACTATTACAATGTAAAAGAAAGTCCTAAGGTGCCACCAACCCACATTTTTATTTGGTTATCAGTGTCTATTTCGTTGTAGAATGAGTATGGGGCAATGTTTTGATAAGTATTTGTTTTTGTATCCAGAGGAATTACTGACAGATTTAAAGAAGGCCCTATAAATACTGAAATGTGTTTTGTTAAATTATAATCAATTGTTGTTGCCAACTTATTTAGATTACCGATATATGCAAATGAATTCGATTCCAGCAGAACGTCGGAAGATAAATCAAGATTAAGATTGAATTTATTGCTAAAGCTAATTTGTTTTCCAATACCATATCCAGCCGAAACATTATTTGAAAAATCATATCCTATGCGAATAGCATTATATAGTTTTTTAACACCCAATTTATAGGCCATATTTGCATAGAGCACTTCATTTGCAGAAAGCTCAACACGATGAAAACCCTTTTTTACAAATGAAAACAACCCAATAGGTAATCCGCTTTCTATAGTATCAGAGACATTGACAAGTGCAATTTGATATCCATTTACTTTTTTGGAATAATTAAGAACACTAGATAGTTGTATTCCTTTATTTTCGTCTTTCGCAATATTTGAAAATCCTGAAATTTGAAATTTTCCACTTGTTTTTCCATAATTCACAACTCCGGCTAACTGACCTCCGGTAACTTCTTTTGACGAAATATTAACAATTCCGGTAATTTGAAATCCCTTAACCGTTCTCCCATAATTGACATATCCACTTATTTGTCCCCAGTTAACATCGCCTCTTGCAACATTAACATATCCGGCTAATTGACCTCCATCTACATTGTTGCAGTAATTAACAAAACCACCAATCTGCATTAGTTTAACATCTTGCAACGCAATATTCACACCACCGGTAAGTTGGATTCCATCAACATTTTTTGTTGTTACATTATTAAAACCAGAGATCTGTATTCCATCCATGTACCCATGAAGCGTATTATTAAAACCAGCCAGCTGGATACCTTTTAATGAATCAAGAACGACATTGCTAAATCCGGCAATTTGAGTGCCTTTAACCGAACCAGTGTTTTTATTAAATAATCCGGCAAACTGAAAATATCTGGTATCTCCTCCAACAATATTTGCAAAAGTGCTTATCTGTGATCCATTTACATTTCTTCGAACTATATTAATACCTCCCAGCTCGAATCCATTAACACCACCTGAGTATCCGGCAATAATATTCAGAGATAAGGTATTATCTACCGATCCGCTTAATTTGCCATTCGTACCAACATAAGGAATAAACGAAACCTGAATTTTCTTTTCTTCATGAACAACAAGATTGTCAGAAATTGTTTTGGCTTCGTCGGGTACTAAAACACTAACCAGCTGACGATTATGCAAGTCGGCCAATTTTAGGTTAACTGATTTGGATTCCATTTTCTCCAGATAATAATTATCAGGATTAAGGTAGATATCTATATTTTTCTTATAAGTAGGCTCAACCATAATTATGGTATCTAAGAATCCCTGTTTACTATAGCTTAAAGCCTGAACTGCATTACCTGAAGGGATGGTTAGAGAATAAAATCCTGCCGAATCTGATAATGAAACAACTCGCCCATTAATCTCATAAATTGTTGCTTCCCGAATTTTTTCTCCTGTCTTCGAATTTATTATATATCCGGTTAATATATATTCATTTACCTTTGCATTTGCATCATTCTCTGGCAAGCTCTTTTTTGTTAGTACAACATGACTTCCAACTACTTTATATCGTACAGCATTATCAAAAAGCAAATCAAGCGACTTAGCCACAGTTTTGTTTTGTACATTAAGACTTACCAGTTCCTTTTCATTAATAATTTTTGAGTTATAAGAAAAGGTGAATCCGCCAACCTCGGAAATTTGCTTTAGCGCTTCTTCCAATGGAATATTAGTAAAAGAAACGTTAACTTTTTTGTATAGGTAATTTGTCTGGGATATGGCAACCTTACCAGAAAACAATAATGTAAATAGTACAATTACTATTTTAAGAAGTAGTATTTTTTTCGGCGCACCCATTTCCTGTAATTGTATATGTGTTGTTTTCTTTTTTATATTCAAACTCAAATGTGGCAGTTATTACTTCGATAATTTCTTCAATAGAGTTGTTTGTAAATGTTGTTGTTAAGCGGCAATCATATATTCGTTCGTCGCTAACATTAATTTCGATGTTATAGTAGTTCTTCAGTAAGCTGAAAACCTTTCTCAAATCGGCATCATTAAAAATCAAGGTATAATCCATCCAGAAAATTGCATCAGGCTTTTGTTCAGCAACATAAACTGGTTTCATTTCATTAGCTGCAATTTTTCCTTTTTCTCCTTTTCTAAGAAGGATTGCCGATGTATCGCTGGTTTCGGGGTCGACAACAAAAACTTTAACCAGTCCATCGGTTACAATTACTTCCAAATCGCTGTTTTCGTAGGCTTTCACATTAAACGATGTTCCCAAAACCTGAACAAATGCATTTTCAGCTTCAATTATAAATGGTTTTTCTTTGTTGTGTTCAACTTCAAAATATGCTTCGCCGGAGAGTTTTATACGTCGCTCGTTTTTAGCAAATTGCTTAGGATAGGTAATTTTAGTGTTAGCATTAAGTGTTATTTTTGATCCATCAGGTAATGAGTCTTCCATAACTTCCTGTGCACTTGCTATGTAAACTTTTTGTGTTTGGTATGATGGTTTTAAAATCAATTGATATATTCCAAACAAGATTACAATAGAAGCAGCTATTCCCGAAATCCAAACAAATCTTGATTTTAACGGAATTATTTTAGGTGATATTTTTTCTTTTTCATATTGATCAACTTTCTCTGACATTTTTTCCCAGGCAGATTTGGTGTCAACAGCCACAGGACTGGGTGTAAGCTTGCCTGTTTCTGCCCAAATAGCTTCGTATTGATCCAATAACTTTTGATTTACTTCCGATAATTGAAGCCATTCTTCTACCATTCGCTGTTCATTTGGAGTTGCTTCGCCAAGTAAAAAACGCAGAAGTAGTTTTGGGTCAATATGTTCAGATTCTTTATTCATCAATTTGCATTAGTATGACAATTCAGAATTACTTTTCCTCTATCCATTTTTAAAAAAATTACCAAAAAAGATTATTATCCACGGTAAATAGTCGACCAGCTCCTCACGTAAAAACTTTAATGCTTTTACCATTTGATTTTCGACAGTACTTACCGAAAGATTAAGTTTTTCAGCTATTTCTGCATATTTCAATCCGTCATAACGGCTCATAATAAAAATTTTTTTTCGTTCTATGGGAAGTTGGTCAATTGCAGAACGTATTTTTTGCTCCAGCTCCGAAACAATCATTTCATCTTCAGAAGAGATTGTGTTTTGCATTTCATATTCACGCTGTACTTTATATTCTTCGCGTACATTTATGTGCTTGAGTAAATTCAAACAGGCATTTCGGACTGAACGAAAAAGATAGCTTTGAATTGAGGTTGTTATTGCAATGGAATCCTTGTTTGTCCAAAGTTTAAACAGTATTTCCTGAACCACCTCTTCAGAAGCATCAACATCTTTTAAAAAATTATTGGCATATGCACATAGGTTGTTGTAATGAGAGTTAAACAGGATTTCAAAATCCTTTTTAGTTTCAATCTTAAAGCTTGTATGTGCTGATGTTAAATTCAATAGATGTAAAAAAAATTAAAAACACAATAGAAAGTCCAAGGACGTTTCTATGTGTTTTTTGGATTTATTGTTTACTTATTTTATTCCGGATCCGTTTGTTGTTTTTTCGGCAGGAATGACAAAATTGAGTTTGCCGCTTGCATCTTCTGCCATTAAGATCATTCCTTTTGATTCAATGCCTTTAATTGTTCGTGGTTCAAGATTTACTAAAATACTTACTTGCTTTCCAATAATATCTTCGGGCTTATGATCAATGGCAATACCAGAAACAACCGTACGTTGATCAATACCGGTGTCGATTTTCAATTTAAGTAGCTTGTCTGTTTTTGGTACTCGTTCGGCTTCCAGAATTGTTCCAACACGAATATCCATTTTTGAAAATTCGTCGTAGGTAATATTTTCCTTTGCAGGATCAACTTTTATGTTGGCTATTTCGTTTGCTGCTTTTGAATCCATCAACTTTTGTATTTGTTTTTCCATTTCTTCGTCTTCAATCTTATCAAAAAGTAATTCAGCTTCTGCAATCTGATGTCCAGCTTTTAATAAATCGTCATTTCCGGCAAGGTTCCAGTTGAGCTTTTCAATATTTAAAAACCGTCGTAATTTTTCTGCTGTGAAAGGAATAAAGGGCTCCATGATTATTGAAAGATTCGCAGTTATTTGTAACGAAACATTCAAAATGGTTTTTACTCGTTCTTCGTCAGTCTTTATAACTTTCCATGGTTCTGTATCGGCAAGGTATTTGTTTCCCAATCGGGCAAGATCCATAGCTGTTTTTATTGCTTCGCGGAAACGGAAATTCTCAATACTTTTTTCAAGATTTCCTTTTATAACCGATATTTCAGCTAATGTATCTTTGTCGAATTGAGTTAACACGCCACATGCAGGAACTTTACCTTCGAAATATTTGTGTGTAAGAACAATGGTGCGATTTACAAAATTACCAAATATTGCTACCAGCTCACTGTTGTTGCGTGTTTGAAAATCTTTCCAGGTGAAATCGTTGTCTTTTTGTTCGGGAAGAGTAGTGCAGATTGCATAGCGTAAAACATCCTGTTTGCCCGGAAAATCTTTCAGGTATTCATGAATCCATACAGCCCAGTTACGCGATGTAGAAAGTTTATCGCCTTCGAGATTTAAAAATTCGTTAGCAGGAACATTGTCGGGTAAAATATAATCCCCGTGTGCTTTTAGCATGGCCGGAAAAATCAAGCAATGAAAAACAATATTGTCTTTTCCTATAAAATGAATCAATCGTGAATCGTCACTTTGCCAGTAGTCTTTCCAGTTTTTTCCATTTTCTTTTGCCCATGCTTTGGTAGCAGAAATGTATCCAATAGGAGCATCGAACCAAACATAAAGTACTTTGCCTTCGGAATTTGGAACAGGAACAGGTACTCCCCAGTCTAAATCGCGGGTTACTGCACGAGGTTGTAAGCCTGAGTTGAGCCACGACTTACACTGACCGTAAACATTTGCTTTCCAGTCTGCCTTATGACTGTCGATCCATTTCTCAAGCCATTCGTGCTGATATTTTTCCAAATCCAAATACCAGTGTTTTGTAGTTTTTAAAACAGGAGGATTTCCACTTATTGTTGATTTTGGGTTTATTAATTCTTTAGGACTTAAGCTTGTTCCACATTTCTCGCACTGATCGCCATAAGCATTCTCGAACCCACATTTTGGACAGGTTCCTATAATATATCGGTCGGCAAGAAACTGCTGTTCCTGCTCATCGAAAAATTGTTCTTCTTCTTTCTCAATAAATTCTCCTTTTTCATTCATCTCCTTAAAAAAGGCCGAAGCTGTTTCGTGATGCAATGGATCAGATGTGCGATGATAAATATCGAAAGCAATACCTAACTCTGCAAATGCTTTTTTAATCATTTCATGATACTTATCAACAATGTCTTGCGGCAAAACCCCTTCTTTGCGTGCACGCAATGTAATCGGAACACCATGTTCATCGGAGCCACAAATAAATGCGACATCTTCGCCCTTAAGTTTTAAATAACGAACATAAATATCGGCTGGCAGATAAGCTCCTGCAATATGGCCCAGGTGTAATGGTCCATTGGCATAAGGTAATGCGGAGGTAATTAAGTATCGTTTCGGTCTTTTCATCTTATTAAATGATTTTTCTTTATTTTTCGATATCTGGCAAATATACGAAGGAATATTTTTTTTCAAACAATTAATTTGAAAAGCTGTTAGCTTTTAGCTTTCAGCTTTTAGATTGTTTGAATCATTGATCAAAAAATTTAAAATGATTATCTTTGTTTGTGCATCAAAAAAACGAAACAATGATTACTCCTCCGAATTTAAAACCTGGTGATAAAATAGGAATTGTTGCTCCGGCAAGAAAAGTCGAGTTTGATGAATTGAATACCGCTATTGATGTTTTCGAAAGTTGGAGACTAAAGGTTGAGTTGGGGAGAAATCTCTTTAAAGAAGATCACCAGTTTGCAGGAACAGAGGTTCAGCGATCGCATGACTTTCAGTATATGCTCGACAATCCTGAGATAAAAGCGATACTTTGTGCAAGAGGGGGTTATGGTACCATAAAAATATTAAAGCATCTATCATTTGAAAAATTCCTGAAAAATCCAAAATGGATTGTTGGATATAGCGACATAACAGCAATGCATGCATACCTTAACCAGCACCTCGGGGCAAAATCGATTCATGGAATAATGCCATTTAATATTAACAGTGAAAACAAATATAGCCAGGCAGTCGAATCATTAAAGGAAATATTGTTTGGTCAGCAGAATGATGTTGGTTTGTTACCACATAAATTTAATAAATCCGGAAACGAAACAGGAACATTGATTGGTGGAAATTTGTCTGTTTTATACAGTATTGCCGGTACAAAGTACGATTATGATTATACTGACAAAATTCTGGTAATTGAAGATCTGGACGAGTATTTCTATCATATTGACCGAATGATGATGAACCTGAAATATTCTGGTAAGCTTGGTAAACTCAAAGGATTAATTGTTGGTGGAATGACTGATATGCATGACAATAAGGTTGAGTTTGGTAAAACAGCTTATGAAATAATACGCGATGCTGTATGTGATTATAATTATCCTGTATGTTTTGACTTTCCTGTAGGGCATCAAGATAGGAACGTTGCTTTAGTGTTGGGCTCAAAGGTGGAATTAGAAGTAAATAATAATCGGGTAAGGGTGCATTATTTTAGCGATTAACTTTTTCATAATCGGCAGGTATATCAAAATAATTTTGACTTATAACTCTATTCGAAATTTTCTGAACAATTAATTTTGATTTATCGGCACGTAAAATAGTTCTTTCTTCCACCAACAATGGGAAATATCCTTGTGTATTGTCTATTTTCTCAAAAAAATCGAAAGATTTATCTACCAGGTTTAAAAGAGAAACCAACTTTTCAAAAAAGAAAAAATCATTTTTTACTACCCAATAACTAATTTCGGTATTTCGTTCGACATTTTTAACACGCCATTGGTAACAGGTTTCTCCAATTATAGTTCGGGTATTATCTGTTTTTAGCACCTCGAAACTCTTATCTTTTGAATTATCACGGGGAGTATAAATAACCTGTGTATATAGTTTCCGTGATGGACTAATAACATAAATAATATCTTTTTGGAGATCTAAAAGAATGCTTTCGGTATGTTTATGGTTCTTGTCGAATTTGTCGACTCGTACATTATCGTGTTTTACAAAATAAGAAAAATAAGTAGTATCGTATTGTGAAATATATATTAAATCGATACTTCCTTCAAATGAATTGTTCTGAAGGGTTGGACTGGCGGTAAATAGTAATATTGAAAGTATATAATTTAACATATAAACCGAAAAAGTTATACTTTTATCAGATAGATCAATTTATATCAAATGTAAAACATATTGCGAAAATAAGCAATAGCTTTATTAATTCATAGAATATGTCGGAACATATTAATTTGGGAAAAGAAGGTGAGGAGCAAGCATTAAGGTTCCTTGTTAGTAGTGGATATAAAATAAGGCATAAAAACTGGCGATATAAAAAAAACGAGGTAGATATTATTGCAGAAAAAAATAACTTATTAATAGTTATAGAAGTTAAAACTCGCACAAATGATTATTTTGAAAGCCCAAAGGAAGCAGTTACTAAGAAAAAACAGCGATTTATAATTAAAGCAACTGAAGCATATATACAACAATTTAATATTGATTCAGAAACTCGTTTTGATATTGTTTCAGTAATAATACGAAATGGAAATTCAGAAATTGAGCATATTGAAGATGCGTTTCAAGCGAGCTTGCTATAGTGAGTTTGCAAAAGAATAGAAAAAGAATAATGGCATTTTGTTTTTGGTGATAAGAGAAAAAATGTTGAAAAAATGGAATATTGAAAGATTATCTCAAACAAAACGAATTATCAACAAATAATTCTTTCAGTATTTCAGATTTTCATTTTAAGATAAGTTAAAAACACTTATGATATGAATATTGAAGAATTCAGAGATTATTGTATTTCAAAGCCCTGGGTAACAGAAGAATTTCCTTTTGATGAAACCACCCTGGTTTTTAAAGTTGCTGGTAAAATGTTTGCTTTAACCGATCTGGAAGATGAATTTACAATTAATATTAAATGTGATCCGGAAAAAGCAATTGAATTACGGGAGTTATATCCCGACAGCGTTCTACCTGGTTATCATATGAGCAAAAAACATTGGAATACCATTATTGTTGATGGCAGAATTCCAGATAGCAAACTTTATGAATGGGTTGATGATTCTTATAACCTGGTGGTTAGTAAATTGCCAAAATCAATACAGAAAAAACTTTAAAGCCCTATTCCCATTTAAACTCAATAGTTGTTGAGTCTTGACCTGCCGATAAATGACTTGTAATTCTGTAGGTTCTACTTTTGCATTTGCATAAGTCGAGTGCCCTTGCGCACCAGCCTGCAATCCTGTATTCAAGTGTTTTTGTTATACCTTCAAACTTTTTAATTTTTATTATCGCCATCTTGTCTCCCTTTTCAGACACTTCTATTTCTGAAGGCATATAGAATGTTTCCATTGTACGAGTGCCTCGTTTCATAAGGTACTGGGGCGATGCTACCAACAAAAACACTTTATAAACACCCTGTAAACCTATTTCGGCACTATACATTCCCATTTCTTCGCCACCTTTTTGACTATTTTTATTGTAAAACAGGTCAACTATTTTTTCCATTGGTTCAGTATATCCTTTTTTTAAGTCGTACCAATCTGAAACATTTATGGTATCGGTATATATTTTTTGTGAATCTTTTGGGAGCAATTTTAACCACTCTTCGTATCGATTTGGAAATTTGGCTTTAACAAAGTCTCGGGTTGTTTTAATACTTGTTCCTTTTACCTGCATAATAGAAATTTTTTATTGAATCTGAAAAGTATAAAAAATCATTTAAAATTCAATATGATATTTTGTAATAGTTGGTTGTTTTTTAAAAAACACAGCGATTTCAATATATTTATTAATATAGAATAATTGAAATTAGAAAATTGCTTGCAGATTTAATTTTATTATTGACAGGTTTTCCAAAAGTGTTCATAAGCGAACAATTTCTGCCCAAAAACGAACAATAAATGCAATTTAAAAAGCAATCTTTTTGTGTAAGCGCCACAAAATAAGATTGTTACAATTTTTGGCATATCTTTGGCAACAGAAAATGGTTATTGTATTAAGATTGTTAAAAAATTAATAGACAGAACGATGATACGAAACTATTTAATTACAGCAATCCGCAGTTTTTTAAGAAGCAATGCAACATCATTAATAAATTTTATTGGTCTTACTGTGGGACTGATTTGTACTATTATAATCTTTATTAATGTTAATCACGAATTAAGTTACGACAGATTTCATGAAAAGAAAGATCGTATTTTCAGGATTCTATCGATTGATAATGCATTAGGTGTAAGTAATAATGTTGTGGGAATTACTATACCGGCATTGGCACAAGGAATGAAGAACGAAATACCAGAAGTAGAAGAAATCGTTCGAATATCACCGGTAGGCAAGGCTCTTGTTAAATATAATGATAATTCAATTTACAGTGAAGATCTTATTTTTACTGAACCCAGTTTTTTTGAGGTCTTCGATTTCAGATTAAAAAAGGGAGATATTACTACTTGTATAAAAAGTCCAAATACAGCGGTATTAACAGAAACAATGGCAAAAAAAATATTTGGCGATGAAGATCCGCTAGGAAAAACCTTTTCAACACTCGGAACAGATAATATAGAAGTAACGGGTATTTTGGAAGATGAAAAACGACCCAGCCATTTTGAGTTTGATGTAATTATTTCGATTAATCCATCTGCCTCTGATTCGAATACGATTGCTTTTCTTAATTCTTGGCAATCGATTGCCATGGTCGAATATGCGTTGCTTAAAGATCCCCTGAAGAAAGACCAGGTAATTGTTGAAATGGATTCACTGATGCGCCGGCACAAAGTGCTTGATGCATGGAAAGCGACTCTACAACCTTTAGATGAGGTTCATTTATACTCAGACGATATTCTATTTGATCAGTTTAATAAGGATAAGGGGAATATAAAATATGTACAATCTCTTTCGCTTGTTGCCATTATTATTTTACTTATAGCCAGTTTCAATTACATGAATCTATCTACAGCCCGCTCAGCTAAACGTGCCAGAGAGGTTGGTGTAAGAAAAACATCAGGAGCACATAGAACTCAGTTGATTTTCCAATATATGTTGGAAGCTATTATTCAGGTTGTAATTTCATTAATAGTTGCATTTGGAGCTATTGATATTATTAATAGTTTTTATCCATTTATTGATATGTCGGTGTTCAAAATCCTATTTTCAACTCCAGAAAACATACTATACCTTATAGCTCTTGTTCTTGGATTAGGGACTCTTTCAGGCGTTTACCCAGCACTCGTATTAAGTTCGTTTAATCCTATTGTTGTGCTAAAAGGGAAATTTGACGCAGGTAAAAAAGGATTAATGCTAAGACGATTTCTTGTTTCAATTCAGTTTATAGCCACTTTTGTTATGATTTTGGGAACAATATTAGTTGTTCAGCAATTAAATTATAGCTTAACGAAGGATTTGGGTTTTAAAACGGAACAAATCTTAAATATTCAGATTAATGATCAAGAGGTTTTTCAGAAATTTGACGCATTAAAAACCGAATTACAGAAAATTCCAGGCGTATCGAATATTGCAACATCAGCTTCAATGCCTGGCTTGGGTTTTGGAAGAAGAGGAGTAGTTCCCGAGGGAGCTCAAACAACCGATACCTGGATAATCAGTGCGTTTTCTGTAGATGAGAATTATATTCCAATGATGGAAATGGAGCTTGTTGAAGGAGAAAACTTCCGTAAAGATATTAGTCAGGATCCAGTTCCAATAATTGTAAACGAATCTCTCTTAAAAGCAGCAAGCTGGGAAAATGGGCTCAATAAAACACTTACTTTCGGAGGGGGAAGAAAAGCCCAGGTAATAGGTGTAATTAAAGATTTTCATTTTGAATCATTCAGGCAAAAAATAGAGCCCTTAATGATGAGTTACAGGCCAGGGGCAAATGGCGTTCTATCGATAAAACTTGATGGGAAAAACATGAGCAATACCATAAAAGAAATTGAAGCAATCTGGAAGAACATAAACGGAAACATTCCTTTTGAATATAATTTCTACGACGAATCATTTGGCCAATTATTCGAAAAAGAAAAAGAATTCTCAACATTGTTTTTCAGGTTTACATTGCTCTCAATATTTGTGGCTATACTTGGATTGTTCGGTTTGGCAGCATATTCTGCCGAACAGAGAACCAAAGAAATAGGTATTCGAAAAACTTTTGGCGGAACAACTACTCAAATGGTTTCATTGCAGTTACATGAATACATAAAGCTTATAATTATTGCAATTATTATAGGTGTTCCGGCTGGAATATTTATTATGCGAAGTTGGTTGCAGGGATTCGAATATCGAATAGAACTGGGTGCGCTTCCTTTTATTTATTCAATATTGATTATACTAATTGTTACAATACTTACAGTAAGCATTCAATCATACAAAGCTGCCGAAAAAAATCCGGCAGAGTCGTTGAAATATGAGTAATTCTATATAACAATCTAATTAGAAAGTAATATAAACGATTAATGCCTGATATCTAATATGCCAACGCCATTAAACAGTTGAAAAAACAAACAGGAAAACAAAACATCTAACGATATGAAATCAAAATGCCAAACATTGCGAATGCTTTTGCTGGTAAATATTCTGATTTGTCAGTTCGTTCCTATGTTTGCTCAAAACAGTAGCGATGAAATTGTTATAGCCAAAAAAGTAAAATTGTTTTCCAACGTATTGAACGAAGAACGGACATTATTTATAAAATTGCCAGATGATTATGCAACTTCAAATAAGCACTACCCGGTTGTATTTCAACTTGACGGAGCTGAAAGATCCTGTATAAAACGATTGGCAGATGTTTATCGTCTTCAGGATGAGGGACTAATGCCCGAAGTTGTTAATATATCAATTGTTAATACTGACAGAAATAGGGACGTTTTTCCATTTAAAACCCTTTATCACAGAACATCTGGTGGTGCAGATAACTTTATACGGTTTATTTCCGAAGAATTAATACCATTTATTGATAGCAGCTATCGTACAACACGACACAGAACATTGGTTGGTTTTTCAGGATCTGGTATATTGGTTTTATATTATTTAGTTAGCAAACCTGAAGATTTTGAAGCATACGTTCCATGTAGCCCTTCAATTGCATTTGACACCGATTTTTTTATAGATAAGTTAAACTCACTATTCGAAAAACATGTAATTCTTAAAAAAACAGTTGCAATAGTATTCGGAAGCGCTGAAGGACAAGCATACTATGGCGAGCAATATTATTTTGATATGACAAATGCTGTCACATCAATTACAAATGCTTTCAAAGAGAATGCACCAAAGGGTTTTAATTGGAGCATAACATCAATACCAGGAGGAATCCATGTTCCTGAGGGGGGAGTGTACGAGGGACTTAAAAATGTTTTTTTAGGTTGGAAACCGTTATGCGAGCCTGAGATAATGCCGGCCGGAGGATTCTTTGATTTTATAAGCAGTCTTCCTGTTTCCATTAATTCAACAAGTAAAGAAGTCTTCTACACGATAGATGGAAGCGAACCAACACGAAACTCGTTAAAATATACCAACCCTATTAAAGTTTCTAGCCCATGTAACCTGAAAGTTAAAGCCATTGATGGAGAATTTGGAGAGAGCGAAATTTCAGAAGTTGTCTTTAAACAGGCCCCTTCTTTTACAGGTGAACGTTTTAAAGGGAAGACCCAGAAGGGCATCAGTTATCAATATTATGAGAATTATTATTTTAGAGAAGGATTACCAGACTTTAACGAGGAAGCGATTGTTGAAACAGGGACAACAGACCAGATCAATTTAGGAATTAAGAAACAATATGAGGGATTTGCAATTTCATTTGAAGGGTTAATAAAAATTGAGAAAGACGGTAGTTATACATTTTCTGTCCGGTCAAATGATGAAAGCAAAGTTATTCTTGATGGCTACGATTTAATCTTTAAAGAAAGAGGGTATCCATACGATGAGAAAAGCGGAATAGTGACACTTGCTAAGGGGTTTCATTCTTTCAAGGTTTTGTATGTTGGGCCTGCATTCAAAAAGAAACTCGACTTAGCTGTTTACTATGAAGGTCTCGGCGTCGAGAAACAAGAAATACCGGCAGAAGTGTTATTTCATAAAATAGGAAACTAGTTACATTATGAATTCTCAAAACATCAAATCTTTTGAGCAAATTAAGAATAACAGCAGTTAATTAATAATAGAAAAAACAACAAATTAAAATAATTTGGTAACTAATGAAAAAATTAGCAATTGTCTTTTATCTGCTTGCTTTAATAGGAATAAAACCGCCTGCCCAGAAATATAATAATTCATCCTCTTTTAAATCTGATTCGGGGTATATTTTTATCGATGGTGGAAAACTATTTTATGAAACTGCTGGTGATGGAGAATATATTGTTTTATTACATGATGGTATGGTAAGTCATGAGATCTGGGATACGCAATTTGATTTGCTGGCTAAGAAATACAGGATTGTCAGATACGATCGTCGAGCTTACGGTAAATCATCAGATCCACAGGCCAATTATTCACACATTGAGGATTTAAACCGGGTATTTAAACAATTAAAAATTTAAGCAATTACCATGAAATCAAAGATTGCTTTTCGGTTTTTTTGTTTTATTGTGTCGGTAGGCATCCTGTTTCCCTTTTTGAATTTTGCACAGGAACAAACGACGGTATCAAAAGAAGAAAAAAAAGCACTCATCGAGAAAGCATCAAAACTACTTAATGAGAACTATGTTTTTCCAAATGTTGCGAGAACAATTGAAAAACACCTGAAATCTCAGCTTGCAAAGGGATCTTTCAATAGTATTTCTAGTCAACAAGAGTTTGCTGAAAAACTTACTGCTGAAATGCAAAATGTTAGCAAAGATAAACACATGCGATGTTTTTATAGATCGGGCAGAGTAAATTCACCTCGAACCAATAATGTACCAAACGTTGAATCAGATTATAAAAATCTTCTTAATAGCAAACATTTTGGATTTATAAGAGCTGGAATGCTCGAAAATAATATTGGAGTACTCGATATTTATAATTTTCCGGGATCAGATTATGCAAAGGAATCAGTTGATGAGGCTATGAAAATCGTTTCATCATCTTCGGCAATAATAATTGATCTTCGCAGGAATGGAGGCGGTAGTCCTGATTGTATTCGTTACATCTGCAGCTATTTTTTCGAAAAGCCAACACATATTAATAGTATATACTGGCGATCAACAAACGAAACGGTTGATTTTGTAACCCTCGATAAGGTTAGTGGTAAAAAAATGGCAAATATTCCTGTTTATGTTTTAACCAGCTCATTCACGTTTTCTGGAGGAGAAGAGTGTGCTTATAATTTTCAAACACAAAAGAGAGGCATTTTAATTGGAGAAACTACAGGAGGTGGTGCAAATCCAGGGGATATTTTTACTCTTAACGATGACTTTGAATTATTTATTCCTACAGGCAGAGCAATAAATCCAATTACAAAAACGAATTGGGAAGGAATTGGTGTAAAACCCGATATTGAAGTAGAAATATCAAAAGCATTTGAGATTGCGCTAAAAATGGCAATCAATAAAAAATAGGTTTGGTATTTGGATTAAATATTATATTCAATAGTCTGAAGATAAGCAAAAGCGATGCCTATCTCTGTGGGTCTTTGAAAAATAAAGTAATGAAGGAGATTTATAAAATAAAAATCAACAACATGAAAAAAATTAACGTTATTACACTCACTTTTACTCTGTTCCTTTTTGGGCATTCACAACTAATTGCTCAAACCGTGGAGGAATGGGAAAAACGAATTAACGACCGACAACCTATTCAAAAAGTAATTGAAACCATTGGCTTACAACCAGGAATGGTAATTGGAGAAGTGGGAGCTGGTACCGGACGGGTTACTGTTTGGCTGGCTAAACAAGTTGGCACTGATGGGCTTGTATATGCAAACGATATCGATAAATCTTCTTTAGATCATTTGAAAAAAAGATGCGATAAAGAGGGGTTTAAAAATGTAAAGATAATCGTTGGCACCGTTGACGATCCATGCTTACCTGACAATTCTCTGGATATTGCCTTTATGACAAATACATACCATCATTTGGAAAGACCGATAATGCTTGTTAAAAACATTCTCGCAGCGCTAAAGGAGAATGGTATTTTAGCTATTGTTGAGCGAGATAAAGACCGATCAGAGCATAAAAATGAAGCCACAACAAAAGAAGATTTTATAAAGCAAATGGATCAAGCAGGATTTGAAGTCTTTTTGGTTGATACTACAATGAGAGAAGACAATATTTACCTGGCTCGTCCTAAAAAGAAATAAGAAGAAATTGGACAATTATGAAAACTTTTTTTAGCGTATGTTTTGCTTTATTAGCATTATTTGGATCGTGCCAAAACAAAAGTATTAATTCCATTACAACTCCAATTGTTCTGGATCATAACCGAATGTTAGTTGATGCAGAAATGCAACGAAAGGATGGAACCTGGCGTAAGGTACGCCTGTGGATCGATTCAGGAAGCCCCGAGTTTTTTATCAGCGAATCACTGGCCCGCGATTTAGGGATAGATTTATCTGTGACCGATGATATTACATTTAAAGGTTCAAGATTTGAAGTGCAAACACCTCCTGGTTTAAAAATAGGAGGCATGAACATAAATACCGATAGCATTGGAACATTGGTTCTTTTTCAACCTTATTGGTTATTTAGTACTATGCATAGTGATGGAAATCTTCCAGCAACAGTATTAAAAAAATATCGTATTGTTTTTGATTACCTCAATCAACAACTTACCATTGCCGATCCCGGGAGCATTAAACCTCAAGGTGTTGCTTCAGCGATAAGCATTCATCCACAAACTGGTATTATCCAAATGGATGCAATAATTGATGGAGAACCCTATAGTTTTGCTTTGGATATGGGCGCTTCGTATAGTTTTATTTCAGAAGGGAAACTTGCAAAATTGTCGAAAGCACATCCCGAATGGCCAAACATTACTGGAACCCTTGGTTGTGCTAATATGTGGGGCTGGTGGCCTGCAAATGAGCAGCAATTTCAAGTTGTGAGGATTCCCGAAATAAAATGGGGCAATACACAACTTGATAATCTGGGGATTGTAGGAGTTCCAGATTTTTCATCGAGCGGACCAACATTAGGAGGATGGTATTCGAGAAAAACTGCTAAACCTGTTGATGGGTTTATTGGACCAAATGCGCTTAAAGCATTTCGAGTTGAAATAGATTATGATAATAACACGGTTTACTTAGAAAAAGGAGAGAAATCGGATTTTGAAGAAATGGATTTAGTGGGAATTTCAGTTAGACAATTACCAGATAGTAACTATCAGGTTGTTGGAATCGTTCAGGAAAATGAAAAACTAAGTGTATCAGGAATCGAGCCAGAAGATATTATAATAAGCATCGATGATTTTATGTGTAAAGGGAAAACAATGGGGAGCGTGGTTGACAAATTGAGAGGGAAGCCTGGAGAAAAACGAAAAATTGTTATTAATCGAAATGATTACGAATTAACCATAAATGCAAAAGTCAGTCATTTTTTATAAATGTTTTAAATCCTAAAAAAAATGAAAAAGCACATAGTTACTTTATGTTTAGCTGTTTTAATTGCTATGAATTTATTTTCACAAAATGGGGATGAAAAATCTTTTTTTAAAATAGATACAGGTTATATAAACGTTGATAGAGGAAAACTATTTTATGAAATAGTAGGCGAAGGAGAAAATATTGTTTTATTACATGATGGGATGGTAAGTCATGAAATCTGGGATGAGCAGTTTGCTTTATTGGCACGAAATTACAGGGTTACCAGATATGATCGACGAACTTATGGTAAATCATCAGATCCTCAAGCTAATTATTCACATATTGAAGATTTAAACCAGGTATTTAATCAATTAAAAATAGACAGTGCGATTATCTTTGGAATGTCGGCAGGTGGAGGTCTTGCTATTGATTTTACACTTAAATATCCTGAAAAAGTAAATGGATTGGTTTTAGTAGGAGCTGTTGTTGGCGGCTATGGTTATACTTCGCATATGTTTACACGTGGAGGGCGCATTGATCAATCCTTTTTTGCCGATGAACAGAAATTACTAAACTACTTTATAGAGGAAGATCCCTACGAGATTTATCCGGAAAATATTCGTGCAAAAGAAAAGGTTAAAAAAATTTTTGGATCAAATCCCAAACTCAATAGAGGAAATGGTTTTGTGGCAATAAGAGCCGATAGACCTGCTGTAAAGTTTCTTTCCGAAATTAAAGTGCCAACCCTCGTTCTTGTTGGCGAGTTCGATATTCCTGATGTTCATGCTCATTCAGGTGTTATTGAATCGGGTATTCCCAATGCCAAGCGTGAAATTATATTAAAATCGGGCCATCTGATTCCTTTGGAACAACCCGATGCGTTCAATAAATTGGTAATACGATTTCTTGAAAGACTTGAATTTAACAGTATTTTGAATTCTCAGGGAGTTGATGCCGCAGTTAATCATTTTAATACTAAGAGAACGAAGGAGCCTGAAATAGTCTTGTTTGAAGAAGTTGAAATGAATCTATTAGGATATAAATATTTACAAGAGGAGAAAATAAAAGAAGCAGTTAAGCTTTTCGAACTTAATACCATTGCTTTTCCTACATCATGGAATGTATTCGATAGTTATGGTGAAGCCTTGCTAAAAGATGGCCAAAAAGAATTGGCAATAAAGAATTATAAAAAATCACTCGAATTAAATCCAAGTAATACAAATGCAATAGAGGTTTTAAATAATATAAATGGTGCAACACAGCAATCAAATAGTAATAATTTATTAAATCGTCCTGAAAGCATTATTTATGATAAAACCCATAATCGTTATTTGCTTTCAAATTATGAGACTGGTAGCATCGTTCAGATAGATAGTACCGGAAAACAAAGTGTTTTAGTTGAGAATAAGAATGCAATTCAGGGATTAGAAATTGTGGGAAACGTCGTTTATGTAGGAGCAAGAAATAGTGTTCGTGGCTTTAATCTCGAAACAGGTGATATGGCAATGAATATAGTTGTTGAAGGAGTGTCAAACCTGAACGATGTTACCGCTGACGATGCAGGAAATATTTATGCAGGAGATGTTTTTGGAACTAAAATCATCAAAATAAATATAAAAAATAATTCGTATTCTATTTTAGTAGATGGTAATGGAATAGATCAACCTAATGGCCTTTTCTTTGATAAACCAAACAATCGGATTCTTGTTTGTTCGTTCAGAAAAAACTTTCCAATTCAAGCAATTAGCCTCGACAACTTAATCGTAACTACTTTGGCAACTACTAACCTTAACAATGCCGATGGAATCGTTTTGGACAAATATGGACGTTGCTATGTTACCTCATGGGAAACAAAATCTATTTATAGATTCGACAAAGAGTTTAAAAATCCTCCGATTGTTTTTTACAAAAACAATTCTTGTGCTCCTGCCGATATTTCTTACGATAATGTCCATGATGCCATTGCCATCCCTTTGATGCTATTTAATAGCTATGAAATTGTACCGGTAGATCCTCCAAATGAATAATATAAGAGGAAAAATGAAGAAACATATTAAGTCCATATTAATTATTCTGTTTCTATGCAATATAGTTGTTGCTCAAACAATGGTTGATAAATCAATTATGAAGAGTCCATATCTCGGCCAAAAACCACCGGGGCTTGTGCCTGAATTATTTGCTCCGGAGGTAATATCCCGTTCTGATTATTTTGAGCATAGTGCAGCATTATTTACTCCCGATGGAAATGAAGTGTACTGGTCTGCAAAACCTAACAATGAGAGATATTACAAAATATATTTCATGAAATTGGTTGATGGAATATGGACTCAACCCAATGTAGCCAGTTTTTGTAAGGAGAATGAGTATTATCAGCAATTTACGCTATCACCAGATGGGAAAAAACTCTATTTTACAAATGGTGAGAAGTTGTTATATGTCGAAAAGCGAAATAATGGTTGGAGTTCGCCATTAGCTGTTCCCTCAATAATAACTGCTGGCACAGATGCAAATATTTGTTGTATTACGAGCAATGGATCTATATATTTTATTTCCCGACCAACTTATGATGTTTATATATCAAGAATTGCTAATGGAAATTATTCAACTCCTGAAAAACTTGGCGAGCAAATAAATTCAGACGATACAAGAGAAAACTCCGTTTATGTTGATCCCGATGAAAGTTATATGATAATTGAAGCATCAAAAGATGCAGCTACTTGCGAACTGTTTATTAGTTTTAGAATGAATGATAATTCGTGGTCGGAACGACAGAAACTACCAATTAAATGGGGGCGTTTTCCGTCGGTCTCTCTTGATGGCAAGTATTTATTTTTTATGACCCGTGAGGGGATTTACTGGGTATCGGCTAAAATTATTGAAGAATTAAGACCAAACCCTTATATTTTAATGTAAAAAGAAAGGAAAAATCAAAATGAAAAACTGCAGAATACTCATAATAACGGGTTTAATTATATTATCTGAGAATCTTTTGGCCTGTACAGCATTTTACTATGCAAAAGGAGAAAAGGTGATAATTGGTAATAATGAAGATTGGAATAATCCTTTTTCCATGATTTGGTTTGTGCCTGCAAATGAAAAGGAATATGGAAGGGTTTATTTTGGATTTAAGGAAGGGGGTTTTCAGGGTGCTATTAACGATCAGGGATTGTGGTTTGATGGATTTGCACTTAAATACAAACCCTCAGAATCTTCATCAAATAAGGATGTATATAATGGAAATATAATTGAAAAAGTATTAAAAGAATATTCAACTGTAGATGAGGTAATAAACGAATTTAAAAAATATAATCTCCAGTTTTTAAGTAGTTCAATGTTTATATTTGGTGACAGATTCGGCAATTCTGCTATAATTGAACAGGATAGTATTATAAAAAGAACAGGCCATTACCAGATTTCTACCAATTTTCGACAATCTGAGCTAAAAGAAGATTCTATTACCGACAAGAGGTATAATTATGCAAGAGAAATAATCAGAAAAAATGATCAAGTAACCGTCGATATTGCTAGAAATATCCTATCAACAACTCACCAGGAGGGAAAATATCCAACACAATATTCTTATATATGCGATTTAAATGAAGGAAAAATATATTTATACCATTTTCATAATTTTGAAAACGTTGTAGTTTTTAATTTAAAAGAAGAACTAAAAAAGGGAAAACATTCCTACGAAATTCAATCTCTTTTCCCAAAATCATATGCTGCAGAGAGATACAAGGAACCAATCGTTGATAGTATCAATGCTCGTTTGGCAAGTAAAACAATTGTGAGTGTTAATGAAAGAGTTTACAATAAATATGTTGGTATATATGAAGTGGATCCCAATGTTTGGCCGGGCGAATTTTTTGAAGTGTCCTCTGAGAAGGGGAAACTATTTATTGAAGCATCTTTTTTATTGAAATCTGAAATTCTTCCGGAATCAGATTCACAATATTTCTTTGTTGGGGCTGATGAGACTTTTGAATATAAATTTATATATGATTCTTCGAAGCCTATTCCCGAATTAAATGTGAAAATGTATGGAACGGAGGTCGTATGTAAAAAAATAAAGTAGTTTAAAAAACGGGTATGAATTAAACAGAGTAATCAAAAATACTATTCTGAGTTTTAGTTAAAATTTCAAAAATTGTTACTAAAAATATATGGTTCAATAGGCAATTTATAAAAATTTAAATTCAGACATTATGAAAGCATTAATTTCGTTATTGATCTTTATATTGTTTTTTTATATTAATGCACAAGGACAAACAAGTACGAAGGAAACATCTGTTGAATTACCAAAGAAGGTCAAAGTTCCATTAATACGTAATTGCCAAATCAATGTTGATGGTCTTTTTCCAGAGGAGGAGTGGAACCATGCATTAAATTTCAAGATATCAGAGAGTTTTGAAATCTTTTTCTTGGCAAATTCTGAGAATTTGTACATTGGAATAAAGTATGCCGGTAAGATTGCAGATTATAAGCAAGCACTTGATTGTGTGAGCGAACTATATATATCAACAAATAATGAGGAGTTTTATAACTTACATTCCTCTGCTCGACTCGCCGAAGGCATTAATAAGTTTTCTGGTAGTTTAAAACAAGCAAAATATTCTTTGGAAGAAGTGAATGGCTGGGAGGCCAATTCTGGTTCGCATGTAAAGAATAATGACCTTAACTGCAAGGGAGTCGAATACAGGATTTCTCTTGATAAGATTACTGGCCAATCAGTAAAATTAGCAGTGAATATACTTGCAGTTAACTTTTCGTTTAGAGAATCAGTAGTGTTCCCTGCAGACTACAGTTTTAAAGACTCCGATAAATGGCTGGAACTGATTATACAAAACTCATATTAATTAAAAAAGGGAGAATTGAAAATGAAAAAGCTTAGCAACATTATTACAATCTTGTTTTTGATACTTGCAAACACAGTTAGTGGCCAGCAGGGTTCAAACTCAAGCGAAGAGTTACTCAAGCTCTTCGAGGATGGCAAAACCACTGAGATACTTAAATTTTTTGAAGAAGATCCATTACAAATGAAGGTTGATCTGGGGTCAGGAATGACTCCCCTGCATTATTCGGCTTACTATGGAAATGTTTCAGTTTTCGATTACCTCCTCCAAAAAGGAGCGGATCTCAATGCACAAGACCAGAGAGGACTGGCTCCTGTGTGGTTCACCGTATCTGGCCAAAGGCCTGACATGCTGAGAAAACTCATCGCGTTAGATGCCGACCTCAGCAATAAGAATTCTCAGGGCGACAATATGCTGTTTAGGGCAATCATGACCAGGAATCCTGAACTCGTTCAGATCCTTCTTGATAACGGTTTCGATCCTAAGCAGAGAAATGCTTACAATATGACTCCAATTGAACATGCAGCGGGTATGAATTCTGTTGAAATCATCAACCTGCTTATATCGAAAGGTGCAGATCTTAGGGATTCGACACGGATGCCTCTTATTCAGCGCGCAACCGTTTCTCGGGGAGCAGAGGTTCTGCATTACTTACTCGACAGAGGTTTTGAAATCGACGAAGTGGATAGAAATGGTCGCACACCTCTCATGATGGCTATTGATTTTGGGAACATGGAAGCAGCTAGAGCTCTCGTTATGCGTGGGGCCGATGTAAACCTCGCCAACTCTGAAGGAGTTGTACCTATGCAAATTGCCGTTAAAAAAGGCTCCGTTGAATTGATAGATCTCTTTATTGCTAAAAAGGCCAACCTGAACATTGTAGAGGAGCAAACAGGAAAAACCATGTTACATGAGGCAGCACTTCGAGGCAACTCCTCCATTGTTAGCAAACTCTTGGCCGCTGGAATCCCAAAAGATGTAAAGGATAAAAACGGCTACACAGCACTCTCCTATGCACTGAAGTATGGCAATAAAACAACAATTGATATACTAAGGCAGGCTGGTGTTGAAAACATTCCATGGGAAACGAATCTTGATGATTATACATACCTGAACAAATCTCTGGCTAAGGGAGAGGCATACATTTGGTACCTAAGGCACTCGGGGTGGGCATTGAAAACCCAGTCTGCACTCTTGGTCTTTGATTATTGGGACAATGACATTTCCCCTGATGAAAAACTTCTAGCTAACGGACATATACAGCCCGAAACGGTTAAGGATGTTCCAATCTATGTTTTCGCCACTCATGAACACGGTGACCATTTCGATCGTCAAATTCTCGACTGGAAGAAAGATATCCCAGGAATAACTTATATTTTTGGTTTTGAACCCCATGGAGAAGATGGAATTATTACTCTTCTTCCACGCACCCAAAAGAAGATTGGACCACTCACTGTCACAACAATCCAGTCAAATGATGCCGGAGTAGGTTTTGCAGTCGAGATTGATGGTCTAACCATTTTTCATGCTGCTGACCATTCCAACAACACATTAGAGATGAAGGATAATCCCTTTTTCCCTGAAATCGATTTTCTGGCAGAAAAGGGTATCAAACCTGATATTTCATTCTTCCTTAACATGTATGGATGCGGTTCTTCCAATCCCGAAGCTTTTCAAAGGGGCATTTTCTACGCAGTTGATAAGCTGAAGATTAAATCTGTTCTGCCAATGCACGGCGCCGATAGAGAGTGGGTTTACGAGAATCTTGTTGATGGAGTTGCCCAGAACAATATCAAGGTTGATGTTGGCGCTGCGGTTAACCAGGGAGATAGGTTCTTCTATTCGAAAGGATCTCTGAAAAAGCAATAAGTACCTTAAACGCGGTCCTATGCTTTTTCCAAACGAAAGGTAATTGTGGAAACATGAAGAGTTTTTCAGTTCCTAAAGTTGAAATCGTTTAATAAAGTATTCATTTTATAGGAATTAAAAAAAAGAAGAATAATAAAATGAAAAAACACTTTATCCTGGTAATAATACTGTTTGTTTTTTGCAATGGTTCTATTGCTCAGCAAACAAATAAAGGATTTCCAAAACCCCCTTTGCTATTTCTAGATCAAAATCCTCCTTTTGATGAACCTCAGGTTTTTGCTAAAAATATTGTTTCTTTAGATGACAAACACGAATACTGTATTGCTTTTTCTCCCGATGGCAGAGAGATTTATTTCAGTCGAGCAGGAGAGGGGATAATGGTTAGTATTTATGATGGTTCAGAATGGACAAAACCTCAAAAAGCAGCATTTGGGGAGCAATATAAAGGAGGCGAATTACACATTACTTATGATGGGAAAAAATTGCTTATGAATAGATATGCCGGGCTTGATTCAAATGAAACGGGAGGTATTTGGGCATTGCAAAAAACAAATAATGGATGGGGCAAAGCCCAATTTCTGATTCCAATGGGAATGAGAGCAACATCAACATACAACGGATCAATTTATACAACAGATATTTCAGGTTATCGTATTACGGGGAAAGATGGAGGTGTAATATCATATTGGATTCCAACAGAGACAGGATATCAGCGTGGCCTCGATCCCGATGGTGGTGTAAATACTGACAGCATCGATTCACATCCTTTTATTGCCCCAGATGAAAGTTACCTCATTTTTAATTCAAGAAGGGATGGAGGATATGGAGAGTCTGATTTATACATTTGTTACAGACTTCCAAATGGTAAGTGGAGTGAGGCAATTAATATGACTCCTCTTAATTCGGAATATGCAGATTGGTGCGCAACTGTATCTCCAGATAGAAAATACCTGTTTTTTACAAGAAACATTAAGGGTAAGGGAGATATTTTCTGGGTGGATGCAAAAATTATCGAAGAACTAAAACCAAAAGAATTAAAATGAAACCACAATTAAGACTTTTCACATTTTTGTTTCTAATTAGCAATGTTGTTATTGCGCAGCAACCAAATTCCGAGTTTCCCAAACTTACTGGCCCTTATCTTGGACAAAAGCCTCCGGGAATGACTCCGGAACTGTTTGCCCCTGGAATAATTTCTACTAATAACACTGAATGGACAACAGCATTTTCACCCGACGGGCTGGAGCTTTTCTATACCATTCAGGGACTAAACAATTACAATGTTCTTGTTTATATAAAATCTGTTAATGGTGTTTGGCAACAGCCCGAACTTGCTCCATTCAGATTGCCTGATCATAATGCCGATCCATTTTTCACCCAGGACGGGAAACGATTGTTTTTCTGGTCAAATGGTCCTGATATTGAAAATCAGGAGTCTCGAAATAATAGTGATATTTATTATGTTGATAAAGTTGGTGATGGTTGGGGAAAACCAATCAGGCTTGATACAAATTTGATTAATACAAATCAATGGCAGATATTTCCTACTGTAGCAAGAAATGGTAATCTGTATTTTACCTGTAACTATCCCGATTCAAGAGGTGCTTTCGATGTTTATATGAGCGAGTTCAAAGATGGGAAATACCAAAAACCAGTAAACTTAGGCGATTCAATCAATACAACAACACTTGAACAGGAACCTTTTATTGCCCCCGATGAAAGTTATATCATTTTTGCTTCCGACCGACATGCTCCACGAACAAATAACTGGGATTTATATATCAGCTTTAAAAAAGAGGACGGAACCTGGACAACAGCAAAAAATATGGGAAAAAAGATTAACTCATCAGCTAAAGACATGGCAGCAATGGTAACACACGATGGGAAATACTTGTTTTTTAGCAGTTACAGAGTAAAAGAGTTTGATCCCTCATCAGAAGATTTTTCTTACAAGGTCTTAAAAGAAGCATTGAATGGCCCTCAAAATGGCAATTCGGATGTGTATTGGGTGGATGCAAAAATTATAGACGAACTTCGTTAAAAATATAAAAATGATTAGTTCAATAATACAAAAATACCTAAATCCAAAGAGGGACTATATTTATGGATTTGCAGATCTCAAAGGACTTATTGATAAAAAGTTCGATGGATTCGGGTATGGCATTTCCATTGGAAAAAAGCTTGATGATGCAATTGTAGATGAACTTTTAGATGGCCCAACTCTTGAATATCTTGAGCATTATAAGCAAATAAATAAAGAATTAGCAGATGTATCCCAAGAGATAAATGCAGAGTTATCACAAAATGGTGTTGGTTCAATTGTTTTTCCTCCTACCATTTCTCTTGGATCTCAAGAATATGAAAAATACCTGGATACATTAAGCTATGATATTTCTCACAAAATGGTTGCCACACGAGCTGGTTTGGGATGGATAGGAAAAACAGATCTGCTGGTTTCTAGAGAATTTGGTCCACGCTTAAGGCTTACAACGATTTTAATCGATAAAAATCCAGGAATTGTTTCGCAACCGGTAAACAAGAGTAAGTGTGGCAACTGCACAATATGTGTTGAAAAATGTCCGGCACAAGCAGCAAATGGAATACCATGGAATGTTAATGTTTCAAGAGATGATTTTTTTAATGCGTTTAAATGCCGGGAGAAATGTGGCGAGTTGGCAAAACTAAAACTAAATTCAAACGAACGGATCTGTGGGCTCTGTGTTTCAGTTTGTCCTGTCGGTAAATAAGAAAAGTCTAAAATCACATAAGAAACTCTAATATGAGTTTTTTTAGTTAAGTATTAATTCAATTTATGATTAGAAGTTCTGTACTTGGTTTTTATTGTTAATTATCTGCAATTAAATTCTCTTTAGGATAATCCAGAGATTCCAGCACAGAATCTTTAAAAGTTCTGCCTATTGGTATTTCTTTCCCATTTATTATAACCGTTGAAGTCGTAAATCCAGATATCTGTGATAGTGAAACTATAAAGGATTTATGAGTTCTTATGAATTGGTTATTAGGTAATACTTTTTCATATTCATGCATTGGTTTTCGCGAAAGATAAGTTTTCTCAATTGTATGTACTTTAACATACTCACCAAAACCTTCAAAATATAGGATTTTATCTAAGTGGATTTTAAAAATAGTTTTTCCATCCTGAATGTGTATAATTGGTAGATTCTCTTTCTTAGTTATTTCTTGAGGGTCTTTACTCTTTGACTTTTCTTGCCGTTCACAAAATTTATTAATTGCTTTCAAAAAACGGTCAAACGAAATAGGTTTAAGCAGATAATCAACAACATTAAGATCAAATCCTTCTAATGCATACTCTCTGTATGCTGTGGTAATAATAACATAGGGAGGATGAGGTATTGATTTTAAAAAATCAAGGCCAGTAACTTTAGGCATATTTATATCTAAAAACATTAAATCAATATTTTCGTTTCGCAGAATATCAACTGCTTGCAGAGCATTTTTGCATTCTGCAACTAATTCAATAAAATCAAATTTTGAAACGTGTGACTTAATAACCTTTATGGCAAGTGGTTCATCATCAATAATTATACAACGAGCATTCATATAGTTAAAGGTGTATTTCAAGCAGAACATTAAATGTATTCCTGTTGCTAACGATCTCAATAGAATGCTGATTAGGATAAATTAATTGCAGTCTTCGTTTGGCGTTTTCGATTCCAATGCCTGAAGGTTGCTTTCCCTCTTCATTTGTTTTACTATTGAATACGGTAAAATTAAGCCAATTGTCATTAATAGTCAAATTGATTTCAATTCTTCGATTCCCAGTATCTTTGCTGGCGCCATGCTTAAAACTATTTTCAATAAAGGTATGAAGAATCATGGGTGCAATAAATTTATTTTTAATATCACCTTTAATAGAGGTTTTAATCTTTAAACTTTTATCATACCTTAACTTTTCAAGGTCAATATAACTTTCTATAAATTCAATTTCTTTTTCAAGCGATACCTTCTCGGCACTACAATCATAAATAATATAACTAAGCAAATCGGATAATTTTATTATTACTTCTGATGTTTTATCTGATTTATCAAGCGAGAGCGAGTAAAGATTATTCATAGTATTAAAAAGAAAATGCGGTTGAATTTGGCCTTTAAGCAATTTCAACTCTGCCTCGCGAAGCTTGAGTTCCATTTCAAGCTTGTCGTTTTCAATTTGTTTGCTTCGCAATGATTCATCTTTTATATATTTTGCAACCTTAAATCCTACTAGAGGAAATAGGCCTGCTATAAATATTACGATAGCGGTTAAAAAATTATATAATGAATATTTATCAGGATAAGTAAATACATAAAGCTCAATAAAATATTTTCTTTCAAAATAAACAAATACAGGGTAAGTTAATAATAGAATAATTGAAATTAGCGAAAAAGGTACACGCCTTTTCTTTAAGAAAAACTGTGGCACTAGAAATTCTACAAAAAAATAGGTAAAAATTAGTACTCCTGGCAGGAATGCCAGATTTAATTTGAGCGTAGAAAAAAAGTTTGATTGAACAGAAGCCCTTTGTATTGCAAAAAACAATACATAAAAAACCCAGTATAATATATGATAATATAAATACTTATTAGACAAAACCTTTTGTAAATTGATTTTTTTCATTCCTTAAATTATCTGATGGCCAAATTTAGTATCTCTGTTCTTTATTTCTTGTTGAATTATTAGAAATGTTTCGATCTGCCAATAATTACCTATAAAAATCAAATTCATACCTACAAGTGAAAAACACATATTTATTTCGACAACAATACATGTTTTTTTGTAATTGATAAGCATAATATGGTAGCTTATTGAATTTACCAACACATTAAATTCTAAATCAATAATTTCGTTTTAAAATTAACGATACAAGAAGTAATTGGATTAAAAAAGTATGTTGTTTCTGTTTCGTTTTTGATAAATGAAATTAAATCGTAATTCAAAATCACAAATGGTCAGAAAAAAAAGGTGTTCTTTCTGCATCAAGAAACTTTATTATTCGTCTTTTTAAAAAACGCATAATTACATGAAAACAAATAGTTTAAAATTTCAAGTAGCATTATTTTTTCTATTAATAGGCCTTTTTCAAACTCAGGCACAACAAACGGAGTATTTTATTTTTGAAAAACAAGAAATTGCGTTACCTGATTTTAAGGTTGATGGTCTTATTCTAGATATTGGAGGTGGCGGAGAAGGAGTTATCGGGCAATTAAAAGGGGATCAGGTTATTTCCATAGATCTTTATAAAGACGAACTGGAAAACGCTCCTTCAACAAATCTTAAAATTGTTATGGATGCTACAGATTTAAAGTTCCTTGATAATACGTTCGATGCTGCTGCCATTTTTTATACCATGATGTATATACCGGCAGATAAACACGAAAAAGTTTTTTTAGAATTATACCGAACATTAAAATCTGGTGCTAAGCTCCGAATTTGGGATGTTAATCTTCCAACTCATTGTGATGATAATAAAAAGAAGGGAGTTATATATCCATTCATTTTTAGGCTGCCAAACAAAACCATTGAAACGGGTTATGGCGTTGCGTGGGCTAAAAAAGAAGAACAGAATATGGCTTATTATATTAAAATAGCAGAAAAAATAGGATTTAAAACTGTAGATAAAAAAGAAGCGAATCCATCTTTTTATCTGGAATTTCAGAAATAAATCGATATCATGAAAAAACGATTGTTTCAATATTATATTATTATTTCGATTACAGCATATTTAATTCTGGTTATTAAACCGTATAGTGTAGATTTTAAAAATGTTAAAACAAATAATTCTATATGCGAAAATTCTCCTAAAGGAAAAAGTTTAGAAATGCAATATAAAGCTAATCAAATACCAGAAATAGAATTGTTCAGTAGCGAGCATAATTCAAAACAAGAGATACCAACCAGAAAAAAGAGAGATAATTACGATATAAAACAAGTTGATAAAACTATCGATGCTGCTGTAATTTTTTATTCCATAATAATGATGTATCCACCAGTTGACGGATATGAAAATATGATCATGAATCGTAATCGAATCAGGAAACCTGGAGCAAAACACAAAACGCGTGGTGTTATTATTTCTTCAGGATATGGGGATTAAAGGAAACAGAATTATTTATAGGCTCTCATTTTAAGGCATAATCAAAAAAGTTTTATCAAAGAATTATGTTACCATGATGAGAAATAAAAAACATATAAAGTATGATTATTTTGATTTAACAGAAAGAAAAGGTTTAGGAAAGTATCTGGCATTTAACTCAATCCCCTGGTTTATCAAAAATGTTGCTATTAAAATTATTAATTATGAAAAGAATATTATTAGTATCACTTATTTCAATTTCAATATTTGCTGCATGCAAAACCGCTATTATTAAAACACAAACCATAGAGATTAAAGATTTTGATGCTACGGGCTATATTCTTGATATAGGAGGCGGGGGAGAAGGTGTAATAGGGCAATTGAAAACAAATCAGGTAATTGCAATCGATCTTTATAAAAGCGAATTAGAGTCAGCTCCAGATGGGCCCTTTCTTAAAATTGTGATGGATGCCACAGATCTTAAATTCCTTGATAATACTTTCGAAAATGCAACGATTTTTTATACCATGATGTATATTCCCGCAGAAAAGCATGAAAAGGTTTTTTCTGAATTATACCGAACGCTTAAGCCTGGTACCCTACTTAGGATATGGGATGTAAATCTTCCTGCAAGGACTGATAACCCCAATAAAAAATCAATTATGTATCCATTTCGATTTAAGCTTCCTACCAAAAGCATCAGAACAGCTTATGGAGTTCGATTGGCTAAAAATGAAATTCAGAATGCCGATTATTACACAAGAATAGCAGAAAAGGCTGGGTTTAAGGTAGCAAATATGATTAATCAGGATCAATCGTTTTATCTCGAATTACAAAAATATCCACTTTTACCAATACCTTCAATTATTGATACATTGCGACAAATTATTGATAAAGAAGGAATTAAGGTGGCAATAAATGCCTATCAGCAATTAAAACAAAACAGACCAAATGATTTTGTCTTTACCAGAAAAGGATTAGAAAAATTATGTACGAACTTATATGTAGATGGAAAGATTAAAGAGTCGTTAGAAATAGCAATATTGATTATTAAGGACTTTAATCTTGATGAAGAGACTACTAATAGTTACGGTATTGAATACTTAAATGACGGAAAAGTGAATGAAGCAATTGAGATTTTACAGTTAAATACCCTGAAATTTCCTCAATCAGCCAACACATTTAATAGTCTTGGCAACGCATATATAAAATCTGGCAATAAAATCCTTGCTATAAAAAATTTTGAAGAAGCTTTAAAATTAGATCCTCAGAATCAGGTTGCAAATCAAATGCTTGAACAACTAAAGAGTGGAAATTAATTGACTAATTCGAAAGTAAAAAAGCACATTGTATCAAAACAAAAAGAATCAGTAATTAATTAACAATTAGATTTTAATGGAAACACAGAAACTCATTAGTCCTTCACGTGGTGTTGCAATTGTAGTATCAAATATGATCGGTACAGGTGTTTATACCAGCCTGGGATTTCAGGTAGCAGGCATTCATTCAATATTAGCATTGGTATTTATATGGATTACCGGAGGTATTGTTGCATTATGCGGAGCATTAACATATGGTGAGTTGGCAGCCAGAATACCTCTATCAGGCGGAGAGTATACTTTTTTATCAAAAATATTTCACCCATCTATTGGGTTTTTGTCTGGTTTTATTTCAATGACAATTGGTTTTGCAGCTCCTATTGCAATTGCTGCAATTGCTCTTGGAGTATATGCAAATATATTTTTTGTTATTTCGCCCCTTTTAATTTCTGTGATTAGCATAATTGTTCTGGCAGTTTTAAACTCAAGCAGTTTTAGGGTTGGAGCAAATTTTAATTTTTTTGCAACACTCCTTAATGTGGTATTACTAATAGGATTTTGTTCAACTGCTTTTTTTGTTGGACACCATGCAAATTTTAGTATTACTTTAAACCTGAGTGATATAAAACAAATCTTTAGCCCTGCATTTGCCGTTTCGTTGGTTTATGTTTCGTTTGCTTATTCGGGATGGAACTCCGCTGCATATATTACTCATCAAATTGAAAACCCGGTAAAAAACCTTCCCAAAATTCTGATCACTGGAACCCTGATAGTAATGGCATTGTACACAGTATTGAATTTTGCCTTTTTATATACAGTTCCTTTAACTGATTTAGCCGGAAAAGTTGATGTGGCTTTTCTTGCTGCCAATAATATTTTTGGAGAAGCGGGAGGAAAATTTGTTGCTATCTTAATTTCAATCGGACTAATAGCTTCCATTAATTCTATGCTAATTACAGGTCCTCGCGTAACACAAGCGTTAGCATTAGACTATAAAGCAATGAATATATTAGGTGTTGAAAACCGCCATGGTTCTCCTGTTTATGCAACATATCTTCTCATGTTGATTTCTTTAATTCTGATATGGACATCTACTTTTGATCAAATAATGACCATAATAGGATTTACCTTAAGCATGTTCACAATAATGTCAGTAATAGGCGTATTTGTTATTCGACATAAACAGAAAAAAAACGGAGAACCCTTTTACCATACGTTTGGATATCCATATGTTCCTGTAACTTTTATATTAATAGAAGGGTGTATGATGTTTTATGTTTTGTTTGAAAAACCTATTCAATCAATAACAGGTATTGCGATTACACTCGCAGGATTCATTTTTTACTTCATATTAATAAAATCGAAAGAAACAAAAAGAGAAAAACCTTTTTAAACAAAAAATTTATAGTGTAGTAAATTATAATATTAATAACAGATGAAAACAATTAGAATAACAACATTTTTTCTACTTGCATTATTGCTTTTTAAACAAGCAGAAGGACAGTATGAAAAAGTCAATAGTAATGGATTAGATATTTATTACCGTATTTTTGGACAAGGTCAACCGATTTTAATAATCGGAGGCGGCCCTGGCGATGTTTCTGACAGGTGTTTAAGTTTGTGCGATTTACTTTCAAAAAATTACCAGTGTATTTTGGTTGATCAAAGAGGAACAGGGAAATCAGCTCCGGCAATTTTTGATTCAACCACTATAAATATTGATCTTACTCTAAAAGATTTTGAAGCGATAAGAGAACAACTGGGATTGAAGGATTGGAATGTTCTCGGTTTTTCTTATGGAGGGTTTTTAGCCTCGGTATATGGGGAGAAATATCCATCTTCTATTTCTTCCTTAATAACTCTTGGTTCTATGGGATTCGATTTTAGTACATTCAGGTATTTTAGCGATAACATAATGTCGAAACTATGGCAATCCGATTTGGATGCATTGGAATATTGGTCTGATTCTGCCCGCTATGCTGCTGATACTCATCATGCAATTGTAGAAACAATACGCGCAATGATGCCTGGTTATTTTTTTGATCGCGAGAAAGCATTAATTGAAGGCAAGAATATGAAAGATTCTGATTTCGATTTTGAAATGGGAAACTGGATATGGATTGATATCCAAAAGAAATATCTTGATTTTGGTAACAAAGAATCAATTTTTAATAAACCGGTTTTAATCATTCAGGGTCGTCAGGATCCAACAGGAGAAGCGGTAGCAATAAATAATTCGAATTACTACAAAAACTCAACATTGGTTTTTGTTGAGAAATCTGGACATTATTCGTGGATTGAGCAGCCTGAAAAAGTACTTACTGCTATAAATGAGTTTTTATCAATTAATAAATAAAAATGAAAATTAAATTGTTTCTTATCTGTTGTTTTTTGCTTACTGTTTTTTTTAGCACACAATCACAAAACAAACTAATTACTCAAATAAATTTATCAAACTCAATCCATTATATCGACACATCATTTACCGATTTGCCTGGTAATGGATTTTTGATTGATATTGGGGATGAGATTTTAGCAGTTACCTGCAAACATGCCTTATGGACAAATCGCCCGGGTGATTTGAAAACTATAGATTTTAAGGGGAAGCTTAAAGAATGGAAAATGGTAGTTATGAACGATCCTTCACAATATGTCATCCTTGGCGATTTAATAAATGTAAATAGTGATGAATCAATAGGGGAACGCAATACTGATAAAGATTATCTGGTTTTTAAAATCAAGGAGAATCATTCGAAAATTGTACCATTAAAATTGAGCAGCACATTGGCGCAATCTGGTGATACGCTTTATCAGGTAGGATGGTCGTATAGAATAAAAAAATCGAATGCACAATCGTTTACTGCAATAGCAAATAAATACTCAGGTTCTGGCTTATATATTAGTAGTCTTATTCAGCAAAATAATGCTGGATTGAGCGGTTCTCCTGTAATAAATAAAAAGAACGAATTGGTTGCTATTGTTTCTTCCTGGAAATTTGATAATGAAACCCAAAATTGGTTCGAAGCTCCTTGCTCAATTAATTATTTGTGGAACGTATTATATTCCTATTGGCTTGATAAAAACAAGAAAGAAAAAAGTATAACATCATTTCAGGAGTTTTTGTCCAATTATGAAAAACTAAATGGAGTTAGGCTTGAAGTTTCGTCTTATTTATATACTGAGCTTTTCTTTATTGATTGGCTTAAATCTAAGGGTTTGAAATATGGTTCATTAGAAAGCTTTAATCAGTGGACTGAGGGCTTAATGAATTCATTTGGAATAAAGGTCACTGCTGATAATTACAGAAAAAGCATTTTGATTTTTGATAGCTGGAAAGATGGTTTCTCAACAGGAAAAAAAGAAATAAAAGACCTTGAACAATTGCTAGCCAGCGAAAAGGTTACAATCCCCACATTTATTGATTTTTGTGAGTTCGCACAAGAACTCTCAGCAATCGGAAAATACGATAAAGCAATTGCACTACTTCAATATGCAGATGAAAAAATTCAACATATGGGACAATTATATGCTTTCCTTGGTGATGTATATCTGGCAAAAGGAGAAAAAGATCTTGCAAAAGAAGCATATAGCAAATGTTTGCAAACATATCCTGAATATCCGCAGGCAATTGATGGAATTAAGAAATTAAAGCAGAGCAAATAAATAGTATGAAATGCAGCCAATAAGAAATAAGATAGTCATTAAGTATAATTAACAATCTAAAAAGCATGAAAAAATTTCTCATAATATTACTTGTTATAGCATTTACACTTGCCATTATAGGAGGTATTATACTTTATTTTTTAATAGATAAGCCTTTTGATTTCTTTTTTAATTCAGGTTTTTATCTTTTAAGCGGAGGGTTGATTTTTGGAATACTAATGCTGGCTATTTTGAGCATTAAATCACCTAAATGGTGGTTGAAATTTATTGGAATAATACCTGGTTTATTAAGTTTACTAATTTTAGTAGTTACAATAGCCGTTAGTATTGATGTGCGGATGTTATATTTTACTGGGATACCTCCAAAACCAACAAAAGCTGAATGGGTAAAAGATGTACATTTTCTTGCTGATCAAATGCAAAAAAATTATCCAAACTTAAATTCGAAAGTTTCAGAAGAGGTAGTAAACGAAACAGTAAAAGATATTGAAAATAAAATCCCACAACTGGCAGAATCTGATATTGTTATGGAGTTATTTCGTCTAAATGCATTACCTAATGACGCACATACAATTCCATTTATATTTTTCCCATGTTTCGATCTTCATGATTTCCCTATAAAGATTTATAAATTTAATGATGGTTGGTATATTATTGATGCAGCGCGTGCATATAGCGATATAGTTGGAACCAAAATTTTAAAGGTAGGCTCAACAAGTATTGAGGATCTTTTCCAGAAATTTATTCCCTACATATCTGCCGAAAATGAATATGCGCAACTCGAAAGGTTCACCTATATCGGACTTATGCCAGAGTGGTTGAAATCTCAGGGAGTTATCGATAATCTTAAAAAAGCACAGTTTACTCTTGAAAAAGTAAATGGTGAGCAACTGGTTAAAAATATTAAGGCAGTTAGATTTCCATTTAAGTTTTACTGGTCATTTATGCGTTCAGTGGATAATAGAACATCACCTGCAATAATAAATCCCCGTAAAGATTCGTATTGGTTTGAATATTTGGAAAAGAGCAAAACCATTTACTTCCAGTTTAACGAAGTTCAAAATCAAAAAGGCAAAGAAACAATTAGCGAGTTTGCAAAGCGATTGGCAGAATTTGTAAACACCAACGAGTTTAACCGCTTTGTTGTTGATCTAAGAAATAATATGGGGGGAGACGATTCCTACTTAAAACCACTTGTGGAGTTATTACGGGATAATCCAAAAATCAATCAACGAAACAAACTCTTTGTATTAACAGGAAGGCATACTTTCTCATCAGCAGTATTATTTGCTTATAAGCTCAAGCTTCAAACTAAAGCTATTTTTATTGGGGAACCAACTGCACAAGGACCTGTTTTTGGTGGAAATCCATCGCAAATAAAATTACCTAATTCAGGCCTGGTCTTTACTGTAGCAACAACATCAACTGCCAGAACCCAGGCAATTTGGCCTTTTAAAACTGAAAATGCAATAAGTCCCGATACCTTGGTTTCATGCTCATTTGACGATTTTAAAACAGGAAGAGATCCAGTAATGGAATTAGCATTGAATTACAAAATAGATGAGCCAACATCGGAAGCAATAACAGACGCAGTATTAGGGAATTACACGGGTCGTTATTTATTAAGCTCATTTCATATTTTACAAGTGGAGTCTAATGATGGCAACCTTTCATTCTTTATTGATGATTTTTCTGATTATAACCTTTTTAGGGTTCAATCGGATCTTTATGCGATTTCTGAAAATGAATTTGCAACAGACTTAAAAAATGTGACCATTTCATTTCCAAAAGATTCAGTAGGCGGAATATCATCGTTAATCCTTAACTGGGATGGTCAAATTAGCAAATTGAAAAAAGCACCTAAAGATTATATTACAGCCCTTGAATTGCTGTCCCAAAATCGAATTGATGAAGCAATTAGTTTAATTGAAATAAATAAAGAACAATATCAATCTCTATCGTTTGTTGAAGATGTACTAAACCTTGCCGGATACCAGTATTTAAACCAAGAAAGATTTGATGATGCGATTAAAGTTTTTTCTTTAAATGTTGATCTTTTTCCAGGTTCCTGGAATGCATACGATAGTCTAGGCGAAGCTTATCTAAAGGCAGATAAAAAGGATCTTGCCATTGAGAATTATAAGAAATCATTAGAACTGAACCCGAAAAACGTAAATGCACAAAAGATAATAGAAGGTTAAAACAATGAGATTATTATTAAAAGTTATAAGGCCCTTCATAATACTAGCATTTATTATTCTGTTTTCGAAAGGGATTATCTTTGCACAGGGAACGTTTAAGTCTCAGTTAATCTCATCTTCAGTTGCTTTTGAAGTGAACGAAAAGGATTTGTTTCCTGAAGGCATAACCTATGATCCAATAACAAAGTTGTTTTTTCTTAGCAGTATTCAAAAAAATAAAGTGATTGCAATTGATTTAAAAGGCAATTGCTTTGATTTTGTAAAACCGGAACAGGATAGTATGCTCCGAAGTTTGGGGATGAAAGTCGATACTCAACGACGACGCTTATGGGTTGTGTCTAACAGCGACTGGGGCGATAGCATGATATCGGCAGTTCATATCTACCATATTGATACTCGTAAACTAATAAAGAGTTTTTTTACGGCAAAGGGGAAAGTTCCCACTTTTAATGATCTTGCCCTTACTGAATCGGGTGATGCGTTTATTTCAGATTTTGGCGGGAATAGTATTTTTCTGGTTCCTTCAGATTTAAGCATCGTTGAACTTTTTGTAAAGTCGGATAGCCTGTTGGAAGGTGCAAACGGAATGGTTCTCTCTTCTGATAATGCAATGCTATATGTTGCTTCGAATACTAAAGGGATTGTAATTGTTGATTTAAGCAGCAAATCCATTCAACCAATTGCCTGTAGTTTACCTGTAGAAACCAAAGGGATCGATGGGCTAATGCTTTACCAGAAAAGTCTTGTTGGAGTTTTTAATGGTGATGGCGATATGAAAAAGCATCATATCTCCCGATATCTTCTAAGCCCTGATGGTCGCAAAATTGTTTCTTCATCCATTTTAGATCAGAATAACCCAATGTTTAACGAGCCCACTTCGGGAGTAATTGTTGGTGATGAATTGTATTGTCTTGCAGCTACATATTTGCGTCAATTTGTAATGGATGGAAAAGTTGATGTTACCAAACTTAAAAACCCAATTGTTTTGAAATACCAACTAAATAATAAATAGAAAAACTGATTGATTATAATTATTTAACGCAAAAATTAAACAAATGAAAAAAAGAAATAATATATCTAGTGTCATTTTCATGTTAACAGCATTTATTGCTATTATAATTTGTTATGTCCAACAAGCAAATGCACAAACCGAACAAATTATAAATGTAGAAAACGGATTGATCGAGGCCGCTCCAATGGCAGAAAATATTGGTTTAATGCTTGATTCAAAGCGTACAGATTCATTAGCCAAATTTAATATCTTGGATAGGATGAAAATATATAATGTACCTGGAGTAAGTATTGCAGTAATTAAAAATTTTAAATTGGAATGGGCTAAAAGCTATGGCGTTTTAGAATCCGGTACTAGTAATATGGTAACAACAGAAACACTTTTCCAGGCCGCATCAACATCTAAGCCATTAGCTACGGCAATTGTTTTACGATTAGTCGAGGAAGGAAAATTGAGTCTTGATGAGGATGTAAACACTTATTTGAAATCGTGGAAAATTCCATATGATACAATTAAGAGTAAAGTTACTCTTCGTCTTTTGATAACCCATAAAGCAGGGATTAACCGACCAGGACAGGGAATTGATTTTGAAAAAAATTCGTCGCCAACAATAATACAGGTATTAAATGGTGAATTACCTGCTATGAATGATCCGTTTCATTTTGATCATGCTCCAGGCACATTTTATCAGTATTCAAACTCTGGATATATGATTATTCAACTAGTACTTGAGGATTACCTTAAAAAACCGTATAAAGAAATTGTTCAGGAATACATTTTTGATCCATTGAAAATGAAATCCAGTTATATGCAATTTCCTTTGCCAACAGATGTAATGGCAAAACTCTCAAAACCTCATAATCAAGCTGGTGTGCCTCAGGAATATGGAATACATCCCTCTGCTCTTGCGCATGCAGGATTAATAACAACACCGTCAGATCTTTCAAAGTTTGCTGTAGAACTTATGCTTGCCAGTAAAGGGAAATCTAATAAAATACTAAAACAGGAATCTGTGAATTCGATTTTTAACAAAACTGCAGATGTTGATCCTAATGAATTCTCTGGATTTTCTCAATTGGGATTTGGCGTTTTTCTTTTGGGGGAAGGCGAAAAAAAGTATTTTGTTCATCCGGGTGGTAATAATTCAGGAGCAAGTTGTGCGCTATTTGCATCTGAATCCTCTGGCGATGGAGTTATAGTAATGACTAATGGTATATATGGGCTATATCTATCTATTGAGATAATTGCATCCGTTGCAAACGAGTATGGTTGGCGTGACATTAAATAGAATTAGGCTTTGCAAAAAAATATAAGGATAAATAACAAAACTATTTTTTATAATAAATCAATAATAAGGTGAAATAATATGAAACACCCATGTTTTGACATATACAAACACACTAGTAATAAAATTGCAAATATGGGTGTTCCATCATACCTTAAAAAATAAGTTTTATATCATGACAGAATTACAACAAGATGAATTAGAAACATGTTCTGGTTGTTCATGCAATGGAAAAATTCTTCTTAAATCACAAAAAAAGAAAAAACAGATGAAAAAAATCCTGTCTTTATTGACATTCTTTAGTTTAGTTAACCTATTTTGCTATTCACAGCAGAATAACAATATTGAAGATAAATTTCTGATCGTACTAGATATTCAGGAATATTATACAAAAAACAAACTATCTGAAATTTCTGCTCAAAAAATAATTGATTCTGTCAACTATGTAATAAATCATACTGACCCCCACAAGGTAATTTACATAAAGAGCATCCATAAAGTATTAATCTTGTCCCTGTCTTTTCCTTTTATATATATTACGATCGATGCCCAAGCGATGAGTTTTGATAAAAGAATGAATGTGGTGAATGATCATATTTTTATAAATGATAATTTCAGTGTATTTACCATAGAAAAACTAAGAAATTTCCTTAAGCAAATCAACGCAAAAGAAATTGTGATGATCGGTGTTTTAGCGGAAGAGTTTATATCTGAATATTTGATAGAGGGGAAGGAACTTGGTTATGATATGTACACAATTCCAGAAGCGATTATTGGAAAATCACAAAAAAGTAAAGATGAAGCGATTATAAAACTTATAAAAAAAGGAATTAAGATAATTGATATTAATACACTGACAGAGAACAAAGAATAAATGCACATTAATTGGAAATTAAAATTTATGCTTTTGCCAACAATTGCAACATTGCAAGTATTGTTTAGCAGAATTAAACAGACAAGGTAGATATAACAATGACTTATCGAGTTTTTCCAATATTATCTGCTGCCTTGTTCTTTATTGCATTAAGAATTTTATATTCTGAGATTATCTCATTAGTTGAATTCATTGATAGGTTTTAAAATTTGTAATGATTAATAAAATTAATTTCAGTTAAAAAGGAGAATAGACGCTATAAATTAATTAAAAATAAAAGCAGAATTTTAAAATTAGATAATTAAATAGAAAAACTATGAAAGCATGTATACTTTTTACAATTTCAATTTTTGTGTTTATTTCTTGCTCCCAAAAGCAAGATAAGTATTTAATTACCGGTGAATTAAGAGGGTTAGGCAATAAGGAGATTCTGATTTTCGAATGGACAGGAAAAAAAGATACAATTGCAAAATCAATATCTGAAAATGACCAATTTACAATTATTGGAAATATTGACATGCCTGTTCAGGCCTATATTGAAATAGAAGGTATTTCAGGTTATATTCCTGTTTTTATTGAAAACTCTAAAATTGAAATAACCGGCAATGTTGATGAATTGAGTAAGGCACTAATAGCTGGTTCTGAAACAGATAAAATTTACAAAGAATTTACGAGGAGTTTTTCAGAAAGATTTGCTGCTGAAAAAGATAGCTTATCAATCATTTATAACGAGGCAGAGAAAGCAAATAATAATGAATTGCTTGAACAAGCCAAAGATGGATATGGAAAATTATATACCAAACAAAAGGAGTTTATTATTGATTTCTCAAGACAGCATTTAAATAGTGTTGCAGTGCCTTACATAATGCTTGAAGAATTGTTTTTCAGAGCAACAGTTGAAGAGCTCAAGGAGCTGTATAATCAGCTTGATCCATCAATTTTGTCATCAAAATACAGCAAAATGGTAATTGAAAAAATTACGAACCTTGATAGAGTTGCCATTGGAAAGATTGCTCCCGATTTTACAATGAATGATTCTTCTGGAGCTGAAATTTCGCTGTCGTCCTTTAAAGGCAAATGGGTATTAATCGATTTCTGGTCGTCGAATTGCGGACCATGCCGAAAAGAAAATCCCGAGCTTGTAAAAATTTATAAGCAATATAAAAACAAAGGATTTGAAATACTTGGTATTTCGTCTGATGTAAAAAAAGAACTTTGGATTGGTGCAATAAAAGCAGATGGAATTACCTGGCCACAGGTGTGTAATCTCGACAGATCAAATGATCCTGCAAGAGTACTCTATTGCTGGGAGTATAATCCATTTAATATTCTTGTCAATCCTGAAGGAGTTATTGTTGCCAAGGAGCTAAGTATTTCTGACCTTAAAAGAAAACTAAAAGATGTATTACATTAGATAGAATTAAAAGACCAGAGAGAACACTGTTTCAACTCCAGGTTTTGAATTAACCGAAATAGTCCCTTCATGTAACCGCATAATTTGCCGGGCAAGGCTTAGACCAATTCCTGAGCCTTGCTCTTTTGTTGTAAAAAACGGAATGAATATTTCTTCCTGAAGATTTTCTGGAATTCCCGATCCATTATCTATTACACATATTATTGGTCGCTGATCATTATTTATAATACTTTTAATGGTTATACTTTTCCCTTTTAATTCTGTATTAGTACAAACCGCATCGGCTGCATTATTTAAAAGGTTTATCAGCACATGTTCTATGAGACTTCGATCACAAACTATTACCCTTGTTTCATCATCAAGAGAAATCCGTAATTGAATATTTTTTTCAGCTAACTCATCTCTTTTTAATATTTCAATACCGCGAACCAATTCTGCTACCTTAACTTCTTCAAACTTCGGTGTGGGTAGCTTTGTTAAGCTTCTGAATTTATTCACAAAATCGATTAGCGCCTTTCCTCTTTCCTCAATTAACTCAAGTCCTGTAACTGTTTGCTGAATGGTGTTTTCTGAAATATTATTATTTGATTTAAAAAAACCTTTAATAGTACCTGTAAGTGTTGTAACTGGAGTAATCGAATTTATTATTTCGTGAGTAAGCACTCGTATAAGTTTCTGCCACGATTCCATTTCTTTTTCATCAAGCTCGTTTTTAATATCCTGAAACGAAACTACCTTAATTTCTTTTTCACCTATTTTGAAAAATGACAACCGAAAAGCCAGATGCTGAATTTTTCCGTTGGTTTTAAAAACAATTACTTTTTGATCTGCCGGATTCATTTTTTTTAAAGTATCTGGTAATCCTGGCAGAACTTTTTCTAACAAATCCACAGATTTTATTTCGGGGATAGCAAGCAGACTTTTTGCTGCAGTGTTTATAATCTCTATTTTTCCGTTCTGATCGAACGAGAACAAACCAATCCTTATATTCTCTACAATATATTGGGTATATCTGAATTGGTTTTCTTTCTCAATACGTACTTCACGAACAATATCTCCTACCTCATTTAAAAAATATCCAAGCTCATTAAAGGGATAGGTTCGCGACTGTGAAAAATACATGGTTGGGTTATTTTCCTTTATGTATTCAAGCATTCGTTTAAGGTCATCTCTTCTTTTTAAAATATAGTTGATGAGGTTCCATGTTTGGATCGAAACAACGATTATAAGACCCATAATGGAGTATAAGTAATTTGTTTTAAACGATACAAATGCCAATGATAGAGATACTATAACAATTAGTATTACACGAACAATAATCCCAATGTAGTATTTGTTAGAGTTCATACTTTTCGATTTTGTTGTATAATGTTTTTCTGGTTATACCAAGTTCTTCGGCTGTTTTGAAAATGTTTCCTTTATGTTTTAGCAAAGCCTCTTTTATGGTTTCTTTTTCAATATCATTTAGATTCAACGATTTTGTTTTTATGGGAGATTCGTTTGCTATTCGTGTGGTAAATTGAAGATTTTCAGGTTTTATTGTAAACCCATCAGCCATAATAACTGCATTTTCCATCATGTGTTGTAATTCTCTCACATTGCCTGGCCAGTCATATTTCAATAGTCGATCAATAGCATTGGTATTGATTTTTATTTCTGGTTTATCATATTTTTTGCTATAAATTTTAATAAAATGCTCCGCCAGCAATATAATATCATCGCCTCTTTCTCGTAAAGGAGGAATTTCAATTTGTACTGTGTTGATTCGGAACATTAAATCCTCCCTGAAAAGATTGCTTTTAATCATGTTGGGCAATGATTTGTTTGTTGCCGAAATCAACCGAACATCAATTTCAAATTGTTTAGATGATCCAACAGGTATAATCAGTCTGTTTTGTAATACAGTTAATAATTTGGATTGAAGAGAAACTGGGATATTTCCAATTTCATCAAGAAACAATGTTCCTCCTGATGCAGTCTCGAATCGACCTATTCGGTCTTCTTTAGCATCGGTAAAAGCACCTTTTCGGTGACCAAATAGTTCGCTTTCGAATAATGTTTCAGAGATTGAGCCAAGGTCAACACTAATAAATACTTCGTTTGCCCGATGTGATTGCCTGTGTATTTCTCTTGCAATAAGTTCCTTGCCGGTTCCATTTTCACCTAAAATCAAAACATTGGCATCGGTTGGAGCAACCTTGCGAACGGTTTCTAGAACGTTCATTAAGGCTGGTGATTTTCCAATAAGTGTTGTGAAGTTTTTATTCAGATCTTCCGATAAAACTTTTTTGGTTTGTTCTAACTTCGATACTTTTAGTTTTGATTGACGAAGCTGAAAAGCAGCCTTTACAGTAGATATCAATTTTATGGGATCAAAAGGTTTTTGAATAAAGTCAGTAGCCCCTTCTTTCATTGTTTTTACTGCCAATTCAATATCTCCGTAAGCTGTTATAAGTATAACTATGGCATTTTTATCGCTTCTCATTATTTCTCTGAGCCAGAAAATACCTTCGTTTCCTGTATTTGTTCCGGCAGTAAAATTCATATCCAAAAGAATGACATCAAAGCTTCCTGATTGTAATAACGAAGTAAATTTTGAAGGGCTTTTAATGGTAATAATTTCATCAAACTCCTGACCTAAAACAAATGAAAGAGATTTAAGAATGCCTTCATTATCATCAATAATTAATATTTTACCTTTAATCTTAGACATTTTCTTTTAATCAAAATCTAAATTATTTTCAAAACTACAAAAAAGTGGATACAAACAGCACACAAGTGTGTAAAAAAGAAACACTACTTTTTCTGGGATTAATAGTGGGAAATGATGTAAGTGTCATAAAATAAGATACATAATATTGTTGGCATTGTAATTGGCAATAGTTATTAGAACAATTGATTTTGATTATAATTATGAATACTTTACAACTATGAAAACATTCCTAAAATTTTTCTACAGAATCACCATGCGGAACAAAACCTTTATGTTTTTAAATACGATGGGTTTGGCAATAGGTATGGCCGGTTTTATAATGATTATGTTATGGGTAAAAGACGAACTCTCATACGATAAATTTAATGATAAGTCATCTCGGATCGTAAGATGCCATATTTTCTATAGCATGCAGGGTAATGAGCAAAATTGTGTAGTTTGCCCTGCTCCAATGGGTCCTGCTATTAAAAGCGAATTTCCTGAAGTTGAGAATTTTGTTAGGTTTAGAAATTATGGTGGTAGTTCTATTCGATATGAGGATAAAAGTTTTAACGAAAGCAATGTAATCTTTGCCGACTCAACAGTTTTTGATGTATTTACTATTCAACTTATAAAAGGAGATCCAAAAACAGCTCTTAAAGCCCCTAATACGATTACCATAAGCGAGTCAATGGCAAAAAAATATTTTGGAGAAACAGATCCGATTTTCAAAATATTGAAACTCGACAATGAAACCGATTATCAGATTACTGGAGTTTATAAGGATATTCCAAAAGCATCTCATTTTAATTTCGATTTTATAGCATCTATAAATAGTTACGATGAATGCAATCAACCTAGGTGGGTAAGTTTTAACTTTGTAACGTATATTCTATTAAAAGAGAATGCTGATCAAAAAGCTTTTGAAAAGAAATTATCTCTTTTGGTTGATAAGTACATTTCTGTTCAGATTTCTGAGTTTATGGGAGCTTCATGGGAAGATATTAAGAAATCGGGGACTAGGGCCGATATTAAAACGCAACGTTTAGAAGATATCCATTTGCATTCTCATACTGTAGGAGAACTATCAATCAATAGCGATATAAAATATGTTTATATTTTTAGCATTATTGCATTATTTATCCTTATTCTGGCTTGTATTAACTTTACAAATCTTTCAACAGCAAAGTCATTAGCACGATCAAAAGAAGTTGGTTTGCGAAAAATGTTTGGGGTGAAAAGGCTTAAGCTGGTTCAAAACTTTTTAGTCGAATCATTTATTGTAGTTTTTATTGCTCACATTATAGCTATGATTTTTGTTGAATTGTTATTGCCTTATTTTAACCAACTTTCACAAAAAACTCTTTCGGTTGATTATTTAGATCCCATATTTCTGCTAGGATTATTGGGTTTAATTATTATTACCAGTCTTTTTGCAGGTAGTTATCCGGCATTTTATTTATCATCGTTTAAATCCATGTCGGCTATTAAGAGCGAAGTATCTTCAGGTAAAAAGAAAACTACCTTACGAAGTATTTTAGTTGTTGGTCAGTTTGTGATTTCTATCGTTTTGCTTACATCAACAATTATTTTGAATCAACAAATGAATTATATTCAGAATAAAAAATTAGGATATGGGAAAGAAAATCTTCTTTCTGTTTGGAATGCAAACCTACTTGGAAATAGTATAGAAAGCTTTAAGGAGGAATTATTAAAAAATCCGAACATTAAGAATGCAACTATTTCCGGATTTCTGCCTATTCCTTCTAGCCGTTCTAATTCTGTTCTTTTTAAAGATGGTATAAAATCGGATGATATTTCAAAATATGAATTGTGGAAAGTTGATTACGATTATTTTAGAACAATAGATTTGAAAATTATTAAAGGAAGAGAATTCTCAAAAGAGTTTTCTACCGATTCTGTAGCGGTTATAATAAATCAGGCTGCAGCAAAATCTTTTGGATGGGATGATCCTATTGGGAAAACAATCGGTGAGCCAATGAATCCAAATGAAGTTGCAATGTATAACGTAATAGGTGTTGTTGAGGATTTTAACTACGAATCGGCGCATAATCCTATAGAACCACTTATTTTTTTCCTGCAAAAAAGCACAGGTGCAATTGCAATTCGTTTAGCAGAAAATTCCGATATCAGATCATCTGTTTCTTTTCTTGAATCGAAATGGAAACAATATGCTCCGGAGCAACCCTTTGAGTTTACCTTTTTCGAAGATAGTTTAAATCAACTTTATCAATCAGACAGAAGACTTGGAAAAGTATTAATGACATTTACTTTTCTCGCGTTTTTTGTTAGTTGCCTTGGATTATTCGGATTGGCCTTGTTTTCAACAGAGCAACGTAAAAAAGAAATTGGAATTCGAAAGGTAAATGGAGCCACTATAGTTCAAACGGTTTTGCAATTATCCTATGATTTTACCAAACTGGTAATTGTTGCCTTAGTGATTGCTTGCCCATTTTCATATTATTTAATGAATAAGTGGCTTGAGAATTTTGCCTATAGAACGAATATTTCTATATGGGTATTTGTTGGAACAGCTTTGTTGAGTTATTTAGTGGCTATGCTGGCAATTGCATACCAATCATATAGAGCCGCGGCAGCAAATCCTGTTGATACATTGAGAAACGAATAAAATAACAAATCAAGCAGATTTTAGGTAAAAAAGAAGACCCTCTTAGGCAGCAAATAATTATTTCAGTCGTCGTTTAAATGTTTATTTAAATTTGATACAGATGAAAAAACTACTGACTCTTATAATTATTTGCTGCTTGTTTCAATCAAAGCTGGAATCGAAAAACAATCAGGAAATTATACTCTTTGATAAGATAGGGGTTCAAATTAAGGGAAATCCAAATTTTTGTATAGAAGGGATTCTTGAGTTTTTTAAAATAGTTGATATTTTGAAAAAAGATGAAATGCCCACGGATGAAATGTGGAGTACTTTTATTGAAAGTCCCGGATATAAAGAATTAGCAAGACTTGAATTTGGAAAGAATTATTTTAGAGACTTGCTTACAGTAATTTTTAAACCTTCAGAAAAAGAAAAATTGAATGAGGTTATTGAAAAATACAAAAAGAAAGGGGATTATTATAGTTGGGCTCTTTTGCCAACAATCGAAGGTTTTCGAGAAGCCGAAAAAAACAGGAGTGAATTACTAGATTTTGCTGCTTATCTTTCTTCGGCAGAAACTTTAAGAGAGGTAGAAAACTATGTTTCTGAATATCTTTCAAATGCCCAAATAGATAGTTCATTTAAAATAAACTTTATTGTTTTTAATGATTCTCGCGGGTATGATCCTGTTATTATTGGAATTACAAATCCTGGAAAATATACCGTTGTAGAAATAAATTGTCTAAAAGAAAGAGGGCAAAACAACTATTATCCAACAGTTTTGCTTTTGGCACACGAAGCATTTCATCATATCCGCAATAAATCTCTTGTATATAAAGAACCAAATGGGCCAGACCGGCAAATTTTATGGGCATTAAATAAAATTGAAAACGAAGGAATTGCTGATTTGATAAATGTTTTACCACTTAATGAAAAAGAGGGATGCTTCTATTTATCAGAGCAAGCAAAGAATATTGAAATGGAACAAAAAGCACAATATGCAATTATTAACACGCTTAATTATTTACTTACAGAAATAAGCAGAAACGAGGAATTAACTCCGAACTTATCAGGCGCAGTCAATAATATTGTTCCAAGATCGGGTCATCCAACGGGATATTACATGGCTAAAGTGATTTATAATGAATTTGGTAAAGAATACATTAAATCCATTGCAACAAATCCATTCCAATTTTTTGTTGCTTATAATGAGGCAGCAAAGAATATAAAAGACGCACCTTTGTTTTCTCAGGAAGCAATGGATTATATTAAAAAACTTGAGAAAAAATATTCATTAAAGTAACAATGGTTGATGCTGAGCTAGTTTTGGAAAGGAAAAAATCATGTCATCCTCTCTCGTATAGTTGCAATGTAACGACGACTTATAGATATTGGTTTGTCGATTGTTTTTAAATATACCCGATAGGAGTAATTGAACCATTTATCCATTTTCTCAATAAAATCAATATTAATAATGGTTGAACGATGAATCCTTACAAATGTATTTTGTGGTAAACGCGATTCCCATTCTTTCATCGATTTATGGGCCAAAAGCTTTTGTCCATTTGATGTAATAATTTCAGTATATGCTGCAGCTGCAGTAATTAAAATGATAGAATTTACCTTAACAAAGAAAAAATTATTTCCATGTTCAATAAAAATGGAATCTGTATAATTAAAACCAAGTTGCTTTTTTTCTGATAGATTGGTGTTTTCAAGTCGTTCAATAGACAGAGCCAGTCGTTCAGGATCAACAGGTTTAATTAAATAATCAAGAGCATTTATCTCAAAAGCGCGAATGGCATACTTATCGAAAGCTGTAACAAATATTATTTTTGCCTTTATATCTGTTTTCTCTAATAAGTCGAATCCGGTTTCGCGTGGAAATTGGATATCTAAAAATACTACATCAGGTTTTAACTTTTCAATAGCTTCAATAGCTGTTTTAACATCGTTTGCTTCACCAACAATTTCAATTGATGGTATTTTCGAGAGCAAAGCATGCAGATCGCTTCTGGCTAATTCTTCATCATCAACGATTAAAGCTTTTATTTTTTTTATCATAGTTTAATTTGTATTCGTATGGATTATTATTCTAATACACACCGAATCTTCGTTCTTTACAATTTCTATCATGTGATCTTTTGGGTAAGCCAGTATCAGTCTTTTTTGTGTGTTTTGTAATCCTGTTCTTGCGGTATCATCAACGGGATCGCGTTCTATCCATTTTCCCGAATTAGTAATCTCAATCCATAAATTTTTATCTTTCATTTTTGTTGTAAGAGATATTTTAAGCGGAGAAGGACTTGTTTTCATTCCATGTTTAACTGCATTTTCTATTAAGGGATGAATAAGAAAAACCGGTATTAGAAAGTTTTCTGTTTGGGGATCAATATTATATTCAATTATGAGTTGATTACCAAAACGAACTTTTTCAATATCAAAATAATGATTTATGGTTTTAATTTCTCTTGAAAGGGGCACTTTGCTATCTTCTCCTTCGAGTAACGAATATTTTAAAAATTCAGATATTTTGGTCACCATTTCTTCGGCAATATCGTTATCTTTTCGTCTGATTAATGCTCTTAAGGAGCTAAGTGTATTAAACAGAAAGTGTGGGTTTAACTGATATCGAAGCATTTCTAATTGTGCGCTTTGAGCAAGCGATGCAGACTTTTCTGCACTTTCCTTTTGGATGCTATATTCTTCATAAATTTTAAATCCTAAATAAAATGAACTCCAGGTTATAAACGGATAAATTGCACTAAAAATATTTGCCCAAAAAATTTCGCCAAAATACTTAATATGTGCTATAAATTCTCCTGTAACTACCCCAGCTATTGAATAAAAAAATGTCTTCCAAATAATTCCAAATGTAATTGAGGATACAACTAACATTGAAATAATGTATAGTGGCTCTAAATTTGAAACCTTAAACTTTTTATAAAAAAATCGAAGTAATAAGCTTACTAGAAAAGCTAATGTGAAATTATAGAATTGATGAAATATTAACTTACCATCAAGTTTAACTGGAATTACTATTGTATCCAAAATCATATTCGAAAACCAAAAGGCAAACTGAAGAAACCAAAACAACTTCTTCCTTTTTTTACTCTCGGATGCTAAAAACAAACTCATAAGTTTCTATGTATTATAACTTCATTTACAAAGCTAACTTTTATTTTCTCTGTTAGTTACATTTTTTTATGAACGGTCAAAATTCTAAATGAATAACAAAATAAGCTATATAAAATTGTGAATGATGTGTAAGGGCAATTCATTAAGATGTTTATTTGATTTCTGCCCAGTATAGTTTTATTCCTTTTATTTCAATTTTAAACCGCTTATATAATACTTATTGTATCAATCAATTGTTTTTGGAATCTTGCCTTTTCAAAATATATTAAATGAAAAAGGAATTAGTTTTTATTTTAATAACAGTGATTTTTCTTGCAGTATTTGGTTTTTCATCTTGTGATGCAGGTGCCATAAAAACTGAACAAGCAGTTTGTATTAATCAAGATGAATCTATTTACGATTGTGATAGTATTATTTTACAAGAATATAAATTAATGAATCAAAATTATTTTGCAGTAGACTTACCTGTTATCTTAATAGGGATTCAGCTCCAAGAATTGCTGAAAGTAAGTTAAGGACTCTATTTTGCAAAGGTAAACTGAAAGAAAAACCCGAAATATAAATTTTCATTTTTTGAAATTTGTATTAATACGTGTGTATAATGATAAAAAGCTATGAGGTTATAGATTATTTTTATTTAGCCAGATTAAAAAACGAATGGATAATATTGAATGCAATTTGGGAACCAAATTTTAAAAAATGAAAAAGAAATTTTTAACAGTATTAATAGCAGGAGTAATATTGGTAGCCTCCGTTTCATTCTCTGATTCCTGTAAAAAGGATGATCCCAAAGTTAATCATCAATCCTATGGTACACCAGACGAGCCAGTAACTGATATCGACGGCAATACATATAAGACTGTTAAAATTGGCAACCAGGTTTGGATGTCCGAAAACTTTAAAGCAGTTAAAACAGCCGCAGGGCAAAATTTACAGGGTGTTTATGTATATGATGATAACAATAGTAATGCTAATACATATGGTCGGCTTTATACCTGGCTCGCGGCCGTACAAGTTACACCAATAGGTTGGCATTTGCCATCAAAAGATGAATGGGATGAGTTAATTAGGATTGCCGGGGGTACATCTATTGCTGGAGGTAAGCTAAAAGAAACTGGTACTGTCCTTTGGAATTCCCCCAATACTGGAGCAACTAATTTTGTCGGTTTTACTGCTGTTGGGGGCGGATTTCGAGGTCCTGATGGAATTTTCTACGATTTAAGGAAGCATGGTTCGTATTGGGGAACAGCCAATAACGCACATAATCCCTATTGTATTTACATATATTATAATTACTCAAATTTAATCACAGAGGTGAGCCCAATTGATATAACATCAGGAATTGCTTTTGCTGTTCGCTACGTAAAGAATTGATTAGTAGTTTGTATTAGAATTATGTAAACAACATTAAATGCAGCAAGTTTATTATAAAACCGTCTTTTAACTATTAACAAGACAATTAGAAATGAGTAATAGCGATTATTAATTTTATTTTACTAGAATGCAATCCTTTTTGTTTAGAAAGTATTTTTGTAAACCTCACTTCATTTTAAAGAATAACAATGCTTAAAAAATATATAAACCTTCCCTTAAAAAACATCCTTAAACAGGGAAGTCTTTCTGTTATTAGTGCAATAGGACTGGCAATAGCACTTAGCTGTTGTATTCTTATAATTTTATATGTGCAGTATGAATTCTCCTTCGATAGGTTCCACAAAAATGCTGGGCAAATATATCGGATTATACAAAAGCAAAAGGGAAACAGTTATATGGGTTCAAATGTATTTGCTGTTACTCCGGGAACACTTAAGGAGGCATTGGTAAACGAAATGCCTGAGGTAAAATATGCATCAAAATGTATAATGCGAAGTCATATTTTTGAAGGCAATTCTAACCTTTTTGAAGAGTACGGGATTTTATATGCTGATCAGGATTTTCTACGAATATTCTCATTCCCAATTTTATCAGGCGATCCTGCTGAAGCTCTAAAAGAACCATTTACTCTTTTCTTAACAAAGGAGATGGCAGGGAAGTATTTTGGCGATGAAAATCCAATCGGAAAGTCGATAACTGCTGATAATAAGTATGTTTTTACGGTAAAGGGTATTTTGGATGATATTCCGGATAATTCACACCTTCGTTTCGATTTTATTACTGGATTCGAAACATTGTACAGTATTAGAGGAGGTAAAGAAAATGTTGACAAATGGGACTCAAATAGCTATATAACCTATTTTCAACTTAAAAGTAAAGTTGAAACAGGAGTGATTAAAGCCAAACTTAATGATTTATATAAAAAATATACATCAGATGAACACTTAAATCAAAACTTAGAACTAATACCCGAACCTCTTAATAATATTCACCTTGCTGGTAATATAAACTTTGACCCCTCCAATAATATCGACATCAGGTACATCTATTTGGTGCTTTCTATTGGCGTTTTAATCTTACTTATTGCTTGTTTCAACTATATGAATATGGCTGCAGCAAGGTCTTTTGGCGCATTACGAACCATGGGTGTTTTAAAAGTATTTGGTTGCGACAGACGGGGCTTACTTAATCAGAGTATTACAGAATCTATGCTGCTTTCAGTATTTGGACTCCTTCTAGCGCTTTTCATAGTCTGGTTTTTGCTGCCGACTTTCAGCGTTTTTACTGGTAGACCATTGGTTTATTCTATGATTTTTCAGTACAATAACATTATTAAAATACTTGTGCTAATACTTTTAATTGGGATTGTTGCAGGACTTTATCCGGCTGTTCATCTCTCATCAATTAGTCCATTGCAGCTAATAAAACAGAATTTACAGAGTTTTAATGGAAAAAGAAAAACAGGGTTATTAAGAAATGTATTGGTTGTAATGCAATATATAATTTCTATTACTGCAATAATTTGTACTCTTTCTATATTAAAGCAAATGAACTTTATTAAGAAAACAGATCCTGGTTTTGCAAGGGAAAATATTTTAACTGTTTACCTCAGAGATCCGGGCCTTCGTAAAAATCCAGAAGGATTAATTGATGAGCTGAGAAAGAATTTTGAAATTGTTGAAATGGCAACTTCAGCTAATCTTCCAAACACTATAGGATCAAATTCCAATGCTCAATGGGAAAATATACCTGCCGATACTAAATTGCCTATATATAAAGCAGGTATTGGATATAATTTTTTTGAGTTTTATAAGCTTGAAATAATTAAAGGAAGAGGTTTTTCTTCAGAATATGTATCAGATACGGCAAACAGATTTGTAATAAACCAAACAGCTGCTAAGTTAATTGGATGGGAAGACCCGATTGGGAAAAGGTTCGGTTTCGATGGAAATAATATGGGAGTTGTAATCGGGGTAGTTAAGGATTTCAATTTTCATTCCCTCCACTTGGGTATTGAGCCGTTGGCTTTTTCTGTTATAGGTTGTGACGATTATCCTGAAACACGATACGTTTCAATTAAAGTAAATCCTGAAAAAATTGCAGAAACAAGAATTTTTACTGAGAATATGCTCAAAGAGATGTCACCTAATTACCTGAACCCGGTTTCAGTACTAAGTGATAAAATTGATGAGATGTATGTGTCCGACAGAAATCTTTCAAAAATTCTTCTTTTCTCAACGGTTCTTGCAATTATCTTAACTTGTTTAGGACAATATGGTCTTTCGTCGTTTACAACAAGAAAACGAACCAAAGAAATGGCTATCAGAAAAGTTAATGGTGCACAGCCCTTAACCATTATGTACCAAATGGTTGGTGAAACAACAAAGCTGGTATTTATAGCAGTATTTTTTGCATGGCCAATTGCATATTTTATAATTTCAGAATGGTTGCAAAATTTTGCTTACCGAATTTTTATTGGTCCAACTGTATTTATATACTCGTTGTTTATTACACTATTTATTTCATTAACAGTTATTAGTGTACATATTATTAAGCTGTCAAGAGTGAATCCAACAGAACTTATGCGCTATGAATAGACAGGTCAAAAATATGAGTATTAAATATTATAAAAAAGTAAAAGGCTTATTCTAATAAATACAAATGCCCAAAATAGGAAAAGAATGTAAAGGGAATTAGGTTTAATTTAGAAAGTGTCCGTTTTTGATCTTTTGGTGTTCGTTTTTAAACAATTTCAAAAAGAAGCAAAAAGTGTAAATCTCAGTAATACTGTCGAATATAAGTTTGGGCTAATTATTGTGAAGTACTATCATAAAAGAATAAAATAATAAATATGACAACAACAAAAAACAGTAAGAATTATGCAGTTATTGCCTTTGTTTTGCTTTTTTGTACTCTTTCTGCATTTGGCCAATCTGTAAATAATTTTCCTGGGAAAATCTGGAATAAAGTAAGTAATCCTATAGAATTGGGGTTTTCAAAAGAGAAGGTAGCTGCTGCCCAGGAGTTTTCGAAAACCTTAAAAACTTCGGCAGTAACAATCATTGTTAACGGAGTTATTCTCTATGAATGGGGAGATGTAGATTCCCTTTTTCTTACACATTCAATGAGAAAAAGTGCGCTTAGCGCATTGTATGGAAAGTATGTTGAAAATGGCACTATTAATATAGATAAAACTATGTTAGAGCTTGGTATTGATGATGAACCTGCATTGTCAGAGCAGGAAAAAACAGCAACAATTCGGGACTGCTTAAAGGCGCGTTCAGGAGTTTTTCATACCGCGGAGGCAGAAAATGATGCAATGCACAACTTAAAACCGCCTAAGGATATGTTTAAACCAGGTGAGTTCTGGTTATATAATAATTGGGATTTCAATGTGCTGGGAACAATTTTTGAAAATCTTACAGGTAAAAAAATCTTTCAGGCTTTTAAGGAGGATATTGCTGATCCAATACAAATGGAAAGATTTGAAATCGAAAACGGGATGTCATTTAAAACTGGCAGATCGGTCCATGAGGCTTATATGTTTGTAATAAATGCGCACGATTTGGCGCGTTTTGGTTTACTCATGTTGCGTAATGGAAAGTGGAACGAAAAACAAATAATACCAGCTGATTGGGTCAAAGAAAGTACCACTTATTTTTCTGATGCTACAATATATCGAGGTGATGGCTATGGATATATGTGGTGGGTGGCTAAGGATAAAAACAAATTGCCTCATTTGCCCAATGTTAGACTAAAGGAAGGTGCTTATTCTGCTCGTGGATATGGAGGCCATTTTTTAATTGTTATTCCTGAGTATGATATGGTTTTCGTTCATAGAGTTAATACGTTTATTCCAGGGAATTCGGTCTCAAATAGTGATATTGGTAAATTACTCAATATGATACTTGAAGCAAAATTATAAAAATTAAAAAGTATAGAAACAGATGAAGAAATCCCCGTTAACATTAGTTTTTCTTTTATGCATTTTCTTTGCATTTCAAGAAGTACAAGCTCAAAATGTTTTTGAAGCTGTTAAATCAGAAAATCTAAAAAAAGTAAAATCTCTAGTTCAAAAAGATTCTAAACTTATCCAGTCGAGAGATGAAGTTGGAAATACTTTACTACATCTGGCTGCAACAAATACAAAAACGGATATTGCCAATTATCTTATTGAAAAAGGTTGTGATGTAAATGCACCTTCAAATACCGGAGAAACGCCATTACATATTGCTGCAAAGTGGAGAAAAAAAGATGTAGTTGCGATACTTATTTCAAAAGGGGCCAAAATTAATGTGAACGATGGGGCAAATTACACTCCTCTTACGAATGCAATTCAACATTATCAAAACTCATCACAACAGGTTGATAGATTGGAAACAATAAAACTTCTAATTGAAAATGGAGCCGATATTAATAAAAAAGGAATGTGGGATTGGTTACCAATACAAGTTGCGGCTGAGTTTGGTTCAGAAGAGATTGTAAATTACTTTATTGATAAAGGAGCTAATATTCCTACAGAGCAAGGGCCAGAATCCTATCAACTATTAAATGCAGCTTGCACAAGAGGATTTACAAGCTTATTTGAGAAATTGCTCGAGCAGGGTTTTGAATTGCAAAACAACCAATATACGAGAGGTTTACTGCACTCTGCCGCAGCAGGAGGTTCCGTGAAAATTGTTGAAGTGCTTTTGGAGAGAGGTTTTAAGGTAATGACAGGCGATGCCTATGGTTGGTCGCCCCTTCACAGCGCAGCTGAAAATGGAAATTTAAAGATTGTTGAATTACTTTTGGGCAAGGGTGCTGATATAAACGACAGGAATGCATCGGGAAGAACACCGTATAATCTTGCAGATTATTTTGGGCACAAGGATGTATGTGATTTTTTAGTATCAAAAGGAGCGGATACTTCAGTACAGCAATTTCCAGTATTAAATGGAAACTACCTTGGACAGAAAGAACCAGAGAATTTAGCACGAGTCTTTGCTCCTGATATTGTATCAACAAAATATGATATGCATGGTAATATTGTTTTTTCACCCAATGGTGACGAAGCTTTTTGGTCGGGCTGGTATCCTACGAAAACATCAACTGAAGGAATACAACAAATACTTACTTCGAAACTGGAAAATGGCAAATGGACAATACCAGAAATTGCATCCTTCTCAAAAGTTGGTTACGGTGATGATTCTCCCTTTATTTCCCCTGATGGTAAAAAATTATTTTTTGTTTCTAAAAGACCATTAAAACAGAATGAAGGTAATTCTGAAAAAGAAAACATCTGGTTTGTAACAAAAGAAGGGAATAATTGGGTAAATCCTACTCCTATAGATGCTGTAAATTTTCTTAACCTGCACTGGCAGGTTTCAGTTGATAACTTTGGGAATCTTTACTTTGGTGCGAGAGATCCTGAAGAAAAAAACTTTGGAGAAATATTTTGTTCCAAATTTGAAAACGGAATTTACCAGAAACCCGAAAAGATAAGTAATACTATTAACTCCCAAAACGCTGAAGGATCCCCCTATATCTCTCCAAATGGAGACTTTCTGCTATTCGATCGTGCAACAAATCAGGGGCATCAAATGGGGTTGTTTATTAGCTTCAGAAACGATGATGGCGCTTGGACAATAGCGAAACCCATTGCAAATGTGGCTAAAATTAACGAGAGAAGTCATTGTTGTAGGGTAACATCTGATGGCAAATACCTTTTTTATATGTTTTGGTATGGAAATCATTCCGCCTCATTTTGGGTAAAGGCTGATTTTATTGAGCAAATGAGGGCTACTTTAAACGACCAACTTGATTAAGCAAAAAAGAATGATCCAAAATAAGTATAAATTATTCTTAAAAAAGATCCTATAAATAATATATTAGGCTGTTTCTAAAATAAATGAAAATTGATTTCTGAGATACATACTTAAACTTAAAATACATGAAAGAAGTGAAAAATCTTTTTAAAAGCATTCTTTTGGTTTTGTTGGTTATTTCTGTAACAAATTGTTCTGACGACTCTTCATCAAATCCTGAAGTTAATTACACGAAATTAAATGAGGCATTTTCCTCTGCACAACAGATAGATAACTTAACAAGTTTAGTGGTTTTTCATAAAGACACAATAATTAAAGAAGCCTTTTATGGAACAGGGGGTGCTGATGTTCGGCAAAGTGTTCGTTCTGTAACAAAAAGTGTAATGAGTATACTAATAGGGATAGCAATCGATAAAGGATTCCTTACCTCCGTTGACCAAACCCTTGGTGAATTTATTGATACTTCAATTTATACAATTACTCCAGAAAAATCAGCAATAAAAATTAGCCATCTCCTAAGTATGACTGGTGGTTTTGAATGGAATGAATTAACTGCTTCTGGTTATAATGATTGGGCATTAGCTGATAATCAGGTACAATATCTTTTAGATAAACCTTTAATTGCAGAGCCAGGGCAATTATTTACATACAATTCTGCAGGCACTCATTTACTCTCATATATAATCACAAAGGTTAGTGGAATGTCAACGTATGAGTTTTCGTTACAATACTTGTTCAATCCAATTGATATCGAAGAAGTGGATTGGTACATTGACAAGCAGGGATATTGTAATGGAGGAGCAGGGTTGATATTTACACCCCATGATATGATTAGAATTGGCCAATTGGTTCTTAATCAAGGTGTTTACAACGGAAAAAGCATAATTCCATCTGATTATATAAATAATTCAGTACTCTCAAAAATTTCAACCGGCAATACAATGAATTTTGCTTCCGGGTATGGATATTGCTGGTGGTTAGGACAAAAGGAGGAAGTTAATTATATCTTTGCAAATGGGTATGGAGGACAATTTATTGTAATTGTACCTAGTCTGGAACTAATTGTTGTTGCAACAAATAATTTGACTGGAGTAACAGCTTCAGTTGCAAACGAACAATGGTACAGAACTCTCGATTTAATTATTAACTCAATGATTTCGGCTTTTAACTGATGAATTACTTCCAATATATTTGTTTTAATTTGTTGTTAATTACAGTGTTGAGCAATTGTGCAAAAGACACTGAAACCACTGATGATGATCCAGTCATTATTGAGGAGGGTAATTTTACATTTGTTCTTCACGATGGATTAACTCAAAGCATTATAACTCCTATTAATACAAAACTAAATGATAATTATTCAAGAGTATTAAATGATCTTGAAGTTAGTTCGATGAATATGGTTTCGGTTAAAATATGGAATAACGAAACCAACTTTCTCGAGGATATGGAACAGGCAATTGACCAACGATATCAGGGTGCATCAGGTTGGGTTTATAGCTCAACAGATATTCGGATTCTTTACCAGGGAAGTTATACATCCCAGATTGCTCTTCACGAATTTTGCCATGCTGTTTCATTGGTCGTGAACAATACCATCGGAAATAACCCAAGATGGTTGTGGGAGGCAATAGCTATTTACGAAGCAGGAGAGTTTGTAAATCCAACTACAATTAGTTATTTAGTTAGTGGCAATTTCCCGACATTAGCTGAACTTAATTCTGATTTTAATTCGGGAGGAAATAAAATATATTCAGTTGGATATCTTCTTTCAGAATTTATTATTGTAAGCTGGGATAAAAGTCATTTTGTAAACCTAATAAAAGCGAATGGAAACATTGAGCAAACACTAGGAATATCAACTCAACAATTTGAAGCAGATTGGAAAAGCTTTGTGATTAAAACTTATTTCTAATAAGGAGAAAACAGAATAGTCTTTTTAAATTTTAATTCACTTACGAGTGTATCAAATTTTTAATAGCTGGTTAACTGCTTTTGCGAAATGAATCTAATTAATAATCTATTAGGTTCAATCATCTTACTTTTATTCTGATTAAAACAACCCAGAATTAAATTTTAACCTTTTCAATGTCTGCCACTGGCAACCAATCATCCATATTACTATATTCAGATCTGTCAATTTTAAAAGGTCTCAATTCAGAGAAATTACTAACCGTAATAAAAACCAGGTATCTCTTTCCTGCAAATCGTTTAAACAAACCTGTATCCAAACACAATTTTTTTTGATTCTTTTCAACCAAATTAATGGATTCTTCTTTTGTTAGCTGTTCGGTATTTATTATATCTGCCACGGTGGCTCTTGCTTTTACCAAACCATCTCCTTTATTTTCTATGAAATATAAGACATCTCCCTTACTAACTCTTCCATAGGGCAATTTTCGACCCATCGCACCACGAATAATCATTGATTTTAAACCTTTATTAAGGTTGTCTAATTCTTTTGCTTTATAATCTAAATAAACAATGTGATCCATATATTTTTTATCAGGGTTTTAATTTATCAATAAAAATACAAAAGAATTTACCGTATTTAAATAGGATAATAATGAATACTGAAAATATTTTTGTTTTTGAAATTAAATCTAAAAACAATATCTCTTTTAACTGACGAGAATTATACTCTTAACTTATCAGGTATTTCTATAAGTTCAGCAATGAACAAAATAAGTTATTATCTATATCCATGATAATTTAATTGCCAAAAAATCCCTTCTCTCATTTGAAAGAAGGGATTTTTAATTAAGGTTTTATTAGCGAAAAGCGGGTTTTATTTTATACTAGTTATAATTTATCAGCTAGTTTTATTAATTGAATAAATTCACTTCTGTATCCTTCCGTATCTTCACCCTTGGATCCTTTTGCCAGGTCAATAGCCAGTTGATAATTGGAGCTTCCTTTAAATTCAGAATTTCGTAATATCATTCCAAAACTTGCTACAGCTGCTGAGAACCTGAAATTGTCAGACATTTCAGTAAAGTTTGCCTCATTATAGGGAATAACTTTTTCAAGTAAAATACTGGTAGCTCCATCGGGTTTTTTATAGCGAAACTTAACAGTAGCAACCTCTGTTCCTTCTTTTGCAAGCTTGTTTATATCTGAATTTTGATATTTTAAGCTGTTCTTTTTCAACGATTCTGAATTAGCAAGTTTTATTTCATATAATGCTGTAACCGTATGACCAGAACCAAGTTCTCCTGCGTCTTTTTTATCATCTTCGAAATCTTCGTTATTTAACAACCTGTTTTCGTATCCTATTAATCGGTATGATTCTACAATGGCAGGATTAAATTCGATTTGAATTTTTACATCTTTTGCAATGGTAAATAATGTTCCACCAAATTCATTAACAAGTACTTTTTTGGCTTCAAGAATATTGTCGATATACGAATAATTTCCATTTCCTTTATCAGCAATAATTTCCATTTTATCATCTTTATAATTGCCCATTCCAAAACCAAGTGCTGAAATGAAGATTCCTTTATCACGTTCTTTTTCAATGAGTCTTTCCATTTCTGCATTACTCGAAGCGCCAACATTAAAATCGCCATCGGTAGCCAGAATAATGCGGTTGTTGCCATCTTTAATAAAATTCTCTGTTGCCACTTGGTAAGCCAGTTTTAATCCTGCGCCACCTGCTGTTGATCCACCTGCCTGTAAACGGTCAAGAGCATCAAGTATTCTTTGTTTGTTTTCACCAGAGGTTGATGGTAAGACTAATCCAGAACTGCCAGCATACACAACAATTGCTACCCTGTCTTCATCACGCAGTTCCTGAACTAAAAGCTTAAATGCTTTTTTAAGCAATGGTAACTTGTTTTGATCTTCCATTGATCCTGAAACATCAATTAAGAATACAATATTTGATGGAGGCAGATTTTCCTTTTTTATATTCTCTCCCTGTAAACCAATATGAAGTAATAAGTTGTTCTCATTCCATGGACATTTTGCCACTTCACTAAATATTGCAAATGGATGTCCATCATTTGGTTGTGGATAATCATAGGTAAAATAATTTACCATTTCTTCAATTCTTATTGCATCCATTGGAGGCAGCTGACCATCATTTAAAAATCGACGAACATTGCTGTACGAAGCAGCATCAACGTCAATAGAAAAGGTAGATAATGGCTCTTTTATTGATTCTTTAAAACCATTTTCATGTATCGTTGAATAACCTTCGGTGTTAAACGACTCCTGATGAGTAGTTGGGATAAAATATAATTCATCAGCAATTTCATAGTCACATTTTACAGATGTAACACCGCGAATTAGCAGTTTGTCTTTTATTTTTGATATTTTTGGACTATATCCTGTGACAATACATTCTTCAAGAGCTAAACTTTCTGTTTCCAATGCAACATTAATAGTTGTTAAAATACCTACTTGTTTTTCTTGAGTTTTCATTCCAACGAAACTAAATACAAGTGTTGAGTATTCCGGAACATTTAAGATGTATTTCCCGTCAATGTCAGTAGTTGTTCCTATACTTGGCGATTCTTTTACAACTACAGATACACCCGGAATCGGCAGATTATCATCGGCCGAAGTTACTGTTCCAATTACAATACCTGCTATCGAATTGAACTGGAAGGTAACGATTAATGCTAAAAGAGCAATTACATTTTTTTTCATAACTTTAAATTTTATATTTAACATGTTGTTTTTCTAATAGGGTGCAATGGAATAAAGAATTCCATAAAAAATCTTAACAAAATTTTTACTATATAATTAAAACGCAGGTAATCAGGATGTTAAAATGATAGATTCATTTAAAAACAAAGATTCAATGTCTGATTCTGATATGCTTCAACAGTATATCGAAACGGGGAATCTTGAGGTTTTAGGTGAAGTTTATAATCAATATATCCATTTGGTTTATGGGGTTTGTTTAAAATATCTAAACAACCGTGACGAAAGTAAAGATGCTGTAAATAGAATATTTGAACTGCTTATTACAGAAATTCATAAATTTGAAATAAAAAACTTCCGGAGCTGGCTTTATGTTGTTACAAAGAACTATTGCCTTATGGAAATCAGAAAAAGCAAAACCGAAAAACGACGGTTTGAAAGATTTTCTGAACAATATTTTATGGAATCAACAGAAGTTTTTCATCCTATAGATGATGCTCCTGAAAGTAATCTGGAGGAACAGCTTAAAAAATGTATCGAAAAATTAAAAAATGAACAGCAACAATGCATCCAACTGTTTTATTACGAAAAAAAATGCTATAAAGAGATATCTTCATTTTTAGAGATTGATGAGCTAAAAGTGAAGAGCTTTATTCAAAATGGGAAACGCAATTTAAAAATCTGTATCGAAGAAAATTTGAAAAAGGAAAATGTCTAAGCGCAACCTGACATATAAGGATTTTAAAAAATATTTCAGCAATAACCTGCAGAATAAGGATAAACATGCCTTCGAAAAACAAATTATGCAGGATGCTTTTGAGGAAGAAGCATTTGATGGTCTGTCGAGCCTTAGTCAAACCGATTTGGAGAATGATTTAAATGAACTTAAAAATAATGTAACCAACAGAAATAAGCGTAATAAACGGTTTGTTCCTGTTTGGTTCAGATATGCTGCAAGTATACTTTTATTAATAGGTATAGGTGCAACAATAATTGTTTTTCTTACCAACAGGGCTTGGAATGATTCTCTGCTAAATGATCAACTTTCGTTAGAAATGGAAATTGCAGATAGTGTTCTGTTTGATGAAGAGTTGGCTATTACAAATCAAACCATAGATACAGCAAGAAAAGAACTATTTGCAACCAATAAGCAAGCAAAATCAAAAAAGAGGAATGAACAAATTGCGATAGTGGAAGATAAAATTAGTTTTGAAGATAATGGTATAAGCGAAGAAACGGATTCTGATACCGTCCTGTATCTGGAAATAATAGAATTTGAACAGAAAGTGGATATTGTTGCTGAGGAAGATTTTCTTGCGCAAGCCAAACCCCTTGTCGAAGAAAAAACAGAAACAACAAATGTGGTCCCTGCTCCAATTGTGATTAGAGGCGTAACATCTATTACCTCAAGGAAAGCAAAATCCGATAAGTCAAAAAATACAGATGGTAATTTTCAATTTAAAACAATTGAAGGCCAGGTTTTGTCTTCAGACGATGGTTTATCTCTGCCAGGAGTTTCAATAGTGTTAAAGGATAATCCTAAAATTGGAACTACCACAAATATGGATGGCTCGTTTGCTTTAAACATACCCTACGAAAATGATGATTCATTAAAAACGATTATAGCCAATTTTATTGGAATGGAATCAAAAGAAATTTTACTGCAAGGTGATTCAACTATTTTGGTTTACCTTGAACCAAGCGAAATGAATCTTGACGAGGTTATTGTTACCGGTTATGGAGTTGATAATGAGTCTGAAAAAGAAACTATTAAAGTTAACGCAAAGCCTCCTGAGGGTATAAGTATTAATAAATACAAGAAGCAAATTTTAGAGAATATTAATAATTCAAAACTTTCTGCTTTTCCTGGGAAACATAGAATCAGGGTCCAATTTATTGTAGACGAAGCTGGTTTTATTAGCGATATCGAATTAAAAAAATCTCCAGATAAAGTCTTTAATGAGGAGATTACTAGGGTGATTGATATGTTTGGAGATTGGATTCCTGCAACTGAAGATGGTGTTGCAATAAAATGTAATATAAGTTTTGTTTTAGTTATAATGGTCGAATAAAACTATTTTTTAATCATAAGATCAATTCTCTTTTCCTTGGTTAATTAACAAAAACGTATAGAATTTTTTGGCCAAAACAAATAGTAATTTCGCATGCAAATCATAATCCAATCTGCCATTTTCCATACCTTATCCTACTTGCTAAGACAAGTCTAAAATATGGACGACATTATTAAATTTAGGATTTATTTATTAGTCTTTTCCCAAGCCAGCTTTTCTAAAAGGAGTTCTGTCTTTTTTATCAATTCAAGCAATTCCTTGGGTATATTGTCGTATGCTTTTATCTTTTTCGTTTGTCCGTTTTTGGTATAACTAATAAAGGTTGTAGGTAAATCCATCATAAAAGATTTGTACGAATCTTTCAATTCAAAAAAACGAATTTGTTCGAAAGAATTAATCAAATCGTTGTATTGATCTGAAGTTAATAACGTTTTATATTCGCCTATTTTGGAAACATTACTAATTCCATTCCAATAAATTGATTGATCTGTTTTAATTTCAACTTTATAGGTTGGACATTGTCCCGAACAAGGAGTTTTTTCAAACTCAATAATTGTACTTGCCTCACTATTTTTTAACGTTTTACATTGGATAAAAAAAAGTACAGGTAGAAGAACTAAAAAATATTTTTTCATTTGATTTGTCTTTTTTTGTTATGTGTTTGTATTTTTTATTGTTGCTTTTTTTAAAAAATATGTAAATATTGCTACTTTTATTTTAAATTGCCACATTTTAAACTAAACAAACTCTAAAAATATGAAAAAAACCTTTTACTTTATAACAATACCAATAGTTTTGATACTTCTGTTTGTTATACCTGTGGTTGCGCAAGATGGAATAAAATATCCAGAAACCCAAAAAGTTCCATTTGTTAACATTTATAGTAGTGGAAAAATCGAAAACTTCAAGATCAAAGCTCAGGAACTAAAAAAAGCAGGAGCCCAGCCCACCTCAACTTTTGAAGTTACATATAATGGATTTACTCCTGATGCCAAAGCTGCTTTTGAAAAAGCCGTTGAGCTATGGTCATATCTTATTTATTCTAATGTGCCAATTAAAATTACTGCAAGTTGGGAAGTTTTAGGTACAGGAATTTTAGGTTCCTGCGGACCAGAAACTTTTTATAGAGATTTTAAAAACGCTCCAGTTCCCAATACATGGTACCCAGTAGCGTTGGCTAATAAAATTGCGGGATATGATTTAAATACCGAAATAGGCGATATAAATGCCAGGTTTAGTAGTGTTTTCAACTGGTACTTGGGTACCGATGGTAATTGTCCTCCACAGCTTTATGACTTTGTTTCAATAGTATTGCACGAACTTGGTCACGGGCTTGGATTTATTGGTTCGGCCAATATTGAAGGTACTTTAGGCGACTGGGGTATGGGTACTGTATTTCCTATGATTTACGATCGGTTTGTATATAATGGTAGCAATCAATTGGTAATAGATACTTTTCTGTTTGTTAATCCTTCTACTCAACTAAAAACTCAATATACCTCAACTGATTTGTTTTTCAAAAGTAGTTTAAGTGATGTAGCAAACGGAAATACCCCATCGAAATTATATGTACCTCGTACTTGGAATGATGGTTCTAGTTATTCACATCTTGATGAAATCTATAATGGTACTTCTAATGCATTAATGACATACTCTTCAGGTACAGAAGAAGTAACTCATCATCCTGGAAATATTACTCTTGGTATGTTTGCCGAAATGGGTTGGATTAATGTACTATATAAACACTTTCAATTAAAGGATAAAGAAACTATGTCTGCTCCTATAACTGTTGAAGCAGAAATTTATAGCGACTCATTGTTAATTGAGGGTTCTGTTTTCTTACACTATTCTAATGATAATTTTGTAACCGATAATAAGGTCTTAATGACTACTTTGAACGATACAAATTACACAACACAAATCCCAGTTCAACCTGATGGTAAAATAAAATATTATTTTGAGGCGAAAAATACATTGGACAGAACCTATTATTATCCAGTACAAAAAGCCGAAACGATTGACTCTACATTTAGTTTTACTATTGGACCAGATGTTACTAAACCACTTATAAACCACTATCCAGATCCTTATGTTCTGGCCAAAATCCCAAATTATGAATTAATTATGGATGTTTATGATAATATCGAAATAGACTCGGTTTATATTGAATATAAGATAAATGATAATGCAAGTAAAAAAGTTAAATGTAATTATGTAGGCAATTATGATTATTCCGATTACCTTATTTATAATGCATTTTTGCCTTTAAGCGAAGAGGTTTTAACCGATTACGATGTGTTGTATTATAGAATAGTTGCTGTTGATAAAGCAACAATTAGCAATACAACAATCTCTCCGTTAGCTGACTGGTATGAGGTTGTGGTTTATGATTTTATGGATGCAACTCAGGATTATTCTATTAATATGGATAATACAGATGATGAAAACAAATTCATATTAAATGGATTTACTGTAAGTCAACCAAGTGGATTTTCTTCAAAAGCATTGCATTCTCCTCATCCATACGAAGAAGGCGAAAATTATGAATTAAAAGAAATTAATTATACAGCACTTTTAAAAGTGCCAATTATACTTAAAAACGAAGACTCTTATATTCGATTCAACGAAATAGTTATTGTTGAACCAGGATCAGCCGGAACAAGCTATGGTGATAGTGAATTTTGGGATTTTGTAATTCTTGAAGGTACAAAGGATATGGGTGCAAGCTGGCATGAAATTGCTGATGGATACGATTGTTCTATTAATACAATATTTAAGAACGCATATGATGCTGGTCAAAGTGGAACTGAATCAATGTACAGATCTCATATGATTAACCTTCTAGGGAATGATTATTTTAATGGTCAAGATACTATTCTTATTCGTTTCAGATTATGGTCCGATCCGTTATCTGTAGGATGGGGTTGGGCAATAGATAATATTGAAATACAAGGAACAGTTTCTTCAACCGAAGACTTAATTCTTAAGAATAGTCAAATTAGCATCTACCCAAATCCATCAAATGGAAGGTTTAGCGTTAATGTTAAATCAGAGGATATGATTGATAACATAGCTGTTTCAGTAATTAATTCTGCTGGTAGTCAGGTGTATTCGAAATATGTAAATAATATGAACAATAATCAAAAGCTTGATATTGATATTTCGTATTTACCATCAGGAATTTATTTCTTGAAATTGCAAACACCCAACGAAAGCAAAACAGAGAAGTTTATTATTCAATAACGATATAGTAATTTTTGAATAGGCTATTTGGTTTTAAACCAAATAGCCTATTCTTTTTATAAAGAGTTGATATGTTCAGATATTAAAATACAACCTTTGTTAGGTTAATAAATAAATGATTAGTTAATCAGTAGTTCAATCAGACAACCAGATTCTTAATATAGTAATCCAAGAATCATACTGCCCAAAATAAATAGTAACTTTGTAGAATAATTAAAATTTTTATGAGATGAAAAAACTACTTGCATTTTTCTTTCAGGGATTACTTTATATTGCCCCTATTGGAATTACATTATTTGTTTTGTATAAAGCATTTTTTTTAGTTGACGACATCTTTAAACCTCTTCTATATTCAATTTTTGGATTCCATATTCCTGGTGCCGGACTTATTATTTTATTTTTGCTAATAACCTTATTAGGTTTTGCAGGTCAGACCATAATTGCAAAGCCAATTAAATTTGTAATTCGCCATTTTCTTGAAAGAGCTCCACTTGTAAAAGCTTTTTATACATCTATAAAAGACTTTCTATCAGCTTTTGTAGGTAAAGACAAAAAATTTAATCAACCCGTACTGGTTAAAGTCAACTTAATTTCAGATTTAGAAAAAATAGGTTTTGTAACACGCGAAAATCTTTCAGATTTGGGGGTTGAAGGTAAAAAGGTTGCGGTTTATTTTCCTCATTCATATAACTTTTCGGGAGAACTTTTTATTGTGCCAGCTGAGCAGGTTAAGCGAATTAACGGCGCTCCTGCCGATATTATGAAATTTGTAGTTACAGGAGGTGTTGTAAGTTTCAAAAATTCAGAATAACTTACAAAATATTTGAACTAATTTAATGCCTGCAATAATTTATTAACCAAAAACATTAACGAATGAAAACAAGATTGTTCTATCTCCTGTTTACCGTGCTAAGTTCAGTGTTTTTTATGTCTAATGCACAGGAAATAAGCTCCGGATATATTTTTACTGAGAAAACCAATATTAAAGTTTCCGCTGTTGAAAATCAGCAAAATACAGGAACCTGCTGGAGTTTTGCAACTACTTCATTTATCGAATCCGAACTTATTCGAATGGGCAAACCAGAATACAATTTATCTGAGATGTATTTTGTACGTTATGCTTATATTCAAAAAGGATATGATTATGTTAGATATCATGGGAAAATGAATTTTGGTGAAGGCGGACAAGCACATGATGTGCTAAATGTTGTTAGAGAGTTTGGGTTTTCAGATCAGAGTTATTTTAAAGGAAACTCCTATGATCCGGGAAATTACAATCATGGAGAGCTTAGTGCAATGCTAAAAGCAGTTCTTGATGTAGTTGTTTCAAAGCCAAATGGAAAAGTTACCGAAGTTTGGGATAAAGCATATGTCTCTATTATTGATACATACCTGGGTGATGTTCCTGAAAAAGTGGGAACTAACGGCAAATCACATTCTGCCATTGGTTTTGCAAAAGAAACTGGTTTTAATCCCGATGATTATGTTGAGCTTACTTCATATACTCATCATCCTTTTTATGAGCAAATTATTCTTGAAATACCTGATAACTGGTCAAATGATTTATATTACAATGTTCCATTAAACGATTTAATGACTATAATGAATAATTCATTAAATATGGGTTATACTTTTGTATGGGATGGGGATGTTTCTCATCCAGGATTTTCGCATAAAAATGGTGTGGCCATTGTTTCAAAAGATGAGTATCAGTTTGAGAATCCTGCTCCCGAAAAAGATATTACTCAGGAATGCCGACAAATCGAATTTGACAATCTAACTACCACCGACGATCATTTGATGCACATTGTAGGTTTAGTTACCGATCAAAACGGAACAGTTTATTATAAAACAAAAAATTCCTGGGGTACCGAACGAAATAAATTTGGAGGCTACCTTAATATGTCTGAATCGTTTGTCAGATTAAATACAGTTGCTGTACTTGTGCATAAAAATACGATTCCAAAAGAAATTAAAGAGAAATTAAAAATAAAATAAAATTCAATCCCGCTTCGGCGGGATTTTTTATTCTGCAACCAACAGATTACATCCTCTAATATCGCTGGCATCGAATCGTCCGGAAACTTCAAAACGGCCATCTGAATTTATTTTTCCAAGATCCTTTGTTTCAATAAAAGCACAAGAGTTAATATTTGCCAGATCAATGATATTAATTCCTCCTGACTTTCCATTTTCTAAAAAACTAAATGGATCATACATATCACGAATAAAAATTTTCATCCATGGAGGGCAGTAAAACTTCCCGTTTCCAGAAGAGTATGCCTGTGATAATAATTCTGTCATTCCATATTCCGAATGTATACTTTCAACTCCAAATCCCTTGGTTAGAACTGAATGAAGCTCCTGTCGTGTCAATTCTTTCCTTTTACCTTTCATTCCACCCGTTTCCATTACAATAGTGTGGTCTAATTTAATTGGATAGTTTTCTGCCAAATCGAGCAAAGCATAAGAAACACCAAGTAGAATGGTTTTTTGTTTTATTTTTTCTAGATAGCTTAGTTTTTGAATTAGTTCTTGGGTATTTTTTAGATAAAAACCACTTTCTGTGTGTTGAGATAATCGAATTAAATGGTCTGTCATATAAACGAGCGACGAACTTTCATTTTCAAGATAGGTTGGCAATAAAGCCAGAATGCAATAATCAGTTATTGATCCATAAAAATGGGTAAAGCCTTTTTTAAAACTCGTTTCATAAACCGAAAGATCGCTTATAAAATGATTGCTGCGAACACTCCCGGTTGTACCGCTACTAAAAAATACTTTTTCGTGATTACTTGTTCCACAAATTATTTTATGTGATTTAAAAAAATCAATTGGTAAAAAAGGAATATCATGTATACTTTTTATTTCCGAGGATTCGATTTTAAGTAGTTGTAAATATTCTTTGTAAATAGCATTGTTTTCAGCCTGGTAATGAAAGGTTTTAATAGCAATTACTTCAAATTCTTCTGCTGATTTAATTGAAAAGATGTCGAATATAGAGTCCTTTTGCATAGCACAAAATTAAATAATCCTACGACAATAAAAAAACTGTCACATAAGCGACAGTTGCTGATATATTGGATGCGAAAAAAGAAAAAAACAGAACTAAAGAATAATAAAATTATGATCCTTCATCCATTCCTTTTCAATAAAATCAGTATAAATATCTGAACTCCCATTCATTTGAATTACTTGTTGAATCCAATTTTCATCAAGGATTGAGTTTGTAGAGTCGTTTTTTTCCTTTATCGAAACACTGTCCATTTGTAAGTCGGATGAATGTATTGCGGGCTCGGAAACGATAATTGTATTAGCACTCTCTTCAACGATTTTTCCCTGGTTTGTAGGTTTTGCGCTTATTTGCATCTGAGCAATTAGTGATTGTGGCTTTCTGGTTAGTTGGAGAAATAAATACTTATAATTTGGTGACAGATTATCTGAGATATTTTGTGAGGTTTTTACTGTGGATAATAAATATCCGAATAGCAAAAGAAAAATACCTATACTAGCTAAACTACAAAGTAAAGCAAGCAACCTGTACGATTTATTCATAAAAAGATCTTTTAATGATTACCCTATTTCCCACATCAATAATGCCATACTGTATAAATATCAGAATACTAATTAAATAAATAAAATTAATGAGGCTGGTTTAATCAAAATAATGACCGATTTTGCAACTATGGTGTACGAAAATGAACAAAAAAACCGGCAAAAGGTGCCGGTTAAATTTTTTTAAAAAGAGTATTAATTAGTTATTTCCCATTCAAAACCATCTTTAGTATCTTTTATTACTACACCCATATCGGTTAGGTGGTTTCTTATTTTATCTGATGTTGCAAAGTCTTTATTTTTTTTAGCATCTAAGCGAAGGTTTAATATCAGATCAATTAAGTTGCCTGTTAAATCTGATGATTCTTTTGCCAGATCATCTTTTAAACCCAAAATATCAAAAACAAAGACTTTAAATAGCTTTTTGAGTCTTTCTAAATCTTCCAGATTTATCATCTCCTTGCTGTCGTTCACAAGGTTTATAATCCGAACCGCTTCGAATAAATGAGAAACTAATATAGGGCTGTTAAAATCATCATTCATTGCTTTATAGCAATTTTCTTCTAACTCTTTTATATTTACTGTTGATTCATGAGCAGATGTTAATTTATTTAATGTTTCTCCTGCTTTCATCAATTTATAAAACCCTTTTTCTGCTCCCTGAAGCGCTTCATTCGAAAAATCTAATGTGCTCCTGTAATGCGATTGTGCCATAAAAAAGCGAATCACCATGGGCGAATAACCTCTTTCGAGCAATGGGTGGTTTCCTGTAAATAATTCGCCTGGTAAAAACCCGTTTCCGGCACTTTTCGACATTCTTGTTCCATTTACCGTTAACATATTTGTGTGCATCCAGTATTTAACCGGAGCTGTATTGCTACAGGCTTGCGATTGGGCTATTTCGTTTGTATGATGTGTAGCCTGCAAATCCATTCCGCCACCATGAATATCAAATTGTTCTCCTAAATACTTGGTGCTCATTGCCGAACATTCGATATGCCAACCCGGGAATCCCCATCCCCATGGCGAAGGCCACTTCATTAGTGTTTCTGGTTTGGATTTTATCCATAATGCAAAATCAAGCCGGCCTTTCTTTTCGTCTTGTCCGCTTAAATCACGGGTTCCCTCTAAAAGATCTTCAAGTTTGCGATTAGTAAGCTGGCCATAAGGATGAGCCTTACTGTATTTTTCTACATCAAAATAAACTGCCCCATCCTTTTCGTAAGCATATCCATTTTTAATTATTTCCTTAATCATTTCAATTTGCTCAGATATATGGCCTATAGCTGTTGGTTCGATGCTGGGTGGCAAAGTATTAAAAATAGACATTATTTCATGAAAACTCAATGTGTATTTTTGAACAATTTCCATTGGCTCCAATTGCTCAAGCTTTGCTTTTTTTGCAAACTTATCTTCGCCTTCGTCCCGATCTCCTTCTAAATGTCCGGCATCAGTTATATTACGAACATATCGTACTTTATATCCTAAATGAAGAAGATATCTATAAATAAGATCAAATGAAATAAAGGTTCTGCAATTACCTAAATGAACATCGCTGTAAACGGTTGGACCGCAAACATAAATACCTACAAATGGTGGATTAAGCGGCTCAAAAACTTCTTTTTTTCGTGTTAATGTATTGTAAATGATCAAATTCTTATCCATTTCGAAAATTTTTAATAGCAGGTAGCAAAGGTATAAAAACAAGTCGAAACAAGAAACCTTAATTATAAAAGAATCATCAATTTATAACTAAGGATTCGGTATATTTGATAAATGTTGTGTAATTTTGAGCCTTCATATTAAAATCGATAATTATGAGCACGACTCGTCAGAATAAAATCTCACGCCTGGTTCAAAAAGAACTTAGCGATATTTTTCAAAAAAATGCATCATCTTTGTTTTTAGGTAAAATGGTTACAGTTACTTCGGTAAGAGTATCTCCCGATTTGTCTGTTGCAAGAGTTTATCTAAGCGTTTTTCCTGTAAAAGATAAGCAGGAATTTATTACTCATGTTACTTCTGTGGAAAGCCAGATTAGGTATGAGTTGGGTAAACGAGTGCGACATCAATTGCGAATAATACCTGAATTGGCATTTTTTATCGACGATTCCCTTGATTATATCGAAAACATTGATAGTTTGTTAAAATAAAGAAATAGTTTAAACTTGATATCAGCTATCAGCTAATAATTAACAGCTTATTAAAAATGCAATACGATCCTATAAAGAAGAGTCTTGGGACAGTTTTTAACAAACAACCCTTTATGAGGAAAATTTTTTATGTGCTTTTGGATTTGATTCTCCTTAGGGCATGGCACATTAAAAAAGCAATTAGAAACTGGAAAAAAACCCATATAAACAATGCACATATTCTTGATGCTGGATCAGGATTTGGCCAATATTCATATTTCTTGTCGAAACAATCTCCTAAATGGCACATTACAGGTGTCGATGTTAAAACTGAACAAATTGAGGATTGCAATAACTTTTTCTTAAAAATTGGCAAAAGCAATCAGGTAAAATTCAGATTTGCAGACCTTACCGAATATACCAATGAATCGGCATACGATTTGATACTTAGTGTAGACGTAATGGAACATATCGAAGAAGATGTAAAAGTGTTTAAAAATTTTAATGATTCGTTGAAGCCTGGAGGAATGTTATTAATATCAACTCCTTCAGACATGGGAGGATCAGATGTTCATGGTCATAGCGATCATTCGTTTATTGAAGAACATGTACGCGATGGATATAATATGAACGAAATAGAAGAAAAACTTATAAAAGCAGGATTTGGAAAAGTTGAGGTAAGCTATTCGTATGGAAAACCCGGGCAATTATCCTGGAAACTATCGATGAAATGGCCAATATTATTACTTAATTTCAGTAGATTGTTTTTTATTTTTTTACCAATATATTACATCGTTGTATTTCCAATTTCGTTTTGGTTAAATTATTTTGATACGAATAGTAAACACGAAACAGGTACCGGTTTAATTGTTAAAGCTTACAAATAATAAAAGTATTGAATTTCCCTTTATACATATCAAAACGCTACCTGATTGCAAAAAAAACAAAAAATGCGATCAATATAATTTCAATGATTTCTATTGTTGGGGTTACTGTTGGTACGGCTGCTCTTATTGTTGTGCTTTCTGTATTTAATGGTTTTGATGGTGTTATAAAGTCGATGTATAATGCATTTGATCCTGATTTGAAAATAACTCCTTCGCAGGGAAAGGTGTTCTCATTAGATAGTATTCCCCAGATTAACGAGATTAAAAATCACCCTGCCATATTTGATATGGCAGAAATACTTGAAGAAAACGCCCTTTTAAAATATGGCGACCAACAATATGTTGCAACTGTTAAAGGTGTTAGCGATAATTTTACAAAAATATCGGGTGTTGATACCATGGTTATTGCTGGTGATTTTATACTGAAACACAATAATCAGAGTTATGCTATTGTTGGACAGGGAGTAGCTATTTTCCTTTCATTAAATATTAATTTTATTGATCCTCTAATTGTATATGTGCCAAAGCGAACATCGCAGTTTTCAATTAATCCGGAACAGGCTTTTAATCGCAAACCAATATTGGCATCTGGTGTTTTTGGTATTCAGCAAGAGTTTGATGCTAAGTATATTATTGTCCCGCTGGAGTTTGCGCGCACAGTTTTTGATTATAAAAATGAAATTTCGGCTCTTGAAATAAAAATTAAACCCGGAAATAATATACAAAATGTACAAAACGACCTGATTCAATTTGTAGGTTCTGGTTTCGAAGTTAAAGACCGTTATCAGCAACACGAGATGTTTTATAAAATTATGAAATCAGAAAAATGGTCTATTTTTCTAATTCTTACGTTTATATTAATTATAGCTTCATTTAATATTATTGGCTCTCTAACAATGCTTATTATTGATAAAAAGGATGATATTTCAATATTGCGTGCACTGGGTGCTAATTTGAATACTATTCGTAAAATATTTTTAACTGAAGGATGGATGATATCTATTGTTGGAGCTATTGTAGGCCTTATTTTGGGTTGGGTTATTTGTTGGCTACAAATAAAATTTGAATTTGTTAAATTGCAGGGCTCGGGTTCGTTTATAATAGATGCCTATCCTGTAAAAATTATCTGGAAAGACTTTGTAGCCGTTTTTACTACAGTAGTTGTTATTGGTTTTATTGCCGCTTGGTATCCTGTTCGTTATATTACCAGAAGGTATGTTCTTAGCGAGATGGAGAAGATCTAACTTGTCTTTGATTTTTAGTTAAAATCGTAAGTTGTTAACAATTAGAAGTATTCGAAAATGGCTCAAATGAACCTAGTGTTAATAAAAAACCAAGTGAAAAACGAGATATCATACTATTTTTGAAACAAAAGATCGAGTCAACCCGTAAAATTTTATTAACATTGCATTTATTTTATTAACAATCCGTAAAATACTCACTCATGTTCAATAATATGAGACAATCAATATTAAAAATCCTTACTGTTGTATTCTTCGTGTTTATTACAGTAATTGGATCTGCAGCAGATCGATATTGGGTTAATGGAACCGGTTCATGGAATGATCCGAATCATTGGTCAGAATCTAGTGGAGGCAAATCAGGTGCTTCTCTACCAACCCAGTTCGATAATGTTATTTTCGACAATAACTCATTTTTTGAGAATGGACAGCAGGTAATTATTAAAGACAGAGCTATTTGTAATGATTTTCGTTGGGATGTTGAAAACCATAAAGCGATACTAAAAAGTAAAACCTTTATATTGAAAAGCAAAACATCTGCTCGAATAGATATTTATGGATCTTTGTTTATTGGAGAGAATATTGAAAATGAATTTTTTGGTGGAATTTATTTAATGGGAACCGACGAAAATGATATTGAAATAAGAAATAAACTAAATTCTCCTCTTATTATAAACACTACCGGTGGTTATTATGCATTGAAATCCGATTTCTTTTCCGAAAATGATATTCAAATAGTTCAGGGTAATTTTAATTCAAATAGCTATACTATTGACTGTAATAGCTTTGTTGCATCTGGAACAGAACAACGATCGATTTATTTGGGTGAATCAAATGTAGTAACTAGAAATTGGGATATTGAAAACACTGATAATATTGAGTTTAACGCTGGCGAATCTGTAATTTATTTTAAGGAGGATTTTTCGAAAAAAACATTTAAACCCGGAGGTCTGCAGTATAATAAGCTTGCATCGGCAGGTGCAAAATCTATATTTACCTATGAAGTTACTATAACACCTGTTACTTGCAGTGGTGATGAAGATGGTATAATAAAAGCAGATGTTTTATCAGGTGGAGTTCAGCCTTTTACTTATACTTTGTATGATATAGATTTAATCCAATTACAGACATCTGGGCCTATTTTTAGTACTACTTTTACGTTTAAACCAACAGCTGCACCAGGTGTTTCTGGTGGATCATATTTAGTTAGAATATCTGATAGCGATGTGCCAAAAACAGTTAATGGAGGATTTTATTCGGTTTTTGAACCTGCTCCATTAAGTGCTGGATCCATTTCTATAAATACCCCATTATCTTGTTTCGATGGGAGCGATGCTGCATTGGAAGTAAATCCAACAGGAGGAACAGTGCCCTTTACATATAATTGGTTTATTAGATCTGGAGCAATTTATGTTCCTATTGGACAAACTACTAAAATAGCAACTGGCCTATCCCAGGGCATATATCGGGCTTATGTTGATGATGCAAACTCTTGTGGTCCAGAATATGTACAATATGCATTTACTAAACCTCCTAGAACAGATAGTGAAATTCCTCCTCTTTTAGTTATTGATGATGTTTCATCTACTAGCACATGTTTTGGGTTTAGTAACGGAACCATTACTATAACAGCTCATGGAGGCAAAGCCCCTTATACATATGCAATTGTGAGAACAAGCGACTCTGATTCCTCAACAAATACAATAGGCACTTTTACAGGTTTACAGAAAGATATATATAAAGTTTATGTTATTGACATTAATGGTTGTACCAAACAAGCTGCAAATGAAGAAATTTTAGAAGTACCTAATCCTACAGCAAGTATTACTCCTGATCCTGCATCTACATGTCCTTCAGTAAATTTGTCTCTTATTGGAAATCCTTCTGGAGGAACTGGTGTATATTCAACACATTCATGGACTGGTGCAAATTTACTCCCATTAAGCAGTACATCAATTGTAAATCCTGTATTTAATTATGCTACATCAGGATCTTACACATTTACATATACAGTAACAGATAATGCAGGTTGTACAGGAAGTGATGATATTACCGTAACAGTAAAAGTAGCATCCGTAGCACCGACGAGTGCGAGTGTTAATAATAATAATTTTTGTCCGGGTGCTTTTGCAAATATTACCCTAAGTTATGCAGGAGGAACCTTAGGGACCGGAGCCGTAGCAAGATGGTATTCTGATGCAACCTTTACAACGCTTGTAGGAACTGGTCAGAATTTGGTAATTGCAGCTCCTGCAGTAACCACAACGTATTATGTGCGTTTCGAAGGCGATTGTAACAATACCACAGCAGCCTCAGTAACAGTAACAATAAAAACATCATCAACTGCACCCACAGGAATAAATGTTAGTCCCAATAATATATGTCCTGGACAATCAACAACATTAACTGTTCAGGGTGGATCGTTAGGATCAGGAGCCGTATGGCGATGGTATACGGGTAGTTGCGGAGGAACCTTGGTTGGTACCGGAGCAAGCATTAATGTATCACCGGCCACAACAACAACCTATTATGTACGTGCAGAGGGAGATTGCAATACAACTACTTGTGCAAGTGTATCTGTTACAGTTAAGACCCAATCAACAGCTCCCACAGGTATTTCAACTGATAATAATAATTTTTGTCCTGGTGGATCAGCCAACTTAACAGTAACAGGAGGATCATTAGGAACGGGAGCAACGTGGCGCTGGTATACCGTAAGCTGTGGCGGAACATCCGTAGGCTCGGGAGCCAGTATAAGTGTGTCTCCAATAGTAACTACAACATATTATGTAAGAGCAGAGGGAGATTGTAATACAACGACCTGTGCAACCACAACGATAACAGTAAAAACAGCATCGGTAGCACCAACAAGTGCGACCGTGAATAATAATAATTTCTGTCCGGGAGCATTTCCAAATATCACTTTAAGTTATGTAGGCGGTACCTTAGGAACGGGAGCTGTAGTACGTTGGTATTCGGATGCAGGGCTTACTACTTTGGTGGGAACAGGCCAAAACCTTATAATAGCAGCCCCAGCAGTAACCACAACCTATTATGTGCGCTTCGAGGGCGATTGCAACAATACAACAACAGCATCGGTAACAGTAACAGTAAAGACACAATCAACGGATCCAACAGGAGTAACAAATGACAATACAAATTTCTGCCCAGGAGGAACAGCAAGCCTGACTGTAACTGGAGGTTCATTAGGAACTAATGCAACATGGAGGTGGTATAGTGGCAGTTGTGGTGGAACTTCAGTAGGAAGTGGAACAACCATAAGTGTATCGCCTGCGGTAACAACAACATATTATGTAAGAGCTGAGGGTGATTGTAATACAACGGCATGTGCAAATGTAACAGTAACAGTAAAAGTAGCCTC
>MEOE01000027.1 GCA_001768565.1 Bacteroidetes bacterium GWF2_33_16 | reverse complement strand
TTCGCCCTTCATAGCTATCCGCCGTTAATAAAGTTTAAAAATAGTAAAAATGTTTGAGTATTCCTTCACCCCGCATGCTATAAGAGCCGCTGTTACAAATTGTGCGCTTTAGCAACCAAGCTTGTCAGTTTCTTTACATAACTATCCATGAAATACTATAACAAATTTGTTTTGACTAGCGATTGTAATTTTACTAATTAAAACCGAAATTAAACCCAATCCCCAATATTAAAGGATTCATGTCAATATTACTTTCATTTAAACCGGTTCCATTATAATTCACAGTACCGTCAATAATATTCTCATTATAAGTCTTTTTAAATAACCCTGATTCTTCTTTGAACTTAATTATATATTCTTCTGAAAGATTTAAATTGTAAGAGGCATAAATGTAAAGATTAGTGAATTTAGTAATTTGATAAGACAAACTTAATCGGGGTTTAATTCCATAGCTAATTTTATCAATTGAAGTTTCCATTTTGGATTTACTAATAAATTCATTATTATATTCTATATTCTTTAATACTTTATCAAATACAATTCCATAATAATCCAAGTAACCAAATAAGTCTAATTTTAATAATAATGGTTTCCCCTTAGGTTTAATGTTTTTCAAATAACCAATACCAATACCATTACTTTCATAATGAATATTTTTATCTAGAGAACTACAAATTGAATATTTTATCGAAAGATTCTTATTGAAATTATAAGCTATGGTTGCATCTAAGCCTATAAGATATTCTTTCGTTTTTAGATTTTGATTTAGCGTTGAATTATCAAGCAAAATTTGATAATCTCCACCAGGGATTTTATTTTCAAAAACAATTAAACCATAGGTAAAACTGAAATGTTTTATAAATGTGATAATCTTATTTTCCTTTTTTAATACAATATTTTCTTCAAATACTTTTTTAGATTGGTCAATTGAGAAAAGTAAATCATCACTGGCTTTTATTATATTATAATCTTTCCAGTCAGTTTCAGAATAAGGTAGTGCTTTATCAAGAAAAATATCATAATAACCTAATCTTTTCTCATATGGTACAGGCTCAATTGTATCTGTTAAAACTTCAGTTGTCAAAAATTCATCAACATATTTTAGCTTACTATCATATTTTGTATTAATTCCTTTACCAAATAATTTACAATATTTTAAATGCCACTTACCATTAAAAAAGAAATACTGCACGAAGAAGTTTCTTTCAACTCCTTTGTATGAAGTAAAATTTGATGAATTATATTCTTTTATTCCTCTTTCTGTGCTTGTACCTTCGCACTTGATGTATGCCAGACTTTCTTTATCTAAAAAGAACTTTCCTTTATATATTCCTTTTAAAGAATCATTCTTTGTATCAAATGAAATTTCATAAATAATTCTGTCATCTTGTTTAAAAGTATTTGATAAACTATAAGAATACTTTTTAAAATGCTTAGGATCTATAAACTCGTATTCAGTTTTTACAATATCAGCCCTTATAGGGATAAATGCTCCTGCATAGAATTGTACATTATTAACATCTTTTGAAATAGGAAATACTTTTTTGCGAGATTCAATTACTTCAATTTGTCCCTGGTCATTTGTTACCTGATAAGACTTTTTATAAACATTTAATATGGCTTCTAAGAAATATAGATTTTCATCTTTATCAGTTAGCTTAGTTTCTCTGTAAAATCCAACCAATTTTGTTGGTTCATTTGGATAGTTCTTTTCGATACTTCTATAAGCTTTTCTTAACAACCCAAGTAATGTACTATCAGGTATTATAATAACTTCATTTATGTTTATTAGATCTTTTTCTAAGTAAATAATATTATCATTATTTTTCAAATTCGCAATAGGAATTTTCTTAGTTTTATATCCAATAAATGATACACATAAATTCTGAGATGTTTTTAAAGGAATTGCTATTCTGAATTTACCTTCGTTGTTAGAAATTGTTCCAACACTTGTATTTTCCACATAAACATTACAAAATGGGAGAGGAGTTTCATCTGAACTATCAAGTATTAATCCGGAAAATAAATAATTCTGTTGTCCAAAATTGTAAGAAATAGTTATGATTAAGAAAATTTTTACGAATAAAATTTTTTTCATATTTATAAACATAAATGCTAAATGAAAGGGTTAATAATTAGTTTTAATAAGGAACGCAAAAATATAAATAAAAAATAAAATAAAATTTTTTTTTGCGCAGCGCAGCGGAGCAAAAGTGTTTTTATTTCTTATTTAAATTACCAAATGCAGCTGAAAGCTGCAAAGTGGGCGGGGAAACAAATTTGTTTTTTATCTTACTTACCGAACCAATCTCAAAAAATACCTTATCATACCACCACGAATTGAATAAACTTAATTTGTCAAACCAAAACTCGCTTTCCATAATTAATAAATTATCAGAACGATAATAAAGGTTCCTGATTTTTTTGGCGCATTATTTGTAACGGTTGCGGCTTTGTAGCGTGCGGGTTTTCCGTGTTGCTTTCCAATCCGCCGTTAATAATGTATAAAAGTAGTACAAATGTTTGAGAATTCCTTCACCCCGCATGCTATAAGAGCCGCTGTTATAAATTGGCCGCCAATACCTAGCTTTTCAGTTTAGTAAGAAATTTCAACGAAGTAAAAAATTGTTTTAGTTTTAATGAGATATTACCTAGAATTATTATTTATTCGTCCCAATAAGTATTTGTTTTTTGCTTGTAAATAAGTACTTTCTTTTTAATTGCTTCCTTAAATTCATCTGAACAATCCCATTGCCCTGTAAATCCTATGTATTGACAAAATAGATTTCCACTGCAATCATAAAAAACACATCCATAATCATAAGTGTCTGGATCATCACAATCATAAATGCCAATATACTCCTGTCCCTGAAATTGTATTGAATGAATTTCGGCACAAAAACTCAATTGTAAAATATGGTTTAACCACTCTAAGTTTTCTTGAGGGTTTTCAATTCCACAAGCACAAGGTGGGGCATCTTCTTCTTTGCAACTAAAAGATGTAAGCGTAATAATCCAAAAAAGAAATAAAATCCTGCTTAATTTCCTCATTTTTAATTAGTTTATTCGTTTATAAACACTTGTGTTGTAGCTTCCAAACATATCTATATAATCTAAACGCAATATTTGATTTTTGCTTAGAAATTCATATTTTCTTGGAATGCTTAATTCACCATTTTCATATGAATAATTAAAGTATATTAATGAATCGTCTATATAATACTTAATTTGATTTACATATTCCTGTTTTTCATAATCGTACTCTTTTAAGATACTATCTTCATAAAACCTTATATATCCTAGTGATTTATCGACATAAGTAATCTGAGGCCAATTACCTGTACCAAAAGCTTCCCATTTTCCAAGTATAGCTTTTTTTGGATCTGTTTCTATTGGTTTTATTTCTTCTTCATTACAGCTAATTGCTAATAATAAAACTAATACTAAATAAAATAAAAATCTATTAATGTTGTTCATAATAATATTGTTAGTATTAATTTAAAATTCTTAAAACTTAATTTAGGTGATTTTATTAAGTAATAATTAAATATTTTGTAAACATTTCTGATAATATTTTTACTTAATACTACCTACAATTCAATACATTTACGTTCTAGAAGAAAAGTTTAGTAAATTTAATAATATGTTTTTACTTTACAATAAAATGAATATTATTTTAACAGATTATTACTAAAATATTTACAATTTTCAATAATATATTAAACTCATTTGCGGCGAAGCCGCTAATGAGTTTAATTGAACTATCAAATTGTGCGAAGCACAAAAGCGCGTTGGAAAAACTAAAACAATTTTCTATCAAACCTACCGAACCAATCATGATAAATTCAGCATCAAACAGCACGAATAAATTACACTTCCATTGTCAGAAAGTAAATTACCTTTCTAAAATACAAAAGCTGTCAGAAAGCTTAAAAAGTATCTTAATTAAAATACCTGTCTAAAAGAGTTGAATTGCTTTATTCCGAATTTTTTTGCGGCTTATTTATAACGGTCTCGGCATTTGAAACGTGCGGGTTTTTCGCCCTGTTTCCTTATCCGCCGTTACTAAAGTTAAAGATAACTAAATTTGTCAAAAAACCACCAAAACCCCGCATGTTTTAAGATGCCGTGTTATAAATTGGCTGCCAAATTCAACCTTATCAATTTAGTAGGTTTTATCAACGAAGAACAAAATTGTTTTAGTTTTTAGAAATAGCAAATTGCCCTTAAGGGCAAAAAGAAAGCTCTTTTGCAATTTGTTGCAAATGTGCTTGAGCTATATTGATTTTTTTATTCAAGTTTGAGTTTTAAAACTAGATTATATAAATCATAATAGTTATTGACACAATAATCCGAATTTTCATTTTTAGTTTTTTCCTTAGAATTGAATTCAATGCAAGCATATCCAGATTTTTTGGCTGATAAAATGCCAGTCTCTGAATCTTCAATAACTATACTTTCTTTGACATTAAACTCGGGTCTCGAAGCTAAATTTTGGTAGTCTTTTAATAAAAAAGTATTTTCCATAACTTCTCTTCCAAAAACATAATTAAAGTATTGTGAAATATTTAGAAAATCCATCTGTTTTATTACATTTTCAGTAGCATTAGTAGTTGCAACAATTAATTGAAAATAGTGAGAAAATTTTTCAACTATATCAGTCATTCCGTTAAATGGAATACAATACCTATCCAAATTTTCAAAATAAAGCTTATGTCTTTCTGATACAATCAAATTTATTTCTTTTTCTGTTAATTCACTATAATTTCGTTTTAGGAAAGATTTTGTACTCAGACCAATCATTTTATTATAATCACTAATAGCAAAGTCAAGTCCGTAAGTTGGTAAAATATCTTTTAAAAGTTTATATCTACCTTCATCAGTATTTGCAATTACTCCATCAAAATCAAAAATGATAGTTTTTATCATATGCTTTTTGTTCTATAATCCATTTTTGAATCTCTTTTATAATCCTTCGTTAGCATCCAAGGAAATCTAATATCAGTTTTGCTTGTTTCAATAAAATAATAATCAGGTTTAAATGTTGGATAAGGTTCTTTCATAAATGATAACATTCTAACTTCATTTGCCCCAATTTCGTTAAAGTATTCTGTATATTTTTTGGCTGTATTTCCAGAATGTAACTCTCCTGCAACTAGAAGTACTTTTTCGATATTCTTTGTAATTTTTAATTCATCCAGTAATCCTTCCTTTCTTTGATGTGCATTCCATTCATAAACTCTATCTATCACTAATATTGGAACATTACCTAATGTGCCAGATAATAGAGCACCGATAATTGATCCGCCACGACCAATACCAACTATCAATGTTGGATAATAATTATCTCGAATAAGTTTATCCTTTAACTGTAATACTCCTTTTTGTACTTTTTTCCATGATATTTTTTGAAGAGGTTTTAACCATTTATAAATTGTCCAGATTGATATTATTCCCCCTAATATCGAAAAAAAATAAATTATTATATCTAAGAATAGTTTCATAGTTTTTAATTTGTATTAATAACAAGATATCATTTTAAAAATTATTAAATTCCTTTAATTTAAAATTTCTATACTTTATATCTGTTTTTTCTTTGTTCAAAAGCAGATTTTCCACCTTCTAGTATTTTACAAACGCTATCAATTATAACTTCATTCTCAATGGCACCGCTTGAATATGATAAAACTTCATCTGAATTTTTTGCAATTATGACTTGTTCAGCATCTGAATTAATTACAAGATTTGCATTATGTGTAACAATAATTACTTGTCTATATTTTTTAATAGACTTAAAAATGCCTACTAATTCATTAATTATAAATTGATTATCCAAATCATCTTCAGGTTGATCATAAATAATTGGTGTAGAAAAAGCACTTGTTGCTAATTTTAAACACAAATAAACAGTTCCCCTTTGACCTACAGATATTTTGTCTAAGGTTTTTGATTTATAAGTAATTTCTGGTTGTACATATAAATATTCCTGTCGTTTTTCAAGTTTGTAAAAGAATTCTTCTGTTTCATTAATATAATATGAATCACTATTTGCTATAAGCTCTCCTTCCAATTCATTTTCGAGGTAAATAAAAAATGTTGATGCATCAGAAATGTTGAAATACTGTTCTAATTCACCTTCTTTGTTTTTATTTCTCCAATATTTTCCATTAATACAATTTTTTAAACCATCATAAAATTTTTCACTATCAAAATATAATTTACCATTAATTTCAATTTCTCTATCTGCTAAAATTTGTTTCATTAGGTCTTTCTGTTCTGGTAGCCAACTTGAATGACCTTCAATTATGTTCGACCAAGCTTTGTTGATAATATCAACCTGTTTTAGTAATTCAGAATTAATCTTGGTTGGAATTGCATTTTTATCTTTTGAAATTAAAGCAAATTTTTCTTCCTGCTTTTCAATTTCTTTTAACATTTCTTTTATCGTCTCAATCTGACTTTTATAATTATCAGCACTCTCCAATAATGAACTTAAATCCCCTTTATATATTTCAGAAAACTGCTCTTTTATTAATGAATTTTCATTTTCGTTTTCCTTTATCTTAACACTTAAGTTTTCATAAATAATATTTAATTCATCTAATTGATTTTTGAATGAAATAGAAGTAATTTCCTTATCTATTTCATTTAATTCCTTATTTATTTCTGTTTCAAATTCTTTTAGTTTTGAAATTAGTTTTTCAATTCTTGTTTTTTGGATTTCAGAAACCCTTATTTCCTTAATATTTTCAGTGTATAATTCTAATTTCTGTCTATTCTCTTTATTAGTAATACTATTTAATAAATCTTCATTTCTTTTCTTGATTTTGTTTAATGTTTCTTTATCATTAATTTTTGTACCATCAGGATTTGTATCATTAAACCAATTTTTTAATGCATAATAATCTTTTAGAATTTTACTAATTTCTTCTTGAATTTGTGAAGAAAACCCAATTGAATTTAATTTTAAAAGATTTCTAATTTCATCTCCTAATTTTTTATGGGATAAAGCAATATCCTTCACTTCATTCTGGGAAATGTATAGAAAGTTTAAATTATTTAAATTATCAAAACTATAATCTATGTAATCATCTGTACAAATACCTTTGGAATATTTAACCTTAAAACTTTCTGAAAAACTAAAAGTATTTGAAGGATTTAAACCAAATCCATGTGCAAAATAGTCGATCAATACACTTTTCCCTTCACCACGACCACCAATTATAGTTACAAGATTAGGATTAAATATTATTTCTTGTTTTTCAAATTTAATTGTTTCATTTTGAAATATATTTACATCGGTTTCAATTATAATTTTCTTGAAGAAAGGTTTGCTAAAATCACATTGAGGATTACTCTCTTGTATTTTAACTCTTTCATCTGGTTCATAAATTGTCTGTAATAATCCTTCATATGTAGGGTCACCTTTAATCCAAAGATTAGATTTCGTTTTATAATCTTTTACATTATGATTATCAGAACACAATATTAATGGAAGCTTAATTTTAATTTGAGGAAAAACTATATTTTTATATCCTTCTATATCAATTGCGGGATTTCCAATTTCTAAAATATCTACTGAATCATTTAATAAATCTGTTTTAATTTTCAGTTTATAGTCATGATTATTTTTAATATTTTCGATAGTATTAGTCTTCTTTCCTGCATGTACAGTAACAAGTCCCCCTAATTCATGAATCAATTTTGAAGTTTCTTTTAAATCTACATAAAGCTTTTCGTCGCCAATCTCAGATACTTGTGATGGTTTCAAATTGCATGCTGATTGCAAGTCAATCCAAATTTCTTCAATATTACTATTTTCTGGAAAAATACCGATAAAATGCACTATCTCGCTACCACCTAGTTCTGAACGGAATTCAATACCTGGCAGAACAGTTATATTCTTTGTTTTTCCAATTTTTTGAAGTTCAATAATTCTATTAACATCAATTAAATGGTGGTCTGTAATTGCAACAACCGAAATGTTATTTAAGGCTAAATTGTCAATTATTTCTTGATTTGAGATACTTTTATCTATATAATCAAATGATGAAGGAGTATGAAAATGCAAATCCCACTTTCTCCATATTGAACCAATATCTTTCATAAATTAAATCTTAAATCTGGTCAAAATTGTTCTTGAAATTAATAAAATAAATGAACAAAAAAGAATTTGTACTAAAAAGTTTAAATTTAATTTTTTATTTGTGCGAAGCACAAAAGCGCGCTGGGAAAAACTAAAACAATTTTCTGTCATAACTACCAATCCAGTCTCGATAAATTTGGTATCAAACAGCACTAATAAAATCACTTTCATTATCAGAAAGTAAATTCCCATTCAAAAATACAAAAGCAATCAGAACGCAAAAAACACTCTTAAATTTTATGCCTGTCAAAAAGAGCTGGATTATTCAATTTTCAAAAATTTAGCGGCTTATTTATAACGGTCCCGTGTTAGCGCTATCGTGCGGGTTTCCACCTTGATACATTATCAACCGACAAAAGACCAACACGAATATAATACTTTGTCATCAAACCGCCAAAAACCCCGCATGTACGCTGAACACGTGTTATAAGTTGGGCGACAGTGCCACCATGCTTGTCAGTTTAGTTACTGAGTTGTCCATGAAACACTAAAAAAATAATATTAAGGCTGGGATTTCTTGTTGCTGGTAACAGCAAAATTGGGTTGGATTACAAACTTTTTGGCAAACCCTAAAAGGTTTGCCAATGTGTTTGTAATAGCGTTGGGTTTAGTTACGTACAATTACTCCTAAAGATTCTAATAATTGAATATTATCTTCCAGTGCAATACGTGCAACTGCATAAAATTCGCTCATCCAATCATCAAGTTCTGCAAAAACTCCGTCTTTTTGCTCTGTTGCATCTTGTGATTCTCCTTTTTCCCTTAGATAATCTGCTCTTGCAGCTTCTAATTCTGATAAAAGTGCATTAGCAGCACTCAAATCGTCTGCTGTAACTTTCAAGCGGCTAAGTTTAGTTTGCAATACTGTATCAGATAGCATTTCTGAATAGAACTTTTTAACTAATTCCAACCAGCGAACATAAGCTTTAGGAACTGAACCATCTAAAACAAGACGTTTCATTACTTCTAAATCTTTCCTGAAGATTACTTTTGCTTTCTTTCGGTGAAGAGAATAAGTATCTTCCATTTGACTCATTTTCGCTTTGTAATTACTGTAAGCTTGTGAAGTTTCATCATCTTCTTTCACATTCAGGTCGTAAGCCTGACGAGTTTTTGTAAACAATTGTTTACCATTTTCAATTAATGCAGCATCATATCCGAACTCTGACATAATAGTTGCGATTTCTGTTTGTGCTTCTACGTTTTCTAATGCTACTCTGTAGCGTTCTAAGATTGCAGATTCTGCTCTGCTTGCTCTTTGTGACATAATCATTTAATTTAAGTGAAACATATTTGAATTGAAAACAATTCCTTTTCTATTGCGGACGGCTTCCCTTGCATTGCGGCACGTTACTTTTGTACAAAGGCTAGATGATTTACCGCTGCGGAAGGCTTCTCTTGCACTGCGGCACGATGTTTTTTTATTAAGGTTCATTTCTCATCCATTAAGTTACATTACTCAAACATTAAGGCACGTTACTTTCGTATTGCGCCTATTTTTTTCTGTTCCTTTTAGGAGGGGTTAGGTTAATGACATGATTTATTTTACAAATCCGAGATTGAAATTAGCAAAATTTCAGAAAACATATTCAAAAAAAAAGCCTGTTTAACAACAGGCAATACGTTAGATTCATTTTTTGTATATTAATAGCAAGAACTAATCTTAATTTAATGTCTACCAATAATAATAAATGCTACATATTTAATTTATTTACTTCCATTTCAACCAATGCATCAACTGTTGCTCGATCAATAGGAATATTATTAGCTATTAAATTGCCAATTACTTCTTTTCGGATTTCTTTTAACCTTGCACTTGTTGCTTGATCTTGTAGATCTACAATTATTGATTCATATAATTCATTTTCTAAAATCCCAAGCTTAACACAATCATAACTATTATTTAGAAAATCCACATAACTGATATGGTCTTTCAGTTGAAAGAAATCATCTTCATAAACCAGAGAATTAAAGAAAGGTAATATAATATATTCGTTAAGCATCAAATGATATGGCTCTTTGGAAACATTATCATACCATTGGTAATTTCCTGTTTTATTAGATTGATTCCTTGATTTTAAAACAATATAAGGAAAGAACGAAAATAAGTCTTGGCAATATTCAACCATTTTCTCCCAATTATCAACCGATTGAGCTACTTTGTGATTTATAACGACAGGTAAAAATAAATCTAGAAGAAAACTTAGTTCATCTTCTAATTCTGCTTCAAGATTAAAATGATTGTATAAAGATTGAGTTGATATTGAAATTCGCAATATGACTGAGTAAAAAAATAAATGAAATGCTATAGGGTTAATTTTGTTGCAATTTAAGTAAATACCAGTTTCTGCAGCAACACTAATATAATTTTGACTGTACTTCTCAACTTCAATCTTATTAGTAATTTCAGCACTAAAAATATTTTCAATAAAGGATAATCTTTTTTCACAATCACTACAAAGTATATAATCTTCCTTTACATCTTTGTCTTTTCTATCTTCTAGATAATTCTGCTTAGGGTCTGTCGAAATTAAAAAAGATTTTTCATTTCCACGTTTCCCAATTTGAGAAGCTAATAGAAATGCAGATGTTATATGCGAACCTGTTTGGTTAGCTTCATTTTTTTTACATAATCTACAAGTTTGTTTCAAAACGGTTGAATTTAGGTATTGCTAATATACTAAAGATTTTTCATTAGATGCAGCAAGAAACATACACTATTGTATAACTCATTTAAATGTTGAATTAATTTTAGTGATTTTAAACTTATAATTTATAATTTAGAGAAAAATTTGGTAAAAATATAATTACAAGATATATATGAACTTAATAGATGAAGGAATACAAAAAGGAATAATTAAATTTGATGAAGAGAATAAGTATATTACTTATGTTCATCAAAATAAAAAGAGAAATTTTATAAATCCAGAAGAAAGAGTTCAAGCAGAAACATTTTGCCGTTTGATTCTGCAATATAATTACCCCGAAGAAAGAATTGTAAACTTTGTATCTGTAAAAATGGGAGTTGATACAAAAGAGGCAGATATTGTTGTCTATAATGATGATGAATTGCAAGAACCATATATACTGATTGAGTGTAAAAAAGAGGATATAAGTGAGCAAGAATTTAGTCAGGCAATAGAACAAGCATATAGCTATGCTTATGCTTTACCAAATGATGTGAAATATGTTTGGGTGACTAAAAGTAACAGAAACGAGTATTTTAAAGTCAACAAGAAAAAGCTGACTAGAGAACCTGAATCAGACATACCGCAGTTTGGAGTTAAAAGTTTAGCAAATTATAAATTTGTTTTTGAAGCTGACTTGATGGAAGTTGAAGCAGGGAAACAAAAGTTTTTTGATATTTCTGTTATTGCTCAAGATGAATTAACAAGAAGATTTAAACAAGCACATGATGCACTATGGGCGGGCGGTCAACTAAATCCGTCAGAAGCATTTGATGAACTTGATAAATTGATATTTTGCAAAATTTGGGATGAAAGAAAAGACAGACAAACTGGTGAACCTTATGACTTTCAAATTATACAAATTGAGGGGAAGGATGAAAAAGATGCTATAAAGAAAACCAACGAAGCCCTGTATGAAAGAATAAAAGGACTTTATGAAGAGGGAAGGATAAAAGACAAGGAAGTTTTTAGAGATAATATCAGATTAACACCTGAGAAAATAAGAACAATAGTTGGATATTTGCAAGATATAAATTTAGGAGAAACTGATTTAGATAGCAAAGGACGTGCATTCGAAACTTTTATGGACTCCTTTTTTAGAGGAAACTTTGGTCAATATTTCACACCTAGAGCAATTGTAGATTTTTCGGTGAGTGTTCTGCCAATTAAAAACGATTCTTATGTTTTAGACACATCTTGTGGAAGTGGTGGTTTCTTATTGTATGCTTTGAATAAAGTCAGGAAACAGGCAGACGAGCTATATCCTAGATATAAAACAGACATAAATCATAATAAGAGACATTACAAATTCTGGCATGACTTCGCAGAAAATAATTTATTTGGAATTGAAATAAATGAACAGATAAGTCGTGCTGCGAAAATGAATATGATAATTCACGATGATGGACACACAAATGTGATTACATCTGATGGTTTGTTGAACGAGTCAGAAATTTCAAAAATTACTGAAAACAAAGGTTTTAAATACAATCATTTTAATTTTATAATAACCAATCCCCCTTTTGGAAGTAATATTAAAAAGTCAGAGAAAAACTACCTTAAAAATTATTTTTTAGGAAAAAAGCAACCTGATTGGTTAGATACAAAAGGAAATACTAGTACAATTGTACGAAACAATCAAAGTACTGAAGTCCTATTTATAGAACAATGTTATAATTTCTTAGCTCCAAATGGTTATTTGGCAATGGTGGTGCCAGATGGAATATTAACCAATAGTAGTATGCAATACGTGCGAGATGCTGTAGAAGAATGGTACAGGATAGTTGCAGTAGTAAGTATGCCACAAACTGCTTTTAGTGCTACCGGTGCTGGTGTGAAAAGTTCAGTATTATTTTTGAGAAAACATTCTATTTCAACTACTGAAAAAATCCAATCTATTAAACTTAAAATACAAACAAAACTTAAAACAGACAGCCAATACTATATAAAAATTGAAGATTGGGAAAGAGAAAAGAAAAAGGAACTAAAAGAAATGGATGGTTTAAATTTCACAATGCCTTTAGCCGAATTTAAAAAAACAGATGAATATATCGAATGGAGAGATTCAATAAATGCAAAATACAATGAGAAAATCAATCTATTAAAAGAAGAATTGCAAGAAGCTTATATAGAAAAATCAAGAAAGGAATTGCCTGATTATTCCATTTTTATGGCTATAGCTGAAGATATTGGATATGATGCAACAGGAAAAGTAACAGAAACAAACGAACTAGAATGGATTAGTGTAGAATTGACAAATTTTATTAACCACATAGAAAGCAAACCAGTATGATTATAAGAGGTATTTTAGATAGATCTTTAAGTAACCAAATATGCATAAGAGGTTTTGCTCGAATTAAAGAACTTGCAAGAGTTTCTAAAGCTAACCCTGAATACCAAAGAGAGCTATTAGAAAAGCAAAAAGGTGTTGTTTCAAACTTCCTTACAGAAGAAACATATTTGTTCTTTCCTGAAGTAATTTTAAGTTTAAAACTAAGACAAGATGTTACTATTAAAGGTGTTAAAAAAGACGCAACACCAATTCAATTAATTGAAAAAGGAAGAAACTTCAACTCTAATATTGATAAAATAAAAGTTCGTTCTAATATTGTAAAGCAAGAAAATTTTGATATTAATGAAACCAACGAAATAACGGTAATTGAAATTGATCTCGATGATGCAGAATTGGAACAATTAATAAAAGATAACAAGCACCCTTTGCACAGAATAGATGGAAACCATAGATTAACAGCAGCCGAAGAAATTACATCTGACCGAATTGGAACAATGAATATTCCATTTTGCATTGTTTTATTTGAAGAAACTTTTGAAGAAAAATTCAACCCTGTTACAAAAAAAATGGAGAAGACTTCAGATACAAGTTTTGAAAAATTTGAGAAAGTTGTCTTTTACAACATCAATTCAAAAACGGTTCCTTTAACTCTAGAGCAAAATTTAAGAGTTATTATCAATGATGAAAAACATTTTAATGAGGAAGAACTTAAAAAAATCTTTGGTAAAAGTGGAGTACTTGTTCGGAAACTTTATAAGCAGATTGGTGATATCAACTTACTTAAAGGGATAAATCATTTATTGCATAACAATTTCAGAGGACTTTCCAAAAGCATATTTGAAAGCTTAATTGGTACTATGGAAGATGACAAACTAGTTACAGAGGTTAAAGAATCGTTGCTTACCGTTAATGAACTATACAAAGGACAAGAAAAATTAAAGGGAAATAATAGTGAAGGATTATTTACAGCTCTTCTTTATTATAATGTAAAAGACAAACCTAAATACAATTTTTTTAAAGAATGGGTAATTAAACATCACATCTTTGAAATTAAAGAAGCAAGATATCAAACGCTGATTGATATTTTTGATAAGGTATCCGACCAAACGGTCAAAGTATTTGTAGCAATGCCTTACTTTTGTATGGAAGAAGTAGAAACATATAATCAAGCATATCAAAGAGTAATCAATAAGATTAAAGCTGAAAATGATCAAATAAAAATTTCGCTTTTTGATATAATGCAACATAAAGGTGATAGTTATAACATTAATAATAAAATGATAGAGCAGATTAATGATTCAAATATTTTTATTGCGGATATAACTGACCGAAATGTTAATGTGGCATTTGAGCTAGGATATGCCAAAAACGATTCAAATAAGAGTGTTATTATGATTAAGCGCGAAAGTGATGGGACAAGAACTCCATTTGATTATGAACAAGATATGTGTCATAAATACAAAGAAAATGCTATACATACACTCGAAGATATAGTTTTTGATAATGTAAAAGACATTCTTTTAAAAAGAGGTTTCACTTTTAATAATGGATTAAATGTCTAGTATAACTCACAACATTGATGAAAAAAGGATCTTTATAATAAATAGATCAGAAATAAAAGATAGACTTGATCCTATTTATTTCAAAACCGTTCATGATTTAGAAATTGTAGCAAGAACATCTTTCAAAGTTGAAAAACTATCAGATATAGCTGAGATGAAAAGAGGAAGATTTGGTCATAGACCTAGAAATGAGCCTAAATTATATGGCGGAAAATACCCTTTTATTCAGACAGGCGACGTTGTTAGAGCTAGTATTGAAGGTGGTAAAATCAAATACTCCCAGACCTTAAATGAATTAGGTTTACAAACAAGTAGATTATTTGAAGAAATAGTAATGGTTATTACAATAGCTGCAAATATTGGAGATACAGCAATTTTAGATTATCCTGCTTGTTTTCCAGATAGCTTAATAGGAATTAAACCAAAAGATGATAACACATTAAACTTATACTACTTAAATGTTTATTTTAAATACTTAAAAAATTATCTTAATAATTTAGCTCCACAAGCAGCTCAAAAAAATATAAATTATCAACAATTAGGTCCAACACCAATAGTAATACCACCTATTGAAATACAAGAAAAAATCGTTAAGATTTATTATGATGCTTTCAATAATAAACAACAAAAGGAAAAGGAAGCAAAAGCACTTATAGAAAATATAGACACTTATTTACTAAATGAATTAGAAATCAGTTTACTATTCCGAGATAATTCGATTTCTAATAGAATTTTTGAAGTTAACCTAAGTAATTTGTCAGGTGATAGATTTGATGCTTTTTCTTTTTACAATAGTTTATTAAAAGTAGAAGGTGGTAAGTATAAAAATATTAAGCTTAGAGAACTTGCAGATATAAAGAAAGGGCAAAGTATTACTTCTGATAAAGTTGTAACGGGAGACTACCCAGTTATTGCAGGCGGTAAAATTAGTCCTTATTCACACAATGAATTCAATTATGAAGGTAAAACAATAACAGTTAGTGCTTCAGGTGCTTATTCTGGATATGTATGGTATCATAATGAGCCAATTTTTGCATCAGACTGCTGTGTAATCAAAGCAAAAGACGAGAATAGGATTACAATGGATTACTTGTCTGAGATTTTAAAATTAAAACAGAAAGAGATTTATGGATTACAACAAGGAGCAGGACAACCCCACGTTTATCCAAGTGATTTAGTAAAACTTAATATTCCTTTACCACCAGTAGAAATCCAAAACAGAATTACTGAGAATATTTTTGAATTAAGGAAAAAATCAATTCAATTAGAAAAGGAAGCAGAATTGGTTTTAAATGATGCAAAAAATAATATAGAAAAAATGATACTTGGCTAAACTTAAGATATTATGAAACTTTATCATAAAAATAAAGAATCCATTGCTTTACTAAAAGAAGTTCCTTTTAAATTGGAAAAAGATATCCAAAATCTTTTTGAATCTCAACTCAAAGAATTATTAGGTTTGAATTTGGTAAAATCTGAATTTACTATTAAAAATAGAAGAATAGATACTTTAGCATTTGATGCTCAAAGTAAAGCTTTTATTATTATTGAGTATAAGCGTTCAAAAAACAATAGTGTAGTTGATCAAGGATTCACTTACTTAAATCTAATGCTAGAGAATAAAGCTGATTTTATAATAGAATATAATGAATCTTGCAAAGCTACATTACAACGAAAAGATGTTGACTGGTCTCAAACACGAGTTATCTTTGTTTCTACTAGTTTTACTGAAAACCAAAAATTAGCTACTAATTTTAAGGATATTGCAATTGAACTGTATGAAGTAAAACAATATGAAAATGAAATAATTGCAATTAATCCAATAAAGAAAACTTCTGCAGCAACAAGTATAAAACCGTTAACAGAAACGGATGATGCTATAAGCAAAGTGTCAAAGGAAATAAAGGTTTATACTGAGGAAGATCATATGATTAATAAAACAGAATATATATTTGAACTTTATGAAACATTTAAAGAAGCAATCCTTAATTTATCGGACAATATAGAAGTAGAAGCTAAGAAAGATTATATTGCTTTTAAGAAGAATTCTAATATAGTGGATATTACTGTTCAAAGAAAAGGGTTGAAAATGTGGATTAATCTAAAAAAAGGGAATTTAGATGATACAAAAGGACTTACAAGAGATGTATCGGAAACTGGACATTGGGGAAATGGAGATTACGAATTAATAATAACTGATACTTCAAATTTAGAATATATAATGAGCTTAGTAAAACAGGCTCTTTAATTTTAATACTCTTTAAAATAGAGGTGGTAAAATTTAAACTTTTTTGCGCAGCGCAGCGGAGCAAAAGTGTTTAAATGTGGGTTGGCAAGAATTACAAATGCAGCCGCCAGGCTGCAAAGCGCGTGAGGATATTATTTTTTTACTTGTCATTACAACGAAACCAATCTCAAAAAAAACACTATCAAACTGCTACGAAAAAAATATTACTATCCTTGTCAAAATGAGATAAAGTTTGCTACTTGGATAAATTGTCAAACAGTTAAAAAAGATTCTTGATTTACGAACTTGAAAAGATGAAAAGCAGTTTACCTATTCTGAAAAATCGCCTTACTTATAACGGTCTTCGGGTATAAAATCGTGCGGGATTTTCGCCCTGTTTCATTATCCCCCGTTAATAAAGTTAAAAGTAGTAAA
>MEOE01000026.1 GCA_001768565.1 Bacteroidetes bacterium GWF2_33_16 | reverse complement strand
GTTCCTCCAGGGCTTAAAGTATAAGTTTTTGTACCTGTACCACCGGTTGCAGTAATAGTAATTGTACCAGTTGCATCACCAAAGCAGGTTGTAATATCCGTTTTTGCTTCATTTGTTATTAATAATTCTGCAGGTTCTGTCACTGAATAATCTTTGTAAATTTCACATGCATTTGCATCGGATATTTTAACATTATAGCTTCCTGCCTCAAGAGTATATTGATTAGGATTTCCTTGAACGATTCCGGCTCCATTTGTAGTAGTCCAATAATAGTATTTTGTACCTGTTCCTCCAGATACAGAAAGTGCTATTTCGCCATCAACACCAGCATTACAGTTGACATTGTTAATAGTTGCTGTTGCAGTTAATTTTGAAGGTTGAGTTACTGAATAAGAAGCTGTTTTTTTACATGTATTTGCATCGGTAACGGTAACTGTAAATAATCCAGCAGGTAAATCAGAAGCAACAGATGTAGTTTGGTACCCTGGGTCATTCCATACATACGAATATCCTCCGGCTCCTCCAGAAGCTACCGCGGTTAGTTCTGCTGTAATATCACCATAGCAATCAATATTGGCTGTTTTTGTTATATCTACTATCATTGCATCAGCTTGCAAAACAGTAGTGCTTTCTGATTCAGTACAATTGTTTGCATCTTTAATTGTTACAGAGTAGTTTCCTGCAATTACCTGAACCAAATCCTGTGTAGTGGTTCCATTTGACCAAACATAGGAGTATGGAGTAGTGCCGCCCGAAACCGATAAGTCAACCCATCCGGTGTTATAACCATTACAAGTTATTTCAGGAGAGGGTGTTATCGAAGTTGATAGAACAGTTGGCTGAGTTATTGTTACAGAAGCTAATATGGTATCTAAGAGAGAATTGCTATCAACCACTTTAACTGTATAGGTGTTTGCAGACAGACCAGTAGCTTTAGGCGAATTAAGCGAAGGGTTATGACTCCATTTATAGCTTAGTGTTCCAATGGTATCGATTGTTGTAACAGTAGCTTCCCCGTTATTTAAACCATTACAAGTAACATGAATTACATCTTCTTCTTTAAAATAAGAGAAGGTTTGGGTTGAATCAATAACTGTAACAGAAGTATCACGAGTACAAGATTTATTATCTGTTACATTTACTGTATATGTTCCTCCAACAGTTAATGCACTTATATCTTCTGTTGATGCTATATATGCTGAAGGCCCGGCCCAGGCAAAAGTAGTATAAGTTCCCGAACCACCCGAAACAGCAAAGTTAACAGCTCCTTGTTGTGGTGCAGGCAAATTATGAATGTGTGTAACGACTGTACCATCAAATTTAATTCGGGTGGGTTGCGTAATAACAAAAGTTGTATCGGCAAAACATCCGTTTTTACCTGTTACTTTTCCACAGTAAGAGCCGGCAGTTAAACCGGTCTGATCTTCTGCATCTATATCCAAACCCGATCCGTTTGTTGTATTCCAAAGATAAGTATATGGAGAAGTTCCTCCAGTAACAGAAAAATTAATTGCGCCATCAGCATGGCCCCAGCAATCTTCGATCTGGGTAATAACAGAACCGTTAAAAGCAAAAGCATTTGGCTGGGTTAAATTATATTGTGCAAAGGCAGTAGAATCAAGAGCATCTGTAATTGTAACAGAATATGTACCAGCAGGTAAGTTAATAGCAACAGAATCATTTAAACTAGCACTATGGCTCCAGCTATAAGTAAAAGGGGCTACTCCAAAGTAGGGAGTAACGATAAGCACACCATTCGAATCTTGATAACAGGTAGGATTAATTTTCTTTGTAAAGGTGGCTGAATATGGTGGTTTGTACTTAGCTATTAGTAATACATCGCTGCCCGGATTTGGATTTATATGAGTATTCTCACCTACAACAATAGAAGATGATTTAAAAAAACCTCCAAGATATGCATTAATGTTTTCATCCACTGAAAGGGAGGTACCAGAATCATCACCATCAGTCCCAGTAATTGATTTTGCCCTGATAGTATTTCCATCTTTATCCAATATACCCAACAAAATATCCAGATCCCCTGTTCCTGTTGAGGTTAATGTGTTTTCTCCAAAATTTAAAGTTCCAGAAAAGTTGCCTGTAATATAAATAAAATCGTCTTTATAGCTTAATCCTCTGCCCCACTCTTCACCTGTACCTCCATAGCCTTTCGCCCAAATCAAATCTCCGGTCTTATTGTACTTTAGAATAAAAATATCATTTATGCCATTATTGGTAATAACATTGGATTTAAAAGTCAGGGTTGAATCTGCCTGAATCTGAGTCCCTGCAAAATCTCCCGTAAAATAGATATTATCATAAATATCCCTAGCGATTCCTCCAACATAAGTGTTGCCATCAGAATAAGTTCGTTTTAACCATTGTCCTGTTCCATCAAAATTGGTTTTATACAGGAAGACATCTGATTTTGTTAAATTATTACTTATTTTATTACCTGTGTCAAAAAAGACAGTATCCATGAACCTGCCATTAATGTAATAACCATCTGAGTAGGTCTTTATAGCATTAATTCTTGAAGTGGTATTTTTGGTTTTAACTTGTTTAGTCCAAATGAAATCTCCTGAAGAGGTCATTTTGGCTAAATACAATCCAAATGAATTTTTGTAATAATTACTTCCAACAGAAATCGAATCACTAAAGTATCCACCAATTATAATATTTTCATCAGGATCAATATCAAGTGAAGTACAATTTTGTGCAGCTTCATTTGAGCCAACCCTTTTTGCCCATAAAAAAACTCCAGAGCTACTGTATTTGGCAATAAAACCATCTGCCTTGGTTCCAATGGTAATTACAAATGAGTCAGTTTCTGAGAATTTAATTTTTTCTAGAAATGAACCTGCGATGTATACTGAACCGTCAATTCCAATAGCAATGTCATAAATAAATTCTGCTTTTGATCCTGTTATTTGTTTAATCCAGATAGGACTTAAATCATTTGAATATTTTGCGATAAAGCCATCAAATAAATTAGAAACAAGCGCAGGAGATGAATTTAAAGTTCCATTAAAATAACCAGTAACTAAAACACCATCTGTAACCTTTGTTGACTTGCTTATAACTACAGTATTTGAGCAAGATAGAATATTAGATCCAATGAAATCCTGAGCTATAATAAAATTGCTCGAAAATAGTATTAGTAGTATTATAAGGAGGCTCAACTTATTTTTCATATATGTAATTATTATTTTGTTTCTTATGAATAAAAATATGTATCGTCTTCTGTTCCTCTGGCATAATTTCCACCTTCAGTTTTTCCTTTATCCAGCGAGTATAGTTTTGGAGCTTCCCACTCGATCTTTTCAAGTGTGGCGGGGTTTTCAATACCTGATTTTTGTATTTTCTCTTCCATCGTTTTCACATTTTTTATTCAACCTTCAAATTTGATGCAAAACTATAATAATCATTCTTTATAGTTACTATTAAGTAAATTTATTATGGTTTTATTGTTTCTACAAGTTTTTTCGTACAAAATTGATTAACAGCAATTAAATGTTGACAAATTAAATGCTACGAATAAAACCCAACTACCACGAATTTGTCAACTCCTTTATCGCCTGCAACAATCTGTTTGCCAGCCTTTAACCATGCATGGGCAATCAGTTCTTTGCATTCGTTTTTGTCAACACCCAAAAAAAGAGTTGATAGTATATCCTGTTTTTCGAGTACTTTTTTTAATGTAATTGCCTCTTCGAAACATTTTACTTTCCATGGTAATCGCCTTTTCCAACGCCTCATGTTTTTCATTGCCAATTGAATTGTTTTTAATTTATCTAAATCTAATTCAACAACAATTTCTTTATTAAACTCACCCAGCAGCTGGTTAAACCATCGTAAAGGAACCATTCTTGCAAGAATAGATGCATATATCAACCAGAAAAATGTCTGGATCAAAATGCTACGTTCTTTTTTTTCTAAATAAATATATTTCCTAAACAATATGAACATTATTTATGTTCGTTTTTAATTAAACGAAATTTGGAGCTATTTGGTTGCAATAATAAGCTCTTTTTCAAGCAAATGGTTTAAAAAAGGAAGAATATCAGTAAGGCATTTGTCTTTATCAACAGTATATTTTTTAGTAATAAGGATTACTAAATCAGAAATCTTTATTGGGTTTTCAATGTTGTCCCAGATAAAACTGCCCGTTTTCCCTAATCCAAAATACTCTCCAAACTGAATACTCATCATTACTTTTTCTCCATCGAGATCGCTGGTTAAAATTTCGGGGTTTCGCTGAATGATTGTATTTTCTGTTAATTTCATTATTTCTATTTTATAATAATGTTACTTTTTTTTCGAGACGCAATGCTGTGAATGATCGAAACACAATGCTGTGAATGATCGAAACACAATGCTTTGAATGATCGAAACACAATGCCGTGAATGATCGAGACACAATGCCGGGGATGGTCGAGACGCAATGCATTGCGTCTCTATTATAAATTAATAAAATTGATCTTCTTTCCAATTTTTCGGATTGTTACGAATGTAATTTCTTATTTTATAAAATTCTTCATCATTTCTAATAATATGATCATGATAATTAGATTGCCATGCAAATTCTATTTTGTTAATTGTCGCATATTTCTTAACCACAGATTTGAATCCGCGTACAATTGCACCCAGATTTTTTGATTGTGGACCAAATTTATTCTTAGTGACCATATTTGCAGGGTTAATATCATCAATTTTAATTATTGCATGAAAATGGTTAGGCATAATACAAAATTCGTGAAGGGTAATATTCATATCAGGCCTTATTTTTTTTGTTTTTAACCATTCATATTTTGCTATCTGCCCAATTTCAGACAATTTCATTTCTGCATCAACAATTTCTCCAAAATAATTTTCCCGGTTTGCTGTGCAAATTGTTATAAAATATGCACCGTTTGATGAATAATTCCAATGCAAACATCTGTTTGTCTCTATTCTGTATTTTCCTTTAAATTTCTCTGTTGACATTTACTAATTACAATTCCCTCATTTGTATGGAGAAACAATGCATTTATAATCTAATGCACAGTGGAGAAACAATGCATTGTGTCTCCACTAATATGCATTGTGTCTTTAATAGATATCTATATTAATAATCTATTAAAATCATCTAAATAACCAAATTGCTTCATAATTGTATTATGATTTTTTATGATTTCATTTTTCATTTTTTCATCCAGGTAATTGCGCCAGTCGCCAATTTCTCCTTTACGAAAAAAAGACTTAGATTTTATCATCTTTTCTTTAAATCCACATTCTTTTTCCTGTTGGGATAAAATAGCAAAATCACTTTTTTCTATCGCTTGTTTAATTTGCAGTTCTGTTTTTTCTAATCCAATAAAATCGATTGCTTTCTTAAATGTTTGCAAAGTATCTGTTTTCATATCTTCATAACGAACTGTATGAACTGGAATAACTGACTGTTCTGTCCAGCTTTTAACATGTTCCGACCATGTGCCTAATAGTTGTCTTAATTGATTTGGCAAGCGATCATTATTGTCGCAGAATGCATAATCTGGATTGTTTAATGTTTCTATCATTTTGGGGATTGATTTTGCATTATGATAGGCAAATGAAACAGCTACATCCAAAGGATTACGAATAAAATAAATGCAAGCTAGTGTTATTTCCGGCGGAAACAAGGCTTCGTTATCTGAAACAAAATAAAATTTATCGTGTACTTTTTTAAACAAGAGTTCATTTGATTCGTCTGATTGCATCCGGTAAACTTCAGGACGAAGTTTATCAATTTCTTCGAACGACAAATCAGATGATGATAATCCGGTATAATCATCGAATACTTTGCGCGAACTGGAAATTGATGTTTCTGCCAAATCGTTAATATTTGCTGGTGTTTCCGATTCGTTTAATAAATTGGTAAGAAAAACTCTAAACCAGGTGTTGCCCGATTTAGGATAGCTGGTAAGCCATATAACATTTTTCTTACTCATTCAATTTAAAGGTGTTGGTTAAAAAGTATGCAAAGCCTTCTAAATCTACTGGCGATTGCGGTCTTACTATCTTATAAACAGAGATGTTGGGTAAAAGGCTATTCAGAATCTGAAAATGTTCCTGCATCTTTTCGAGTCCGCCAACAAAACGATACCTGTAGGTATTATTTTTTACAGCATTAAATTTTGCAAGTCCTTTTAATTCTTCAAATTCATAGCCGGGCGAGTTTTTTGTGCCAATAATAAAAATATTTTTAAGAGGCAATGGATTTTTATGGAAACACTCTTTTACAGGGAAATGGTATTTTTTTATTGTTGTACGGATTTCTTCTAGTTTATGGTTTTGAATTTTAAGTTTCTCTATAATATCTTTCCATATTTTCAAATTCGGAAATCCGGGAATAACCATCAATGTATTATCAATAACACTAATATCGTCATTTAAAAACGAATGCCCTTTTATAACAAAATAAGTGGCAATTGATGATTTACCTACACCGCTTAATCCTGTAAAAATACTGGCCGAATTACCAAATTTAACTGCGCTGCCATGGATGGGCAGTAAGCCACGTTGCAGAAACAATGCTCCAAAGGCTGATCCCAGTAAAAACAATCGTACTTCTTTGTCGGGTTTATTTTTGAGTAATTCAACAACTATTTTACTGCCATCTTTTACATAAAATCTGGCGACATCGTCAACAGTTAAAAGAAATTCATTGTGTGTTGCCTGAAATTTTACTCCTTTCTTAGTGATCTTATTCAGATTAATAGGCACTGCGCCTAATTCTATTAAAACATCAGGATTACCATTGTCGATAATGAATTCGGGAATTTCAAACTCGCAACGTATAATCAGGCCAAAGGCTTTATATGTAAAATAGTTGGATGTCATTTGTAAATAATCATACAAATTTAAACGAATTTACTATAAGAAGCTGAATTAATTAACCATTTGAATATTTATAGTTTTATCAAATCCTTATCTTTGTTAAAATACAATTTCATGAGATCCATTTTTGGCAGGATAAATCGCATACATAAGCTTAATGAAAATTCATTTAAGAATTCATTAGATAGATTGACCGATTGCCCTGATATTAAAATTCAATTTGAAATAGATAACTTGGTTGGATTTGGTCAGGTTTTGTTCAGTCCATCACCTGAGACAGGGTTTTTTAGCACATCTGATTATATTGTTATTGCTGATTGTAGGATTGATAACAAGCAACAACTAGCAGAAAATCTTCAACTTAATGAATTAAACCCTCCTGATGATTATTTAATACTAAAAGCATACGAAAAATGGGGAGTTCAATGCGCCGAACATATTGTTGGGGATTTTGCTTTTGCTATATGGAATAAGCAAAAAGAAGAAATTTTTTGTGCACGTGATCATTTTGGAATTAAACCCTTCTATTATTGTTTTGACGAAAAGGGATTTATTTTTTCATCGGAGATAAAAGCTATTTTAACTCAAACAGATTTAGATTTTACACCAAACGAACAATATATTGCTGATACACTTTCAATTGTTAAGTCGGAAAAAGATAGTACGTTTTATTCAGAAATTAAAAAGTTACCACCAGCACACTACTTTGTTTTAAAGAATGACCAACTTGAGGTTAAGGAATATTGGAAACTTTTACCACAAGAAACCCTTGGATTAAACCATGATGAAATTATTAACCAGTTTAAAGAACTTCTGGTTGAAGCAGTAAAATGCCGGGCCTCTGAGAACTTGATAATTGGATCAGAGCTAAGTGGAGGAATTGATTCTTCTTCAATTACAGCAATAGCAGCTCAATTTTGCAGGGTAAAGACTTTCTCGCATGTAATGCCCGATAATCTATTAGGCAAAATACATCCTTTTAAAGATGAAAGAGAATATATTACTCTTTTGGATGACTATTGCGATATTCAGGAACGATTTTTTATTACTTCAGAAAGTACAGGAGTATTAAATGCAATAAATCAAAATCTAGAAGACTTAGAATTTATAACCCAACAAAATTTTAGTGTTTTTTCAGATTGCTTGTATATAAAAGCGCAAGAAGAAGGCGTTTCAATTCTTTTTTCGGGATTTGGTGGCGATGAGGTAGTTAGTTCTAAATCTGGCAGCTATATGGATGAGTTGGCAAGCCAGGGTTTGTGGAATGAGCTAAAACAAGATTTGAAAAATCAGAATCTTACTAAAAAAAATTATTACAAAAGGTTGTATAAGTATTATTTGAAAAATAAGTTGCCTGTTTTTTTTAGATTAATATCAAAGTTGAAAGAAAAATCTCCCTGGTATGAAGGTAAATTTGAGAATCTTGCAATAAATAAATTGTTTTCGGATAAAATGAAAATCCGGGAGCGCTATTATTTTCAATTTGAAAAAAATGAAAAAATAACTTCACAGGAAAAAAACATTGAACGAATTTGTCACCCACATGTGTCTCAACGATTGGAGTATTGCTCAACAGCTGCACGAAAATTTGGTATTGAATATAGCTATCCATTATTTGATAAAAGGTTGATAGAATATTATTTATCAATGCCAGTTTTGTTAAAGGCCAGAAATGGAGTTCAGAGGTATACCATTCGAAAAGCGATTGAGAAATTTGTTCCCGAAAAGATATATCAAAGAAACGATAAAAGTGGAACAACAATTCCAACAACATTTATGCGAATGTTGAGTGATAAAGATAAAATCTCTGAAATCATTTTGCGTGCTAAAGCCAATCCTAAAATTACTCAGTATATTAACTTGGATGCGTACGAAAAATGGTTTAGTAAATTATGTAAACGATCGGAACAAAAGGAAAATTCCATTAATCCGGGTGCTTTTTATAATTATTTGAAACTAATATTGTTTATTGAAAAAAAACCACATCTTTTTAAATGAAGAGCTTTCAAGCATATATTGACAATAGTTTCTCAGCTGAGTTGAGGTTGATTATTCAGCTCACTCAGGTTCATGTTAACAAGGATGAGGTTTCAATACTTCTTAAAAACATTGATTGGCAGTTATTTTTAACCTTAGTTGGTAAACACCGGTTAATATCTCACATATATAGGCAGATTCATTATTTACAAGATTTTATTCCTCAGGATATTTACGAGGAGATTAAGCAAATCAAGCTTGATCAATCAAGGAAATCGCTCTATTATACTGTGTACTTAATTAAAATTCATCAAATCTTAAAGGATAAAAACATTTTGCATTGTTTCTTTAAAGGTCCAATGTTGTCTTTTGAGCTCTATAATGATGTTGGCTATAGAGAATTTAGAGATATTGATTTATTGGTCAATATTGATGATGTAGAAATTGTTAAACAAATTATCGAAGATCTGGATTTTACCTGTATTTATCCTCGAATAATATTATCTGAGCGCCAACGAAAAGTAAATTATAATATCAGTCATCATTATCATTTTATACATAAGGCAAAAAAGATTGATATTGAATTGCATTGGAGTATTACCAATCCAAAGTCTTTTTTCGGAAAGGAAGCTTCAGAGATTATCTCCGCTTCGGAATTGGTAAATATCTCAAATACAGAATTGCCATATATATCCAGGATCGATAATCTGGTTTATTTGGCTGCACATGGAGCAATACATCAATGGTACAGATTGTTTTGGCTTAAAGATTTTTCAGTAATAATAGCACAAACAAGCCCTGATGAGTTAAAGAGGGCATGGGAGTTATCAAAAAAACTACAATTAGCAAATTGTTTTATTCAAGCCTGTCAGCTGGCTCATAAATTTTATAAAACGGAGTTTCCTGATTTTCCGGGAATGGATGTTCATAAAAAATCACTACAAACTATTCCGATAAAATCGATTCGTATAAATGATTTAAAACAACGAGGAATAGTTGGTAAAATCAACCATGTACTTTATCGATTAAAATTAAAAACAGACTTTAGGTATTATTTTGATTTGATTTTTAGACTACGAACTCATTTGTCTGATTGGGAGTTGATTAAATTACCCGATAATTTTTTCTATCTGTATTATTTGCTCAGGCCATTTCTGTTAATTTATAAAAATTTCTCATCAAAGAGGTAGTTAATAAAACATGGGCGATTATTCGTTTGGAAAGTCAATGGTTTTAAAAAGAAATCCTTTTTCGGAATAATGTTCAAGTACTTTTGGTAATACGTATTTCAAATTTTTTAAGGCTTTAGGAGTATCATGAAAAACAATGATTGATCCACCCTCTGAATGATTTAGTACATAATTCAGGCATTTTTCCGGATCAACGTTCTCGTCGTAATCTTTTGTCAGCACATCCCACATTATTATATGATAATCCTTTTTTAGTTCGTACGATTGTGCTGGTTTAATTCTTCCATAGGGAGGCCTGAATAAGTCGGAATGAATAACCTCTTCAGCTTTTTTTACATCATCAATATAATCTTTGTTGCCTGTTATCCATCCCTTTAGGTGAGAGAATGAGTGATTCCCAATGGCATGACCTTCAGATATTATTTGCTCATAAATTTCAGGGTTATTGATCACTTTCTCTCCAATACAGAAAAAAGTAGCCTTTGCATTATATTTAGCCAGTGTTTCTAATACCAAAGGCGTAACTTCTGGTGTTGGGCCATCATCAAATGTTAGGAACAGTTCTTTTTCTCTCCCGGCAAAATGCCAGATTAGATCTTTAAAGAATTTTGCAGCCAACCGTTCCTTTTTAATCATTATGACTGGTTCTTATTATAAAGATTCATATAAACCATAAACTTCTCTTCTATTTGTTTCATTAATCCATCCTGTTTATTATTCATTGTTATTCTGTAAATCTCTTGCAATGTGTACAAATTAACTTGTTTCTCGTTCGAAATATCTCTCGAAATTTTAGAATCCAAACTGAAATAATAATCCAATTCAAGATACATTTTTTCTATAAGAATTTCAACTAATTGATTTGCTTTTTCTACATTCCCTGCACTATAGTAAGCCGATATTACTGGTAACATTGTGTTGTTGAATGGTATTTTATTTTCAGGCATAAGATCCATGCAACGATCTAGAACAAGTAATGCAGAATCTATCTTATTTTCTTCGATTAGCTTATCGGCCAGACGACCGAAGTTGCTGCGTAAGTTAGAATACATACGAATATTGTTTTCGTCGAGATAAATATCGGTCTCAATACCTCCCCAACGAAATTTATTCATCATATTATCGAACATAATTTCTGAATCTACTTCACCATCAAAAAAGCGGTCCTTTTGAGCCTCAACAGGAACTAATTGAAAAGTTAAACCATCGAGTTTAAAGTACTTCTGAAGGTTATAATATTTAGAGCTTGGTACAGTCATTGCCCAATAAACCGGACGTTTCCAGTCGTTATTAGCCATAATGTCCAATATCATTAACCCATCTTTATAAAGATAGCTACTTCCAATGCTCCATTGTATTTCGTTAACGATTCGCGATTTTTTATTTTCAGAAACAATTCCTTTTTGCACTATTTCATCAGCATCTATATCTAGCTTATATTGTTTTGCAGGAATATAGTTTATTAGTTCAGTTGGATCAAATGGAGATGTTATTTTAGCTTTGGAGTCATCCGTTGCAACAAAAGCCATTACTTGTTTAATATCCACTGGTTTACCAAGGCGATCAATCATTGGCAGAATATCACGGTTTCCTCGGTGTGTTTGGTCATGAGTAAGTGAAAAAGGCAATGGATCCGACTCATAAGCCTTACGACTCATTTGGTCGATATACCATGATGCTCGCAGGTAACTCATATTGCATACCCGAATATCAGTTCTTATACCTTCAACTTCTTGTGCATACCATAATGGAAATGTATCGTTATCGCCATTCGTAAATAAAATTGCATTTTCATTGCATGAGTTTAAATAGTTATATGCCAGATCGCGTGCAGTATATCTTCCAGAACGGTCGTGATCGTCCCAGTTTTCTTTGGCCATAATTCCGGGAACAAATAATACCGATATAAGCACTATTGATATTGCCGAAAGAACAGACGGAATCTTTCTACTTAAAAACTCATACAAGAATGCAACACCTAAACCAATCCAAATAGTAAATGCGTAAAACGAACCGGCAAAAGCATAATCTCTCTCTCGTGGCTGTATCGGATATTGGTTAAGATAAACAACTATGGCTATTCCGGTTAAAACAAAGAGCATCATCACTACAGCAAAATCTTGCTTCGATTTTTTGTAATGAAAAAACAATCCGGCTAATCCAAGAAGAAGAGGTAGCATGAAGTATTTGTTTCTGGCAGGGTTACTTTTTAAATGATCAGGTACCATTTCCTGATCACCAAGCCGGGCATTATCAATAAATGGAATTCCGCTTATCCAGTTTCCTTTTAAGTTATTGCCATGGCCTTGAATATCATTCTGACGTCCTGAAAAATTCCACATAAAATAGCGAAAGTACATATGTCCCAGTTGATACTTAAACAAAAATTCAAGATTGTCGCCTAAGGTCAATGTGGTTCGTTTCTCTGTTTTTCCCATATAAGTTACAGGGATCTCCTTCCCGCTGATTTTTACCCATTTTTTGTACTCGCGCACGTGACCTGGATCAGCACTATACATTCGAGGGAAAAAAGTTGTAAATCGAGGATCAAATTTCACATCTACTTTATAATCAGCAATTACATATTTGCCATCCTTTTTAATATAAACGGGTCCTTTCTTAACATTTTCTATCATTGGTGCATCAAATCCTTGCCCATAAAGTAATGGGTTATCACCATATTGTTCGCGGTTTAGGTAATACAGCAAATCAAAAGCATTGTCAGGGCTGTTTTGATCCATTGGTGGATTGGCAATAGATCGAATTATTATCATTGCATATGATGAATAGCCAATCATTATTACTGCAAATCCTAATAAAATAGTATTCAGTACCACTTTTTCTTTGCGCTGAGTATACCTTATGCCCCATATTATAAGAGAGATAAGAACAACTGCATAAAATAAAACGCCAGAATTATAAGGTAGTCTGAATCCATTCACAAATAATAAATCGAACCAGGAGGCCACGGTTATAACACCAGGAATTATAATATACATTATGCTTCCAAGTATAATACCTGAAATAACCAGAGCTAAAAAGATACCTCTTTTACTTACTTGATATTTTTTAAAATAATAAACAAATACAATTGCGGGAATAGCTAAAAGATTTAAAAGGTGAACGCCTATTGATAAACCCATTAAATAAGCTATTAATATAAGCCAACGGTTTGAATATTTCTTGTCGGCTTCGTTTTCCCATTTCAAAATAGCCCAAAAAACAACTGCTGTAAAAAGCGATGACGTGGCATAAACCTCTGCTTCAACAGCCGAAAACCAGAAAGTGTCGGAGAAAGTATAAGCCAATGCTCCAACGAAACCCGATCCAAGTATAGCTATAAGCTCTCCAATGTTCAATTCTTGATTAGCTTTGCTAATTATTTTCTTTACCAAGTGGGTAATAGTCCAGAACAGGAAGAGAATTGTAAATGCGCTTGCCAATGCTGATAATATGTTCATCATTTTTGCAGCATTAGCAGGATTGTCAGCAAATAAGGTGAAAAATCGACCTAAAATCATAAAGAAAGGTGCACCTGGAGGATGTCCAACTTCGAGCTTAAATGCTGCAGCTATAAACTCACCACAATCCCAAAAGCTGGTTGTAGGTTCAATTGTAAGCAAATAAGTTATGGCTGCAATTAAAAAGGTTATCCACCCCAGTAAAGCATTATAGAATTTATAAGTTTTCATTTTTGTTGTAAAATAAATTAGTTGTTGGATTTTTAATGCATAAACAAATAACGATATTTTTTCATCAATATTAAAACATCTCAACAAAATTAAGAGCTTCTTAAGACTTTTTAACATAAATTTTCTTATTTTCGGGAACATAAAAAAAGGAATGGGAAGAAAAATATTTATAGTATTCGTTTTTGTTTTATGCGGATTTTCTAAATCCTTTTCGCAAACCGATGTTTCTTTTTTTAATCAGTCTTATCAAATTATACAAGAGGATTCAGGAAAGGTTTTCTTGAAAATAGATAATTCGAATTTTTTTAAAAACAATGAATATTTTGGTCAAATAACTGATGGTTATACTGCACTTGGATTTCATGTTACCCCGCAAATAGAATACAGTGTAAATACAAAGCTAAAAATTGCAGGAGGTGTTCATCTTTTAAAATATTCAGGCAAAGATGAGTTTACTAAAGCAATTCCGCTTTTAAGTATTCAGTATAAGCCTTTAAAGAATCTTAATCTAATTATTGGAAATATTTATGGTACAACAAATCATGCTATTATTGAACCCATGTTTGAATTCGAAAGGTATTTAAATAATTATATCGAAAATGGAATTCAGTTTTTATGGGACAGCAAAAATATTCATGCTGATTTATGGCTCGATTGGGAGCAATATATTTTGCAGGGCGATCCTTTCCAGGAGGAATTTAATGTTGGATTATCATCTCAAATAAACTTATATCAAGCGTCAGAAAAACTCAGTTTTAGTATCGATTTCCAGAATATAGTACGACATGAAGGTGGACAGGTTAATAAAAAAAACAAACCGTTGTATACTGTTTTTAATAATGCAACTGGTATTTCTATAGATTATCATGTTAATTGGAAATATATAGAAAAAATCAGGTTTGCACCTTATTTGGTTAATTATCAGGATTTATCACCAACAAAAAACTTGATGTATATTGATGGTACAGCTGTATATTCCACACTCGAGTTATTTTCTAAAAACACTGGATTATTTTTAGGATACTGGTACTCAGAACAATATATTACACCCTTAGGAAATCCATTATTTGAATCAATTTCTCGAAATAAATGGTGGGTAGACAATCCTGTACGTGAAATTTTAATGGCTAAAATTTCGTATCAAAAGAATTTATTTGATGGAATAAGCCTTTCTTTTAGAGTAGAAACATATTCAGATTTAATAAATGGAAAAATGGATTATAGCTATGGATTAATACTGCTATTCAACGAAAAGTTTTTATTAAGATAATTAATCTGTTAGTATATATCTCCAGGGTTTGTTTTTCCATATCTCTCCTGCGTAATCAATTCCAACTCTTGGAGAAGTAGTGTATTTCACATTTAGTGTATTTATATTTGGTTCAATCCAAATCCTATCCGACGAGATAAGGTTCTCTCCATAAAACGACTTGTCAATTTTTAAGTGTTTAGTTAGTTTTCCTGGACCATCAAAATGTTGAATACCTCTAATTAAGATGGCTTGCGGATTATTAATGGTTCCGGTAACAATATTGAGCATCCAATACATACCATATATTAAGTAAACATATAAATGACCTCCTTCGTGGTACATAATTTCAGTTCGTGCAGTTTTCCCTTTACTTGCATGGCATGCAAGATCTTCTTCGCCACGATATGCCTCAACTTCTGTAATTAAAAACTTGTAAATAAAGCCATCATCGAATTTGCGAACAAGATAATTGCCTAAAATCTCAGGAGCAACTGCAAGCACATCGCGGGTAAAAAAAGATTGCTGTAATCTTGATTCCGGCATTTGTTAATACTCGATTTTATCGTCTTTTGTTCTCCATTTTTCGAATGCAGCCATTGCTTCTCTATTTAAAATCTGAATGGTAGGAATCTTACGTTTTTCTTTTGGAAGCTCAATCTCTTCATAAATAAATGAATCGTCGAAGCCAATATTTTTTGCATCTACTTTTGTATTGGCATAAAATAATTTGTCAAGATGTGCCCAGTAAATTGCTCCCAAACACATTGGGCAAGGTTCGCACGAAGAATATAATACACACCCACTAAGATCGAAGGTTCCTAGTTTTTGTGATGCTTCGCGTATGGCATTTACCTCTGCATGTGCTGTAGGATCAATATTTTTTGTTACGCGATTAACTCCCTGCGCGATAATTTCTCCATTTTTAACTATAACAGCTCCAAAAGGGCCTCCATTTTCATCTATATTATTTACAGAAAGCTCAATTGCTTTTCTCATAAAAAACTCATCATTTATCTTGTTCATTGCTCTTAAGTTTGCTTTTAAATGTTTTTATTTCCAAAAGGAAAAGACTATAAAAATACGAAAAAAATGAAATACCTGTCTGTGTTTCGAGGGTATCTTCGTTAAACATTGATAAGAAAGCAATTATAAAAAACATCGTAAACAAATACGACCTAAATGCTTTTAATCTTATTAAAGGATAAAATAATGCAATTAGAATAATTAAAAAACCAAAAATTCCAAAGGTAAGTAGAAATGTAATCCATTGGTTATGCGCTCTAAGTCTTCGGTTTGCAGGCAGCTGACTATTGTCTTGTTCGTATTGCTTGTTGAATTCGTCTTGTACATCACCTGTTCCAACTCCTGTCCATAAATTGGTTTTAATTATTTTGAATGCGGTTTTGAGAAAAATTATACGCTGTGTAGTTGAGTTTCCTGCGGGATTTTGTCCTTTTCTGTACACATCAATCTCCCATAAAACCTGGTAAATTCGTGGGTAAAGCGCATATTTATCTGCATAAATATGATTGGCCATTCCCGATTCAATGTTTTTAATATCTTTTTGGGTTAGATGAGATACACCAACTGAGTCTTTTCTCAAACCTTTTGATGTTAAATATCTTATCGTAGTATAATGTATTAATTGACCTTTCTTATCAATACTATTTAATGGGATCGAACTACGCTTATTCCACTCTTGCTCAAGCTCCTCCTTACAATAATATAGCCAAACATAATGCCCGTTTTCGATTTGCTGGTCAGATTTATCATGAATGTATAAATTTCCAGATAATGTAAATTTTTCTAAAGTTGAATAATCAATTCTATCAATAGAGTAAAACCTGGAAACTGAATGACTAATAAAAGAGGCGCTTACCAAAAACAATGTTATTAACCCAAGTTGCAAGAATAAACGATATACAATATACTTTATGCTGAATGAAATATAGCCCACTAATAACAACAAGACAAATAGAAAAATAATAATCCCTGTTAGTGATTTAAGCAAGAAAAGAAATACAACCAACCAGATTATAGATACGGTTATTATACATTTTACCGAAAATGACAAATTATATTTATTTGTAATAACATAGTATCCTAGTGAAAAGATGGCAACATTAATAAGCAATGCAAAACGAATATGCGAAATAAATATGGAAATACCATGATTACTGCTTACAGGCAAATCAATCAATCCAACCAAAATAGCTGTGCTAATAAGGCTTGATACAATTACCCCCGCCGAAAACCACAAAAGTATATTTCTTAAGTCTTTTGGGGACAAAGGATTAGACGAAAAAATAATAAAAGGGAACACCAATAGAATAATTTTATTTTTTAAATCGTGAAAAGCATACGAGTAGTTGTTGGTATTTATTAACCAAATAAGATGAACAATAAAAATTGCAAGCAACGACCAAAATGCCACATTCTTTTTTAAACGATTTAGTTTATTAATATAGTCGCCTTCTAAAACCCAGTTTGTAAGTAATGTTATTATAGAAATTGACAAGGTGAATTTTGACAAGGGTAGACTTACCGCTGCAAGAACCAAAGCCCAAAAATATATTCTCGAATGATTAATTGAAACCCCCAGAATGGTCATTACATATTTTATTTGATGAATTAACAAATATACAATTCAAACGAAGAATCAAAAAAATATTGCTAAGGATTAAATTCTTTTCTCGATAAAATTTTAGGTTTAAATAATTTAATTAATTTTGCGGCTCATTACATAAACATATGTAACCAAATTTATGATGTTTTTACAGCAACAGGTTATTAACAAATAAATTGTTAATAATTTAATTGATTTGTAAAAAATATTTGTATTTTTGCAATCCGCAAAATTGAGCAAGGAATATTTGTATATAGGTATTAATTAAAAAGTTAGGAGTAAAAGTGGATACATTAAGTTACAAAACAGTATCAGCCAACAAAGCTACCGTTCAAAAGGAATGGGTGATTGTTGATGCAAAAGATGAGGTTTTAGGCCGGTTAGCTTCTAAAGTTGCTTTTATGCTAAGGGGAAAGCACAAGACATCTTTCACTTCGCATGTTGATTGTGGCGACAATGTTATTGTTATCAATGCTAAACAGATTAAATTAACTGGAAACAAATTAGCAGATAAACAATATATTCGTCACACTGGATATCCAGGTGGTCAGAGAATAGTAACGGCAGAAGAATTATTGGCAAAAAGACCAATTAAAGTTATTGAAAACGCAGTAAAAGGAATGTTACCAAAAAACAGACTTGGTAGCGCATTATTCAGAAATCTTTATGTTTTTGAAGGCAGCGAGCATCCTCACGAAGCACAAAAACCGAAAGTAGTAGATTTAAACTCAATTATTAAATAAAAAGTATGGAAGTAAAAAATGCTTTAGGAAGAAGAAAAGCCGCTGTGGCACGAGTTTATTTAACCGAAGGAAAAGGAAAATTTACAGTTAACGATCGCGAAATTGAAAATTTTTTCCCAACAGAAACACTTCAGTATATTGCCAAACAACCTTTAACATTACTTGGACTAGTTGAAAAGTATGATGTTAAAGTGAATATTTTTGGTGGTGGTGTTAAAGGACAAGCAGAAGCTGTTCGTTTGGGAGTTTCACGCGCTTTACTAGAAGTAAATCCTGAGTACAGACCTGCTTTGAAAAAAGAAGGATTCTTAACACGTGATCCACGAGAGGTAGAACGCAAAAAACCTGGACAGCCAAAAGCACGCAAGAAGTTTCAATTTAGTAAACGATAGGATATTTACAATCCATAATTGGATAATAGTCCGTTTAGTATCTAAATTGTTGAGACTTCCGACAATGGAGCTACTCAGCAATTGCGAAGTAAAAAGAATGTAAACGTTAAAAAAAATTAAAATGTCAAGAACAAATTTTAATGAATTATTAGAAGCTGGTGTACATTTTGGACACCTTAAAAGAAAATGGAATCCAGCAATGGCTCCTTATATCTTCATGGAGCGTAATGGAATTCACATTATCGACCTTCAAAAAACCGAAGTAAAGCTTGAAGAAGCTTGCAATGCAATTAAACAAATTGCTAAATCGGGCCGAAAAATATTATTCGTAGCAACTAAAAAACAAGCTAAAGATATTGTATCCGAAAAAGTTGCTGCAACAAATATGCCTTATGTAACTGAACGTTGGCCAGGTGGTATGTTAACTAACTTTCCTACCATTCGCCGTGCAGTAAAGAAAATGTCTTCTATTGACAAAATGGCTACAGACGGTACTTTTCTTAACCTTGCTAAAAGAGAAAAGCTTCAAGTAACTCGTCAAAGAGCTAAATTAGAAAAAATGCTTGGCTCAATTGCTGATATGACAAGACTTCCTGCAGCAATGTTTGTAATTGATGTTTGTAAAGAACATATTGCTGTTCGTGAAGCAAAACGCTTAAATATTCCTTTATTTGCTATAGTTGATACAAATTCTGATCCATCACCAATTGATTTCCCAATTCCAGCAAATGATGATGCTTCAAAATCAATTTCCTTAATTCTTGATAAAATAACCGATGCAATTAAAGAAGGTTTGGAAGAAAGAAAATTAGAAAAAGATAAAGAAGTACCATCAAAAGATAAAGGTAAATCAGACAAATCACCTCGATTAGATCCTAGAAAGACTAGAGCAAGAAAAGCAAAGTCGGATGAGGAAGAAACAGTAGCTTCAGAAGTAGAAGAAATTGAAGACGAAGTTTCTGCTGAAACTGAAGTTGATGAGGTTGAAGAATAGTTAAGTACAAATTGATAAAGAATTACGAAAATGGCTCAAATAACTGCAACAGAAGTAAATAAATTACGACATATGACCGGTGCTGGTATGATGGATTGTAAAAAAGCCCTTACAGAAGCAGACGGAGATTTCGATAAAGCAACACAAATTATTAGAGAACGTGGTCAGGCAATTGCTAACAAACGCTCTGATCGTGAAGCCAGTGAAGGTATTGTATTAGCAGCAACAAATGAAAATCAAACTTTAGGTGTAATTATTGCATTAAAATGCGAAACTGATTTCGTAGCTAAAAATGTTGATTTTATTAAAATTGCCGAGAGTATTCTTGACAAAGCTTTAACTAATAATCCAGCAGATTTGGAAGCATTAAAAACAGTTGCTTTAGATGGTAAAACCATTGCTGAAAAAATTATTGAACAAACCGGAATTATTGGCGAAAAACTTGAATTGGGTTTTTATGAAAAAATAGAAGCTGGTCAGGTTGGGTTCTATATTCATAGCGATAAAAAACTAGCAACACTGGTTGGTTTTAATAAATCTGGATTAAATGTGCAAATTGGAAAAGATGTTGCAATGCAAATTGCTGCAATGGATCCTGTTGCTATTGATAAAGACTTCGTTCCACAATCAGTAATTGATAAAGAACTTGAAATAGGAAGACATCAAGCAATTGCTGATGGAAAAACTGGTGATCTTGTAGATAAAATTGCTCAGGGTAAATTAGGTAAATTCTATAAAGATAGTACCTTATTAAATCAGGATTTTATTAAAGAAAGCAAGATTTCTGTTAAACAATATTTACAACAAACAGAGAAAGATTTAACTGTAACAGCATTTAAACGATGCTCAATTAAACAGTAAACATCTATTTTATAAGAAAAAGGGAGCTCAATTTTTGAGCTCCCTTTTTTATTTTTAGTATTGATTCTACTAATCGTTATAAACAATTAAAGAGTTTAGACTCAAATAGGTTCGGTATTGCATCAAGCTATGTCTTGCTGGACCTTCGTGAACGGCTCCGAAATCTTCGGTATTTATTACCCAATATTTTGATCCACAACAAGAACATTCAACTAATAAGCCAGTAAGTTCGATATCATCTTCTACAATACAACTTTTCTTGGCTTCATGAGTACAGGCACGATCAAAAGCAAGGTATTCGCTATAATCTTTTCTGTAAATAATTAATCCGCCCAATCCATAATTATATCCACTTACAAAAACATATTCACCAATATTCATATTTAATAAATCGTTACTAATACTAAGGGTTATATTAAAGCGTACATAAGGAAAAACAGGAGTGTCATCATCATCGCATTGAATAAAGAGTAGTATAATAATTATTGGGATTAGAAAAAATCGTATTTTTGTATTTGAAATTAGATGATTCATTTTCAATTCATTTAATAATTGTAAAAATAAGCAAATGCTTTAGATAATAAAGCGAAGGTTCTTACTAATTATTGCTTTACTTGATAATGATTACAAATTTTCATCATGAATAAAGTAAAGCATTTTTAAAAACGAGAAGTATTTATTTCTAATTAGATAACATCGACATTCATTTTTTTTACTTAATACTGATTCGAACTAAATAAATTTGAATGAGTATTAAAAAAAACAATTTTAAATCAAGAAAAGTAGTTTTATAAAGTGTATTTTTAAAAATAAGAAAATAGATAACATGGGTGATAATTTTGATACTATATTATACATAATAATTGGTTTGGTGGCCTTTGTTATATCAGCTATTGGCAAGAAAAAGAAAGCTCCAATTCAGTCACAAAGAGCCGAAAATCCTTTTGCAGAACTTGATATGGATGCAGAATTACCAATTTTTAAGAGCTTCGAAGATCTCTTAAACGATCAAGTTAGGGTTGAAAAGCCTGTATTTCAAAAAGTAGCTGAAGATAAAGAAGTCAAAAAAATTGTTCAGGAAGGCCGTTCTCCTTTTATAGAAAAGAATTCACTATTAACAAAAAAATACATTAAACATACTTTGGGCAATCAACAGAATGAAGATTCTTCAAGCCCTATTTCCGACAGTGATCTGACTAAAGCAGAACAGGAAGTTTATAATGTTGAAGAGTTTGATTTAAAGCAGGCTGTTATTAATTCTGAAATACTAAATCGAAAGCAGTATTAGTCGATCCATAAAAATGTAACGTGTTTATTTGATGGTATTTTAAATTTTTTTTATACCTTTGTATTCATAAGAAGAGTTCTGCTCGGGCAGAATTCTTCTTTATTTATTTTATATGCACATGCAAAAAAATATGTAGTATGGCAAAAATTTCATATGTAACAGAAGAGGGTTTAGAAAGACTTAAAAAGGAACTCGAACAATTGGAGTCTGTTGAGCGACCTAAGATTTCGCAGCAAATAGCTGAGGCGAGAGACAAAGGAGATTTGTCGGAAAATGCCGAATATGACGCAGCCAAAGAAGCTCAAGGAATGCTTGAAATGAAAATCAACAAACTGAAAGAAGTTGTGGCACATTCAAGAATTTTAGATCAATCGAAATTAAATACAACGACTGTTCAGATTTTGAATAAAGTAAAAATTAAGAATAAAAAGAACAATACTGTAATGCAATATACGCTTGTTTCTGAAAGCGAGGCAAATCTTAAAGAAGGTAGAATATCAGTAAATACTCCTATTGCAAAAGGCCTGCTTGGGAAAAAAGTGGGCGATGTAATTATTGTTCAAATTCCTTCGGGTACAGCCGAATTTGAAGTGCTAGAAATCTCACTTTAAAATTCAATTATATGGCATCAATATTCACTAAAATCGTTGAAGGGGAAATCCCTTCATATCGGATTGCCGAAGACGAAAATTTCTATGCTTTTTTGGATATTTTTCCATTAGTAAAAGGACACACCTTGGTTATTCCGAAAAAAGAAACAGATTACTTATTTGATTTAGATGATCAAACTCTTTCCGGCCTTTCACTATTTGCAAAACGTGTAGCGAAAGCAATTGATAAAACTATCCCTTGTAAACGTGTTGGCGTAGTTGTTTTAGGACTCGAAGTGCCTCATGCACATATACATTTAATACCGCTAAACAGCGAGGCTGATGCCAGTTTTACAAAACCAAAACTAAAATTGAGCGAAGAAGAGTTTAAGAAAATAGCGCAGGAAATTAGTGCAGCATTCGAATAAACTGTGAAAATATATAATTAAAAATCCGAAGTTAAACACTTCGGATTTTTTGTTGGTCAATAATTTATTCTGTTAAATTTTATACTATAAAGGTTGCACGTTTCGTTTTATGAAAAACGGGGATAAATTCGCTAAAAACTCAAAAAAAAGACTAACTATTTCTGCTGAAACACGTATAATATAATAGAAGCCGGCTATTAGCGAAAATGTGGGGCGAGAATTATTAATCATTTAATACCCCAAGATCATGAAAACAAAAAAATCAGAAAAAGCAAATTTGGAAAACAAGAGGAGTCTTTTTTTTCAGATAGGAATTGTTCTTGTTCTTGCAGCCATTTTAGCAGCATTTGAGTGGTCAACCAAACTTGGCAACCTGTATATTTTTGAACCAAAAGAGGGTGACGAAACTATCGAGTTTACTCCACCAATTACTCGCACAGAGCCAGAGAAGAAGAATATTGTTAAACCCGCTTTTGTTATTGAGCCAATGATTGTTCCGGACAAAACAATTATTATTGATGAGCCAGAAATTCTTTCTTCAGAAGATTTTCCGGATAATAAGGTGCCCATATTTGAGCCAACACCCGATTCTGTTGACGATCCAATATATTATAAAGTAGAAATTTATCCTAAGTTTATGGGTAAAAACGACAAGGCATTTAGGGATTATATTTTAGAAAATATAAAATTCCCTGAAGATGCTATCGAAAATGGGTTGGTTGGAAAAGTGCAGGTAAAGTTTGTTGTTGGTACCGATGGTAAATTGTACGATATAGAGATTTTAAGAAAAGTACATCCTGTAGTTGATCAGGAAGTTTTAAGAGTTATTGCAAATTCCCCTAAATGGGAGCCTGCAATTCAGCAAGGCAAGTATGTTAAAGCAATGTATGGAGTGGTTATAAATTTCCAGTTAAATTAATCAATAAATTGATCTTTAAGCCGGCCAATAAGCCGGCTTTTTTTATGCACATTCATGTAAAGTGCTAAAAATTATTACCTTTGCATACTTTTAGTTTAAAACAGTAGATAATCAGAATGCCCAAAAATATTGATAACACTCCTCAACCCGAAAAGGCTGTATTAGTTGGGGTTATTAATCAGCAACAAAACGAACAACAAGTAAGCGAGTATCTTGATGAGTTATCCTTTTTAATAGAAACTGCAGGCGCCATACCGTTGAAACAGTATACTCAAAAAATGAGTCTCCCAAATTCACGTACTTTTATTGGGGAAGGGAAACTTGCCGAAATAGAATTGTTTGTTAAGGAGAACGAAGTTGATATGGTAATTTTCGACGATGATTTATCACCAACTCAGCTTCGGAATATCGAAAAAGTTTTGCAATGTAAGATTTTAGATAGAACGAATCTTATTCTCGATATTTTTGCAAAACGTGCTCAAACGGCACATGCCAAAACACAAGTTGAGCTTGCTCAATACGAATATTTACTTCCTCGTTTAGCTGGAATGTGGACTCACCTTGAGCGACAACGTGGTGGTATTGGTATGCGTGGTCCAGGTGAACGCGAGATTGAAACTGACCGACGTATTGTTCGTGATAAGATTGCTCTATTAAAAGAGCATCTTAAGAAGATTGATAAGCAAATGGCCACCCAGCGCAAAAATCGTGGTAAGATGATTCGTGTTGCTTTGGTTGGATATACAAATGTTGGTAAATCAACGATTATGAATATGATTAGCAAATCGGATGTTTTTGCTGAAGACAAACTTTTTGCAACACTAGATACTACTGTTCGTAAAGTGGTTATTGGTAATCTGCCGTTCTTGTTATCCGATACGGTTGGATTTATTCGAAAATTACCTCATAGCCTTGTTGAGTCTTTTAAATCAACGCTTGACGAGGTTCGTGAATCAGATATTTTATTACACGTTGTTGATATTTCGCACCCAAATTTCGAAGATCAAATTCAGGTAGTTAATGATACATTAAAAGAAATTGGTACTGCTGATGCTATTACCTATCTTGTTTTCAATAAAATTGATGCATACACCTTTGATAAAAAGGATGATGATGATCTTACTCCACGTACACAGGAAAACTATTCTCTTGATGAACTTAAGAATATGTGGATAGCAAAAAACAACGACCCTTGTATTTTTATTTCTGCTAAGCACAAGGTTAATCTCGATAGTTTTAAGCAGATGCTTTACGATAAAGTACGTGAGTTGCATATTAACCGATATCCATACGATAAGTTTCTATATTAAAGTAGTGGAAATCAATAGTAAGGGGATTAGAAAATTATTAGTCCCATTCTCTATTTTACTTGTTTTCTCTGGGTTTATACCTAATGTGAAACAATTAAATCTACAATTTACAGTGTTTTTTGTTTTCTGATCTGCAAAAATCAAGAGTTAAAGTTTTACAAAGAATATGCAGTAAGTAGAACAAAAGATACATCAATTTGAACAAAACAATAAAAATATATTTAACAATTAATTACAAAAATTATTATGCCATTTCAATCATTAAACATTATAGAACCTATTTTAAAAGCGCTACAAGAAGAAGGCTATGAAATTCCAACACCGATACAATCACAATCTATTCCTATAATATTACAAGGCACCGATTTACTTGGATGTGCACAAACAGGAACGGGAAAAACTGCTGCATTTGCTATTCCTATTCTCCAATTATTGAGCGAAAATAAAACCTATATTAAGACACGAAAAATTAGGAGTTTAATCGTAACTCCAACGAGAGAACTGGCCATTCAGATTGGAGAAAGCTTTCAATCTTATGGCCGACATACAGGTTTAAAACATACAGTTATCTTTGGAGGAGTAAATCAAAATCCTCAAACATCATCGTTGCGAGGCGGAGTGGATATTTTAATTGCAACACCCGGACGCCTTTTAGATCTTTTAAACCAACGACATTTGAGTTTGAGTAATGTGGAAATTTTCGTTTTGGATGAAGCAGATCGTATGCTGGATATGGGTTTTATTCATGATGTTAGAAAATTACTAACAGTACTTCCGAAAAAAAGACAATCACTTTTCTTTTCAGCAACAATGCCGCCCGAAATTGTAAAATTGGCAAGTACGATTTTATATAATCCCAAAAAGGTTTCGGTAACACCCGTTTCGTCAACAGTAGATATTATTAAGCAATATGTATATTTTGTTGATAAAGGCAATAAAAATGCTTTATTGATAGATGTTTTAAAGGACAAAGATATTAAAACAGCATTAGTATTTATTCGTACAAAGCACAGTGCAGATAAGGTTGCCAAAATTCTAATAAAACACAATATAAAAGCTGAAGCTATTCATGGCAACAAAGCACAGAATGCCAGACAGCGAGCTCTGGCAAACTTCAAAGATCAAACGACACGTGTATTGGTAGCTACAGATATTGCCGCACGAGGAATTGATATCGATGAATTGGAATATGTGATTAATTATGATATACCAAATATCTCGGAAACCTATGTTCATCGTATTGGCCGTACAGGCAGGGCAGGAGCAAAAGGAACAGCACTCTCATTTTGCGACGCAGAAGAAAAAGCATATTTACGGGATATCGAAAAGCTAATTTCAAAGAAAATAGAGGTTATTGATAATCATCCGTTCCCATTATTAGATCATAATCCTGTTAAAGCTCCAAAACAACAACAACGAAGCAGAAACTCAGGTCATTCAAGACCTAAACCTTCCGGAAATAGTAGTTCTAAGAAGTGGTATGGTAAGTCAAAGTCTTCGCGATAGTTAAACCAACTTATTCTTAACCAGGTATTCAGCAATCTGAACAGCATTGGTTGCTGCTCCTTTACGCAGATTATCAGAAACAATCCATATATTCAGACTCTTTGGTTGCGAAAAGTCGCGTCGGATACGGCCAACAAATACATCGTCTTTTCCTTCGGAATACTTGGGCATTGGATAAAGATTCTTTGAAGGGTCATCCTGTAGTGTAATTCCGGGTGAGGAGGCTAGTAGTTTTTTAACTTCTTCCAAATCGAAATCATTCTCGAACTCAATATTTATGGCTTCGGAGTGTCCTCCTTTTACTGGTATTCGGACAACAGTAGCTGTAACCTGAATGCTTTGATCGCCAATAATTTTGCGGGTTTCGTTAACCAGTTTGGTTTCTTCTGAAGTATATCCGTTTTCTTCGAATGAACCACCATGAGGGAAACAGTTTAAATCAATCGGATGCGGATATGCCATTTCGCCGGCGATTCCCTTGCGTTCGTTTTCGAGTTGTTCAACGGCTTTTACTCCAGTCCCTGTTACTGATTGGTAAGTTGAAACCACCAACCTTTTTATTTTGTATTTTTTATGTAAGGGAGATAAAGCAACTACTAGCTGAATAGTAGAGCAGTTTGGATTAGCAATTATTTTATCTGTTTTTGTTAAAACATGTGCATTTACTTCTGGTACAACAAGTTTTATATTTTCATACATTCTCCATGCCGAGGAATTATCAATTACAGTGGTTCCTGCTTTTGCAAACTCGGGAGCCCATTGCAAGGATGTAGATCCGCCTGCTGAAAAAATTGCGATATCGGGTTTTAATGATATGGCTTGTTTCATTCCAATAATCTCGAGTTGAGAACCATTAAAATCAATCTTTTTGCCAATCGATTTTTCTGATGCAACTAATAGAATTTCAGTAAATGGGAATTTGCGTTCTAACAGAACCTGCAACATAACATTGCCAACTAAACCGGTGGCACCAACAACAGCAATTTTCATTTTTATTAATTTTAAAAATTAAGGGTTAAACAATCTTCTCAATATCATTTTGTATCTTTCAAAAATAAATATTTAATCAATATATTCATGATTAAAAGACTTTTATTTGTTTTTTTGACTATCCCGATTTTTTCTTTTGCTCAGCTAACCGAAGATTTCGAAAGTGGTGATATTAGTTCCTGGACTCAAAGCAATACGGGTCGTTGGGCTGCATCAGGTATTTCTCCAATAAGAGGCAGTTTTTCGCTTAAACATGTTTTTGACAATCCTGATGCTGGTTCGGATCAAATTTCGTGCGTGCTTCCTTTCCTTGATCTAACAACAAAAAATGCAAGTTGGAGATTTAGAGTAAAGCATGGATATGCGCCATCTTCATCAAACAACTGGGTCGTTTTTTTAGCATCCGATGCTAGTGCAAATCAGATGTACCCGGGTGGAGTAGTTAATGGGTATGCTATTGGGATTAACTTTACGGGCTCCGATGATCTTTTAAAACTGTTAAAAATAACGAATGGTATAGCTACGATTATTTCAACCACAACTATTAATTGGGAGCTTCAGGTAGGTATCAGTTCTGCACCTGCCATCGAAATAGTTAGATTTATTGATGGTAATTGGGATATAAGATTTAATAAAGATGGAGATTTTGACGATTTAGTTTCAATAGGTTCGGGCATTGATATAACATATACCACAGCAAATAATTTTGGGATTTACTATAAGTATTCATCAGCACAGGACATGAAATTGTGGCTGGATGATTTTTATTTTGGAGAAGAAATTTTAGATACAATAAAACCAAGAATATCAGCTGTTAATGCAAAAACTTCAACTAAAATGGAAGTTGTTTTCAGCGAAAAGATGGACTCTGTTTCTGTACGTAATAAAACAAATTATAGTATTGATGGTGGTATTGGAAACCCCGATTCAATATCGCTTAATAGTGCTGATTTAAAAACGGTTACTCTTTTTTATAATGAAAAATTTGTTAATCAGCAGGAGTATAATATAACAATTCAAAACTGCTTGGATTTAAAAGGAAATGAGATCGTTGATACTTCTGTTGCATTTACTTTCGAGTACATTAAGCCGCTTGGTGTAGAAATAATTTCATCAAATCAATTGCAGGTAACTTTCTCAAAAATTACCGATACCCAGAGCGCTGAAAATACCTTAAACTATTATTTGGATAATGGATCAGGTAATCCTCAGTCTGCAGTTGTTTTTGCAGGAGATTCAACAAAGCTTGTGCTGCAATTTGCTACTGATTTTATCAACAAAACATATTATAGTTTAGCGTTACAGAGTGTGGCAGATCGAAATCTTGATTCAATGTTAATTGCAGAGCTATTATTTCTCTATTTAGTTCCTGAGGCAAATGATATTGTAATAAATGAGATTATGGCCGACCCAACGCCTGAAGTTAATCTGCCAAATTCCGAATACGTCGAGATTTTAAATACCACGCCTTTTCCAATAGACATTTCCGGATGGAAAATAAAAATGGGTACCACTGAAAGAGAAATCCCAACATATATTCTTGATTCGGCTGCTTATGTTATTTTATGCACAACAACTGCAGTAGCCGATTTAAATTCGTATGGGAATGTGCTTGGAGTTACTTCATTTCCTGCAATTACCAATTCAGGAGCAACAATAACCTTGTCGAGAGCCGATAGTACAGTAATTTCGTCGGTTAGTTTCACAACCCAATGGTATAATGACAATACTAAAATAGATGGTGGATGGTCGATAGAACGTATTGATCCATTAAATACCTGCTCAGGAATTACTAACTGGACAGCCTCGGTTAATGAAAATGGAGGTACGCCTGGTACTGAAAATTCTGTTTTCTCAAACAACATAGATTCAGTTGCTCCACTGGTATTATATGTCGAAGTTATATCCGCAAATCAGTTAAGACTATTTTTTACCGAACCACTAGATTCAATTTCTGCTCAAACAAAAACCAATTATTTTGTAAATAATAATATTGCAAATCCATTTTCAATAGTACTAAATCCAAATGGCAAACAGGTTGATTTACTTTTTATAAACTCGTTTTTAGAGAATACAGTTCATACGTTAACAATGGAAAATATTTCCGATGGATGTAATAATGTTATTCAGTCAACACATATTGATTTTACATATTATCTTGAACAGCCTTATGATGTGTTAATAAATGAGATTATGGCCGATCCTGATCCGGCAATAAATCTTCCTGTTTATGAATATATTGAAATTTATAATAATACAGAATTTGATATAAGTCTCTCAGATTGGAAATTAATTGCAGGTACAACCCAGAGAACTATCCCTTTCTGTATTATTGGGTCGGGCGAATATTTAATATTATGTAGTGATGTAGCTTATTCTTTTTTAAAGGAATATGGAAAGGCTCTTATTATTTCTGGTTTCCCTGCATTAACAAATTCGGGTCAAAGCATTACTTTAAAAAGCAAAAATGGAATTGTAATATCATCAATAAGTTATACCGATAAATGGTATAAAAATTTATTTAAGGCTGAGGGAGGCTGGTCTCTGGAGCAGATAGATCTCAACAATCCTTGTGGAGGCGAAAATAACTGGACAGCATCGGTAAACGTAGACGGAGGAACTCCTGGACAACAAAATTCCGTTATGGCAAGCAATCCTGATTTTACAGCACTAGAATTGCTAAGAATCACTGTAATTGATAATTATTCTATCAGGCTATTTTTTAATGAGTCGCTTGATAGTATTTCAGCAATGGAGCTAACTAATTACATTGTTGATCAGGGTATTGGAAAACCAGTAAGCATTATTCCATCTGGGCCCGATTATCTATCTGTAGCACTTGTATTTGAGAATTCATTTATATCCGGAAATATATATAATCTTGAGATATTAGGAGAAATTACTGATTGTTCCGGCAACGAAATAGGAACTTATAACTCTGCCCGTTTTGCTATTCCTGTAAATCCAGAGTATAATGATATAGTGATTAATGAGATTTTGTTTAATCCACGTAGCGAAGGCTATGATTTTGTAGAATTATACAATCGGTCGCAAAAAACAATCGATCTTAAAAACTTGCGAATAGCAGGATATGATGATATTAAAGGCGATTATACATCAATAAAAACTATTGCAGATAATGGATATCTGGTTTTCCCTGGAGACTATGTGGTTTTAACAGAAAATTCATTGGTTCTCCAGCAGAATTATTACACATCCAACGAACGCGGTTTTGTTAATATAAGCAGTCTACCGTCTTTTAATGATGATTTGGGAAGAGCCATATTACTCGATCAATACGAGAATATTATTGATAATATGGCTTATGATAAGGACATGCATTTTGCCTTATTGGCAACTGTTGATGGAGTCTCACTTGAAAGAATAAATCCGGATCGCCCTACAGATGATAAATCGAACTGGCACTCCGCATCAGAACTTGTTGGTTTTGCTACTCCTGCATATAAAAATTCGCAGTTTAAAGATATAACTGAATCAGATGACAAGATAAAAGTTTATCCGGAAGTATTTTCTCCTGATAATGATGGATTTGAGGATGTAATAGATATTCAATTGACATTTGATAATCCCGGAAATACTGCAAATATTAAAATCTACGACTCACGCGGGAGGTTGATTAAGTATCTTGCAAATAATCTCTTATTAGGAATAGATAATACGATTTCGTGGGATGGATTGACGGATCAAAATCAGAAAACGCCCAAAGGGGTGTATGTAATTTATTTCGAGATTTTTGATCTGAAAGGGAATGTGAAAAAGTATCGAAAACCGGTTGTAGTTGCTGAAAGGTTCTAGCTATTTCTTTGCGAAACTCTTATTAATTGAGAGAGCTAGTGTCTCAGGATATTCGTTTTGGTGAATTAAAACTTCTTTTTAATATAAAAACAACTGGTATTGCCAGAAATGCAATTGCTGCAGAAATCTTGTATGTATTAATTAATCCAACCCAATCACTCATTATCCCAACAAATAATGCTGTAAATGACGCTGAGACAAACGAGAGAAACATAAAAATACTACTTAGAAAAACGGAGTGTTTTGAGTCAATATCCATAACCATAGCGAGGATTACCGGAGTTACTGATAAGAGAAATAGTCCAAGCAATGCTAATGATGGGAAAATCATTAATTGATTTGAGAAAAGAAAAAGAATCATAAAAATAGGAGCAAGGCAAACAATTGAAACCAACATTTTTATTCGTCCAGTTTTATCAGAGAATGTGCCGGAAAGGTAAATGCCAATAGCTCCTGCTAACTCATATACCGAAAGGGAGATTCCTCCAAACCAAAGGCTCATTCCTTTAACCGACAAATAGGTGGGAAGAAATGTCGACATACAAGCTCTCATAAACCCATGCAAGAGCATTATTAATCCTATAAGAATAAAAAAATTCATATGGTTTAAAAATGTACTTTTTATTCCTCTTAAAGGATTTTCGCTCTTTATTTCTTCTGATAATTTTAAATTTTTTAATCGCAAATAAAGAACAACGGAAACGATTAACCCAAATGGAATTAGTTTATAAGTACCCTCCAATCCCCAAACCGATACAGCTCCAATAATAATAAGTGGTCCGAGAGTCCGTGCAGCCTCTCCTCCGAGCATAAAGAAACTGATTCCCTTACCAATTCTTTCGCCTGATGATTTTTTGACCAAAACCGGCATAGGAACATGAAATAAGGCACTGCTTAATCCCATAACAAAAAGCAAAATTGCCAGAACTGCATAATTTGGAGCTAATCCAATAAAACTCATTGATATAGTAGTAACAGCAGGAGCAATAATTACCAGATATCTAATTTTTATATTGCTGGCAAGGATTCCAATTAGTGGATTTAGCAACGACGGTACTTGCTGAAATACAGTAAGAAGGCTGGCAAGCGTATAATTTATTTTTAACTTCTCAATTAATAATGGCAGAACAGGAGCAAGAAAAGCTGCATACACATCGTGCATAAAATGTGTAAAGGAAAGAAGCAATACATTACCAAGCTGAAATTTATTGGGTTTTTCCATAAAAAAGCCGGGTAATTCCGGCCTCTGCTATTAAAGTGATGAAATAAGTTCTTCCATTATGAGAGTCATTTTTGTTTCGGCTTTTGCTGCTACTATTTGAACTTCTTCGTGTGTTACTTTTACAATTTTGCCTGGTACGCCTAGATCGGTGATTATTGAAATAGCAAAACAAGGAATTCCCATTTGGCGGGCAACAATAACTTCAGGTACAGTTGACATACCAACAGTATCGCCACCGATTATTCTGAAATACTGATATTCTTTTGGGGTTTCAAAAGTTGGTCCGGTGGTTGCAACATAACAGCCAAGCTGGGTTTTAATATTGTGTTTTTTGGCTATAGCTTGGGCTTTTTCGATAAGAACATGGCTATAAGCATCACTCATATCAGGAAAACGAGCTCCAAATTCAGGATTATGTTTGCCAATTAATGGATTGGGAATTAAATTAATATGATCATTAATAATCATTAAATCGCCAATTTCGAAATCGGGATGTACACCTCCGCTTGCGTTTGATAATAACAATGTTTTTATTCCAAGGTATTTCATTATACGCACCGGATAAGTAACAGTCTCCATAGGGTAACCTTCGTAAAAATGAAAACGTCCCTGCATTGCAACAATCTTTTTTCCTCCAAGGGTTCCAAAAATTAGCCGCCCCTGATGTCCATCAACTGTTGATACAGGAAAATCAGGTATATCTTTATATTCTATCGAAACATCAATTTTTATATCTTTTACCAAGCCGCCCAAACCAGTTCCCAGAATTATCCCAACCTCTGGTTTATAACTAATTTTTCCCTGTATAAAGGAAACTGTGTGTTTTATTTTTTCTAACATAATCGATTATTTTTTTATTGAATTCATCAGTGTCGTTGTTTTGAAAAACAACTTTTATGGGTATATAGTACCAACTTTCTTTTAAATTATCGGCAATATTACTAAAATTTTGCAAACGCATTGCATCTTTTTCGGTAGTAATAATAATCTTTTTAGAAGCATTTATCTCATCAAATTTATTTTTAATTTGTTCAATATCAGATGTATTAAATTGATGGTGATCTGGAAACTTAATCAATTTAACCTGTTCACTCAAAAAGCTTTGCAAATAGTCCTGTAAAGGTTTTGGATTGGCTATTCCGGTTACCAATAAGACGCTGAAATCCTTACTTTCTGTAATTGATCTATTTTTTATCTCATTCATAAAAACAGGAACAAGATCGCCATAGTCAAATGTGGTAAAATAAACATCCTGAAAAGGAAACGCTTTAAGATCTGTAAAAACAATACGCCGGTCTATTGGTTTCAGAGATTTAGGTGTTTTTGTGATGATAATAATATTTGCCCTTCTCATTTCAGATGATTGCTCACGTAAATTGCCAAAAGGTAAAATAAAATCTTTGTAAAGTGGTTTGGAGTAATCGATTAGCAGGATAGACATGTTTGCTTTTACATGCCGGTGCTGAAAAGCATCGTCGAGTAAAATTACATCCAAATCGGGATATTTTTCTAATAACATGCTAATTCCTCGGGCACGATTACTGTCAACTGCTACAATAATTTCTGGAAATTTTTGTTTAATCTGCCTGGGTTCATCACCAATCTCTGCTGTTGTTGATTCGATCGATGCAAGTACAAATCCCTTGCTTTTTCTTTTGTATCCCCGGCTCAAAGTTGCAATCTTAAATTGGGTTTTTAAAGTATCAATTAAAAACTCGGTATGTGGAGTTTTTCCTGTACCTCCAACAGTTATATTACCAATGGTTATAAGTGGGATTTTAAATTCGGCTGGTTTAAGAAAAATATGATTATCGTATAGTCTGTTTCGGATATATACTACCAAACCATATATCAAACTAATAGGGAATAAAACAGGAAGTAAAATTTTTCTTAATATCTCCATTTATAATGGTTTTGGTTTAAAACAAAAAGCCTAAAGTACTACTTTTTTATGCTATTTGAAAGACTCAAAATAAAAAAACGGCCAACATGTGTGGCCGTTTTAAAATTTGAAAAGCGATTTAATAAATTTCTATCTCAAATGGGATTCGAGCTTGAATGCCCTTCATCGATTTAATATTTTGAAGAGTTTCGTAATATACATATTCGTCACCCAATTCATTTTTTAATATAGATACTCTAACATTGCCTTTTAAATCTTCCAAGATTTGCTCAAAAGGATCTTTTAGTTTTGGCAATTCAATCACTCTGTATTCTTCCAGATTAGCAGCCAGAGCAGCAAGTTCAATTGCTTTATCAAGTCCACCGAACTCATCTATTAAACCTATCTCAATAGCATTTGCTCCGCTCCATACTCTACCTTGCCCTATTTCATCTACTTCTTCTTTGGTCATACTCCTGCCTTCGGCAACATGAGTAATAAACGTTCCATAAATCTCTTCTATCTCGAACTGAATAAATTCTCTTTCTTGAGCTGTCAGAGGTCTGAAAAAAGAACCCATGTCAGCATTTTCATTGGTTTTAGCAACATCAGTATATATTCCAAGTTTTTTATTCATCAGCTCTTTACCATTTGGCAATGCACCAAACACACCAATTGATCCGGTAATAGTGTTAGGGCTGGCAACAATGGTTTGTGCAGGGCAAACAATATAATAGCCTCCCGAAGCCGCCACATCACCTAAAGATGCAATAACGGGTTTAACTTCTTGTGCCAGTTTAACTTCTCTCCATATTACTTCAGAAGCCAATGGATCGCCTCCACCTGAATTTACTCTAAAAACAATAGCTTTAACAGAAGTGTCCATGCGAGCATTTCTAATTGCTTTTGAAATACGATCTGATCCAATAGTTCCTTCAGCTCCTTCGCCCATAATTACATTTCCACTTGCATAAATTACAGCAATCTTATTTTTTTCTAGTGCTTTGCGGCCTTGCTTGGGAACCTTTGAATATTTACTCAGATTAATAGTTTTAATCTTGTCTATACTTTTCTTTTCTGTTTTCTCCTTTAATTCATCCAATAATTCATCTTTGTATTTTAATCCGTCAATAAATTTAAATTCAACGGCTGTTTCAGCATTCTTTATTGATAAGTTATTGGCAATTTTATTTAAGTCATCAACAGAAATATTCCTTGTTTCGGATATACCAACAAGCATTTTATTCCAAATTGCATTAAGATATGTCATTGTTTGCTCACGATTCTCGTCGCTCATTTTCGTATACATAAATGGCTCCATAGCACTTTTAAACTTGCCGTGACGAATAATCTGCATTTCAATACCAAGTTTTTGCAATGCTTCTTTAAAAAATAACATTTCTGCTCGCAAACCAGCAAACAATACCATTCCTTCGGGATTTAAGTAAACCTTATCAGCCACACTTGCCAGGTAATAAGAAGGTTGAGTATATATATCAGCATAGCTAATAATGAATTTTCCTGATGTTTTAAAATCAAGGAGCGCGTTGCGTATTTCTTCAATGGTAGCTATACCGGCAGGAATAATAGTCAAGTCTAGATAAATACCAGCAATATTTCCATCATCCTTAGCTTTTTTGATATTTTCAAGAATACTGTTTAATCCCAGTTGAGTTGTGGGTTTAAAACTTGTAAAGTCGAAAGCTTCCATTGGATTCTTGTTACTTCGATCGGTTATTTCCTGATCGAGAGTAATATGCAAAATGGTATTCTTTTCAATTTTTACTACTTGATCTTGTTTTGATATTGCTGCTCCAATTATTCCAATAGTAATAAAAAAGAAGAGAAACATAGCGATAATTACACCTAATATTGATGCTAGTAAGTACTTAAAAAAACCTTTCATATTATATAATTTTTTAATTAAACATAAATTTTTGAGTCAAAAGGCTAATTTAAAAAATAATGTCTAATTTGGATGCCTGTTTCTTGATTTAATTTTAGAATTCAATTATTTTATATGAATAAGGTTTTTCTTTTATTGGGAAGTAATTTAACGGATCGATTATTAATGCTTAATCAAGCAGAAGGATATATTCAAAAAAATATTGGGGAAATAAATACGAAGTCTCGAATTTACGAGAGCGCTCCATGGGGATTTGAAGCCAGTACTTCCTTTCTAAATCAAACATTGATAATTGAAACACAACTTGACCCATTAGAAATATTACTAGAAATAAAACAAATTGAAGATCTTTTAGGAAGAGTAAAAACTGCTGAGAATTACGAATCAAGAACCATTGATATTGATATATTATTTTTTAATGATGAAATAATTAAATTACCCCAATTGATAATTCCTCATCCACAAATACAGAATCGCAAGTTCACATTGGTTCCATTGGCCGAAATTGCTTTAAAATTTGTTCATCCAGAGTTTAAAAAAACAATTCAGGATTTATTATTAGATTGCAAAGATGAGTCTATTGTAAAAATCTACAAATAAATATTACATTTTGCTTCCATAAGCAAGATCGCCCGCATCGCCTAGACCCGGAACAATATATGATTTAACTGTAAGTTCATCATCCACATCACCAGCCCAAATAGTAATATTTTTCATTGGGAGATGTTTTTTTACATAATTTATTCCCTGGTTACTGGCAATAATTGTTACAATATGTGTGTGTTTGGGTTTGCCACGTTCAATAATGGCTTTGTAGGCAATTTCCATCGATGCTCCTGAAGCAAGCATGGGGTCGGAAAGTATTAATAATTTACCATCAATTGATGGGCTCGATATATGTTCAAGTTGAATAGTAAATGATCCATCTTTATGATATTTTCGATGTGCTGATATGAATGCATTTTCTGCTTTGTCAAAATAATTTAGTATTCCCTGATGATATGGTAAGCCTGCCCTAAGAATGGTTGCATTTACAATTGGTTGCTGAGCTAGGTTCATCTTCGAAATACCAAGTGGAGTTGTAATTTCCTCTGATTCATAATTAAGAGTTTTACTTATTTCATAAGCCATAATCTCTCCAATGCGTTCCATGTTGCGTCTGAATCGCATACTGTCTTTCTGAATATTTTCATCGCGCAATTCGGCAATAAAATGATTTAGCAATGAATTTTGTTGTGAAAGGATATGTAGCATAATGTTCTATTTTAGAAATAGTTTATACATCAAAGGTAGATTATTTCTTTTAACAGTTTTTAATTTATATTCTGTAGCTCCAACACCATGAAAAAAGATTTTAGTGTTTTTGGCAACCAAATTATCTAAATTCAAAGTTAAATTTTTTTCACAATGGTTTTCAATAAAACGATCAATTAATAACATCATGGCTCTTGAAAGCTCACAGTTTTTATCTTCAGTACTGAACAATAAATATATCTTATTTTTTGATTTAATAAAAAAAGCTGCTGCACATAAATTGTTTTCAGCTGTATATGCACCGTAAATTTCGCCCAGATTATATCGTACTGCAAATGCAATAATCATTCTAAGCTGGGAAATACTTTTTTTATTAAGTGTTGGTTTAGAACTAGATCCTTTCTTTAACGACAAGTTTATAAGATCATTAGGCGACAATCCATTTACAACTGTTATTTTATTCGATTTAGCTGTTTGAATATCTTTTTGAAAATCATTTGAATATTTTTGAGAGATAAGAAAATAGGATTGCATTAAATCCATTTCAAAAATTTTCTGATTTTTGATTTCAAAATTACAAGTAGAGATTTTATTGTATTTATTAAGGCAGGTTTTTACATAAGAATAATCCGATGGTATGGCATCAAAAAACTGATTCACTATTTCTTCGGTCAATAACTCGTTGGTGTACACTCCTAGTTTATTACCTAAAATCTGAGTAGTAATGATCTCTTTTTTCATAAATGTGTTATGTAGCAATGGCATAACATATTTGTAATCGCCCATAATAAGTCCACACCAGTTATCGCAGAGAATATTTAAATACCATGAGTAAGCAAAAATATTTCCGTTAAACGAGGTATTTATGCAATTATCCCATCGAACAAAATTAATTTCATCATTATGTAAGTATGTTATTTTCAAAATTTAAATAAATTTCAAATAGACTATTTTTCTTAATTATTTTTAGAGTTTACCTTCATCAGCATAACTATAAAATTGTGTGTCGGCAATAATTATATGATCAAGTACTTTTATATCGAGTAATTTCCCTCCATTAATAAGTTTTTGGGTAATCGAATCATCGGCTTCGCTTGGCAATTTATTCCCCGATGGGTGATTGTGACACAGAACTATTGATGATGCAAGTTTCTCAATTGCGAGTTTTAGTATTAACCTGGCATCTATAACAGTTCCAGATATACCACCCTGACTAATTTTAAACTTGTCGATAATTTTATTCGATCGGTTTAATAAAAGTATCCAAAATTCCTCGTGAGGTAAATCACCAAGCAAAGGTTGAAAAACTTCATTAACATCAGCACTGGATGTAATTTTTTGTTTGTCAATTACATCCGAAATTTTTCGTCGTCGTCCTAATTCAAGGGCTGCCATAATAGTAATGGCTTTGGCTTCGCCAATTCCTTTATTTTTCTTTAAATCATTTATTTCGAGTTTGCCAAGTTCATTGAGATTATTATTGGCATTTTTCAGAACTTTCTTCGCGAGCTCAACGGCCGATTCGTTGCGTGTTCCTGAACCAATTAGCAATGCAATTAACTCAGCATCTGACAGCGATAATATTCCTTTCTTCAGGAGTTTTTCTCTTGGTCTGTCTTCAACTGCCCAATCTTTTATTTTTAGGTTGGTATACTCCATATAACTTTTTTAGATATTAGCCTATTAAGGTAGTAAATTATTACGACCTTATAAAAAAAGAAAAATAAAAAGAGCACGAAACTGATGTTTCATGCTCTAAATTTCAAATTAAAAAATAGTTTATAATAGGGGAGTTAATTTAGCTTCGAGATTACTTTTAGGAACTGCACCAACTTGTTTGTCAGCTACTTCTCCGTTTTTAAAAAATAAAATTGTGGGTATGTTGCGTATACCAAATTTAGATGCAACACCAGGACTACTATCAACATCAACCTTAACAAAAACGGCTCTTCCATTATAATCATCAGATAGTTCTTCAACTAGAGGTCCGATCATTCGGCATGGCCCGCACCATTCTGCCCAAAAATCTACTAATACCGGTTTATCCGATTTTAATACTACTTGTTCGAAATTCGAATCGTTAACTTCTATTGTCATGATTTTCTTGTTTTTATGTTTACTATTAATGTTTCAGTTTCTGTTTTATAAATACAAAGTTAGCCATAAATTGTTTAATTTATGGAAAAATGAATATCTGATTTTTTATTTAAAAAAGCAATTAGCTCATTTGAAATGTCGATTCTTTCTGTTCTTGAAAATAAATTGATACTTATATTTTCTTCTGAATCAACTACTTTGAACTTAAGTTGGGCTTTTCCTTTATTCTTTAATGCTACTTCTTTAATTTCAGTAATAAGTTCCGGTTTAATAATTTGTAATGGCATGGTAATACAAATAGATTTTACAAGGTTATTACGAACTTCGCCTAACAACATCATTGATTTAATTTTAAACTCAAGTTCATCTTCTTTGTATAGTTTTGGTTGTATATTTCCTTTAATGAGCAAAGGATAATCCATGTAACAGTACTTTCTTAAATCCTGATAATCTTTTCCAAATAATGCAAAACGAAATGAGTCGGTATAATCCTGAATAGTTAAGAAACCATATGGGTTTCCATTTTTTGAGGTTCCATGTTTTATTTCTGTTACAATTCCGGCAACAGAAAGCTCTTTGCCTCTTAATCTGCCTAATTCATTAAGTTCTGATAAGCTGGCATTACTGAAATTATCAATTTCAAGCTTAAAGTCATCTAGGGGATGAGCCGATAAATAAACACCAATAATTTCTTTTTCCCGGTTTAATGTTTCCAGCTTTTGCCATTCATTTACTGAAGGGACTGGTGGTTTCGAAATCTCGATTGTATCTTTGCCTCCAAACAACGATATTTGTTGAGTATTCTTGTCCGATTGGAATGTGTTTCCGTATCTAATTAAATTCTCAATAAAGGATGTTTCTTTATTATCCAATGTAAAATACTGTCCTCTGGCAATGGTATCAAGATTGTCAAATGCTCCAGCAGTGGCAAGGCCTTCAATAGTTTTTTTATTTACCTGGCTAAGGCTAATGCGTTCAATAAAATCATAAATATTTTTGTAATTACCGTTTTCTTTTCGTTCTTCAACAATTTTCAAGACAGCATTCTCTCCAACTCCTTTAATGGCTCCTAAACCAAACCGAATATCTCCTTTTTGATTAACTGTAAATTTGAGTTTACTTTCGTTAACATCTGGACCTAATACCGAAATACCCATTCTTCGGCATTCGTCCATAAATATGGTAATTTTTTTTATATCTGTAAAGTTCCTGCTGAGCACAGCAGCCATATATTCGGCAGGGAAATGCGCTTTTAAATATGCTGTTTGATATGAGACATATGCATAGCATGTAGAGTGAGATTTATTAAATGCATATTCGGCAAATGACTCCCAGTCGTTCCATATTTTATTTACTATTTTAAGATCAAATCCATTGTTTTTACAGCCTTCCAGGAACTTTGCTTTAAGCTTGTCCATCAGGTCGCGTTTCTTTTTACCCATGGCCTTCCTGAGAGAATCGGCTTCTCCCTTCGAAAATCCGGCTAATTTCTGCGATAATAACATCACCTGTTCCTGATAAACAGTAATACCATAAGTATCTTTTAGGATTTCTTCCATTTCTGGCAAATCATAATTGATAGGATCTTTACCGTGTTTTCGATTTACAAATGATGGGATATATTCAATCGGACCCGGGCGATACAATGCATTCATTGCAATAAGGTCTTCGAATCTGTTTGGACGTAAGGTTTTCAGGTATTTTTTCATCCCTGCCGACTCAAACTGAAATAGTCCGGTAGTTTCGCCATGACTATATAAATCGAAGGTTTTTTCGTCGTCTAAAGGAAGATTATCAATGTCGATATCAACACCTTTTGATTCCTTTATAGTTTCAATAGCATCTTTTATAATGGATAGTGTCTTTAACCCAAGAAAGTCCATTTTTAACATACCTACTGACTCAACATGCCCTCCATCAAATTGTGTAACTAATAGATTAGAGTCTTTTGATGTACAAACCGGAATATGCTCTATAAGATCATTTCGGCTGATGATAATTCCACAAGCATGCAAACCCGTGTGTCTTACTGACCCTTCGAGTGTTTCCGCAAATTTAAGTGTCCTTACTATTAAACTATTGTCTGAATCTTTTGCTTTTTTAAGTTCAGGTACTTCCTCATAAGCTTTTTTTAGAGTTATTCCTGGTCTTTCAGGTACAAGCTTAGCTAATCTATCTGATTCACTTAAAGGAAGTTTTTCAACCCTGGCTACATCACGAATAGCCATTTTGGCTGCCATTGTACCAAAGGTGATGATTTGAGCAACACGTTTTTCACCATATTTTTTCACTACCCAGTCAATAACCTTATCCCTGCCGTCTTCATCGAAATCGATATCAATATCTGGCATTGATATACGATCGGGGTTAAGAAATCTCTCAAAAAGCAAATTATATTTTAATGGATCAATATCAGTAATACGATTACAATATGCTACTACAGATCCTGCTGCAGAACCTCGCCCAGGCCCAACAGATACACCCATGGAGCGTGCAGCATTTAAAAAATCCTGAACAATTAGAAAATAACCTGGGAAACCCATATTTTGTATTACAGATAACTCAAAATCAATTCTTTCACGAATTTCATCTGTTATTTCAGGGTAGCGTTTTTCAGCTCCTTTGTAGGTTATGTGTCGTAGGTATTCGTCTTCGTTACTAAAGCCTTCTGGCAATTCGAACTCTGGCATAATTGGATTTCTTTCCAATTCATACTCTTCAATCTTGGCAACTATTTCATTTGTGTTTTCAAGTGCTTCAGGAATATCAGCAAACAGGGCATTCATTTCTACTTGAGTTTTAAAATACTCTTGTTTCGTGTAGCTCATTCGAGTTGGATCGTCTAAATCTCTACCTGTATTTAAACAGATTAAACGGTCGTGAGCTTCAGCATCTTCTGCATTAATAAAATGAACATCGTTGGTGGCAATTATCTTTATATCGTGTTTTTTTCCAATACGAATCAGAACTTCATTTACTTTAACCTGATTTTTATAAACATCCTCGTCTTTTTTTGGATCACCCGATTTATGTCGTTGTAGTTCAAGGTAAAAATCGTCTCCAAACAATTTTTTGTATTCTAGAGCTTTCGCTTCTCCTGCTGCTTCTCCTTTTTCCATAATCTCTTGGGGCACTTCACCTCCAAGGCAAGCTGATGAGGCGATTATTCCCTCATGATATTTTCTTAATAGATCCCAATCAATTCGGGGAGTGTAATAAAAACCCTCGATCCAAGCATATGAAACTATCTTTGAAAGGTTTTCGTAGCCAGTCTTGTTTTTTGCTAATAATATAAGATGATTCCCACTGCGGTCTTCCTTGCCGGTTTTCTCAAAACGACTTCCGCTGGCAATATATATTTCGCAGCCTATAATAGGTTTGATATTTTGTTTTCGAGCCTCATTATAAAAATGTTTTACCCCAAACATATTACCGTGGTCGGTAATACAAACCGCCGGCATTCCATCTTCTTTGGCTTTTTTAATAAGCGTTGGAACGTCTGATGCTCCATCAAGAATTGAATATTGAGTATGAACATGTAAGTGAGAGTATGGAATCATTTGTAAAATGCTGGTTATCTTAGTTTATAATAAATAATAAAAAATGTTTTTCCGGGTTTTAAAATTAATCAATTCAAAGTCATTTTGCTTTTGATGTTAATAACTATTCAAAAAATATAATAACTTCTAAACAACCTAATTTTCCAATTGTTTCAATACTATAGCTAATAAGCTGAAATTGACAGGATAAAAAAGCAAAAAAGCTTTTTTGAAAGAAATAAAGTCGTATCTTTGCCGCACAATTTTTAAAAGTAGGTTAAATTTAAAACAACAAAAGAGTATGCCTGTAAAGATTCGATTAACAAGAAGAGGACGTAAGAAAACTCCTTATTATCACATTGTTATCGCAGATAGCAGGGCGCCACGAGATGGTAGATTTATTGAAAGTATAGGTACTTACAATCCTATCACAAATCCTGCTACTATCGAACTAAACTTTGATAGTGCATTAGATTGGTTAAACAAAGGCGCTCAACCTACAGATACATGTAGAGCTATTCTGTCGTACAAAGGTGTTATGATGAAAAAACACTTGCTCGAAGGAGTAAAAAAAGGTGCTTTAACTGAGGAACAAGCTGAAGCAAAATTTCAAATCTGGATGAAGGAGAAAGAAAGCAAAATCCAGGCTAAACGTGACAGTCTGAAAAAAGGAAAAGAATCAGATTCAAAACAACGCTTAGATGCTGAAACTAAAGTTCGTGAAGCTAGAGCTGAAGAAGTAGCTAAAAAAATAGCTGAAAAAGCTGCAGCAGAGTCTAAAGCTGCTGTTAGTGAATCTCAGGAAGAAGTTGTTGAAGAACAAACTCCTGAAACTGAAAATACAGAAGAAGCTCAGGCTTAACAAGATTTTCATGCTAAAAAAGGACGATCATTATTTACTGGGATCGCTTTCTAAAACCACTGGTGTTAAAGGCGAAATAATTGTCAGGTTTAATGATGATGTTCATGCAAAAATGAATAAAATGGAATCAGTTTTTATCGAAGTCGATGGAAAACTGGTTCCTTTTTTTATTGAATCATATAAAGAGAAATCTGCAAATACTGCAATTATTAAATTCGAAGAAATTACTAGTGAGCAAAAGGCCCAAGATTATCTGGGTGCTGCATTCTATTTGCCTGCTGAGTATAAAAAACTTCTCGAACAAGAATCAAATGACTTTATTGATGTAACGGGATATATATTAAAAGACCAAAATCTTACTGTTATCGGAACGGTTGTCGATTACATTGATATTTCAGGAAATCCATTGTTACAAGTCAAGACTACTGATAAAGAAATACTTATTCCCGCTCATGACGATCTTATTATAGAAGTTGATGATGATGAAAAATACATCGTTATTGAACTTGCTGATGGGATAATGGACTTGGACGAATAACCTAGAATTTAATATCTTTCTCGAACCTTATTATTTTTTGACGCCAGTCCTCTGGAACAGGGCAAGGAGTGTTTACATCACCACAATAGGCTACCATTACCGAATCACAGGTAGATTTTAATTCACTCGTTAAGGTGCTTTTTATTTGTTGATACATTCCCAGGCTTTTATTTCCCAGTTTATAAATCTTGGTATAAACGTCTACATTATCATCCATTAAAATAGGACGAAGAAACTCAATGGAGACTTTGACCAGAACTAAACCCCTTGTATTCCACTCCATTTTCTCTTTAAAAACCTCATCAATGTATTTTGTTCGGGCAAGATCATAATAATTCTGATAAACCGAATTGTTTACGTGTGCTAAAAAATCGAAATCATTAAAGCGAATTTGAACCGGGATTTTGTTGTAGAAGCTAAATTTGTTTTGCATCAATTTGATTTTGAAATTCGATATCGAGTTCTTCATAAACTGAATTTTGGCTCTTAAACTCAGGAACAATCTCTTTCATCTTTTTTACAATGTCGAAATTATTGTGTTTCTTCTGAATCTTAATTAGATCTTGAATTTTTTCTTTTATCGATTCGAAGTTATAATCAGGTACTTTTGCAATCATAATTTTCGAATGGTAGGTAGGTAATGTATTTTCTGTATCGCAGAGCAACTCCTCGTACAATTTTTCACCTGGTCGCAGTCCGGTAAATTTAATCTGAATATCTTTTCCAATTAGCAGTCCTGATAGCTTAATCATTTTCTTTGCCAAGTCGATAATTTTTACCGATTTGCCCATGTCGAAGATAAAAACTTCTCCTCCTTTGCTCATAGCTCCGGCTTCAAGAACAAGCTGACATGCTTCAGGGATAGTCATAAAATAACGAGTAACATCGGGATGTGTTACAGTAACGGGGCCTCCTTTTTCGATCTGCTTTTTAAAGCGAAGGATAGCTGATCCATTTGATCCTAATACATTTCCAAATCGGGTTGTAATAAAATTGGTTTTGCTAATCTGGTTAAAAGCCTGAATATAGATCTCTGCAATTCGTTTCGATGCTCCCATTACATTGGTAGGATTCACAGCCTTATCGGTAGAAACCATTACAAATCGCTCGACATTGTATTCATTCGAAATATCTGCAATGATTTTTGTCCCCATAACATTTGTTCTCAAAGCTTCAGTTGGATTGTTTTCCATCATAGGAACATGCTTATAAGCTGCAGCATGGAAAACAATAGATGGTTTGTAAGCTTCAAAGAGACGCTTTACGCGATAATCATCAGCTATGTTGCCAATTACTATCTCAAAATTGTAAAAATTATGTTTTTCTTGTAAGTCAAGCTCCATATCATAAAGAGGAGATTCGGCCTGGTCAAATAAAATGATTTTTTTTGGATTAAAAGAAATTAACTGCCTTACAATTTCACTTCCAATTGAACCTGCTGCACCAGTAACAAGAATGCATTTGTTGAGTAGTGTTTTTCGAATATTATTTATATCAAGCACAATTGGAGGACGCTCTAACAAGTCTTCAATTTTGATTTCTTTTATTTGATTAAAACTAAGCTCTCCATTTATCCATGTATTTATATCTGGAACAGAAAGAACTTTAATATTGGCCTGGAGGCATTTCTCAATTACTTCCTGCTTCTCTGTTGTGGTAATTATTTCACTTGCAATGATTAGCTTTTCTACTTCATTTTTCTCAAGCAGCATATCTAACGACTGTGGATGATAAATAGTAACCCCTTCAAGGGTCTTCCCAATATTGGATGGAGTGTCATCAAGAAAAGCAAGAACCTTATGTTTGCTTTCTGCATCCCTGTCAAGTGTTCTTTTTGTTATTATCCCAAACTGTCCGGCTCCATATATTATAACATCTGTTTTCTCTTTTGAAGGATTATTTAATTCATGGTAAAGAATTTTTGTTATTAGTCTAAATGAAGCAAGAAAAAAGACTGAAGCTAAAAAATCAATGGCAATAACAGAAAAGGGAATAATAAAGGTTGCATTAATAAGATAATAATGAACCAAATTTATTACTATAAAAGTAAAGCTTCCAGTAATAGTTACATAAAAAATTCGTTCGGTATCTCTGGCTCCTGAATATCTAATTATACCTGCATAGGATCTGAAAATAAGAAATGTTAAAGATCTAATAAATAAAACCAATGGTAAAATAAAAGACAAAGAGTCTACATAGTTTTCAGGAATTGCGAAATTGAATCTTAGTAGGAATGCTAATGTTATTGATACAGTGCATATCCCAAGATCGATTAGAAAAACGATCCACCTTGGTACGTATGTTTTTGGAAAAGGAAACATATTTTTTAGCAGATGTTAATAGAATTAAATTATTGATCAAAAATAATGAAAATTATTGCAGCATTTGCAATTTTGCCACGTCTTTTAATAAAATTACTAATAAAGAAAAATTAAAATTATGAAAACAAGAATGTCTAAAGTTTTGCTAATAAGCATAATGATTATTTCAACCATTGGAATCCAAACAAGTCTGGCGGGATTTCAGGATACAAAAAAAGAAAACAGAAAGGTAAATGAGTTCTCTTCTGTCGTTTTTGCTATTTCTGGTAACCTTTATTTATCTCAAGGCGATAAAAACGAAGTTATTATTGAAGCCGATGATGATATACTCGAGAAGATAATTACAGAAGTTAGAGGAGACAGGTTGGTTATTGAGTTTGAAAGATGGTATAATTACAGGGGTAATGGCAAAATTAATGTTTATGTCACAACAAAAAACATTGAAGAAATAACGCTTACAGGCAGTGGAACTGTAACAAATAAAACCCCTATTAATTCATCGGATATTGAGTTGGCTATTACTGGCAGTGGATCGATAATGATAGATAGGCTGATAACAAAAAATGTTAAATCTATGATTTCGGGATCGGGTGATATTAAAATCAGCAGCGATAAGAAAGCAGCAACATTCAATGCTACCATAACAGGCTCAGGTGATATAAATGCTACATCTATCGAATTTGAAAAGGGGAAACTGACAATAACTGGATCCGGATCAATAAAAGCAAGCATTGTTGAAGATTTAAGAGCTGTAATAACAGGCAGTGGCAAAATAGTATATATGGGTAAACCTCTTATTGATGCAGACATAACCGGCAGTGGTAAGATTGTAAACGGGAATTAGAAAAGATTAAATTTTGAAAGAAAAACATGGAAGAGGTAATTGAACCTTTGCCATGTTTTTTTTATGAAGAGCGGGTAATTAAAAGAAAATTCAGTACAAATTTCCTTATTTCCTTATAATTTCAATTTCTCCTTTTATTCCAATCTTTATTATGCTTGAAGGATTGGATTTTGTATAATCATCTTGTCTCCATTTTACAACATAATCAACAGCCTGTATTATCTCATCACTTATTTCATCGAAATTTTGCGGAGCCGATTCTCCACTTATATTAGCTGATGTGGAAACAATAGGTTTTCTAAACCGCTCAATAAGTTTCTGATTAAAAACATCTTTAGAAATCCTTATACCAATAGTTCCATTTTCTGAAATAACATTCGGTGCAAGGTTTTTTGCTCCTGGATAAATAATAGTAAGTGGTTTGTCTGTCAAATCAATTAGATCCCATGCAATGTCAGGTATTTCTTTTATGTATGATGGTATTTTGTTTGCATTATCGAGCAAAACAATCATGCTTTTTTGATCAGCACGTTTCTTAATTTCATAAATTTTCGAAACTGCTTTTTCATTTGTTGCATCACAACCTAAACCCCAGATTGTATCAGTAGGATAAAGAATTACTCCTCCATTTTTCAGCACTTCTAATGTCTTGATTATATCGTCTTGCATAATAGGATTATTTTATTTTTCCAAACAGGCCAACCATCTTTCGTTTTCTAAACCACGAGATTTCCCTTTTTTCAGGTACAGAGTGTGTTTCCAAATAAGATGTTAGTGTATCAATTATCCTTTGCGATGATAATCCATCTGTATAAGGGTGATAATTATTAATAATCCACTTTCTGTTTTCAGCATACGCATCAAATGTAAATGTTCCGTTTATTGCTGGAATAAGTTGACTTGCATCAGAAATATTCATCCAACGAATATGTTTTGAACTTGATTTTAGTGTTATAACGGGTTTGTCGAGTAATAGAAACTCATAAACAACAGAAGATGTATCACTTATAAGTAGATCAGAAAGGATAAGATACTTGGTTATGTTATTATCATTAACAATCTTAATATTGGGGTTATTCTTCTCAATCTCTTTATATTCTTCAACTATTTCCGGATTCATTAAATCGTGAAATTTGATTAATACAAGATTTCTGTTTGCTGTTATTTTTGTAATCTCATTTTTTAATTCAATAGCTGAAGTTAACGAAGGAGAGAAAGTGGGTGCGTATAAAATAATTTTCTCTGCCTTATATTCGTTCAATAAACTACGTTTTTCTGAATCGAAATCTATTCTATTATTGAATAAATCATCAAGCTTTGGCCAGCCAGTTTCAATTACATCAAAGTCTTTGAATTTGCGAGAGAGGTGTTTGAAACGGTCGGTAAAATATGGTCCCTGTGTAAGATACAAATCAAAATAATGACGTATTCTAAAATGCCCTTTCTTTTCGCCAGCTAAACCATGAAAAATTTGAACTTTTAGTCCTTTTAAATAATGAGGTACTTCGTTTCCCGGTACAATTATTACATCATTATCGAATTCGGCAACTTTTCTAATATCATTTGTTTTAACTATGTTTCCTGCAAAAGGGAATAAATGTTCTATTTCTTTCGGAACATACCACAAAACAGGCATTCCACGACTAATTAACTCATTATATAATGGTTTTAGAATACCAAAAGCATATGGGTTTTTACAGAAAAGAGTAGTTCTCATTAAAGGGACTTATTTGCTTTTTCAAGGTCTTCGGCAAAATCAACTTCAACACATGAATAACGCGAGATATCAATCGCACTAACTTTTATTCCATCTAGCTGAATGGCCATTTCAAGTCCTTTTTCAAAGTAATCATTATTGGCGCACTCTTCGAGTCTTTTAATGAAGAAATTAATATCTTTTGACGAAATAAAATTAATACCTACAGCTTCGCCTAATCCATTTTTGACAGTTTTCGATATTTCTTTAATAAACCCTTTTGTATCTAGTGTATACTTAACTTCTTCTTCTCCTACCTCTGAGTTATTTACCGAAACAAACGATTGATTCTTATTTATATATGGAATAAGCAGCTCGAAAATCTTCTTGTCAAAAACAACATCCCCGTTTAGCCATAACACTGATTCATTATGATATTTTTTTAACGTTTTTAAAAGACTTTTGGATGTATTTGTTTGATCAAAAAACTGGTTGTAAATGAATGTTGCATTCGGTAGGCTTTCCATAATAAGTTCCTTCTTAAAACCTACTACAATATTTATATCATCAAAATTAAAATAAGCAGATAAGTTATTTATTTGCTGCTCCATAATAGTTTTACCTGTTTTTAATGGAGTAAGTGGCTTTGGAAAAGGATTACCTAATCGAGAACCGATACCTGCTGCAAGAATTACAATTTTCATTATGTTATTTTATTTAGATGGATTATTAAAATTTTGCTAATTGTTAATTTAGGCGGCAATTGTAGGATTTGTTTTACCATTGCGTTTATCAAATCGACCTTTCATTTGAAGATTCATTTGACGTAGCTTAATATACTTAAGGAAAACTGTATATGAAGAAAAAGAACTAATAACAAAGCCATTATAGCCATCAAGAATACCGAGTCGAACAACATAGGATTTTATAAATCGCCACAATGCATGCGAAAGAATTGTAATAATGCTAGCTTTTTTGCCTTTCTTAAATGCCTCTTCAGCAGCAATGGTCGAAAACTTATTTGCTTTATCTATATGATCGTCATAAGTTGATAATACCCAATGTAATAAATCTCCTTTTAAGTGTTTTTTTGTTGCTCCTTTGCTTTGAACAAACCTGTCGTGTGGATTTGTTCCTCCCCATTGTCCTTTTCGACGGTCAAACAATCTTAATTTCTGGTCGGGATACCAGTTTGAATGATGAATCCATTGTCCACAGTAATTATTAAATCGGTTGAAAAAATAACCATCGTATTTCCAGTTTGATTTTACCTTTAGTATAGATTGTTTAAGCTCTTCGGAAAGAGCCTCGTCGGCGTCAATTGAAAGAATATAATCATAAGATGCACATGTTAAGGCATGGTTCTTTTGTTCAATATATCCTTCAAAAGGATGTTTCGAAAAAATAACCCCGTGTTTCAAGCAGATTTCTTCTGTTCTGTCTGTTGAAAAAGAGTCTACAATAACAATTTCATCCGCAATAGATTTTAAAGAGAGCAAGCAGCGTTCAATCTTCTTTTCTTCGTTGTAGGTAATAATTACAGCAGAAAGCTTAATCATTCGTAATAAAGATATCGGTTTATATTATGCCTAATTACAAGTGTACAAAGATAAATATTTTATTCAGACGAAACTTTTTTAAAATACAAATGTTAAATATTTTATTGCTAAGTGAATATGATTTTTCTCATAAATAATAATTATTATTGTTGGCTTAAAATTAATACCAAATTAATAGGTATGTCAAAATCCACAAAACAACCAAGACTAACTGATAAAAATCTAATCAGAGCGCAAAAAGTATTGTTCGATGTTGTTGATTTTCTTGAATCAGAGGGAATTGATTATTGGCTCGAAGGAGGTACTTTATTAGGTCTTGTTCGCGATAAAGAATTATTACCCTGGGATCACGATATCGATCTTTCAATACCGGCAAAAGATGCAGATAAATTCGCGCTGAATATCAGAAAAATAAATAAAAAAGGTTATAGGGTTACCCAGCGCAGAATGCTTAAAGATATTGGTGCTTTTAAATCAGGTGATTACCGAATCTTTAAGGTTAAACGATTTCTTCCTTCAATATTAAAAATAGTTTTTGCTGTTGCTCATAAGCATATGGTGGTTGCCGATATTTTTGTTAAAGCCTCCGATGATAAATACACCTATTGGCAGGCAATGGAAAAAATTATGAGAGTAGATTGCAAGTATTATTCATCTTACGAAACAGTTGAATACTTAGGCCGAAACCTTAGGGTTCCTTTTAACTATAAAGCATATCTTACTGAAAAATACGGAGACTGGTCAACTCCAATTAAAAACTGGAGTTGTGGCGCTGATGAAAAAACAGTAGTTGGAGATGCTTATGAAAAAAACTAATCGTGTATTATCATTTTTGGAAAACAAACCAAATCTTACAAACAGAAATTTAAAACGGGCTCATAAAACATTATTTATACTTATTGATTTTTTCAATAAAGAAAAGATTGATTATCATTTAGAGGGAGGCACATTACTTGGAATCGTTAGAGATAAACAACTCCTCGCCTGGGATTATGATATAGATTTATCAATAATGGAAAAAGATGCTCAAAAATTTGCAAATAAATCCCATAAGCTTTGGCTAAAAGGATATAGAATAAGAAAAAAAACAATGCATATGGATATTGGCCCTTTAAAATCTGGACAATATCGAATATTTAAAGTCAAGAAAATTTTTCCGTCTTTAATGAAGGAGTTCTTTTCATTTACATATAAACATATGATTGTAGCAGATATTTTTGTAAAGGCGAATGACGAAAAACACACCTATTGGCAAGCAATGAGGAAAATCTTACGTGTGGATAAAAAATATTATTCATCGTACGAGACTGTTGAGTATTATGGAAGGGAGCTTATGATCCCCTACGATTATAAAGGCTATTTAACAAAAAAATATGGAGATTGGTCTGTGCCTGTAAAAGAATGGAGTTGTAGTACAGATGAAAAAACAATTATTGATGAGGCTTATAAATAAGCTATTATTTAATTAGGTTTTTATTTTTATAAAGTTGAGAAAAAGGGTTTACGAGTTTTGCTATTAAATAGATCGAAGACAGGATTGAATCCAGAAAAATTATTGCCGGAATATAATTAAACCGTTTGATCCTGTTTTAATTCTTTATCCAAAATGTTAACGATATTCTCAATAGAGTTATCAATAGAATTATAGAAACAACTTTCAAACATTTTTTCTACATCATATGAAGGTTTTGATAGGTTTTTTTTAATTAAATCAACAATGTCATTCTTCTCTTCATCAAAAATACTCGCGTTTTTCATGATATTCATATTGTCGGGCATTTTAATAATTCTTTGATAATCATGCTTGGCAATTATTATAGGTTTTTTTGTAACTAAAAATTCATACACTACCGATGACATATCTCCTATCATTAGATCGGATATGACAAAATCATTTAATGTATCTGCATTTATAACATCTTTAGAATTTGAAAGATAGACATTTTTAATAGAATTGTTTTTAAGCCATTTCTTGAAATTCTTAGCAAGCTTCATCTCATTAGAATGTAGACGAATAATTAGATTGAAATCCTTTGAAATTTCTTTAGCAAATTTTTTTCCATATTTCTCAAAGGTGCCATCTCCAAATTTCCATGTTGGAGCATAAAGAATATTCTTTCTTGAAGTATCCTTAATTTTCAACCTCTTAAGCTCTCGTTCTCTTAATTCATATAACTTCTGATACTGATCAAATTTAAAAAAACCAATTTCCCTAAATTTTGTCTCGGAAATTTCATTTGAAGATTCCATGTATTTAATTCTATTTTTCGGAGAAGACAACAATATTAAATCATATCTTTTTAACCTTTCAATGGCTATGGGGTCATTGTCTATACCTACAGGCTTATCACTTATACCATGTTCTAAATAAATTGTTTTTCCCTTGTAGGCATTTTTCTGATCAAGTCTGTTGCAACAATAAACTATTGTCCCGCTTAATTTACAGTGTTTTTCTTCTTTTATGATTTTAATAGGAGGAGTATTTAAAAATGTAGAAATTTTAAAATGATTAAAAAACGAGGATTTATTATTTTTATTTTTAAAGATTTTTTTAAAGTCTAAGTATTTCTTAAAACTGTTAACAACAAAAACTCCTCCTAATTTCTGATATATTGGTAAGGCATAAGATAACTGGTAAACCTTATTGCCGTAATAGTAAATTTCCAAAATCCAATCCTTTCTATTATTATAGGTTTTTTGTTCTTTGCTTTTTGATTTCAATTTTCAATTTTGCTTCAAATTTAAATAATAATGATCTTTTATTATGTTATAAATGTTCCCTTTTTATCTTAAAAGAGTATTTGAGTAAAAAACAAATTACAACATCATTTGAAATTACATCTTAAATTATTAGGGGCACAAATTAAACTTTTCCTGATGGTTTTATAAAGAATATTAGAGCACCAAACATATAAAAGATTTTTTCTTAAATGACGAGGAATTTATTTCTGGGGAAGCATATATTTATATAATCAAGAATCACTTTTAGTAATTAGATTTTCAAGTATATTATTTCTTTTTAAATAAGTTCTAATTAATTTCAAATCTGGATGAAAATCTAATTCCGACCAATCTGTTTCTTTACATAACGAATAGTTTACTTTATAGCCTCTGTCAATAATCTGCTGAATAGCTTTAAGATAAAATACATTTCTGTTTTCTGGGTCTCTAACCATTTCCTCTAGCATATTGGTATAGATTTTAGGTCCCTTGTTTGAGAATTTAATCATGCCAATAGATTCTCCATTGGCTTTCTTGGAATCTATTTTTTTACTAACCTCCAGAATCTGGCCATCTTTATGTATAACTTTCATATCATCATCATCGTACTCGTTTTTTTCATCGATTACCATGGTGATATCATGTTTGCTTTTTAATAGATTTTCTACCACTACTGGCGAAAAGATATCATCACCATTTATTGAAATAAAATCTTCGTTCATACAATATCTGGCCATCCATACAGAAAGCAAATTATTCGATATATCAAAAAATGGATTAAATATGGTTTTAATATTTAGTTTTCCATGGTAATCTTTTATCTTAGCTTCAATCTGCTCAGCCTTATATCCAATAATTATTATTATATCTTTAATATTGTTTTCAGAAAGGCTATGAAGTTGGGTTTCGAGCAATGTTAATCCATTGCCAACTTCTAAAAGACTTTTTGGAGTATTTTTTGTTAAGGGATACAATCGTTCTCCCTTGCCTGCCGAAATTAAAATTGCCTTCATTTATATGGTTTTGTTATTTCCCAATTTTATCTTTTCTAAACCAATGGTAATAAAGATTTATGATTTTAATAATAGCTTTTCTTGTTTTTCCCCATAACCAGGTTTGAAAAACAAGTAAAAAGTAAGGTCTATCAGAAAAGCGATTATAATATTTTATTATTGCATCAGCCTGCCGTTTTGTAGCATTTCCATTTGGTTTAAAAATAGTATACTGAAATAATATATTTCTTTTTACTTTAAATTTGTCGTTCTGTAGATTTTCCTTAACCAACCGCAGAATATCTTCTTCTTTATTAATGACATCTCCAGCCTGCCAGGCATAGGTATTTGATCCTATATCATCAGATGGTAAATAGTGATCTGGTGAAGGATTTGCAAAAATAATAGGTTTATCGAAATGAAACCATTCATAACATGCAGTAGATATATCTGAGATCAATAAATCAGCTTGGTACATGTATGGCAATATATTATCATCTATTTTAGTTACTACATTCATTTCAGCTCCCAATTCCTTTATTAAAAGATCAATTTGTTCATAGATATCTGCCGTTTTTCTTTCCAGATTACTATGGTATTTAATAATTAAATTATAATCCTTATAAAGCGCTTTTATGATTTGCTTTGACCAAATGTTAACCGAGCTTTCCCCATAATCAGAGAATTTAACTATTGGTGATCTTTCTGGATTAAAAATCCATGTAGGAGCATATAAAATGGTCTTCCTTTCATTATTAAAGGTTGGTTTTATTGTAAGAGTGTTATTTATAAGTGGATCAAACTTTGGGTAACCAACAATCTCCCAGTTTGGAACAAATCTCAGATAACCAGACTTTTCTACCTTATCTTTTGTTTTTTCTCCAGGAAATAAAATCAAATTATATAAAGTAACTAAAATTGATTCAACATAATTTTTATCTGACAAGCCTCCATGAAAAATCTGGACTGATTTTCCTATTAGTAATGAATTGTAACCAGGATATAATACCAATCTTATCCGATTTTTTATCAAAATTTTTCTGGCATGGTTTGGATTTTTTGCAAAAAAAATAGGGATTCTAATAGTTGCATATTTGTTTAGTAGATGATTATAAATAGTTCTATTCTTAGTAATAATTATCCCTCCCAAGTAGGGGATTAATCTAATTACTGGAGGAATATGCTGTATGTCTGTAACAAGATAATATGCAATTCTTAGTGAGGTTGTATCTTTTGGAGAACTCATTTTGGGTGCAGATAAATTTTTTCTCTTTCTTTTAAAAATGAATTAACTAAAGTTAATAAATATTTTAAAATGCAACATCATAATCTCTTAAAGCATCGTTAAGCGAAGTTTTAAGATTAGTTGATTCTTTTCGTTTACCAATAATTAATGCACAAGGAACCTGGTAGTCTCCTGCATTAAATTTTTTAGTATAAGTTCCAGGAATAACAACTGATCTGGCAGGTATTCGTCCTCTAAATTCAAGTGGTTTAGGTCCTGAAACATCAATTATTTTAGTAGTTTTTGTTATTACAACATTAGCTCCCAGAACAGCTTCTTGCTCAATATGCACTCCTTCAACAATAATACAGCGCGAACCAATAAAACAATTATCTTCAATAATTACTGGTGCAGCCTGAACAGGTTCTAGTACGCCACCAATTCCTACGCCTCCACTTAAATGCACATTCTTGCCAATTTGTGCACAAGAACCTACAGTAGCCCATGTATCGACCATAGTTCCTGATCCAATATAGGCACCAATATTTATAAAGGAAGGCATCATAATTACACCTTTCGAAATGTAGGAGCCATATCGGGCAATAGCTTGTGGTACAACACGAACACCAAGAGCATCGTATCCGGTTTTTAAATCAATTTTATCATTAAATTCAAATGGGCCAACCTTTGTAACTTTCGATTCGCGTATTGGAAAATATAATATTACTGCTTTCTTAATCCACTCGTTTAAAATCCAACCTTGCTCAGTTGGTTCTGCTACCCGGATTTGTCCTTTATCAAGCAGATTTATTACTTCCTCAATGGCTTTTCTTGTATTTCTTTTCTCAAGTAATTCTTTGTTATCCCAAGCTTTTTCAATAAGATCTCTTAATTCTGAGTGCATAATAGTAGATTATTTTAACGAAGTTTTTCATTAAATACATTGGCAAAGATACCTAAAAATAATTTAATTGTTCTTAAAGTAAAATTGGCAGAAAGATTGATGAAATTACAGAATTAAAAAATGCTATCGAAAGTTAAAGTATGTTAAACTAATTAAAACAGTTCGAAACTCTGTTATATATTTACCCATAAATTAGCTAAAAAGAAATTGATAAATAGCACCCTGAAAATAATCTGTATCACAATTGTTTTTGCTTTCCATTTTAATCAAAGCTTTGGACAGGAAAATACAACCTCACGTTTTTTGTTTTCTGGACAAATAATAACTGAGGGAGTAAGGCCTGTTGCCCTGGCTCATATAATCAATGTTAATTCAAAAACAGGAATGGCAAGTGATACATTAGGCTATTTTAAAATGTGGGTTAGCGAAAATGACATATTAAATATTTCTGCTATAGGTTTCGAATTTATTGAGTACCATGTTTCATTAGTACATTCAGATAGTTTAATAGAAATTTATTTGAACCGCAGAGCTTATGAAATTCCAGAGGTGTCGATTTCGTACTTTGGAACCTATAAAGATTTTGAATATAAGGTTCTCAATTTTAAGATAAAGGATGAAAATATTATTAATGAGTTAGTGTTAAAAGAGCTACCTAGAGTTGAAAATCCAAAGCCTTATGAACCTACACTAGGCTCACCAATCTCCTTGTTATACGATTTATTAAGCCACGAAGGGAAAAGTCGAAGAAAATATATGGCTCTTAAAGAAGAGGAACCATTAAAGCTTAAGATCGAAGCTAAGTATAATCGCGAAATAGTTAAAAATATAACCGGATTAGAAGGTCAGGACCTAAAAGAGTTTATGGATACATGCAACTTTAGCGATTCCTTCATTTTAAATACAAGTGAATATTCATTATATGCTGAGATATTAAAGAAATTCGAAGGGTTTAAAAAAACACAAAAATCCTCAATAGTTGTTGAATGATTTGTTAATTTTAGAAAAAAAATATCTAAATGACAGCAATCTACCCTTCTCTTAATATCATTAAAGAAGCTCACGAGCGTATAAAACCATTTATTCACCGAACGCCTGTATTAAAATCTTCGTTAATTAACGACCTGCTAAACGTTGAGTTCTATTTTAAATGTGAGAATCTGCAAAAAGTAGGTGCATTTAAGTATCGGGGTGCTACAAATGCTGTTCAACTATTATCTGACATTGAAGCGTCTAAGGGCGTTACAACACATTCATCAGGGAATCATGCTGCTGCTTTAAGTTTGGCAGCCAGAAAGCGAGATATACCTGCATATATTGTTATGCCAGAAAATGCTCCTTCAATAAAAAAAGCAGCAGTTCAATCGTATGGTGCGCAAATTACATATTGTGAACCAACTCTCGAAGCTCGCGAAAAAACACTCGATTTGGTTCAGCAAAAAACGGGTGCTACGTTTATTCATCCTTATAATAATTTTAATGTAATATCGGGACAAGGTACTGCTGCGGTTGAGTTGCTTGAGGATTATCCACAATTAGACGCTGTAATTGCACCTGTTGGTGGGGGTGGATTATTAAGCGGTACAGCGATTGCTACAAAATCAATAAATCACAATATAAAGGTTTACGGTGCTGAGCCTTTGAATGCCGATGATGCTTACAGATCTTTTAAACAAGGAATAATTATACCTTCGGAAAATCCAAATACAATCGCCGATGGATTGCTTACATCACTTGGTACAATTACTTTTCAGGCAATTAGAGATAATGTAGACGATATTTTCAGAACCAAAGAAGAAACAATTATTCTTGCAATGAGATTGATTTGGGAAAGAATGAAAATAATCGTGGAGCCATCAGCGGCTGTTCCATTGGCAATTGTAATTGAGAATAAAGATTTTTTTAAAAATAAAAAAATAGGGATTATTTTTTCGGGTGGCAATGTAGATTTAAATCAGTTGCCATTTCATTAGTAAATATCTAATTAGAAATTGCATATCTGCCCATTACCGGATAATGATCAGAATGCTTAATTTTTGGAACAACAAATTTTCTACATTCTAATTTGTCGCTAAAAAAAACAAAATCTATTCTAAATGAAGGAAACTTACCTATATAGGTATTTCCAATTCCTTTGCCTGATTCAATAAACGAGTCTTTTAAATTTCCTTTCATAGTATTATATGTATAAGAAACAGGAGTGTCGTTAAAATCACCGCAAACCATAACTGGATATGGTGAACTACTTATATATGTTGACAATATCTCTGCTTGTGTTGCCCGTTTTATAAAAGCCTCTTTTAACCGTCCAAAAATATCTTTTACCTCTTTTATTTTTGTATCGTCGTTTAAAACTTTGGAATTATTTATTAGCGAGTAATTGTTTTTATTAAATCGAATAGATTGTAAGTGATTATTAAAAACACGTATAGTATCTTTATTTATTACAATATCGGTATAAATACTAATATTCGAGGTGTTGCTAAATTTTATTAATCCTTTTTTAACAATTGGATACTTACTAAAAGTAGCTATTCCATAATTGCTTTTGGTATTTATAAAAGAATAACCAAAATGAGCATTGTATTTGTTTTCAAGTTTCTTTTGAATTTCTTTTTCTGTGAGATGGCCATCTCCTGTATGGCTTAAAAACTCCTGAAAACAGATAATATCAATTTCGTTTTTGTTTATAAAATCAAAAATCTTATCATGTGTATTGTTTTCTTTATTCCAGTTATAAAGATTGAATAACCTAACATTGTAAGATAAAACTGTAAAAGAATTTTGGGTTTCTGGACTCATTTTTCTTAAGGGAAATTGAATAAATGATCTTAAATGATTCCATCCCAATAATATTGCTATAAGTGACAGAAGAAAAAGCCTGTTTTTTCTATAAATCCAAAACAAAATAAAAAGGATATTAAATAGAAGAATAAAAGGATAGCTTAACCCAAAAAACGCAAGTATCCAAAATGCTTCAGGATCAGCATAAACAGATATATAAGACAGCACAATGGCTGCTGCTAAAACAAAATTCAAATATTTGATTATTTTATATAACAGGTTTTTCAATCAGTTTGTATTAAAATTTAATCTAAGTTATGATTATTGTTTAAAATATTCAAAGAGGAATTCCTTTTTCTATTAAAAGAGTGTAGATTTTTATCTGTTAGCAGATTTCAATAAAAACGAAGCATTATTTACTACCTTTAAATAATATCTCTTTTTCTTGCTTTGAAAGACTTTCGTAACCTGAAAGGGCAATTTTATCTAGTATCTTATCAATTTCGGCCTGCTGTTGAATTTTCATTTTATTGTACTCAATATCATTTGCAGGTCGCTTATAGGTGACTTTAATCTTTGGCTTTGGCTTAAAAATTGAGAAAACAGAATCCATAAGGCGATCAAAAAGTCGTGAAATATTTCTGCCTTTTTTAAACTGCATAACATATATGTATCCAAACATTGCACCACCTAAATGTGCCAAATGGCCGCCAGCATTAGTAGACGCTATGCTTATGATATCAATAACTATAGTTACAAGTGCTATATATTTTAACTTAACCGGTCCGAGAAATAATAAATAGATTGTATGATTTGGAGCATAAACCGAAACAGCTATTACAATGGCAATAACCGATGCAGATGCCCCAAGTGCATATGAAACAGGTAATATATCAGTAAATACAGGGAAAATATTAAATGTAAGTATATAAATAAACGCCCCTGCCAAACCACCTAAAAGGTAAACACTTACTAATTTCTTCTGGTCGAAATATTGTAAGAATATTTGACCAAACCAGAATAACCATAGCATGTTAAACAAAATATGTAAAAAATCCTGATGCAGGAACATGTAACTAAATACAGTCCATGGTTTATACAATAGGTTTGTAATATCTGCTGGCACAGCAAGCCAGCTTACTAAAGAAAAACTACTCTCGATAGTAAATAAAAAATAAAAAACAGCAATTAATTTTACTGTCAAAAAGACAGCCAAATTAATGTAGATAAGTTTTGTAAGCGTGCTTCCGCTTTTAAACGATTGTTTTATTTCATCTGCAATGCTCATATTTTTTCTTTTAAATGGCTAATTAATTCAACAAAGGAGGCCTGTTTAGAAAAAACTACTTCTTTTTTTGCTCCAGTATTTAATTAATATAAAACCAAATAGCATGCCACCTAAGTGAGCGAAATGGGCGATATTACTTCCGGGTTGTGTTAATCCTAACCACAGCTCTAATCCTCCGTAAAAAATTACAAACCATTTTGCCTTTATTGGAATAGGAGGGAACAATAACATAAGCTCCGTGTTTGGAAACAACATTCCAAATGCTAATAATACACCAAAAACCGCACCCGATGCTCCAACAGTAGGTATGTTCATTTTAAAATTCATCAGATCGGCGATGTATTGTTGTGACATTGCTATATATTGTGTATCATCTGGATTTGAGTACCAATTATCGAGCAGCGTTTTATAAATCTGCGAATAATACTCGTTAAAATGCTCCTTTATAAAAATTGCAAATGTTTCAGGAGTTGGTGTATTTAAATAGGCTGTTGCATCGTTTAAGATACTTTGCATCTGAATATGAATAACAAGCGAATGCAGAACAGCAGCTCCTAAACCTGTAACAATAAAATAAATAAAGAATCGCTTGCTTCCCCATACTGTTTCCAGCACTCTTCCAAACATGTATAAGGCAAACATATTAAAGAATAAGTGCATTAATCCGCCATGCATAAACATATGTGTAACAATCTGATAGGGTTCAAAAAGATCAGATTTAAAATAGTACAATCCTAATATGCTATTTAATTCAATATTATAAACATTTCCTACTACCCATGTCGCCAGTAACATGATCACATTTATTAGAATCAAGTTTTTAACTACTGGTGGAATACTTCCAAAGCCGGATGATCTAAAATAATTCATTATATATAATTTAATGTTTAACTAAAACGTTTTTCGATCTCTTCTGTTTTCAAAATTGAAATAATTTTTTTCCCAAATGGCGAAAAGTTGGGCATCGAGCATGCAAAAAGCATATCGACCAATTCGCTCATTTCTTCATTTGTTAAAGCCTGACTGCTACTTATGGCAGCTGCTTTTGCCAATGCTTGTGCAATTTTTTCTTTTGCCCTTGTTTTTATATCTATTTCGGTATTTAGATATTCGTTTAAAAACTTATCGATTATCTGTTCTGGCTCCTGATCGCTTGAATCTGCCGGAAGACCATTAACGGTTACGCAATAATTACCTGAATCAGAAATATCGAAGCCAAGCATTTTTATTTGATCAATTATTTCCATTAAAATACTATGTTCTTTCGGAGCTAACTCAATACTTTTAGGAAATAACGTTCGTTGCGAAATTCCAGTATTTGACTCAAGCGAAAACATAAATTTTTCAAATAATATTCTTTCATGAGCCTTTTTCTGATCAATTACCATTAATCCTGATTTTACCGGAGTAAGAATATACTTGTTTTTAAACTGATAGTATTTTCCACTAAAATTACTTTCTCTTAATTTTTGCTGGCTTTCTATTTGGGAGGTGGATGATAAATCATCAGTAAGATTTTTCTCATTCTCAAATCCATCATATAGTTTTTCCCAGTTGGCAGTATTTTCTTTCTCCAGTGAACTTATAGATTTATTTTGGTTTTTTGCGGGACCAGGTTTTTCATCAAAAGGATTAAAGAAAGGATTGATTTCAACAAAAGGCTTTTTTATTTCTGTATTCTTTGTTAATACAGGTATTTCAAATCCTTGTTCCATATCAAAATCAATGGAGGGTACTATATTGTTTTTCCCAAGCGATTGCTTTACAGTAGCATGAATAATTTGCCATACGGCTTGCTGGTCTTCAAATTTTATCTCCGTTTTTGTTGGATGAATATTTACATCAATACTGTCTGGAGCAGCTTCCAGAAATAAAAAGTATGAAGGAACCGAATCGGGTTGAAGAATATTCTTGTAGGCATTAACTATGGCTTTATGCAGATAAGGATTTCGCATAAAACGATTATTTATAAAGAAGAATTGTTCGCCTGATTTTTTTCTTGCATTTTCGGGTTTTCCAATAAATCCTTTAACATTAATAATACTTGTTTCAGCTTCAATAGCTACCAGATTCTGGTTAATTTTCTTGCCGAAAATAGCAACAATTCGTTGACGCTCGTTTGTTCTTGGCAAACTGAATAGTTGGCTCTCGTTATGATATAACTTAAATTCAACAGTTGGATTAGCTAATGCAATTCTTTCAAACTCACTTAGAATATGTCCAAACTCAGTAGTGTTTGATTTCAAAAATTTCCTTCGGGCCGGAATATTATAAAAAAGATTCTTTACGGTAAAAATTGTTCCAGGTGAACAACTGGCAGGCTCCTGACTTAGAACAACTGATCCTTCTACTATAATATGTGTGCCTAGATCATTATTTGCTAATCGGGTTTTTAAATCTACGCTTGCCACGGCAGCTATGGAAGCAAGAGCCTCACCGCGGAATCCCATAGTGGTTATTGAAAATAAATCTTCAGCTTTTCTTATTTTCGATGTAGAATGCCTTTCGAAGGACAATCTGGCATCTGTTTCCGACATACCTGTTCCATCATCAATTATTTGAATTAACGTTCTTCCTGCGTCCTTAATATTTATCGTTATAGATGTTGCTTTTGCATCAATCGAATTCTCAACCAACTCTTTAACCACTGAAGCTGGACGTTGAATTACTTCTCCTGCTGCAATCTGATTAGCAACCGAATCGGGTAAAAGCTGTATAATATCTGCCATAGGATTCTGGAAGTACTTTTATGCAAAAAATAAATAATAAGCAATTAGGGCAAGAGCTATTATAATAATTATTAAACGAATATTTGAATTTTTATTAGCATCGCTTGTTCGCCTTAGATTACTCCTAAAACGACCTTTAATATTTGGAGTATATGATTTTTCTCCACCAATACCATTGCTTTGCCCTAAATCCCTTTTAATTTGTTTAATCCTATTCTCAAGTTCTTCCTTTTGCTCATCGTAATATCGTGGCTTAAAACTAAATTGCCTGTTTTTAGGAGTGTGAAAAAATTTTAATGCCATTTCTCATGATTGTTTCTGCAAATGTATTTAATATTTTCTCTAAAATTAAATTTTACCTATGTGGTTCTTCGATTTTATAATTGTTTTTCAAAAAAAACATATGAAAAGTGCGATTATTCATTAAAGAATTCTTTAGTCCTTTTGTTATTGCTAACTATATAATTTTAATTATAGAAAAAAAACGCAAATAATTTTTTAACATCTTTTTTATCATATATTTGCACTGCTTAAAGAAGGAAATTTGCAGAAAATAAAATTAATAATACGAAATCTTTGTAAATCAGAGAAACTTTTATATTTTTGCATTCCCAAATTGTAAATGTAACTGTTAAAAAATTTTTATCAATGTACGCAATTGTAGACATAGCAGGCCAGCAGTTTAAGGTAGAAAAAGACAGTAAAATCTTTGTTCATCGTTTAGTAGGTGAAGAAGGAGCAACTGTTGAATTCGAGAATGTACTGTTGCTAGATAATGACGGAAAGGTAAAGGTTGGAACACCTACCGTGAAAGGCGCAAAAGTTTCTGCAAAAATTTTATCACACGATAAAGGTGATAAAGTAATTATATTTAAAAAGAAAAGAAGAAAAGGGTATCAAAAACGAAATGGCCATCGCCAAAGTTTTACCCGAATTCAGATCGAAGAAATTGTAGCATAACTAAAAATATTTAAATCAAATGGCACATAAGAAAGGAGCTGGTAGTTCACGTAACGGTCGCGAATCCGAAAGTAAACGATTAGGCGTTAAACTATTTGGCGGACAAACTGCCAAAGCCGGTAATATTATAGTTCGTCAGAGAGGTACTAAACATCATCCAGGTTTAAATGTTGGTCTTGGTAAAGATCATACATTGTTTGCATTGGTTGACGGAACCATCGAATTCAAAAGAAAACAAGATAATAAATCATTTGTTTCTGTTATTCCTTTTGAAAATTAGACGTATTTAAATTTTATAATTAATCTCCTGTTTTTGCTTTGTTTTAAGTAAAAATTTCAGGAGATTTTTTATTTTCGCTATTTAATTTTATTCGCTATGTTAACTCTCAAAGTACTTCAGGAAAATAAAGAACAGGTTATTGAACGATTATCTGTAAAAAATTTTAAAGCCGAAGATGTTGTTAACCAGATTCTTGGGCTTGATCAGGTAAGGCGTTCTACCCAGAATAGCATGGATAATAACCAATCGGAACTTAATAAGATTGCAAAAGAAATTGGCGTTTTATTTAAGAGTGGAAATACATTTGAGGTTAACTTATTGAAAGAAAAAAATACCCAACTTAAAGAATTAGTAAAAAGCCAAGGCGAAGAGCTTGCTCAAATAGAAAAACAACTAAATAATTTATTAGTTCAATTACCAAATTTGCCTCATAGTTCAGTACCACGTGGTAAAGGTGCTGATGATAATATTGAAATACGCTCAGGAGGAAATAAACCGAGTTTATACAAAGACGCTGTTCCTCACTGGGATTTGGCAAAAAAATACGATATTATTGATTTTGAATTAGGCAATAAACTTACAGGAAGTGGTTTTCCTGTTTATAAAGGTAAAGGGGCAAAATTACAACGTGCTTTAATAAATTATTTTGTTGATGAAGCAACTGCTGCAGGTTACCTCGAGATTCAACCTCCAATTATGGTAAACGAAGATTCCGGATTTGGAACAGGTCAGCTTCCTGATAAAGAAGGACAAATGTATCATGTTGGGATCGATAATTTGTATCTAATTCCTACTGCCGAAGTTCCTGTAACAAATATTTATAGGGACGTAATTCTTTCTGCATCAGAGTTTCCTATAAAGATGACTGCTTATACTCCATGTTTTCGTCGCGAAGCTGGATCTTATGGTAAAGATGTACGTGGATTAAACCGTTTACATCAATTTGATAAAGTGGAAATAGTTCAACTTCAACATCCTGAAAAATCATATCAGGCATTGGAAGAAATGGTTAATCATGTCGAAGGACTTGTAAAATCATTAAATCTCCCTTATCGTATTTTGCAACTTTGTGGTGGCGATATGAGTTTTACTTCTGCTTTAACATACGATTTTGAAGTGTATTCTGCTGCTCAGGATAAATGGCTCGAAGTAAGTTCTGTTTCCAATTTTGAATCGTACCAGGCAAATAGACTTAAACTCAGGTTTCGTGAAGAGGGTGAGAAAAAAACTATTTTGGCTCATACATTGAACGGAAGTGCATTGGCATTGCCTCGAATAGTAGCTGCACTGCTTGAGAACAATCAAACGCCAGAAGGAATATTAATACCTAAGGTTCTTCAGAAGTATACCGGATTTGAAATAATCAATTAGATTTTACAAAATAGAAATAAATAGGAGTGCTCAAAATAGCACTCTTTTTTGTTTTAACAAGGTTCAATTAATCAGAAAAAATTCGTATTATTAACCAATAATCTTCTATTCATTATGAAGTGGAATTTAATTCTGGTTTTGTTATTATTCTTGAGTCTTAGTCTATCATGTTCAAAAAAAGAAGTGAATACTTCCGAAGTCGACCAGATGATAAAAATAACTGATAGCTTATTGCAAGAAATGTCGGCATACCAAATTCAATTTATTGACAGCGTTTATCATTTGTCAGGGAAAAAACTTATTGGTATTAGTCCTAATGGCAGGATTAGTCAAAAGGACTCCCTTGATTTCTATCAATTACTTCAAGAAATTTCAAGAAAACTAAGTGATATTTATCAGTATTCCCACAAAGAAATATTATTTTCCCATTATCAACTTGAATCAATTAAGGAAGATATTATAATTAAAGGAGAAATAACACCTGAAATAGAGGAAGATATACTTACCGAAGCTGATGTATTACTGCTTCTTGAGCAACGGGTTGATTCAAGCATTCTTCTAATGGATGAATCAATAAATCAAATATATAAGTTTCTTGGTGATACACTTACATTAACTTTGTTAAGCGATAGCATCAAATGAATAATCAGAAAAAATCATATTTTTTTGCTGGATTAACTATTCTCTTTTGGAGTACATCGGCAACTGCTTTTAAAATAGGATTGAAACACACAAATTATGTTCATCTGCTTTTTTATTCGATTCTAACAGCTGTTGTTGTTCTGTTTCTAATTGTTTTATGGCAGGGTAAATTTAATCATCTAAAAAATTATACTAGGAAAGAATACTTGCATTCAGCTTTTGTTGGATTTTTAAACCCATTTTTATATTATACGGTTTTATTTAAGGCATATTCTTTACTTCCGGCACAGGTTGCTCAACCACTTAATTTTGTTTGGCCAATAACTCTGGTACTCTTATCAATACCCATTCTCAAAAAACCCATTACAGGAAAGAGTTTAATAGCTATGCTTATAAGTTTTGCCGGCGTTTTTTTTATTTCATCTCAGGGCAATATACTAAGTCTGAATTTTTCCAGTCCTTTGGGTATCTTTCTTGCATTGGCTAGTTCTATTGTATGGGCATTATTCTGGATACTAAATATGAAAGATCAGCGAGATGAGGTTGTGAAGCTGTTTTTGAACTTCTGTTTTGCATTTATCTTTATATCAATTTATACTTTAATTACGTATCCTGATTTTTCTCAAAATGGAATAGCACTTTTATCATCAGTTTATATTGGTGTTTTTGAAATGGGCATAACTTTTGTATTATGGCTTATGGCTTTACAAATGTCTGGTAGAACAGAAAGAATAGGTACATTAATCTATCTAACTCCTTTTTGTTCTTTACTATTTATTCATTTTATTCTAAAAGAGAAGATTCATTTTGCTACTTTAATTGGTTTAGTATTAATTGTTACAGGAATTATTATTCAAAATCAAAGAAAAAAAAGTCAATTGTATGAAACACAAATTTAAAATTCTATTACCGGGAGTTTTGATCCTTTTTTTAACAATAAACTCTTGTGAAAGAGAGTATCTGTTTCCATCGGCAGATAATCCAATCGAAGAATTAGTTAATATTATGGATTATTGGTATTTATGGAACGATTCATTACCTACAATTAATTTAAATGACTATTCTGATCCCAAAGATATGCTGGAAGCTATTGTTTATAATCCTCTGGATAAATGGAGTTATATAAGTACCAAGCAGGAAGAAAGCGATTATTATGATGAAGGTGTTTATGTTGGCCATGGATTTGGATATTCTGTAGATAATGATGGCAAAATTCGTATTTCTTATTTATTCCAATCTTCCGATTTAGCTAATGACGGCATAACCAGAGGATGGAAGATAAATAAAATCAACGGAACATCCATTGACGAGAACTCGAATTTAAACAGTTTGCTGGGATCTTCAGATGTAGGAGTGTCTAATACTTTTGAATTTGAATCACCAACTGCAACAATATTAACCAAAACATATAGTAAAAAACTAATTACAATAAATACTGTTTTACATCGCAGTGTTATTAATGTTGGCGCTAAGAATGTTGGCTATATGGTTTTTGAAAGTTTTATTAATCCTTCAAAAGCAGAATTAAACACTGTATTTACTTATTTTAAATCTAAAGGTGTCGATGAATTAATTATTGATTTAAGATATAATGGCGGTGGTTTAATGGATATTGCAAATCATCTTGCAGGGCTAGTTATCCCGGATAGGCTAGATGATGAATTATTCTTAAGATATATACATAATAAAGAACGAACCTCGCAGAATGGTAATTATAAATTTACTGTAAATAGCAATTCGCTTAAACTCGAAAAAATCTACTTTATCACTACAAACGGTTCTGCATCAGCAAGCGAAGCATTAATAAATGGATTAAAACCTTATCTTGAAGTGTATATGATTGGAGACAATAGTTATGGAAAACCTGTTGGAATGTATTCCTTTAATAGCAATTTGTCAGATTATGTATATGTTCCAATAACTTTTAAAATTGTTAATAGCGAAGGAGTTGGAGATTATTACGAAGGATTGCCTGCAGATGCTTTTGCTTCCGACGATGTAACTCATAATTTTGGTGATATTCAAGAAGGTTCTCTTGCTGAGGCATTGTATCATATTCAATACGGCAATTTTTCAGGTAAAAAAACAATGTACGATATTAAACGAAGACCAAAAAAACTGATAAGATCTTTAAGAGACGAACTAGGCGCATATTAATGAATAAAAGGTTAAAAAAAGAAAGAGTCATTCTGGGGATTGATCCCGGAACTACCATAATGGGCTATGGTTTAATTGAAACTAAAGGTAAAGATGTTTCTTTGTTGGTAATGGGGGTTATTGAGCTAAAGAAATTTGATGATCATTATGTTAAGTTGAAACATATATTTGAGAGAGTGACTCAATTAATAGACCAATATCATCCTGATGAATTAGCTATTGAAGCTCCTTTTTTTGGTAAAAATGTACAATCCATGCTTAAATTGGGCAGAGCCCAGGGAGTTGCTATAGCAGCAGCTTTGTCGCGATCATTACCTATTTTTGAATATGCCCCAAGAAAAATAAAAATGTCAATAACTGGTCAGGGAAATGCTTCAAAAGAGCAGGTTGCCTTATTACTTAAACAATTGCTCAAGATTAAAGAATTACCTAGTGATTTAGATGCAACTGATGGTTTAGCAGCAGCATTATGTCATTTTTATCAAACCAACAATCCAACTACTTCAAGTGATTTTAAAAGCTGGAAAGATTTCATTAATAAAAATCCGGGAAGGATAAAAAAATAATCCAGCTAAAAGCTGGATTATTTTTTTATAATGCAAACGTGTTTAAACTTATTGTAATTGGAATACAATTGGGAATGTAAATGATACACGCACTGCTCTTCCTCTTTGTTTTCCAGGAGACCATTTTGGAGATGATTTAACAACCCTAACAGCTTCTTTATCTAGCGAAGGGTCGACTCCTCGTACTACCTGAACATTTGTAATTGAACCGTCACGGTCAACAACAAATGAAACATAAACTCGTCCACTAATACCGTTTTCTTGTGCAATAATAGGGTACTTAAGATTTTGTTGAATATAAACTCTGAAAGCGTCTTTTTCTTTTCCCTGAAAGGTAGGCATATCTTCTACAACAAGGAAAATCTCTTGTTCATCAACTGTTTCTTCTTCTTCTGCAAATTCAACAATCTGAACTTGTGTAGCCTCGTCTGCTTCAGTATCTTCAAGCTCTAACTCATCATCAATTTCAACATCGTCTTGTACAATATTAATAACTTCAGTTTGTTGTGGTGGTGGTGGTGGTGGAGGTGGTTCATTCTGTTGTCTTGTAATTGGAATAACTTCCTCTTCAAGATTCATATCTCCCAGATTTCCCAGGTCTCCCAAGTCTGCAGGTTTTGATGTCCATTCAAAAGCCAGTAAAATTAGCCCCAGAACAACCACATAACCTATCTGAAGAAAAAGACCTCTCGATTTCTCCAAATTCGCTTTATCGGTTTTTTTAACTTCCATATGGTTTATTTTTTAAGTGCCTAAAAATATTAATATAAAAATGTTTTTCAAAACTTTTTTGTCGATTTTATCAATTATTTTATAATTTGTACTATTTATACGTTAAAAGCGTCCAAAATGTTGTGTTAAAATCGTACTAAAATGCCTACATTTATTAAAAAAACGCATTATATTAATTCTATTATTCTATTAATTATTGGTTGTAAAAATATATTTCATTTTTATAAAAAAATATGTATTTTCGCATGGATTTTAAGAATAATGCAAAGAATCGTTCATATAAGCAGATATAATTTTTGTGAGCAGTAAATAGCATTAAACAGGATTAATTATTGATCTTTTAAATATTGGGGCATTAGCTCATCCCGATAACTATCGGGAGGCTAGAGTGTTTGATTAATAAAATATTGGGGCATTAGCTCAGTTGGCTAGAGCGTTTGACTGGCAGTCAAAAGGTCAGCGGTTCGATTCCGCTATGCTCCACAAGAAAAAAGCGATTGCAAGGTTTAATTTGCAATCGCTTTTTTCTTGCATAAAAAATGCATGTAAGGTATTATTTCTTTTCCCTTACCTCTTTAAATTCCGATCCTTCTTTCCATTTCGGAAAAATAGTGTCGTTTGCCAATTCATAGCCAATTCTAAACAGGAGCTTCGCATCATCAGCAATACCTGATAAATCCCATGTTGCTGAATTGTATTGATCTGTTGGTTTGTGGTAATAATTAGTAAGCCAATCTTTTTCTTTAGCTAATGCCCATTCTTTACCATGTTCTCTGCTATCGCAATTTCCTCGGGCATAAATTGCGGGTACTCCAACGCGTGCAAAGCTGAAATGATCGGCGCGGTAGTACATTCCAGTATGTGGATTTGGATCTGCAAGTACATAACGATCATATTCGGGTGCAAAACGTGCAACATAATCATCAAGCTCTGATTGTCCATAACCTGTAATCATAACATCTTTATTTCTTCCATAGGGTAACATAAGGTCGTTATTGAAGTTGGCAACTGTTTTAATAAGCGGATATAGCGGATGTTCTGCATAATACTTAGATCCTAATAATCCTTGCTCTTCAGACGTAGGAGAAAAGATCATTATCGATCGCGATGGTCGTTTTTCTAAGTTGGCAAATGCTTCTGCAATTTCGAGCATCCATGCCGTGGTTGTTCCGTTATCTACTGCTCCATTATAAATAGAATCTCCATTTTGTGGTGAGCCAACTCCTAAGTGATCCCAATGCGATGAATATACAATTATTTCATCGGCATGATCGGTTCCTGGTAAAATGCCAATAACATTGTGTGATGTTGCAAATCGGTGGCTCGATCTCATTGAAAAGTCAACAGTAGCATTCATATCAAAGGATTTAAATCCTTGTTTTTTTGCATTTTCTTTTAGTTCGCTAAGCTTATATCCTGTGCTCAAAAAGAGTTTTTCTGCTGCATCCCATGTTAGCCATCCTTCAATAGCACACATCGACATATAATTATCTTCGGGTTGTAGGTAAAGTTTTGGAATGGTAGCTCCATTTAATACAACACTCCAGGGATAGCCGGCTGGTTCATTTTCGTGAATTATAAGCAATCCTTTTGCTCCTTGTCTTGCTGCTTCTTCGTATTTGTATGTCCAGCGACCATAATAAGTCATTGAATTACCTTTGAAAAAATCAGTATTATTAGTTCCAAATCCGGGATCATTTACAAATACAATTACAATTTTATCCTTTACATCAATACCTTCGTAATCATTCCAGTTATATTCGGGTGCAATAATTCCATATCCTGCAAAAACGATTTCGGAGTTTTCTAGTTTTATTTCATTAACCAGTCGTTTCGAGAATGCCACAAAATCAGATTGGTAATTGAGTGCTAATTTGATCTTTTTAAAGGTTATAATCATTTTGTCATTAGGAACATCTGTTACTTCTACCATTGGTACTTCCTGCAAGTAACTTCCATTATTGCAGGGTTCTAGACCGATTCTTTTATATTCGCGAGTTAAAAAAGCAATTGCGCTGTCTTCACCAGCAGTAAATGGTTTTCTGCCTTGAAAATCATCTGATCCGAATTCCTTAACTATTCGGGTCATGTCATCCGTATTAATTGTTTGTTCCGCTTTTTTATAATCGCTTAATTTATCACAAGAGGAGATAAGGATTAAGGCAGGAACGATCAGTCCAAGAAATAAATATTTTTTCATTTTATTGGAGGCTTTAATTAAGTTTTTAGTTTTAAAATTGTTATGTAATAAAATTATTTTCCAGCAAATTCCATAAGGTATGCTTTAATAAATCCATCAATATTTCCATCAAGCGCGTCCTGCACATTTCCTGTTTCATGACCTGTTCGTACATCTTTTATTAACTTGTATGGATGCAGAACATAATTACGTATCTGCGATCCCCATTCGATTTTTTTCTTTGCTCCTTCGATTTTTGCTCTTTCTTCCTGTTGTTTTCGTAATTCAATTTCGTACAATTGCGATTTTAAGAGTTTTAGAGCATTTTCTTTGTTATTCAATTGGGATCGTGTTTCCTGGTTTTCAATAACAATACCAGAAGGAATGTGACGCAAACGAACGGCTGTTTCAACTTTATTCACATTTTGTCCACCAGCTCCGCTTGAGCGATAAGTTTCGAATTCAATATCAGCTGGATTAATAACGATCTGGATGGTTTCATCAACAACAGGTGAAACATATACTGAAGCAAACGAGGTATGTCTTTTATTATTCGAATCGAAAGGAGATAATCGAATTAAGCGGTGAACTCCGTTTTCGCTTTTTAAATACCCATAAGCAAAATCACCTATAAATTCAATAGTTACGGTATTAATACCAGCCTCATCACCAGGAATATAATTTACTTCTTTTACTTGGTATTTGTGTCGTTCACCCCATCGAATATACATTCGCATAAGCATTTCTGCCCAATCGTGGCTTTCTGTTCCACCTGCTCCGGGATTTATCTGAAGATATGCACCAAGCTTATCCTCTTCTCTGCGAAGCATATTCTTTAATTCAAGATTCTCGATCAGGGCAATTACTGAATTATACTGATCGTCTATTTCAGGTTCACTAATTCCTCCTTCTTTGTAAAAATCAATAGCTAATTGCAATTCATTTATTTGTGTTTCAATTTCTTTATAGGAATTAGTCCACTCCTTTAAGCTGGCAATAAATTTTAATTGTTTTTCGGCTTCCGAGGGATTGTTCCAAAAATCGGGGGCATGAGATTTTTGTTCCTCTTCATCTATTCTTAGAAGTTTTGTGTCAATGTCAAAGGTGCCTCCTAAGCGCATCCTTGCGCTTTTCAACGTCTTTTAAGTTATCAGTAGAAATCATGAAAATTATTTTTGAAAAACAAAAGTAGCAATAATGCTATGAAAGACAAAAAATCAGAGAATAAAAAAGGGAACCCGAAGATTCCCTGTATATTTGGAAAGATAAATATTAGTATCCACCATCTTTTTCAAGTTTTTCCATTTCTTTATCGAAAGTTTCTTTATACTTTTCGTAGTCATAGTCAACTTTTAATCTTTGGTCTTTTGAAAGTTTGTTGTTTAATGCTTCTTCTAAAGCATCTACGCCCATTTCAATAGCCATATAGCATTTGTAAGTACCAGTTTTGGTTTTGGTAATTTTTTCGCAAATTGTTTTAACATTGTTTAGTTGTTGATTAACAACCTCTCTGTTAAGGGCTTCAAATCTTTCTTCAACTTCTTCAACATTATTAAATTCTCTTGAATTAACATAATTATCAGTTACTCCTTTAATTGTTGTTTCAATTTGAGCAGCTAATGCAGCTTTACTGTTGCTGCTTGCTTTCTTGCGTGCTATTTCCATATCAGTGCTTTCGCCGGTAGCATTTGCTCTAAAAGTACTTTTGTCACTTCTATACTCTGGTCCTGAACAAAATACTTCAACAAGAACTTCGTCTTTAACGCTTGTAACCTCTTTTGATTTGCATCCAGAAAAAATGCTGCCAAATATAACTGCACTTGCTAATAATAAACCAAAAGGTTTGGAAAATCTGTTTTTCATAGTTTTGAGTTTTTAATTAATAATATAAATCTTATTTATCTCTTATATGTTACAAAATATTAGTAAATCAATAAAGCCAATTTGCATTTGTGCTTATTGTAAAAGTAAAATAATTCTTTTATAGATCGTCTCAAACTTCAAAAAAATTAATTAGAATTCGACTCACTTAGAATTTTATTTACCATATCAAATATCTTGCCATTTTCATACCCTCTTGAAAGGCCAAATCTTATTAATTTTGATTTTGTAGTATAGATATCTTGATTTTTTATTGATTTCAATTTGTTTATAAGCTCTCTTTCAAGAATTATATCGTAATTAGGTTCATTAATTTCTTCAAGTGCAATTTTAATAAACTCCTTATTAATGTTTTTTTGCTTAAGAGCAAATTCAATTTTAATCCGACCCCATTTTCCAAAACTTGATTTTTCTCTTACAAACGCTTTAGCATATCTTAGGTTGTCAATAAATAAGTTTTTGGTTAATGCTATCAAAATTTCATCAATCTCTTTTGGATCTAATCCCCACTCAAACAATTTATTATGAATCTCTGATTCGCACTTTTCGTTACGTGCACAAATATTTTCTGCCTTTAGTAATGCTTCTTTCTTAGTAATCTTTTTGCGCTTTGAATAATTCATCATTCTATTTTAATATTGCCCTTATCATTCGGTTTTTGTTATTAATATCCTTTTTAATAATAATCTCGCTAAAGTTTTCTTCCTCCAGCAATAAAGCTATATCTGGGCCAAATGATTCGTTTATTTCAAAATAAATCTTTCCACTTTGATTTAAGTGCGATTTAGCAAATTTTATAATTTCTCTATAGAATTTAAGAGGATCATTATCTGGCACAAATAATGCTAGATGAGGCTCATAATCTATAACATTTGGATTCATAAATTTTTTCTCACTTTCAGTAACATAAGGGGGATTACTTACAATTATATCATATGTTTCATTAATTGAAATATTGTTTTGTAGAATATTAAAGTAAAATAGTTGAATGTCTACATTGTTTAAAACGCAATTTTTTCTTGCTAGTGATAAAGCTTCATTCGAAACATCAATTGCAGAAACAATTGATGCGGGCATATTTTTAGCAAGTGATATGGCAATGCAGCCGCTGCCAGTTCCAATATCCAGTATCTTATAAAAGGCTTTATGGTTTTCGTTAATTATCCAATGAACAAGCTCTTCTGTTTCGGGACGGGGAATTAGAACGCCAGAATTTATATTAAAATATAAGTTATAGAATTCTGTTTGGCCAATAATGTATTGTATAGGTTTGTTTACTTTTAGTTCTGAAATTATTTGGTCAATCTCCTGAATAATTTTTGTCGATAATATTTGATCTTCGTTTAAAATGATTTGTGTTCTAGAGAACTTAAGTATATAATGAAAAATAATATTAATAAATGCATCTATTTCTGTAGATGGATAAGTGCTTTTTAATTCGGATTTTATCCATAAAATTATTTCCTTTATGTTGTAGTTTGAACTCATAGTTCAAATTTATAAAAAATACCAATGGAAAGTATACAGCAAGTTAAATATATGAGAAGATGCCTTGATCTGGCGAGAATGGGTTTTGGTAGTACGTCACCTAACCCAATGGTTGGATCTGTTATTGTTTTCAATGACAAAATCATTGGTGAAGGTTATCATAGGCGAGCTGGCGAGCCTCATGCAGAAGTAAATGCTATTAATTCTGTTAAGAACAGAAATTTGCTGAACCAATCAACTCTCTATGTAAATCTTGAACCATGTTCTCATTTTGGCAAAACACCTCCGTGTGCTAATCTCATTGCGGATCTAAAAATACCAAATGTAGTTATTGGAACAATTGATACGGCTGCTCATGTATCAGGAAAAGGAATTGAAATACTTAAAAAGGCTGGTTGTAATGTTCGGGTTGGTGTTCTTGAGAAAGAATCACGAGAGTTAAATAAGCGTTTTTTTACTTTTTATGAGAAAAAAAGACCATACATAATATTGAAATGGGCAGAAACTTTGGATGGATTTGTTGATATAGAACCAGATACAAAAAAAGAGACTCGGCCTACATGGATTTCTAATCAATATTCGAAGGTTTTAGTCCACAAATGGAGATCGGAAGAAGATGCAATTTTGATTGGTACCAATACTGTAATTAGCGATAACCCCAGTTTAACAACCAGAGAATGGGCAGGAAAAAGTCCTCTTAGAATTGCTATTGATAAGAACTTTAGGTTATCTCAAGATCTAAATATTTTTAATAATCATGCCAAAACATTGGTTATTGCAGATAAAAAAAACAGTATTACACAAAATGAAACATTAAGCGAAAAAATTGGTATCGAATTTGTTGACTTTCCTTTAGATTTTGCAAACCATTTATCAACTTTTTTCGTAAAAAATAAAATACAATCTGTTATAATTGAAGGTGGTGCAAAAACGTTACAATATTTTATTGATGCAAACTATTGGGATGAAGCAAGAGTATTTATAGGTCCTAAAGTTTTTAAAAAAGGAGTTAATGCACCAATACTTAATAAAAAAAATGCTGTAGTCGAATTATTAGGCAGTAGTAAACTGCTTTTAGTCTCAAATATTGATAATTATTATCAATAAAATAAAATGGATGATCATAAAATTTTAAAATATTGTAAAGCTTTTGTAAATTTGATAATCTATTTTAAGAGTTAATTTAATTAATAATCAATATAAAATTTTTAGAAAGCAATGGGAAAATTTAAAATTAATCAGACATTAATCTTCACTCCGTTATTAATTATTTTGTTTTCGTTAGTTCAATGCAGTCCAAAGCTGTATAATACGGGTAAAGATTTTGCAGCTGCAGGTAATTATCAGGATGCTATTGCTCAGTTTACAAAACAAATTGAGTTAAAACCTGAATTTACTGATGCTTATATAGCCAGAGCCGAAGCTTATGAAAAGACCGGAAATCTGACTGAAGCCGCAAACGATTACAAGAGAGCTACTACTTTTAATGATAAAAATGCCTCGTACTTTTATAATGCAGGCAGATTAAATTTCGAACTTAAAGAATATAATGAAGCCATATCTATGCTTTCAAGGGCAACCGCAATTGATAAAAAGCATGTTAATGCATTTAAGCTTAAACTGAAATCATATGTTGAGTTAAAAGAATATGACAAGGCTCTTAAGGAGAGCGATGCAGTTTTGGCTTTAGAACAAGACACCAAGAATTTCTTTATGCATGCATTTATTCACGAGAAATTAGGAAATTATAATCAAGCTGAAACTTTTTTTAGAAAATCACTTGAGAAATCACCTAATATTCTTGAAGCGCATATTGCATTAGCTGATGTTCTTTACAAAGCTAAAAAATACGATCCGTCGATTGAAAGCTGCAATAAGGCATTACAGATCGATTCTAAAAGCACCGATGCGTTATGGATTAGAAGTAAAGTATACAAAGAGAAGATAGATTATACAAAAGCGATTGAAGACATGTCCAAAATTATTTTCTTTTTACCAGATAACGAAGAGGCTTTTTATTCAAGAGGCGTTTATAATCAGGAATATAATAAATATCAGGATGCTATTAATGATTTCAGTAAGGTAATCTCTTTAAATCCAAAAAATGCACTTGCTTACTTTAATAGAGCCAAATCATATGAGCAAATTACTCAATATTCTAATGCAATCGCCGATTTTAAAATGTATGCTTCTTTAAGCGATGATAATAGTGATGAAGCAAAGGCTCGTTTAGAAGAAGTGAGCAAAAGGTTGTATGAACTTAATAGAGAAACGGTAAAACCTGTACTGGTTTTTAATCAAAATGGACAAACCGATCCAACGAAACTAAATGTTGTTGAAAATGCTACTACAGTAGTATTAAAGGGTCAGATTAGCGATCAGAGCAAGATTCAATATGCTAAAATTGATAATGTTGATGTTAATTTTATTGAGGGCAGTACTAATAATGAATTTGAAGTTACTATTGATGTTACTGGGAAAGAAACAGTTTCTGTTGCTGTGGCCGATATTTACAACAATATACTTGCAGTTAATTATACGTTAAACAGAACAGAAATCAATCCTCCTCAAATTGCACTTATTGCTCCATTTGCATCAACTTCTGGCGAGATATATCTTTCGACAGATAATCGCAAATTATATGTTGAAGGCAGAATAAATGATGACAACCTAATTAAAAGCATTATGGTTGATGATATGAATGCAAGCTATCCGGTAAGTTCAAAAAATCCAGATTTCTTTGCTACAATAGATATTGCCAATAAAAATAGGTTTGTTGTTAAAGCAGAAGATATTTATGGAAATATTGCTGAACAGGAATTTAAAATAAATAGAGAGGCATTGGAGATTACTCAGGATAATCCTATGGGCAAAACCTGGGTTATTTTTATCGAGAATTCTTCTTATGAAACATTTGCTAGTCTTGATGGACCTGTTAAAGACGTGAGTATGATGAAAGCTGCCTTGGCCAATTATAAGGTTCATAATATCGTTCATAAAAAAGATATGACTAAAGAGCAAATGGAGAAATTCTTTTCGATTGAACTTCGTGACTTAGTTCGTAGTAACCAGGTAAATTCATTATTAGTTTGGTATGCAGGACATGGTAAATATATAAATCAAACTGGCTACTGGGTGCCTATTGATGCTAAACGCGATGATGAATTTACATATTTTAATATTAATGCATTAAAAGCTGCATTGCAGTCATATTCTCAATTTGTGACTCATACTCTTGTAATTACCGATGCATGCGAATCAGGACCAACTTTTTATCAGGCAATGAGGTCTGCTCCTCAAGAGAGAGATTGTGGAAACTGGGAAGCAACAAAGTTTAAATCATCTCAGGTTTTTTCATCTGCCGGATATGAATTAGCTGTCGATAATTCGCAGTTTACAAGAACATTTGCCAACTCATTAACAAATAACCCGAATGCTTGCTTAGCTATTGAAAATATTGTTTCGGTGGTTACTGTTGCTGTGGCAAAAAGCGGAACACAAAAGCCTCAGTTTGGCAAAATTGATGGATTAGCTGATGAAGGAGGGACCTTCTTCTTTATTGCAAAAGACAAATAATTAGCTTAAACATGATATACGATCAATATTTTGAAAACAAAAAAGTTATTCGCAATATGCGGATAACTTTTTTTTATATGGTATTCTTTCTTTTTACTATAAATACATTTGGACAAACATATTACTTTGATTACTATGGCGTAAAAGAAGGTCTAGCCCAATCGAAAGTATACTCAGTTGTACAAGAAAACCAAGGATATTTATGGATTGGAACAGAAAGCGGTGTTACCAAGTTTGATGGAGTAACTTTTATAAATTATACTACTGAGGAAGGACTAGCTCCAGGAGGCGTAAAAAGTCTATTTAAAGATTCAAAGGGATATATCTGGATGGGTCATAAAACGGGAGGTATTTCTATCGTTAGAAATGATATAATATCAATACATCCCTTAAGTGAATTTATTAAAGGTGATGTTACTGGTTTTGTTGAAGATTCAGATAATCATATTTGGGTTACTACATTTGGTGATGGATTATTAAGAATTAATAATCCTGATGAACTTGATGCAGCAAAACTAAGCTATGATCAATATAAGGGGAAGCAGATTGGCGACAGGATCGTAAGTGGTACTAAAGCATTAAATGACACCCTTTATTTTATTACCGGAGTTGGAAGTATTATAAAATACAACAAATCTAATAATTCGTTCTCAAATTTTTATCTCGAAGGATTAACGACATATTTTCCCACAACAGTGATGCTTCAGGATAAAAAAGGAGATATATGGTTTGGAACCTTTCATGGAGGACTTTATCGATATATTCAGAAAGAAAATAAATTTATTATTTATGATTCGCGCGATGGTCTGGCAAATAATTGGATCAGCGCAATTTCTGAAGATAGTAAAGGGAATGTTTGGGTAGGAACATGGGGTGGTGGAATTACAAAATTTTCAGATAATAATTTTAAGACATTTAACAATTTAAATGGGCTAGACGATCAGAAGATTTATTGCATACAGGAAGATACTGAGGGAAACATCTTAATAGGAACAAATGAACATGGATTAGCCATATTTAAAGGAGAAAAATTTATTGCTTATGGAGCCTCAATAGGATTAAATGATCAGCAAATATGGTCGATTATCCAGGATGTAAAAGGAAATTATTGGGTTGGATCAAATCAAGGAATAACCGTTTTTAATCCAGATACCAAAAATCAAGCTAAAAAAGTTATAAATTATAATCAGAAAACGGATGCAATTGGTGACCAGATAAGGTTTTTAAAAAATGATAAAAGTGGTAATATCTGGATAGGTACCAATGATAATGCTGTAAATATGTTCGATATTTCTACTGGCAGATTTGTATATAACGCTGTAGTTAATAGGTATTTCACTACTATCTTTTCTTCTGTAACAGCATTGGAGATTGATAAACAGAACCAGCTCTGGGTTGGAACACTGGAAGGATTAATTTATTATGATATTACAAATAACACAAGCCAGTTTTTATCTCAATATAATGGACTGAGTGGATCTGAAATTTCAGCACTATATGCCGACTCTAAGGGAAAAATATGGGTAGGCGTTGCAAATAAAGGATTGAATTATATTCAGGACACAACAATAAAACAAGTTGAAATTGAAGGACTGCTTACTCCAAAATGTATTATAGAAGATACTGAAGGGAATATTTGGATTGGCAGCAATAAAGGAATAATAGTGTATAATGGCAAAGAGGTAATTCGCACAATTACTCAAAACGATGGGTTATTATCAAATTTAATAACTCAATTAAACATTGATAATTTTGGGAATATTTATATTGGAACGAGCCAGGGATTGAATAAAATTGATACAAAAGGAAGGATTCATACTTATACTGAGAGAAGCGGATTCACAGGTATTGAAGCTAAGGAAAATGCAACTTTTAAAGATAAGGAAGGTAATTTATGGTTTGGTACAGTAAAAGGAGTAATTAAATATAACCCCGGTATTGGCGAAGATTATCAGAAAGAACCATTAACTCACATCGCACGATTAAGAGTTAACCTAAAAGATCGCCCTATGGTACCAGATCAGAAATTCAATTTCAGAGATAATTCCATAATTTTCGACTATAATAGTATTTGCATATCGAACCCAGATGCTGTTAAATATCAAATAATGCTCGAGCCGGCAGATAAGGACTGGAGGCCTGTAACCAATCAAACGATGGTTAACTATTCGTCATTAGCGCCTGATAATTATACATTTAGAGTGAAAGCTCAAAATAGTTCAGGAATATGGAATACAGAAGCAGTTACTTATTCATTCATTATTTCTCCACCTTTTTATAAAACATGGTGGTTTATATCAGCAATTATTATACTAGGTTTTATAGGCATCATTTCATACATTAAGGTTAGAGAACAAAATTTAATAAAAGAAAAAAGAATTCTCGAAGAGAAAGTGGTAGAAAGAACAGCAGAAGTGGTTCAGAAAAGTTTAGAAATTGAACAAAAGAATAAAGATATTACGGATAGTATTCGTTATGCTAAAAGAATTCAAACAGCTGTATTACCACCTGAAATTCCTTTCGAAAATACCTTTGTGTTTTATCGACCAAAAGATATTGTAAGTGGAGATTTTTACTGGCTCGAAACTGTGGGTAACAAAGAAATGATTGCTGCAGTTGATTGCACAGGGCATGGAGTGCCTGGTGCATTTCTATCCATACTTGGTAGTAGTATGCTTACAAAAATTGTTCGTGAATATGGAATTCTTAAGCCTTCCGAAATTCTTGATCGTTTAGATATTGAGATTATTAATGCCTTGCATCAAAAAGATGTTCAAGGGGAAAGAATTGTTAACGATGGAATGGATTTGGCTCTAGTATGTTATAATAGAGATACTCAGATTTTGGAATATGCAGGGGCTTATAATCCATTGTTTCATATTCGCAATGGCGAGTTAGAAGAGATAAAAGCAGATCGTTTTCCAATTGGAATGACAAGTGTTATTCAAAGTAAGAAATTTACCAATCACGAAGTAAAAGTTGAAAAAGGAGATTGTTTCTATATATTCTCCGATGGATACGCTGATCAATTTGGGGGCGACGAAGGTATTAAATTAAGAAAAAAGAACATGAAGGATCTATTAGTATCCTACTATTCTAAACCAATGAAAGATCAAGGAACTGAACTTGAAAATTACATTATAAAATGGATGGGAGATTATGAACAGGTCGATGATATCGTAGTTATTGGTAGAGGATTTTAGCATAAAGAGGCTGTCTCAAAAGGACAGCTTCTTTTTTTTTTTGTTAATAATTTAGGATAGATTTATTTTGTTATCATTAAGATATTCAGTATCT
>MEOE01000025.1 GCA_001768565.1 Bacteroidetes bacterium GWF2_33_16 | reverse complement strand
AATATCTTAATGATAACAAAATAAATCTATCCTAAATTATTAACAAAAAAAAAAGAAGCTGTCCTTTTGAGACAGCCTCTTTTTATTCTATTTACTTCGAATATTGATCAATCACATCGTTAATGCTACGTTGGCAAACCTTGCAGAAGACATTATGCCTTGTATACATTATACAGTCAAGTTGTGGACGATACATTCCGTATTGATTATATCCCGCGCCTTCAAAAGCTCCAACTTTATCTTTATATTGTTCTTTTGCATAATATTCATTTTGCTGGTTATATTCCCTAACAAATAAGTCTTCAACGACCGATTCGTCAACTTTTGCAGCTCTAAGTTCTGTTCTTTCTTTCTGAATTTCATAACCATGTTTGTCAAACTCTTCTTTATTCCAGGGTGTTGGAATAGGAGTTCCTTCTTCAACCAGATCTTTCCATTTTAGATTATCCTTATCTAATAGTGCTGTAATATTTGTTTCCCAAGGTTCAATACTTACCGATGGAGCTTCATATGATATTGACGAAGAGTAATATTCATCAGCCAATGCAGCCATATGATGTCCCATTTCGTGAATCATAATATAATCTGAGAATTTATTGTCGGAAGCAACAGTGGTGTACAGATTGTAAATTCCGCCACCACCGTAGGTACGTTCATTAACAAGAATAACCATGAATTCATAAGGTACTGCTGATGCTACATTTCGAATAGTTCTATTATCATAACTTAACACATATCTTTCAGAATCGAAACTACTGTAATGCGCAGATAATGGCGTTCTTTTAAATACACCTGGGTGTGGCTTATGAATACCCGACTCTTGAGCAGGTGTTTCTACCAATCGAATATTTATATCCTTTTTCCTTGTACTAAATGGCTCCGAACTTAATAAAACTTCACTTAATCGCTTTGCGTCTTTATTAAACTTATCCATTTCTTTAACTGAATAACCATCACCAAGAATTACTATATCAAGTTTTTCCTGTGCAGGTCCATTTTCAACTATAATTGCAGTTTTTTCTGTATGAATAATGTCTGCCGGATTAACTTGTCTCGATGCAGGATCAATATCAGTTGTCCATATGTTTTGAAACTTATTTTCAGAATCCCGCTTCTTTATTATTAGGGTAATTGGCAATTTTGGCCATGGAAAACGCAATGATTCATGAAATGTTCCCCAGTCTTCTGCTTCAGGAGTAGTTTGCCATTCGCCAAAGATATTTGCAAAACCACGTGAATACAACAGGATCTTTGTTTCTTTGTCAATAACTTCATAAAAATAGGGTCCCAATTCTAGCTCGTCAATTAGCAAGTTGTTACTTCCACTCCATAATCCGTCTGAGGCAATTTTATCAATTGCAAAAAACTCAGTTTTTGAGTTTCCGGTATGGAAAAAATCAAAACGCATGGTTTTGTTTTCAAAGTAATCTGAAAAATTAATATTGCCTTTATTTACTACCTGAATTTCAGGCATTGGCTGATTTGTTTCTTTTGGTTGTTCACCCTTTTTTATTGTACAGGAAAAAAACACAAAAGCACTTAGTGTAAAAAGTAATGGTTTTTTCATATTTTTTTGTTTTAAAGATAAGAATTTTAAAAAGAAAAATAAATATCAAATATCATTCATATTTAACAAACGCACAAAACGTTATAGTTTTACTTATAAATAACAAACTAGATTTAATCAATTCTTTTATTATTTTAAAAATAATTTGATTATACTTACACCATAAAACCAAAATATAACTTATTTTCAATGAACTCATTAAAAATTGAATCCACAGCTGTAACTCCTGAAATCAATTTTGATATTGATAATAATACTCTTAGTTTTTTAAAAGTTTCTAAACCTGAAAATGCGATCGATTTTTATAGACCGTTATTTGATTTTATTGATAAGTTTGAGCAAAATAAAGTTAAACCCAAACAGGTTGATCATATTACTATAGAATTCAAGTTTGATTATTTCAATACTTCATCAGCAAAAATAATTCATCAACTTTTAACCCGATTTAAAAAAATTAGCGAGATTGGAATTAAGATTGATATAAACTGGTATTATTTTGATGACGATGAAGATATGCTCGAGGATGGACAAATGATCTCCGAAGCACAAGGAATGCATTTTAATTATGTGGAGTTAAAATAACATAATCAAAAAAACTATTCTTTTTTAAGAGCAACAAGCCCCTTGAATTTCAGGGGGCTTGTTGTTTAAAAGTTTGTTTGTACTTAAAACCTATTTCATAATAAATCATAAAAAAAGGGAAGCAAAATGCTTCCCTTTTTTTATGGCGGTCCGGACGGGACTCGAACCCGCGACCCCCTGCGTGACAGGCAGGTATTCTAACCAACTGAACTACCGAACCATTATACTATTTGTAAGAACTTCTTTATTATTTGGTATGTGTTAAAAATATTCTCTGATAACACCAACCCGTTTTCTTTAATGCGTTGCAAAAATAGACTATATTTTCAATTTAGCAAAAAAAAACGCACTAATTTTTAATCATTTTTAAAACTTTCGAAAATACTGAAGTTTACGCTTCCATAAATACGTTGCTCCTTAAAATTGGGATGATCATTAAAATTATTTTTCGAACCATGCTCAAGTATCATCCAACCACCTTCTTCCAGTATTTTTCTTTCTAATATTATATCCGGAATGGTATCAATTTTCTCCATATCGTATGGAGGATCAGCAAAAATAAAATCAAATGTTTTATTACATGTTTTTAAATATTTAAAAACATCGGCACGAATTACTTTAATCTGCAAAAACTGCAGTTCAATAGCAGTTTTTTTAATAAATGCATAATGATTATAATTTAGTTCTACAGATACAATATCAGTAGAGCCTCTCGAAGCTAACTCATATGAAATACTTCCAGTGCCAGAAAATAGATCAAGAGCCTTCATTTCAGAAAAATCGAAGTTGTTATTTAAAATATTAAATAAACTTTCCTTAGCAAAATCGGTTGTTGGACGTGCTTTAAAATTCTTTGGAGGATGAATCGCCCTGCCTTTATAACTGCCGCTTATTATTCGCACTTTGTTAATCTAAAAAGATTTGAAAACATATGATGTGGAATTTTATTAAATGTGTAACTGTATGTAAAATCTTCAGGTAAAATATCAAATTTTATGTGTTTTATATATTTCTGTAAGTTTGCATATGCTATAGAGTTTCTGGTGATATCTCCTGAAAAAACTAGCTCATTAATTTCTCCATTCAAATTAAATTGTTCGAAAAGCATTAGTACAAAATAAGAAATGTCAGCATCTCCTTTAGTTCTATAGCTGTTTAGTAATAACAATTTGTGTCCTTCTGTTATTGCAATATCAACATAATTATTCCGAACAAAAACATCAATTTTTATTTTTTCAGATAATGATTTGTTTAAAACAGCATCAAGAAAAATATGTTGCTGATTATAAAATCTTATTCCCGGAAAATACTTTGTCAAAAGATTTGCAATCAGATTAGGAATAGAATAAACACAGTATACATCTATATATTGTAACCTTCTATAATGAATTTCATCCAGATCGTCGAGTTTATGATTAAACTCGAAATGAGTTTTTAAATTCTCTTTAGAAAATACTGGTTCCGGAATTATAAGACTTTTATTTGAAAGCCAGATTAATTTTGAACTTTTATATTTTTTCTTATTTAATAAATCATTCGATTGAATTATTTCTTCAATTTTTAAAAGAATATCCTCAAGTGGTAAATCCTCCTCAAAATTATAATGAAATAATACTATATACTTATTTGTAACTGGATCAAGAATACAAAAAGAAAGTCCATTCAAGTCAGCCTGAATGGACAAGTGATATGTATGTGTTAAGTTTCTATCTAATGTTTCATCAATGAAAGCAACATTTTGCATATCATAATATTCTTATTCCCAGTTACCTGCATTATTGTTAGGCTCGTTGATATCACCAACTTTTACTCCAGGGAAATTCTTTGCAGTTTTCATTCTGTCGTTTAAGTTGATTATTAATTGCTCGTCAAGTCCTTTTAGCAGAATATTATTATGAACTTTTGCTTCAAAAACATTAACGTTTACTGATCCTGACATAATCGTTGCAGTTGCTATCTCGAAAATTGCCTGATCCGTAAATGGTACATAACGTAAATTTGCTGGAATAAAATCATCTGCAAACAAGGTATCTTTTATTGCAATTTTTATGGTATCACGAGTAATAATACCTTCTTTAAGTGCAACAGCTTCGGTCCAACCTTGTGCGAGCAAATCATCTGGAATACTACCAATTGCTTTTACAAGTTTCATAGAATCTTTTTCAACAAACTGAATTAAAGAATCGAAATTAGCAGTGAACCTTCCATATTCATCTTTAAAAGCTAATTGGGCTGTCCTAATATCTTTTAATCGTTGGATAGTTGCAGCATACCTTTGATCTTTTTCTTTGTTAAAACGGATTGGAGTTTGAATGCTTTCCCATATTAAGTATGCTAAAGCAACCATTACTATTGCTAATACAATTTGAATTATTTTTTTCATTTTGCTTAAATTATTTTATGTTTGCCTGCAAATTTAACAAAAAAATTAAATTTTAGATTTAATTTTCTGTTTATTTACCAAAATGTTAACCGATCATATCAAAAAATCTATTCTTAAAAACTTAGGACACGAGCCTACGAGTGATCAACTTAAATTAATCGAAAATTTATCAGATTTTATTATTGATAATGATTCTCGAAAGATTTTTTTAGTTAAAGGCTACGCGGGTACTGGAAAAACAACTGTTATTAGTGCATTAGTAAAAACTACTGAGGAACTGAATTATAAATCGCTCCTTTTGGCTCCTACCGGAAGAGCTGCAAAAGTTCTATCATCCTATTCTCAAAAATCGGCTTATACAATTCATAAAAAAATTTATAGACAAAAATCATCAAAAGATGGTTTTGGCACTTTTATTTTAAATATAAATCTTTTTTCGAATACATTATTTATAGTTGATGAAGCATCTATGATTTCAAATCATTCAAATGACTTATCGATATTTGGTAGCGGACAATTATTAAACGACTTACTAACTTTTGTTTATAATGATAAGAATTGTAAACTTATTCTTGTTGGCGATACTGCTCAATTACCACCAGTTGGTATTGAATTAAGTCCTGCACTTGATGCTGGGTACTTAAGCTCATATAATTATAAAGTTACAGAGGTTGTGTTAACAGAAGTATTAAGGCAGTCAAAAGAATCTGGAGTTTTGTTTAATGCTACTCTTGTTCGAAATATTATTAATACAAAACCTGTTGATTTTCCAAAAATTCAGACCGACTCTTTTACTGATATTGAATCATTAGCAGGCAATGATTTAATTGAGAAAATATCTGATTCATATGATAAATATGGATTGGAAAATACTATTATAATTACCCGTTCGAATAAGCGTGCAAATCAATATAATAAAGGCATAAGAACAAAAATTCTTTGGCGAGAAGAAGAAATTGCCGTGGGTGATTTTATTATGATTGTTAAAAACAACTACTTCTGGATAATTGAAAACGAAGACATCGATTTTATTGCTAATGGTGATATTGCCGAAATTGTAAAAATAAAGAAATACACCGAAAGGTATGGTTTTCGTTTTGCTGATGTGGTTCTCAGGTTTATTGATTATAATAATGTGGAGATTGGTTGTAAAATTATTCTCGATACGCTAGAGATTAACACTGCTGCATTATCATCTGAAGATAATAAAAAATTGTTTTATAATATTTTAGAGGATTATCCTGATATAAAAAGCAAAAAGCCAAAGTATTCTAAAGTAAAAAATAATCCCTATTTTAATGCCTTACAAGTTAAGTTTGCTTATGCTGTTACCTGCCATAAGGCACAAGGGGGACAATGGAAATCTGTATTTGTCGATCATGGGTACTTTGCAGATCAAATGATTGATGTAGAACTTCTTCGATGGCTTTATACGGCTATAACACGAACTACAGATAAGCTTTATCTGGTAAATTTCAATAAGCGATTTTTTAACAATAACGAGTAGGATTGCTACCTGTTTTAATAGTTTTTTTATCTGAACAAACATCAAATTCAAACTGAATAGTTATATGATCAATATTAAACTGCTGTTGCAATATTGATTCCAGATCATTCCTTATTTTATCACCTTCCATAATACTAATGTTCTTTTTAACATCGGCATGGCATTGGAAATGTATAATGGTATCGGATAACCGCCATGCGTGTATATGGTGAATATTTTTTATTTCAGGATGTTTTTCGAGTTCAGCTCTTATTGCTTCCAAATCGAGGTTTGCCGGACTAGCTTGCATTAATATTTCAATAGTTTCTTTAATGATTACCCATGAGCCCCTCAGAATAATAATTCCTATAATTATGGTCAATAAAGGATCGATCCAGCTAATATTCCAGAAATAAATTAGGGCTGAACCAATAATTACTCCAACAGATGATAATGTATCACCTAATAAATGAAGATATGCAGCTTTAACATTCAGATTATGTGCCGAATCTTTATGAAGCAATAAAACCGAAATCAAATTTCCTGCTAGTCCTATTGTTGCAACTATAAACATTAACAAGCCTTTTATTGGTTCTGGATTAAAAAAACGGTTGTATGCTTCGTAAAACAAATAAATAGAAACAGCAATTAGAACCAAAGCATTAAAAAGTGCAGCCAGAATTTCTATTCGCTTAAATCCAAATGTATTTTTTAAGGTCGATTGTTTTTTGCCAATTTGCATTGCAACATAACTTATTACAATTGCCATTGTATCGCTAAGATTATGAAAAGCATCTGAAATTAAAGCCAGACTGTTAGATAAAATACCACCAATAAATTCGGCAATGGTAATTAAGGCGTTTAATAAAACGCTGATGAAAAGATTCCTTTTGTTTGGTTCTATAGTATGATGTTCGTGAATCACTATATATTTTAAAAGATTAGCTTCATAATACAACAACTATAAATAGAAATAGTTTTTATCAAGATCTGTAAAAAGTTTTTTTGTTAGATTTTTATTTACAGAATTTATTATAATAAGATTCAGCATCCAAACATCCTAAATATAATGCTTTCTGCCATTGGGTACAAGCTTGATTCTTATTTCCTAATTGATATAATAGGTTTCCCTTATTTGTATACAAAGCTGCATTTTTGGGATTAAGAGTAATACCATAATTAAAATCCTGAAGTGCTTGAACATGCGATTCTTTGTCTAAATAACATAATCCCCGGTTTAAATAATATGCATATACAAGTGTATAATCCTCTCCATTAATTTTACTATACTCAATGGCCTTGGAATAATAAAGAATAGCACTATCTAGCTGATTTTCTTTTCGATATAAATTTCCTAAATAATAAAACAACTCATCGTCATCGGTAAAAATATCAGTCGCCTTCGTGAGATATGCTTTTAAAACTACCTGATCATTTTCATTAATACAAGCTTGATTCAAGGTGATATAGGCATTTCTTAAAGTTGAATCCAGTTTAATTGCATCAGTGAGCAAAGAAATTGCCTTCTGATGGTTGTCTGATTTTATTTCCTTTAATGCTGAATTATTTAACTCAACTGCTTTTATATAATTATCAAAATCAATTTGAGAAATGCCTGATAATGGAATTGAAAGAAATAGTATAATAATTAAAAATAGTTGTTTCATTACTCACCGATAATTTTGATTAAAATTCGTTTTCGTCTTTTACCATCAAACTCGCCATAAAAGATTTGTTCCCATGGTCCAAAATCAAGTTTACCTTCGGTAATAGCCACAACTACTTCACGGCCCATTATCGTTCTTTTAAGATGAGCATCTGCATTGTCTTCGGCATAGTTATGCTTATATTGTGAGTATGGTTTTTCAGGAGCCAGACCTTCAAGCCATTTTTCAAAATCTTCGTGTAATCCCGATTCGTCGTCATTAATAAAAACACTTGAAGTAATATGCATTGCATTAACTAATACCAAACCTTCTTTTATTTTGCTTTTAGCAAGTGCTTGATTTACAACCGGAGTAATATTTATGAATTCACGCCTTTTGGTAATATTAAACCAGACTTCTTCTCTGTATGATTTCATTCCTTTCGGTTTATAATGATTAGTGAATAGTTTTTAACTATTATTATATACACTATTTGATATTTAATGACTTAATAATATTCTCAACTTTCTCGTCCAACAATTTATTCACCTTTTCAAAATCTTCCCTTTTTTCAAGTTTTTCCATTACTCCAAAATAGAATTTGATTTTAGGCTCGGTACCTGAAGGGCGAACAGATATTTTTGATCCATCTTGCAAAATAAATTGAAGTACATCTGATTTTGGGAGATTAATATCATATCGCAAATGGCTAATCTGATCAAATGTTTTTTGTTTTTGGAAATCGTGAATTAGCATTACATTCGAATTATTAATAGTTTGTGGCGGACTATTTCTATAATTCTCCATTATTTTTTTTATCTCCTCTTCGCCCGATTTACCTTTTCTTACTAGAGAAATGAGTTTTTCTTTATAGAAACCATACTCAACATATATATCAATTAATGCTTCGTAGGCAGTTTTTCCCTGGCTCTTTGCAAAAGCAATAGATTCAGCTATTAAAGCACAAGACATAACAGCATCTTTATCGCGAACAAACTCGCCAGCCAAATAACCATAGCTTTCTTCTCCTCCTCCAATAAATATCTTTTTACCTTCATTTAGCTTGATGATATCGGCAATGTATTTGAAGCCTGTCAATACATCAAAATATTCAACTTTATACTTTTTAGCAATTTCAGTTAGTATTTCTGAAGTAACAATAGTTTTAACAATATATTCTTTTCCCTTGAGTTTACCCTTCTCTTTCCATTGTGAAATCAGATAGTTAATTAAAATAGCCGCAGTTTGATTTCCATTGAGTAAGATAAATTCCCCATTCATATCTTTTACTGCAATTCCAACTCTGTCGGCATCTGGATCAGTAGCAAGAACTAACTCGGCATCTTTTTCTTTTGCATATTTAATTGCCAGTTCAAGGGCAGCTGGTTCTTCTGGATTGGGTGAATGAACGGTAGGAAAATTACCATCCGGAATACTTTGTTCAGGAACTGAAAAAACATTTTCGAAGCCATATTCTTTTAGTATTCTTGGCACAAGGTCGACTCCCGTTCCATGAATAGATGTATAAACTATTTTTAAATCTTTTTGTTTTTTTATAGTTTCAGGATTTAACGAGAGCTTTACTAATTCATTAATATAAGCCTTATCAATTTTTTCTCCAATTAACTCAATGTTTTTCATTTCATGGTCGAAACAAACTTCATTAATATTGGTTATTTTCTGCACTTCGGCAATAATATTCTTATCATGCGGACTAATAATTTGCCCTCCATCATCCCAATATGCTTTGTAGCCATTGTATTCTTTCGGATTATGCGATGCAGTAATTACAATACCGCTTTGACATTTTAACTGTCTGATAGCAAAAGACAATTCCGGAGTAGGGCAGAGGCTCTCGAACAAATAAGCTTTAATGCCATTTCCCGAAAATACGCTGGCTGTCTTCTCAGCAAAAAAACGACTGTTATTTCTTGAATCATAAGCAATAGCAACTTTTATTTGCTTTATATCCAAAAATTGTTGTTTAAGGTAATTGCACAAACCTTGTGTAGCCATACCAACAGTATACATATTCATTCGGTTTGTACCAACACCCATTATGCCTCGCAATCCACCTGTTCCAAATTCAAGATCTTTGTAAAATGATTCAATTAGCTCATTTTGACCATCATGTAGCATACTTTCAATTTGCTTCTTCGATTCCTGATCAATATCAGAATGAAGCCACTTATTAGCTCGTTCCTTTACTTGTTGTAATAATTCAATATCGGTCATAGGTATGTTATATTGGTTTAACTAATACTACGATTGTTTAAAATATTCATTTAAACTATCTTCCCAATGCGGAATAGTTAAATTATAGGTTGATTTTATTTTGGTTTTATTTAGCACGCTGTAAAATGGTCGTTTTGTAGGCGTGGGAAAATCCTTAGATTCTATAGGATTTATCTGACAATTAGAATAGGATTTTAATGCGATTGTTCTTGCAAAATCATACCAGCTGCAAACACCCTCATTCGAATAATGAAAAATACCCGGAACAAAATTGTTCTTATTTACCGATTGGTTTATAATATGAAAAATAGCCTGTGCAAGGTCATGAGCATATGTCGGACTTCCTATCTGGTCGAATACCACATTTAGTTCTTCCCTTTCTTTGGAGTAACGCTGAATGGTTTTTACAAAATTATTTCCAAATATTGAATATAACCATGATGTACGAATAACAACAGAGTTTACATATGAAAGGGCAATTTTTTCACCCTCTTCTTTTGATTTCCCATAAACCGACATCGGACTTGTAGGATCATCTTCGGTATAAGGTTTATAATTATTTCCATCAAAAACATAATCTGTTGAGATGTGAATAAATTTTGTATTATAGGGTTTAATAGCATCAATTAAACCCTTAACGCACGATGCATTTATAAGAAAAGCACTTTCGCTTTCCTTCTCAGCTTTATCAACTTGGGTATAAGCAGCACAATTTATTACAAAATCAAAAGCATGATCAGAGAAAAACTTCTTTAGAAATATGGTATTTGTTATATCGAGTGTATCTATATCTGTCGATATCATGTTTATGGTGTTTTTAATAGAAGCTTTTCCTGAGTTATATATGTTCCTGAGCTCGCTTCCTAATTGACCATTGCCTCCCGTAACTAAAATATTAATTGTACTCATTACATTTTATTTTTCAAAAATTAAAGTTTTTTTCTGCATCAGTTAATGAAGGCAAAACCTTATCTTTTGCAGATACTATGGCCTTCTCTAAATCAACTTTCCAATCTATTTTTAAGTTAGGATCAGTAAAGTTTATCCCTCGTTCTAATGCTGCATTGTAGTAATTATCTGTTTTATAAAAAACGATTGCTTTTTCAGACAAAACTGAAAAACCATGTGCAAATCCATGAGGAACATATAATTGAGTTTTGTTTTCGCACGAAAGTTCAATGCCAAAAAATTGTCCAAATGTTGGCGATTTTTCTCTTATATCAACGGCTACATCATAAATTTTACCAGAAAGTACCCGAACAAGCTTAGCCTGCGAATAAGGTGCCAATTGATAATGCAAACCACGAATAGTTCCATAACACGATTGCGATTGATTATCCTGAATAAACTCAGATTGAATATAAGATTCGAGTTTCTTTTTATTATAACTTTCAAGAAAGTAACCTCTCGAATCTTCGAATACTTGTGGCTTAATCACTAATAAGCCTTCTATAGGTGTAGTTAATACCTGCATGTATATTAAATTATTCGTTAGCTATTCTAAGCAAATATTGTCCGTACTGATTGTTTTTTAATTCTTCACCCAGTTTTATCAACTGAACTTTTTCAATAAAACCTTTTTTATAGGCTATTTCTTCAATACAGGCAATTTTTAACCCTTGTCGCTGCTCAATTGTCGAAACATAAGTTGATGCCTGCAATAAGCTATCATGGGTTCCTGTATCGAGCCAGGCAAATCCTCTTCCTAATATCTCAACTTGTAACCTGTTTTCTTCCATATACAACCTGTTAAGATCTGTTATTTCAAGTTCACCGCGTTTTCCAGGTTTTAGATTTTTTGCTTTTTTAATTACATCATTCGAGTAGAAATACAAACCGGTTACGGCATAGTTTGATTTTGGATTTTCTGGTTTTTCTTCAATACTAATTGCTTTCCCAGTATTATCAAATTCTACTACACCATAACGATGAGGATCATTTACATAGTATCCAAAAACAACTGCTCCATCAGTTATATTTGCAGCCCTATCAAGAATTTTACTAAATCCATACCCATAGTAAATATTATCGCCAAGAATTAAGCAGGCATTATCGCTGCCAATAAACTTTTCACCAATAATAAATGCCTGAGCAAGGCCATCAGGTGATGGCTGAATTTCATAAACAATATTAATCCCCAACTGATTTCCATCGCCTAAAAGATCTTCATACAAATGGATATCTTTAGGTGTAGAAATAATGAGAATATCTCTTATCCCTGCAAGCATTAATACCGATAAAGGGTAGTAAATCATGGGTTTATCATAAATTGGGATAATCTGTTTCGAAATGCTTTTTGTAATTGGGTACAATCGTGTTCCAGCTCCACCAGCAAGTATTATTCCTTTCATGTGATCTTTTTTTATTTTATGTTTTTAAAATATTCAATGGTTTTTAATAATCCATTATTTAATTCGACCTTTGGTTCCCAATTATTTAGTAGTTTTTTCGCTAATGAAATATTGGGTTGCCTTTGTGATGGGTCATCTTCGGGTAAAGGTAAATGAATAATTTTTGATTTTGAATTTGTAATTTTCAATATTTGTTCAGCTAATTCAAGAATAGTAAATTCATTAGGGTTGCCAATATTTACAGGACCTATAACCGAATCATCAGTATTCATAAGGCGAATTAGTGCTTCAACTAAATCATCAACATACTGAAAACTACGTGTTTGATTTCCATTACCAAAAATAGTTATATCTTCATCTTTAAGTGCCTGAACTATAAAATTGGAAACCACTCGTCCGTCGTTTGCACTCATTCCTGGGCCATAAGTATTAAAAATACGCGCAATTTTTATACGAACATTATTTTGGTGATAATAATTAACAAATAAAGATTCTGCACAACGTTTACCTTCATCATAGCATGATCTTTTGCCAATAGGATTGCAGTTACCCCAATAATCTTCCGTTTGTGGATGCACAATCGGATCTCCATAAACTTCGCTTGTAGATGCCTGTAATACTTTTGCTTTAATACGCTTAGCTAATCCAAGCATGTTAATTGCACCCATAACCGATGTCTTAATTGTTTTTATGGCATTATGCTGATAATGTATTGGCGAAGCAGGACAAGCAAGATTATAAATTTCATCTACTTCTACAAAATAGGGCATTGTAATATCGTGCCGGATTAATTCAAAATAAGGCCTGTTTAGAAGATGAATAACATTTTTTTTCGACCCTGTAAAGAAATTATCAAGACAAATTACTTCGTTTCCTTCATTCAGCAATCGTTCGCATAAATGTGAACCAATAAATCCGGCACCTCCGGTTACCAATATTTTCTTCATTTAATTAATTCAAATTTTTGTTATTGATATACTACAAAAGTATTTTATTTTTTTGATTAACCCATTGCAAAGTAAATATAGCAAAAAGCTAACGTTTAAATATATCAAATAATCTTTTTTTAATTATGTTTTGTAAGTATCTTTATTCTTAATCTTCATTTGATTCGGATTTAGTAATTATCTAAGGAGTATATGTTTATAAACAGTTATTTGTTCGAAAAATTATTTGTAAAGTTGTCTTTTATTGTGCTATTTCTGCAATTTAATAACATGAAATATTTTGTTTTGCAATGTATTTAGTTTTTTTACTACCTTTATTTTTAAATAATTAAATAAAAAATTATACTTTTGCATTCTGTTTTTAAACAAAATAATGTCTAACTTATTAAAAGTAACTAATTTAAATTAAATGACTGAACAAGAAGAGAACAAAGCTGTAGAACAAGCTGAGAATGTTGAGCAGCAGGAGCAGATTACGGAAAAAACAAACGTAAAAGCAAAAAGCAAATCTAAAGAAGCAAAATCAGTGGTTGAGTATGCCATCCCAAGTGGTGATTTCGATTGGGAAAATACTCGTAATGATGGTGGATTTTATCCTCAATCAACGTACGTTGAATATGAAAAAATGTACGATCAAACTCTTTCCACAATTGCCGAAAATGAAGTAATTGACGGTACAGTTGTATCATTAAACAAACGTGAGGTTGTAATCAATATTGGTTACAAATCTGAAGGTGTTGTTAGTTTAAACGAATTTCGTTATAACCCTAAATTAAAGGTTGGCGATAGAGTTGAAGTTTATGTTGAAACTCAGGAAGATAAAGATGGCCAGCTAATCCTTTCTCATAAAAAAGCAAGAGCACTTCGCTCATGGGATCGTGTTAACGAAGCTCTTGAAAAAGACGAAATTATTCAAGGTTACATTAAATGTCGTACTAAAGGTGGTATGATCGTTGATGTATTTGGTATCGAAGCTTTCTTACCAGGTTCACAAATTGACGTGAAACCTATTCGTGATTACGATATTTATGTTGATAAAACCATGGAGTTTAAAGTGGTTAAAATCAATCATGAATTTAAAAATGTTGTTGTATCTCACAAAGCTCTTATTGAGGCTGAACTTGAACAACAAAAGAAAGAAATTATTGCAAAACTTGAAAAAGGACAAGTTCTTGAAGGAACTGTTAAAAATATTACTTCTTACGGAGTATTCATCGACCTTGGTGGTGTTGATGGATTAATTCACATTACTGACTTATCATGGGGTCGTGTTAATCATCCTGAAGAAATCGTTCAATTAGATCAGAAATTGAATGTTGTTATTCTTGATTTCGATGATGACAAAAAACGTATTGCACTAGGTCTAAAACAATTAACTCCTCATCCATGGGATGCTTTAAGTAAAGATCTTAAAGTTGGCGATTCTGTTAAAGGTAAAGTTGTTGTTATGGCTGACTATGGTGCATTTGTTGAAATTGCACAAGGTGTTGAAGGTCTTATCCACGTATCAGAAATGTCATGGTCGCAACATTTACGTAGCGCTCAGGAATTCCTGAAAGTTGGAGACGAAATCGAAGCTCAGATCCTTACTTTAGATCGCGACGAAAGAAAAATGTCGTTAGGTATTAAACAACTTAAATCTGATCCATGGAGCAATATCGACGAGAAATACGCTCTTGGAAGCAGACATACAGCAACCGTTCGAAACTTTACAAACTTTGGTGTATTTGTTGAAATCGAAGAAGGTGTTGATGGTTTAATTCATATTTCAGACCTTTCATGGACTAAAAAGATTAAACATCCTGCTGAATTTACTGCAATTGGTGAAAAAATTGACGTAGTAGTTCTGGAAATTGATAAAGAAAACCGAAGATTAAGCTTAGGTCACAAACAACTTGAAGAAAATCCTTGGGATGTATTCGAAACAGTATTTGTTGTTGGCTCAATTCACGAGGGTACCATAATTGAAGTATTCGATAAAGGAGCTGTTGTTGCTCTTCCATATGGTGTTGAAGGTTTTGTAACTCCAAAACATCTTGTTAAAGAAGACGGAAAATCTGGAAAAGTTGACGAAAAACTAGAATTTAAGGTAATAGAGTTTTCAAAGTCAGCAAAAAAGATTATCTTGTCACACAGTAGAGTTTTTGAGGACGAAAAGAAGGATGTAGAAGATACTGAAAAGAAAGCTAAAGCTGAAACTACTAAGAAAGCTGTAAAAAAGATTAAAACGAATCTTGAAAAAACAACTTTAGGTGATATTTCTGAATTAGCAAGTCTTAAAACAGAAATGGAAGAAGAACACAAAAAAGAAGTAGCTGAGAAAAAAGCCGAAATGGACGCTAAAGAAGAAAAGAAGGTTAAAGCAGCTAAAGCTAAAAAAGAAACCAAGAAAGAAGATAACACAACCGAAGAATAGTTCTTTTAACTTAAAAACTAGTTACAATGGAATTCAAGATTGAGAAACTGGAAAAATATACTTTGATTCAAGTAATGGAAGAAAAATTGGACACAAATGTAGCTCCAAGTTTAAAATCCGAATTGGTTTTGATCTCTGGCAAAGGAGAAAAAAATATCATACTTGATTTGAGTAGCTGTCGCTATTGCGACTCATCTGGTTTGAGTGCAATTCTTGTTGCTAATCGATTGTGTAAAAATGCTAATGGTACTTTTGTTTTAACAGGTTTAAACGAAGCTGTCGACAGATTAATTACCATATCGCAATTGGATACAGTATTGAACATTGCTTATTCGGTAGAAGAGGCAGTTGCTATTATTAATGAAAGTGACGAGAATAAAAAAAATAAGGAATAGAATCTTTATCAATTGATTTTCGAATTAACAATATTAGGAAGCAGTTCAGCTGTACCAACATCGAAAAGAAACCTTACCGCTCATGTACTTAACGTACATGAGCGGTTTTTTTTAATCGATTGTGGAGAAGGAACACAAATGCAAATCAGACGAAATAAAATTCGTTTTGGGAAAATAAATCACATTTTTATTAGTCATTTGCATGGTGACCATATTTTCGGTTTATTCGGTTTGATTTCTACATTTAGCCTGCTTAATCGCGATAAAAACTTACATATTTATGCTCATGCCGAGCTGGAAAATATCCTAACAAAACATATTGAATACTTTGAAAGGAATTTGTCATTCAAAATAGTTTATCATCATATAAATCCGAAAAGGAACGAGGTTATTTTTGAAGATAGTAAATTGACTGTAGAAACGATACCTCTTAAACACAGAGTACCTTGTTGTGGTTTTCTTTTTAAAGAAAAACCTCTTTTAAGAAATATTAAAAAAGTATTTGTTGAGAATCATATTGTTCCTATTTCACAAATCCAGAAAATAAAAGAGGGTGAAGATTTTATTACTGAATCGGGAGATAGGATACCTAATAATGAGATTACTCTTCCTCCTTTTAAGCAGAGATCGTATGCTTATTGTACCGATACAGCTTACTATGAGAAAATAATAGCTATAATTCAAAATGTTGATTTACTTTTTCATGAAGCAACATATGCCAGTAATTTGAAAAAGATGGCTAAAGATACTTTTCACTCAACTTCAGAACAGGCAGCCACTATTGCAAAAAAAGCTAGTGTAGGCAAATTAATAATTGGACATTTCTCTGCACGATATAAAGATTTAACAGCCTTGGAGAATGAAGCAAAAGCTATTTTTGAAAACACGGTTGTGGCCGAAGATGGCGAAAGACATACTATTCCCTTAACACGATAGTTATTAACAGAAGCTAAAAACTTTTCCTTTAACTTCTCATCATAGAATAGTATCTTTGTAAATATTTAAAAAATACTCATAAAGAAACAACTAATGCACGAAAAGATTATCATTCTTGATTTTGGCTCACAATATACTCAGTTAATTGCCAGACGCGTTCGTGAGCTTAATGTTTATTGTGAAATTCATCCGTTCAATAAAATTCCTGAGCTAAATAACAATGTTAAGGGAGTAATTCTTTCTGGTAGTCCCTTTTCTGTTCGTGATACAAATGCTCCCTATCCTGATTTATCGAATATTAAAAAGAAATTTCCTTTGCTTGGTGTGTGCTATGGAGCTCAGTTTCTGGCGCATAATTTTGGAGGTGAAGTAATGCCTTCTAAGCATCGCGAATATGGGCGAGCTCGATTGGATTTTATTGATACTGATTCGGCCCTTATGAAAGGTATTCAGCAAAATTCTCAGGTTTGGATGTCGCACGGCGATACTATTACCAAAATACCTGATAACTATAAAATAATTACAAGTACTGCCGATGTTAAATTTGGTGGATTTAAAATAATGGATGAGCAAACATATGGTATTCAGTTTCATCCTGAGGTATATCATACCGAACAAGGTAAGCAATTGCTCGAAAACTTTATTGTACATATTTGTGGATGTAAACAAGACTGGACTCCATCTGCCTTTGCTGAGGAAACTATAAAAGAACTTCGTTCTAAACTTGGTAACGATAAAGTGGTACTTGGTTTATCAGGTGGTGTCGATTCTTCAGTTGCTGGCATACTTTTACATAAAGCAATTGGTAAGAATCTTACATGTATTTTTGTTGATAATGGACTTTTACGTAAGAATGAGTTTGAGAAGGTTTTGGAGTCATATAAAGATATGGGTTTAAATGTAATAGGTGTTAATGCTAAAGAAAAATTTCTGTCACAATTAAAGGGCAAATCAGATCCAGAAGAAAAAAGGAAGGCAATAGGTAGAGTATTTATTGAAATATTTGATGAAGAAGCTCATAAAATAAAAGAGGTTAAATGGTTAGCTCAAGGTACTATTTATCCTGATGTTATTGAGTCGATTTCTGTTAATGGACCATCAGCTACAATAAAATCTCATCACAATGTTGGCGGATTACCAGAAAAAATGCACCTCAAAGTGGTAGAACCTTTACGATTGCTTTTTAAAGATGAAGTAAGACGAGTTGGTGCATCTATTGGTATAAAGAATGAATTATTGCAACGACACCCTTTTCCTGGACCCGGATTGGCTATTCGCATTCTTGGTGATATTACTCCTGAAAAGATTCACATCCTTCAGGAAGTAGATAATATTTACATTGAAGGCCTTAAACAATATGGCCTGTATGATAAAGTTTGGCAAGCTGGTGTTATTCTTTTACCTGTTCAGTCGGTGGGAGTTATGGGCGACGAAAGAACATACGAAAATGCAGTTGCACTAAGAGCTGTTTCATCAACTGATGGAATGACTGCAGATTGGTCGCATTTGCCTTATGAGTTCTTAGCCGATATATCAAACAAAATAATTAATAATGTTAAGGGAATAAACAGAGTAGTTTATGATATTAGCTCGAAACCACCTGCAACTATTGAATGGGAATAATAAGTAAGGAAAAAGGAACTTTTTCCTTTTTCTTTTGTTTAAAATATAACTAATCTTAGATATATGTCTTCATCGACAAATATTATTGAATTCAAAGGATTTGTAAGTCATAATGATATTACAAGGCTTATTAATGAGTTTGCAAAATCTGCAGAAAATCTTAATATCACTAATTCCTTATTCAAGAAGATTGTAGTTGTTTTAATTGAAGTACTTGAAAATAGTTTTCATTATACAAACAGTATAAAAAAAGAGTTGCCAGAAAACATTGACATACCAATATTTTCAATACTTAAAATGAAGAATTCATTTAAACTTATTTCTATTAATCCTATTAAAAAAGAGCATGTTAATTTGTTGAGTCAGAGAATTAGCGAAATCAATAACTGTGAAAAAATATTTTTAAAAGAGCTTTATTTAAAAAAGTTAATTGAATCAATGAATAATGATAAAATCAGTCCTGGCGTTGGATTAATACGATTAGCCAAAATAACTCAAAATAAAATTAAATGTTCATTTAATCAATTTGACAATAAATTCTTAAATTACAGGCTTGAAATTCTTGTTAATTGTAAATAAAAGTAGAAGTATCCGATGGAAGACCTTTACATTGAACCAACAGAAATTAGTCCGAAAGTAAAATTTGATATTAAAAGTAAGAGATTTGAATTATCTGGTATTTCAAGACCAGAAGATGTGGTTGCTTTTTACGATTCGGTAATTTTTAAAATAGACTCTTATATTAATCAGGTTTTAAAAAATGAGAGTACTATAAAGAATCTTAGTTTTGATTTAGTTTTTGATCTTAATTATATAAATTCAGCATCATCAAAATATATTCTACAAATTTTGGATCTATTCAAAAAAATTCTTCTTAAAGGAGCAAAGGTAAAATGTACCTGGTATTACGAAGATATAGATGATCAGATTTTTGAGGATGGTGAAGATCTCTCTGATGTTATTAAAATGGAGTTCGATTTTGTTGAACGCAAATAATTTTAACTTACCAATTACGTTTTGTAATAAATACATATTAAAATGATAAAAAAAACAATTACTAAATATATTTTCCTATTATCAATTTTAGCTCTACCATTTAACTTATTTTCTCAGTATTTAACTGAAGATATATTTAAATTCAGCAGAGCAATGGGTTATATTGCTAACTTTTATGTTGATACTGTAAACAGTCCTCAGTTAGTTGAAACTGCTATTATTAATGTATTAAAAGAGCTTGATCCGCATTCGGTATATATTCCCGAAAAAGAAGTTAAAGAAATGAACCAACCCCTCGAAGGAAATTTCGAAGGTATTGGTATTCAGTTTAACTTACTAAAGGATACAATTTTTGTGATTTCTCCAATATCGGGAGGTCCATCAGAAAAAGTTGGATTGCGAGCAGGTGATAGAATAATTAAAATAAATGATGAGATCGTTGCTGGTAAAAATATTTCAACAACAGGTGTTCGGGATCGTTTACTAGGTGATAAGGGAACTAAAGTTAATGTTACTATTAAGCGAAAGGGTGTTGCCGAGCCATTGGTATTTACAATTACTCGCGATAAAATTCCTATTTATAGTGTGGATGCCGCTTATTTAATAGATAAAAATATTGCTTATATCAAGATTAATCGGTTTGCATTAACTACTGTTGATGAGTTTGTTGAAAAAATGAAGACTCTAAAAGGAAATGGAGCTACATCTCTTATTCTTGATTTACGTGATAATGGAGGAGGATTTCTGGATAAAGCAATTGAACTTGCCGATCATTTTCTTGATGATAAAAAATTGATTGTTTATACAGAGGGAATGAGAGCTCCCAAAAATGAAAATTTTGCTACAAATAATGGCATTTTTCAAGAAGGTAACATTATTATTTTAATTGATGAAGGGTCTGCTTCGGCTAGCGAAATTGTTGCTGGTGCGGTTCAAGATTGGGATCGTGGTATTATTATTGGTCGTAGATCATTTGGTAAGGGATTGGTACAAAAACCATTTTATTTACCCGATGGATCAATGATTCGATTAACTATTGCAAGATATCATACTCCAACCGGAAGAGTAATACAAAAACCCTATACGGAAGGTAATGATAAATATGATCTTGAATTATTAAAACGATATAACCAAGGTGAATTACTTAATAAAGACAGTATCTCTTTTCCTGATTCATTAAAATACAATACTTTAAAAAACAACAGAGTTGTATATGGTGGTGGTGGAATTATGCCAGATATTTTTGTGCCTATTGATACAACATCGGTTACACCATATTACAGTAAAATACTACGACAAGGTGTTTTAAATTCGTTTGTCCTGGAATACGTTGATAAAAATAGAAAATCATTAAGATCAACTTATCCTGATTTTAATAAGTTTAATAGCAAGTTCGAAGTTAACGAACTAATTCTATCTGAGTTAGTTGCTTATGGTACCGATAATAAAATAGAAGCCACAGCAGATGAAATCGAAAAATCAAAAGCCGATTTAGCATTAGTAATAAAAGCTTTAATAGCAAGAGACCTGTGGGAAATGAGTGAGTATTTTCAGATTATAAATGTTCGTGATAAAGGATTTAATAAAGCCATAGAAGTAGCTAAAAATTGGGATAAATACCATTCTGAAGTCCTAATTAATCCTTAACAGCGTAGTTTTTTTTAATTATTACAATAACTTTGCAGCATTCTAAAATTCTTTTGAATGCTGCATGATATTTATATATGGCTCTATAATCATTATATTGAGGTTATAGGAACACTATTTGGATTATTATATATATTCTTCTCAATAAAGCAGAATGTTTGGTGTTGGCCTGTAGGGTTAGTTTCTTCTATAATTTATGTTGTTGTTTTTTTTAGTTCAAAGTTCTATGCCGATATGGGACTTCAATTTTATTATGTTTTTATTAGTATTTATGGATGGTACAATTGGATTTATGGAGTAAATACTAAACACACGAAAACTTTAGAAGTAACAAATTCAAGTCTTAAATTGGGATTGATTTTATTTGTGATTAATGCAATTCTGTTTGTATTCATATCAATTATACTTGTAAATTTTACCGATTCGGAAATACCCTATTGGGATGCATTTACTACTGCCGCAAGTATTATTGCTACATGGATGCTTGCTAAGAAGAAAATAGAACATTGGATTATTTGGATTATTGTTGATGCTGTATCACTTGGATTGTATATTTATAAAGGACTATATGCTACTGTAGTATTATTTGCAGTTTATACAGTTCTTGCATTTATTGGATATCTGGAATGGAAAAAAAGTCTAAAAAAGACATAAAAAGAATAGTAATAATTGGACCCGAATCAACTGGGAAAACAGAATTGGCGCAATATCTTGCAGGGCAATTTAATACTGTTTACGTTCCTGAATATGCACGTAAGTATATAGAAGACCTAAATCGACCTTATAATTTTGCTGATATTGAAACCATTGCTCGAAAGCAAATTGAACTTGGAGAAGAATATGATCTTAAAGCAAATATGATTTTATTTTTTGATACCTATTTAATTATTACAAAAGTTTGGTTTAATGTGGTTTTTAAAAGAATACCCGAATGGCTCGATGATGCAATAAAAAAATCTGATATTGATTTGTTCCTATTATGTGATACCGAGTTGCCTTGGATACCTGATAAAGTGAGAGAAAATGGCGGTAAGATGCGAGAGAAACTTTTTGACATGTATAAATACGAGCTGCAGCATTATGGATTTAAGTTTGCTATAATAACAGGTACGGGTGATGCACGATTTAATAATGCATTAAAAATAGTGCAGACTTTTATAAAATAACTGCAGGAAATTAATTTAAACGATAAATTTCCAGATAATTACAAGATTTTTTTAACCAAGAGGTAATACTGGCAAAAGGTATAGAAGAATTAGTTTTTTCTTTTGTCCACTAGGAAAAATATTCCTCTTGTGAAGCTTTCAAATAAATATTACTGAAATATTCTACTATTGCGAGGGTGTAAAAACTACAATCCCATTGTTTAAATTTTTTTTAGTTTATTAAAACGAATCATTCATCCATCATTTTTGAACAATTAAAAAAAAAATTTTGTAAACTGCATTTACTTCTTTAATTTTAGTATCCGAAAAACAAGTAAATTTTGAATTAATTAAAAATTTAAACGATTTACTAAGGTTAGCAAATGAACCTAAAATAAATTATATTTGTTTTACGAAAAAAAAAGTTTAAATTTATACAACTGAAATAGATAATAACAGAAAGCCAAATGAGCTTTAATATTGATGAGTCTTACAGCAGAATGAATAAAGGTGAAGTATTGCTTGCTTACAAAGGAAGTATTACAGCCGAATTGATTACCAATGTTTTAGGTGTAGTTGAAACTAAGCTTGATCATGTAATTGATAGTTCTGGTGTAAAGAAGAAAATTTATAATGTTTTAGTAGAAAGTTTGCAAAATTTATATCACCACGTAGATGATCTGCCAACAGATTACAGTGATAAGCTTGATATACATTTTGGAATTTTTGTTATTTCTAAATCAGATGAAAAGTATAAAATAATTACTGGAAATTTTATAAGAAACGACAAAATTAAGAAACTAAAAGAACGACTTGATAAAATCAAAACACTTTCAAAAGATGAACTGAAAGATTTATACAAATTTGTATTAAATAATCAGAAATTTTCTGACAAAGGTGGTGGTGGTTTAGGACTAATTGATATTGCAAGAAGAACTGGAGGCGGAATGGATTATAGTTTCGAAGATTACGATGAGAATTATTCTTTTTTTAGATTAGATATTATTATTGATTAGAAAATTATATTAAAAATCCTTAAATAATTCAACAATATGGAATCAATTTCAATAGAAGGAACTCCAAAAACCCCAAGCGTAAGTTTTGACGCAAATACAGGGATAATTGAAATAAAAGGTCGCTCAATTCCTGAAAATTCAATTGAGTTCTATCGACCTTTGGTTGAATGGCTGGAAGAGTATTCGAAAGAACCTCAAAAGCTAACTACCGTAAATATTCAATTAGAATATTTTAACACCAGTTCGTCGAAATGCATTCTTGATGTTTTTAAGAAATTAGAAGCCATTAAAAAAGCACGCAACGAGGTTATTATTAACTGGTATTACGAAGAAGACGATGAGGATATGCTTGAAGCAGGAGAAGATTACGAATCAATTATTCGTATTCCATTCAAGATGATCGAAGTTGTAGACTAGTCAACAAGCCTTTTAAAATATAAAAAAAGCTGCAGAATATATTTATTCTGTAGCTTTTCGTATTTAAACTTTTATATTAGAACGCAATATGGCACCTCAATCGAGATGCCATATTATTATAATTTAAACTGCTTCTGTTCAAAGAACTCAAGAGCTTTTTTCATTAACCTGAAATACAGAACAAAGAACAAGGCGACAGTCATAAACCACATAACCAGTACATTAACCCAGAATGTTTCATAGAAATTTCCAAATACTTGTTTTCGTGGGGCATAGAAATGAGCTTTCACAAATCTATTATTAGGATCGAGGAAAATTGGATCTACTTTCTGGAATAGTTCTCCATTATATTCAATTATTCTATTTATTTCATTCGAATTTTTAAGTAATTCAGACAGATTCTCATTATAATGCTCTCGTTTAATTTTCATAAACTGCTCGCGTTCTTCAGGAGTCTTTTGTAAATTGGATATTAATTGATCCTTTAGTCCATTAGCTTTATTATAAAGTTTAATGTAATACTTATTCAAGGATTCCATATAATCTTTTAGTGATTGAATTACTTCATTATTCAATTTTCCATGATAGAGCTGGTCATATTCCTTAAATATTACAAGTTTGCCTGATTCTGAATTTAATTCTTTCCTTATTTCATTTCTTAAGAGTTCCAGATTCTCATTTATTTCTTTTTCTTTTTCCTGATTATTTATATTCCTCTCAAGAAATGATATTTTATTATTTAGGGTACGTATCCAATAGTTTTTCTTAAAATCGGATATGCTCATTGCCTTATTAAAATTATAAAACTGGTTTTCATATTCATTTTCTTTAAACTGATAAACAGCAAGCGCTTCGTATGCCCAACGTGCAGTAATTATTTCTCCATAAAATGGAATGTCACGAGGATTAGAAATATTAGGATTAAGTTTTTCAAATTTTACAATGATACCACTTAGAATAAGTTGAGGAATGATTAGAAATGGAATAAGAATATAAATAGTAATAACTGTTTTGAAACTATCTGAAATAACCAATCCAAGCATATTTGAAAAGCACCATGCAGTAAATAGTACTATCCAGTATTCAAAGTACATTCCTTTTATTTCCATTATGGAATTACCAATTATAACAAATACAAGTGATTGAATTGCAGAAAGGGTAAATAGAACCGCTATTTTGGAAAACAAATAACTAGCCCAGCTAAGATTTAAGAATGCTTCTCTTTTAAGAATTTTTCTGTCTTTAATAATCTCTTCGGCACTCACTGTTAGTCCAATAAATAGACCAACAATAACGGACATAAAAATGTAAACCGGAAGGTTACTGTTTTCGCTTAAACTATATCCAATTACATTCCCAACATTAACATTGTAATATTTAATAATAAAAGCCAATAAGAATGCCAATAATGGAGCTTCAGCCAAATTTATTACTAAATATTGTGTATTGGCCATTTTTGATAAAACATCTCTTTTAATAAAAACGATTAACTGTTTTAATTTATTAGGTACCTTAAAAGATATCTCAGGTAAACGTATGTCGGGCAATATCTGTCTGGATGATGAAGAATCTTTAGTTTCCTCTTGTTTTAATTTTGCAAAACTATCGCGCCATTCTGTTGGAGATATTTTTCTTTCATTCGTAAAATTGCCATATTCATCCAAAACCTTTGTTTCAATAATATTAAAAACTTGCTCAGGATTAACATTACCGCAACAATGACATTCACTTTCACTCCAATTGGCATGCTGAATGGTTGATTTAAAATAAATAATTGAATCAATTGGGTCGCCATCATAAATCAGATATCCACCATTATCAAGAATAAGAAGCTTGTCGAACATCTTAAAAATTGCAGATGATGGTTGATGAATAACCACAAATACTAATTTTCCTTTAAGTGCTAGCTCTTTTAGTAAGTCCAGAATGTTCTCCGAATCCCTTGATGATAAACCTGATGTTGGTTCATCCAAGAATAAAACGCCTGGTTCACGAATCAATTCAAGTGCAATATTTAGTCTTTTACGCTGTCCTCCACTTATCTTTTTATTTAAAGGACTACCAACCTCAATATCCCGAATTTCATATAGCCCAAGGTTTTCCAGAACATTAATTACAGCTTCTTCAATTTCTTTTTCGTTATAATTATCAAAACAAAGCTTGGCATTATAATAAAGATTCTGATAAACAGTAAGCTCCTCAATTAATAAGTCATCCTGGGAAACATGACCAATTAAACCTTCAATTTTATCTTTTTCGGTATGTATATTAATTCCATTTACCAGTATTTCGCCTTTTGATGGTGGATAGGTGCCATTAAGTACGTTTAATAAGGTTGATTTACCAGCTCCACTGGCACCCATAATCCCAACTAGTTTTCCCGATTCTTCGCTAAAATTTAGTTTATGCAATCCAATTTTGCCAGATTTGAAATGATATTCAATATCACGGGCATCGAAAATAATTCTGGATTTTATTCTTTGAATATTAAATTGGCTTACAATATCACCATAATAAATTGGTTTGATTTTAGGATTTCGAACTGAGGAACCATTTGTTAAAACATAGATTTTTTCACTCTCTAATAATTGGCCATTTAAGTATAATTCGCTCTCTCCAATATATTTGATTAAATACATGTTAGATGAGTCGACTTCTAGAATCCTGATTTGGCCATCGAGTGCCGGTTTGCTATTATGTAAAACATTAGGATGCTGGAAATTCTCATTATTATCAATTACCAGAAGTTTTTTTGTATCAGGAATTTTATCGTAACCAAAGAATGCTAAATCTTCGATATGTTTATATTCTTCTTCAGGAATATGGAAAGCATCACCCACGGTAGTTACAAATGCCATTTCTTGTTCAGTGATTTCTCCTCCTGATTTTACAAACTCTAACAACTGAACTAATACAATATTTTTTTGTCTCTGGGTTAATTCTTCATTTATTTGAGTACAAATCTTAAGAACTCTAACAGAACTTGATGATGTTCGTTTTTTAACAAGACCTTTTTCACTCAGCTTTTCCTGGTGAAGCTCATAATAATAATTAAATACTTCTATATAGTTTTTAACAGCTTCCTGATTAAGTTGTCTTTTTAGGAAGTATTCGACAATAGATCGGCGATCACTTGCATTACTTGCAGGATGGGCAATAATTGCAAATAATTGCATTAATGCCTTTAATATTTGCTCGCTCATAAAATATAATTAATATTATTAATCAAAACATTGATGTATACGAATTTATACTTATTTTTCTTTAAAACCAATTAGGAGCATTACTTCATCTTTTATAAGTACTCCCTTTTCAAATTCAACTTCTACTATACAATCAATAGTTGAAGTAAACTTAAAATTCCAGTATGGTATATAATTAAAGTCTTTATTACAGAATAAGGGATTTTTCTCTGTATCAAAAACAGTTATGGTTACTTTTGAATTAGTAGCATTAGAGCACGCTGCAATCCTGTAATAGCTCCCTCCATAAAAGGTTGTTAAAAAGCGAGCTTTGTTATTTTCGTCAACTTTTGTTTTGTACTCCTGTCCATCAGATACGTAACCTTCAGTATTAATAAGGTTTATGCAATTATTTAGGGAGTTATTCTGACTTTTAGCACGGTTGCTAAAAATGAATATTATTAAAGTAGAAATCAACAAGCCTTTTACTATGAATTTCATATCATTATTGAGTTATACTATTACGTATGGCAGAAATTTTCTGAGCTATTGTTCTTATATGATATTCCGAAATAATTACATTTGAATTACTCTTAATAATCGATAGTTTCTGTTCTGGTATTACTTCTGATTCTTGATATGTATAATTAAAGATAATTCCATCAAATTCATAAGCAAGATCTACCAGTGCGTCAATTAATAGAGAGAAATCTTTAGATTTATAATAATAAGGAGATAATAATTCAATTAAATTATCAAGTGGATGCTTTTGTTCTCCCAGTCTATTTATTATACTCCTATTCTTATTTTCATCCGTAATTTGCGCCAATAAATATAAGCTTTCTATCCAACCCCCTGTAACAATGAGTATACCTACATCTTTTCGATTGCTGTTTTTTAAATAGCTATCAAATTCACGATATGTATTTGTAAGAAAATACAATAGTGAATCCTGATTATCAATATTCTTTTCAACTCGATCAATTAATGATGCCTGAAAAGCAGAATTTAACCCAAGTTCACCACTTAATTTTTTAATTACTGTAAAATACGAAATAATATCAGGTACTTGGTCATAAATATTAAGGTAGCCCATATCTGTTCCATATATACCAATATTTAAAGATTGTTTAAAAATAGTAGTATAGTTTGATACGTTTTCAGGTGGGCTTAAGAAGCTTTTATTATAATCAATATTACTGTTTTTAATTATTGAGGTAACCTGAAATGGAGAAGGAATAGTGAATAATGTATTGTTATATTTAAATATAAGCGACGAAGTATCAGGGTCTCCAATTGGAATACTTTCTGATGATTGGTTTGTATAATTACTCTTTTTACATGAAAAGATAATAAGAATGAATAAAACAATAAATAGAAATCTCATTCTTTGAATGGTTTGAAGCATAGCTTTCGGTAAAATTTATATTTGTATTGCTAAGTAATAAAAAAATCATGAATTATCAAAGATTTCATAATGATTAGATCAATTATAAGATTAACATTTAACAAAAAACAATCGTTTGTTTAAATATGTATTTAACTCAATTAAATAAATTAATTTTGCCAATTAAAAAAGATTTGACACAAACTCCTGTAAAATATAAAGAAATTTGGATTATTGCATACCCAATAATCCTTAGTAGTATTGTCCATAATATTATTGGTGTTACCGACACAGCATTTTTAGGTAGAGTAGGAGTAGTGGAGCTTGGTGCTGCAGCTATTGGTAGTGTATTCTATTTAACTATTATTATGTTGGGTTTTGGTTTTGCAATTGGTACTCAAATTATTGTTGCACGTCGCTTAGGTGAAAACAAGCCATGGGAAATAGGAAAGACTATTGAACAATCGCACTATTTTCTTGCCTTTTTAGCCGTAATCCTTGTTTTAATAATGCTTTTAAACTTACCTGTACTTTTTAAATCCATATTACAATCTCATGAAGTTGAACAAGCAACCAGCGAATATTTAAAATACAGGATTTTCGGATTGTTTTTTGCCTTTATAATGCATGGATTTAGAGCATTTTATATAGGTATTGCAAGAACAAAGGTTATTACTTATACAACAATAATAATGGCCTTTTCGAACGTATTTTTCGATTATGTAATGATTTTCGGGAAACTAGGATTTCCTGAAATGGGTATTGCTGGAGCAGCTATTGCATCTGTTATTTCTGAACTTTTGGCTACGCTGTTTTTTATTACTTACACGTTAAAGTTTGTTGATATTAAATACTTTCAGTTGTTCCAGTTTAAGAAAATAGATTTTGGATACCTCTACAGGATTCTGAAAGTAGCATTCCCTACTATGATGCAGAATTTTATTTCTTTCATAGGGTGGTTTTTCTTTTTCCTTTTTGTTGAAAGACTTGGAGAACGACCTTTGGCTGTTTCTAATATCATCCGAAGTGTGTATGTTGTTATGTTAATTCCAATATGGGGCTTTTCTTCTGCTGCTAATACTTTGGTTTCATATTCTATTGGTAGAAATAATCCTGATCAGGTTTTACCTATTATTAAAAAAGTCTTTAAATTAACAATTTTGGGAGTTGTGTTATTGGTAATTATTAATGTAATTTTTCCTGAGCTTATATTGTCGATATATACAAATGATAAAAATCTTATAACAGATTCTTTACCAGTACTCTATATTGTAAGTATTGCTTCCCTTTTTATTGCAGTTGGTTTTGTTTTCTTTAGTGGAGTTACAGGTACAGGAAATACTAAAGTTTCTTTAATAATTGAAACCCTTGTGATTTTTTTATATGTTTTTATGACTTATGTATTTGTAAATATAAAAAATACCAGTATTGAACTTGTTTGGGTAGTTGAGATCATTTATGGATTAGTAATAGCAATAATGTCGTACTTGTATTTAAGATATGGAAAATGGCAGAATAAGAGAATATAATAAATCATATTATAGTATAAGTTTAAAAAACTAACCTAAACCCAATTTGATTATCAGGAGTAATTAACATAATTAATTTATCATATTTCTGTTTGTGAATCATAGGTATAAGATATCCAATTGCGCCACCTGTAATTGCACCAACAATTATATCTGTAGGGAAGTGTTTCCCTGCTTCGTATCTTAAGTATCCCGTGGTTGCTGCGGTAGTTAAACAAATACCCCAAACTGTATATGTATAACCTGATTTACCATAAATATCTGTTACTACTTTTGAAATAAAAACAGCATTAAAAAAAGCACTAGAGGTATGTCCTGAATAAAATGATTTATAAGTTGTTTCTTCCTTACTTAATTTCATTCTGCTATCTTCAGATAAATCATTATTATACATATATGGGCGGATGCGCTGCGCTGTTATTTTTGTATTACTTGTAAAACTGCTGTTAATCAGAAAACCCTCAAGATACATTACACCAAGAATAAATATATTGTTCCATTGCCTGTTTTTAATTTCAGGAAAAATAATCAAAGCTGGTGCATATTTAAGTCCATCCCTAAAATAATCACTTGCATTATCAGCTTTTGGAGACCAATTATAAGTTGCTGAACGATCAAAAGAGTTTATCTTATTCCTGTTTAGGTTTACCGCTTCGTTTTCTTTTAAATAGTTTATTGGATAATTTGAATCGAGATAGTAATATAAAAGACTTGATGAAAGGGCTGTTGAAATTATTATTGCATCATTTGTTTTACTTAACTTATATGGAAACTTGTTATTTTGCGAGAAGGTACTCGAAAAACAAAAAGTCAATAAAACTAATAATACATATAAAGTTAATGGTTTCAACTTACTATTTATTTTGATGTATAAATTACATAAAATTTACATATGAGTAAAGTATTTGTAATAACTATTGAAATTTCTAATTTTACAAAAAAAATAATAGATATGGAATCAACCAGAATTTTCATTCAGTTTCTGCAATCAAGTATAACACCTGTTGCTTTAATATCGGGGGTTGGCTTACTTTTACTTACCATTACGAATCGATTTGGCAGAACTATTGACCGAACGAGACATTTGGTTGCTGAATTAGACAATCATACTGTTCAGCGGCGCTCAGAAAAGATAAATGAAATCCAGATTTTATTTCAACGAAGCAAATATTTAAGATCTTCGATTGCTGCCATAACTGTTAGTGTTATTACCAGCAGTCTTATAATACCCTTACTGGTTTTTATGATTTTCTTTAGTTATGATTTGAGGTGGGTAGGATATATTCTATTTATGGTATCTGTTTTATCAATCCTTATTTCTGCAATTTATTTTTTTATGGATGTTTTGCTCTCATTAAAGGCATTGCGACTGGAAGCCAATGAATATATCCAATAATAATTAGTGTTTCCATTTATCTTTATTTAATTCTTGTATTTCTCTCCTATTTAAACTTTTAATATGGATTTCGGTCTTATAAAATAGAATTTTCATAACTTGTTATTTAAAATCTTAAAGAAAAATCCATGAAAAAACTCACCCTTTTATCAATTGTTTTTCTGTTTGCAATGAACTCGTTTACTTACTCGCAGAAAAAAGAAAAAAAAGATTCGTTGAACGAATCAGTATTTGCAGGATTATCATTCAGAAATATTGGTCCTGCATTTATGTCAGGCAGAATTGCTGACATTGCAATACATCCACTTAATAAAAATGTTTGGATAGTTGCCGTTGGCTCTGGTGGAGTTTGGAAAACTGAGAATGCCGGAACCACATGGAAACCTGTTTTTGATAGTCAATCCTCATACTCTATTGGTTGCGTTACTATCGATCCCAATAATCCACATATTGTTTGGGTTGGAACAGGCGAAAATATTGGTGGAAGGCATGTAGGTTATGGTGATGGTATCTATAAAAGTGATGATGGAGGAGAATCCTGGACAAATATGGGATTAAAACAATCTCATCACATATCTAAAATTATTGTACATCCAATCAATTCGAATATTATCTGGGTTGCTGCGCAGGGACCCTTATGGTCAAAAGGAGGCGACAGAGGACTTTACAAGAGCATTGATGGTGGAAAAAACTGGAAAAAAACACTTGGCGACAACGAATGGATTGGTGTTACCGATATTGTAATTGATCCTCGTGATCCAACTATATTATATGCAGCTACATGGCAGCGACAGAGAACAGTTGCCGCTTATTTGGGTGGGGGGCCAGGAACGGCTATATATAAATCAACCGATGGTGGCGAAAACTGGGAAAAGCTTAGCAAAGGATTGCCAAAAACAAATATGGGTAAAATAGGATTAGCAATTTCTCCTCAAAAACCCGATGTTGTTTATGCAGTAATAGAGCTCGACAGAAGAACCGGAGGTCTTTATAAATCTTTGGATAGAGGTGCTTCATGGACAAAACAATCGGATGCCGTATCGGGCGCTACAGGACCTCATTATTATCAGGAGCTTTATGCAAGTCCTCATCAGTTTGATAGAATCTACCTTGTTGATTTCCGTATTCAGATTTCAAATGACGGGGGTAAATTATTTAAACAGATGACAGAAGAATTTAAACATTCAGATAACCACTCTATAGCATTTAGAATGGATGATCCGAATTATTTGTTGGTAGGAACAGATGGAGGAATTTATGAAAGCTTCGATCTGGCAAAAACATGGAAATATATTCCTAATTTGCCCGTAACTCAATTTTATAAAGTTGCTGTTGACGATGCCAAGCCTTTTTATAATATTTATGGTGGAACGCAGGATAACAGTACACAAGGAGGACCATCAAGAACCGATAATGCTAGCGGAATAAGAAACTCCGACTGGGAAATCGTTTTGTTTGCCGATGGTCATCAGCCTGCAACTGAGCCAGGTAATCCAGATATCGTTTATGCAGAATGGCAGCAAGGGAACCTTGTTCGTGCCGACAGAACGACCGGTGAGATAATATATATAAAACCACAACCCGAAGAAGGTGAAAATGCCGAGAGATTTAACTGGGATGCACCTATTTTAGTTAGTCCTCATTCAACAACACGACTTTATTATGCATCTCAGCGTGTTTGGCGTTCTGATGACAGAGGAGATAGCTGGAAACCTATTTCCGGCGATCTGACAAAAAATCAGGAAAGAATTAAATTGCCCATTATGGATAAAACATGGAGCGTAGATTCTCCTTGGGATATGGACGCAATGTCGACATATAATACGATAACTTCACTTTCTGAATCGCCAAAACAAGAAGGCATGATATATGCAGGAACAGACGATGGATATATTCAGATTACTGAAGATGGAGGTGAAATCTGGAGACGTATTGAGGTAAATCAATTACCGGGAGTTCCCGCAACAGCATTTATTAACGATATTAAAGCAGATTTATTTGATGTTAATACGGTTTATGTTGCATTAGATAATCATAAGTTCGGTGATTTAAATCCGTATTTATACAAAAGTTCAGATAAGGGAAAAACATGGAAATCAATAAAAGGAAATATTCCAGACCGTACGCTAGTATGGCGATTAGTTCAGGATCATGTTAAACCCGAGTTGCTTTTTGCAGCCACAGAATTTGGAATTTATTTTACTATAGATGGCGGAATAAAATGGACAAAGCTTAATGGTGGTTTGCCAACTATTTCATTCAGAGATCTTGCTATTCAGAAACACGAAAATGATCTTGTAGGTGCATCTTTTGGTCGTGGATTTTTTATTTTAGATGATTACTCAGCACTTAGAGAATTTACAGAAGAACAGCTAAAACAAGAAGCAAATTTATTTTCCGTAAGAAAAGCATGGTGGTATTTGCCGCGCGATCCATTAGGAGGTGATATTAAAGGATCAATGGGAGCTCAGTTATTTACTGCTCCAAATCCACCCTTTGGTGCTGTTTTTACATATTTTGTTGGTGCCGAATATAAAACATTAAAGGATATACGCACAGAGAAAGAAAAACAACTGGTTCAAAATAATCAGAATATTCCATTTCCAGGATGGGATGAACTTGAGCAAGAAAAAAAACAACAAAAACCACAACTTTGGCTAACTATCGAAGATATGAATGGTAATGTTATTCGTAAACTCGAAGCTCCAACAACAAAAGGATTTAATCGTGTAAACTGGGACTTAAGAGCAAGTGCAAAGCAAGGAATAGATCCTGACAAGTTAGATCCTCAGAGGCAAGCAAAAGGAGCTCTTGTGTTACCAGGCGAATATAATGTAACGCTCTATAAGGATATTGATGGAGAAGTTACCAAATTATCGGGTCCTCAGAAATTTGTTGTTGAACAGATGAGGAAAGGAGCCTTAGAAGGATCATCACCAGAAGTAACTGTTGCTTTCTGGAATGATTTAGAGGATCTGCAAGCCAAAATAAATGCAATGGTTGTTTCTCTTGAAAGTTCCAAAAAGAAAGTCAATGCAATGATAAAAGCAATCGAGAGAACAAGTGTTAAACCAGGCGAATTAAACAAAAAACTAAATGAGCTGAATAAGGAATTGTACGATTTGGAAACTCAATTAATGGGTAGTAAATCCAAAGGTGAATTGAGCGAACCTGACAAACCGATAATTTTTGAAAGAATAAGTGCTGCAAGTATAGGAACAGGTTTTTCAACATATGGGCCAACACCAACTCACAAAAGAAGTTTAGAAATAGCTCAAAAGGAATTCGATTTGATAAAAACGAAATATGAACTTATAGCAAATAAAAAATTACCAGAACTCGAAAACGAATTGATAACAGCAGGATCACCCTGGATTAAAGGTCAGGAATTGCCATAATTATTTATTTGTTGTTTTATAGTCCTGTTATTGTAATATTGGCAGGACTTTTTTATAATTCTTTAAATTTTAAGTCCATTTGTCAGCATAATCACAATTTATTTATTTGGCAAAATTTTTGAATACTCTAATTTATATATGTTAATAATTTAATAATTAAATAAAAATTGAAGATATGATTGAAATGGAAATTTATTTTGATGGCAATAAAAAAGTGAATGCTAATTTTAACGGAACTATAATTAAAACGGATCAACCTTTGCAAGGTGGAGGAGATGGAACAGCTCCTGCTCCATTCGACTTGTTTTTAGCATCTATTGGCACATGTGCAGGAATCTATGTGAAAGGTTTTTGTGATCAGCGGGGTATATCGACAGATGGAATAAAAATAATTCAACATATGAATTATAATCATTCAACCCGATTGATAGATAAGATTGATTTAGAAATACAAGTACCAAAGGATTTTCCTGAGAAATATAAAGAGGCAGTAATTAATGCAGCCAATTTATGTGCAGTAAAAAAACATTTGCAAACTCCACCACAATTTGATGTATATACTAAGGCAGTCTAGTTTTTTATAAAGCTAGAAAAAAACCGCTCTTTTGAGCGGTTTTTTTGTTAATTAACTTCTATAATTGAAAAAGGGGAAACAGTTTTAATTACCTTATGGAATTTTACTCCAGCTTTTTCGAATAATTCAAGAAATTCTTCAATAGTTCTTTCTTTTGCATTCACCGAACTAACTAACATTTGAGTATCGTATAGTTTAGCAAACGAGTATTTTCCGTTATTTGGTTCAATAATTGGTTCAAAAATTAATATTTTGCCATTTTTAGGTAAAACAGATTTGATTTTTTTAAGTAACTCAATACACTGCAAATCATTTATATTATGAAAAATGCTTTTTAAAAAGTACAAATCGCCACCTTGAGGTATATCATTGAAAAAATCACCTGCAACTAAATTGACCCGTTCAGCAACATTATAATTTTCAAAAGTTTTTTTTGATGCAGAAACAACATGTGGCAGATCATAATTTATTCCTTTTAGTTTTTTGTGTTTTAAGAGTAATAATGCAAGTAAAATTCCTTCTCCACCACCAATATCGACAACACATTTAGCTTTCCCAAAATTATATTCTGAGAGTATAGCAGAACTAACCAGCAATGCAGTATTTGTCATTGCTTTATTATAAAGCTCATTCTTTTTTGGATCAGACTCCATGTATTCAAAAACATCCATTCCTGCATGTTTCTTAAATGTACTTTCACCAGAAGTTACAATTTCCGTTAAATCGCCAAACAGTTTCCAATTAATTCCATTTACCTGGTGAATAACCATGTGTCTCATCGAATCAGGTTGATCGAGCAAGGTTTTGGATAATTTGTTATTACAAAAGTACCGATTCTTTTTCTCAACAAAAACACCTTGACTGGCAAGCATTCTCATTACTCTGTAAAGTGATTCTTCATGGGTTTTGGTAATTTTTGCCAATTCGACAATAGACTTTTCATCTTGTCTTAAATGTTCGGCAATATTCAGGTCGGCTGCTACTCCAATAGCTCGTGAAACATAAAATCCCTGAACCATCTCAATAATATTTACAGTATCAGGTGTAAATTTCCTTGAAAATCGAACCAAAAAGTATCTGAAATCTTCAACCCATTTTAATACTGCAGCTGGGGGATACGATTTTATATTGTATTTTACCATTATTATTCTTTATTTTTCTGATAAAAATAGAGAAATTTATTTATTCAGAACTACAAATTATTTTCTGTATGCTCAATTCTGTCTTTATTTTTTAAAAACTCCAAATTTCTATCTATTTTTATAAGCTTTAATTATAAACTATGCCGTATAAATATATAACAGAAGTAAGAGGCTATGAGCTTGATTCGTTTGGGCATGTGAATAACGCAGTTTATCTGAATTATAACGAACAGGCACGTTGGAATATTCTTAAAGAATCGGGATTCCTTGAAGCATTTTTAAAATCAGGTATGTTTTTGGTTGTAGTAGAAACCAACATTCGCTATATGAGAGAACTTAAAATGTTTGATTCTATTGAAGTTATTACAAGCCTGAAACACGAAGCACCATATTTGATTTTTTATCAGGAGATTTTTAATAAAACCACCAATGTTAAAGCATCAAAAGCTAAAACAAAAACCTTACTTATTAATAGCGAACGAGTTACTCAGGATTTGCCGCCTGAGTTAATAAGTATTATTAAATAGCATCACACAAAATGGGTAAATCAACAATAGCAAATTGGGAAAAACAGGGCAACATTGGGATTATTTCTTTATCGAATGGTAAGGAAAATTATTTAATTGAGCCTGAATTTATCGATATAAATGATCTGAAAAATTGGACAAACGATAATCAACTTAAGGGGATTATTATTAAAGGAACTGGTCGTAATTTCTCTGCTGGAGCAAGTTTAAGCGATTTAGTATCACTTGCACAAAACAAAACAATGCTTTCTAAAAAAATATCTAGCGGAAAAGAAATACTTGATTATATAGAGAATCTTGAAATTCCTATAATTGCTGCTATTAACGGAGTTTGTTTTGGGGGAGGACTTGAAATTGCTCTTGCCTGTCATATTAGAATTGCTTCGAAAAATGCATTGTTTGCTTTTCCCGAATCAAATCTTGGATTAATTCCTGGTTTGGGTGGGATTTATAGAATAATTCAATTGCTGGGCCAGCACGATATGTTTGATCTAATACTTTCTGCAGATATGGTAAATACAGAGAATGCAAAGCAGATTGGGCTTGTAGATTATATTTCAGAATCGAAGGATGCATTTGAAAGTGCAATAACAAAGATTACTAATTTAACTCATGACCGCTCGATAGAATTAATTCAGTATGTTATGAAAGCTATTCATAATGCCAAAAAACTAGATCGAACGGAGGCACTGAAAATTGAAACAGAATTATTCTGCAAGTTGGCAATACAAGTAAAGAAAGATTAGTAAGGTATAATGTATAACCTAATTGAAACCATAGTAGCAATAAGCAAAATCCAACCTGAACTTTTAAAACATCAGGAATCAGAAATATTTACTGATCTGGAACTGAAGCAAAACGAGTCTAAGAACAAAATTAAAAGCCTTGGAGCTAGGTATTTGATAAAAAGATCAATACTAGATTTTTTGGAACAGGATAATTATCACGAAATAGAGATATTGAATGACAAACAAGGGAAACCCGAAATATTTATAAAAGGAAAATCAAAAGAAAGCATGGAGATCAGAGCAATAAAAAATACTCAAATTTCCATATCACATTCAAAAAATTATGTAGCAACTTTAGTTACCATAGAATAATGTTTAAAGTACTAAACTGGCATATCGAAGATAAAATTGGATTTTTACAACTTAATAATCCTCCATCCAATCCTATGGGATCATTGTTTTTTGAAGAGTTTTACTGGTGGAGAACAGAGATCGCAGAAAAAGCTGAAGTAAAAGCAATTATTATTTATGGAAATGGCCGTCATTTTTCATCGGGTGCAGTAATCGATGATCTTTTGGGAATTATATCACGAAGTCATGAACATTGCGGTGATATAAAGAAAGTAAGTGAATTTTTAAATATAAACAGCCAGATTTTTTATTCTCTAAAAGATTTGGATATTCCTGTAATTGCTGCTGTTAATGGAGTTTGTTTGGGATCAGCTTTTGAGTTGGCTTTATGCGCCGACTATATTATTTGTAGCAGTAAAGCTGTTTTAGGATTACCCGAAACTACATTTGGTCTTATGCCAGGTTGCACAGGAACTGTATCTTTACCCAAACGTGTGAGCACAGCTGTTGCAATAGAAATAATTTTAAGTGGTAACACTTTTAGTCCAGAAAAAGCCTTGGAGTGGAAAGTAATAAACAAAATAGTACCTTCGAAAATATTAATCGAAAGCGCAATTGATATAGCCTTAAAACTTAGTAGCAGTTTTACTAAGGAACTAAAATTTTCAGAATAAAATAGTTTAAATATGTGTATTGATAATCAGAACGAGATATATGTAAAGCTTACTGGTACAGGTAGTTATTTGCCTGGTAAAGCAATTCCAATTGATGATGTTGACTATTATCTGGGTGAGTTAAATGAAGCTCCTGAAAAATTGCAGAAATGGTTACACCGAATGAAAGAGCTAATGAAAGAAATGCTCGAGGTAGATTACTATCATTATGCTATTGATCCCATAACCCGCGAATTTACTGATGATAATATTACTATGTCGGTAAAAGCAGCCCAAAAAGCAATTAATACAGCAGGATTAAAAACCACAGATATTGATTTAATTGTATATGGAAGTGCACATCAGCATCAGATGCCAACGGCATCGGTAAGAATTCAGGATGCACTTGGAATTGAGCAATGTGGTGAACTTTCAATACATGCAAACTGCACATCTGCATATAAAGCATTGCTTGTGGCAAGCGATTTTATTAAATCGGGCAGATATAAAAATGCGCTTGTAATTTCTTCCAGCATGTCATCGTCGGAGTTGAGAGCAGAGTATTACAATCAAGCTATCGTAAAAAAAGAAGAATTGTTTTTACGCTATTTTTTAAGTGATGGTGCCGGAGCTCTTGTTTTACAGGCTACTGATAAAAAAGAAAATGGTCTTTTTGTAGAAAATGCCTATATGGAATCTATTGGTGGGAAAAAGCCATCAGCCATGTTAAATCACCGCCCTGCCTATTGGATGAATCCAAAAAAGGAATACGAATTGGGATATCATCATTTAAGCCAGATGTTTAACGAACAATTAAGAACTCATTTTCACGATGACGATGGAAGCGTATTTATTAAAGGTTTAAAAAGGATGCTTGCCAAATATCCTATAAACCTTAATGAAATAAAATATTTTCAGGTTAATTTTCCATCAAAGCATATTTCGGAACTTATTATGGACGAATGCCAGCAATTGGGTATTTCGCGAGATACTTTATATACCAAAATGGCCAGTATGGGTTACGCAGGTCCTCCAATGGCTTTTATTTCAATAGACAGAATTCTACATGAAGAAAAAATGGAACATAACCAAATGATATTGAGTTTTGTAACCGAAGTGAGTAAGTTTATGCAGGCAGGATATGTACTTAAGTATTTTTAGTTTGGCATGATTTATGATTTTGTTTTACCTTTACTTAAAATAATAGTAAATTAGAAAGAATAGGTTAACAATAAAACATTACAATTATGAAGAAAATTTTAACTCTAATTTTATTAAGCTTGTTTATTCAGGCTGGTTTTGCTCAAGAAACCGAAAGCGAAATGAAAACTCTGTTCACCGGGAAAAAAATGGGCAATAAGACAAGATTATCCGGTATGTTTATTAATCCAGAATTAAAAGGTACAATAATTAATTCTGGCGATAAGGACGGTTATGGTTTTTTAGTGGGTGGTCGATTAGGTTTAATCTTTAATGACAAATTCTCAATTGGTTTAGGAGGATATGGTTTGGCAACCGAACATATAACTCCTTATGGATTGGATACAGAGGCAAATTATGATCCAGCTTCAAAAATAGGATTTGGTTATGGAGGATTTGTTTTTGAATATATTCTTTTTGGTAATAAATTGGTGCACTTTACAATTCCGGTATTAGTTGGAGGTGGAGGTGCTAGTCTTTATAAGGACATTATAATCAATGAAGAAGAATTTACATGGGATGATTTTAAAACATATGAGAGTTCAGCATTCTTTGTATTAGAACCGGGAATTAACCTCGAAGTAAATATTACAAAGTTTATGCGTTTTGATTTGGGAGCATCATACAGACTAGTTCAATTTACAGAAATGGATTATCTTTCTAATGATGATCTTTCTAATCTGGCAATTAATGCCTCACTTAAATTCGGAATTTTTGACAAGCATAAAAAGGAGAAGAAAGCTACAAAATAATTAAGTCTTTAAATAAAAATTGAAAAGCTGCTATTTAAGGCAGCTTTTCTTTTTAAAAACTAATTATTATTTTAGTTCTTGTTTTTAAAGTAATTAATATGAATAAAATTCAGAAAATTGGAATTATTGGAAGTGGTAAAATGGGGTCTGATATTTTCAATTATTTATCGGATTATAACTTCGATATAGTTTGGTATACAAGAAACCCTGAACATAAAATGACCCTTCGCGAAACGTTTGAAAAAAAAATAAAACGGCAGCTTAAACATGGTATTATTGACCAGAATATTTTTGATTTAAGAAATAATTACAAGATAACCCATGAACTTTCAGACTTTTCATCTTGCGATCTGATAATAGAATCAATTATTGAAGATCAAACTGTAAAAACAGAATTTTTTAATACCCTGGAGAGAATAGCTAAACCTTCATGTATATTGGTTTCGAATTCATCTTCAATACTTCCATCGGTTTATTCACAAGATTTAAATAGAAAAAACCGTGTTGCTGGAATTCATTTCTTTTATCCATTAGCAATAAAAAATATTACAGAGCTAATCTTCTCTGATTCTACAGATGATATAACAAAGGAAAGTATAAAACTCTTCCTCGAATCGGTAAATAGATTTTATATTGAACAAGATGAAAAAAATGCGTTTATCCTGAATCGTTTTTTGCTAGAAATTCAAATTAAAGCATTTAAACTTACTAAAAGTTACAACTTGGATTTTAAACAACTAGATGAAATAGCAAAACATGTTATTCCCGATTTTGGTTTATTCGAGATGATGGATCATGTTGGCCATAATACAATGTATAATTCGATACTGAATTATTCTTTAATGGATACTGATAAAAGAAAATACCAACCTTTACTGAATGAATTAAGCTGCAGAATAAGTAATGAAAAACATACAACAAAACTATTTTACCATTACCAAGATTCAAATGTTATTATAGATAAGGAAGTTCAACAAATTATACGAAATATACTGGAGGAATATTCTAAGGAATTGCTATTAAAATATTCCAATGATTTTGTAATTAATTTATATGCGTTTAAGAAAGCATTGGGTGAGTTTTGTGGAATAATGTTAAAATAAGTATTTATACGAATTTTCTTATATTATTATTTCCATAAATTTGTTACTTTTGTGGCCTGAATCATCTAATTTGTAAACGATTGATTGTTAAATGAGTAACAAGGTTGTAATTACCGGTTTTAACATGCTTAATGCATTAGGACTGGATTGGGAAGAAAGTTGGAAAAATATTATTGATGGTAAAAGTGGAGTTAGTAAGATAAGTTTGTTTGATGCTTCACATAACCAAACACAAATAGCCGCTGAACTTCCATCAGCATTTTCTGAAAAAGCAGAAGAAATAATTAAAAAGCGAATTTCAAAGCAAATGACACGCGCAACACAAATGTGTTATGTGTGTACTGTTGAGGCTGTCGAAAAAAATAATATTGATTTCGAAAAAATTGATAAGCGCAGGGTAGGAGCAATTATTGGAGTAGTAAATACAGGCGATTCATCATCAGAGCATGGCACTGATCCAAAAAATCTTATAATTAAACGCATGAATAATGCCATGTCGGCATGGATTGGAATGCGATACAATATCGAAGGACCAAACTTTACAACATCATCTGCATGCTCATCATCAGCATATGCCATTGCACTTGGTTTTGATATGATAAAGTCGGGTAGGGCAGATATGATGATTGTTGGTGGTGCTGATTCAATTATTAACAAAGAAGAAATTGAAGGTTTCAATGAGCTTTATGCTCTCTCGTTAGCAAACGATAAACCTGAAAAAGCCAGTTGTCCTTTTTCAAAAAATCGCGATGGTTTTGTTATTGGTGAAGGTGCTGGTATTTTAATTCTGGAATCGGAACAGCATGCTAAGTCTCGCGGAGCAAAAATATATGCAGAGATAGCAGATTATGCCTTTACTAATGAATCATATAACATTATGGCTCCAAAACCTAATGGTGAAGGAATGGCTGACACAATGGAACTTGCTCTGAAAAATGCAGGTGTTAAACCAGAAGAAGTTAACTATATTAATGCTCATGGTACATCTACAATGCTAAATGATATGTATGAAACCATGGCAGTTAAAAAGGTTTTTGGTGATAATGCATATAAGATTCCTATTTCATCTACTAAATCAATGGTAGGTCATACTATTGGTGCTGCAGGTGCAATAGAAGGGGTAGTTTGTGTGTTATCGATTATTAATGGTATTATACCTCCAACAATAAATCTTGATGAACCTGATCCTGAACTTGATCTTGATTATGTTCCAAATAAATCGCGAAAACAAAAAGTAGATGTTGCAATTAGCAATTCGTTTGCTTTTGGCGGGCATAATGTAACTCTGGTGTTTAGAAAGTATGAGTAGTTTCAAATAATTTATAAAAAAAATAAGCAGGATTTTTATTCTGCTTATTTTTTTACTTACAAATTATCTTTATTAGTAGTTATTTCTTCGATCGATAAATACCACAGGTTTTCTTTTTATTTCCTGATATTTAATTTTATTAATTTGCTCACTTGTTTCGAAGCTAATGGTTGGCGCAACCCGAAGCTTTGCTCTGAAATGGTCTTTAATTATCTTCTCAAAATCAGCAGGTCTATTGTAACCGTTGGTAGCAATACGAATCAGAATATCATCGGTGCCAATTTGATTAGTTGATACTTCGATAATATAATTCTCAACAAACTCCATGTCGTTTAAAATGTCGTACAACGCAGGTGGGTAAAGTGTTGTACCTTTGTATTTTATCATTTCATTTTTTCGTCCAATAACAGGACCTAATCTTAGAGAATTTCGTCCACATTTGCATTTCCCATTAAAATGCTGAACCACATCGCCTGTTTTAAAACGTACTAAAGGCATTCCTTCCACTCCCAGGGTGGTAATTACTAGTTCGCCTGCTTCACCTTCAGCAACCGGGTTATTATGTTCATCAATAAATTCAACAATAAGCAGTTCTGGGCGATGATGTCCGCCATTTTCGAAACTACAATCAGCAAATGCTGCACCCATTTCTGTTGAGGCATAAGTAGAATATAGTTTTATATCCCACTTGTCTTTAATTCGTTGGCCTAGGGTATTTAAGCTAAAATCCGGATTGCGTAACGACTCACCAATACATATTGCTTTTTTAATGCTTGAGTTTTTATAATCGATTCCGTTTGCTTCGGCATATTCAATTAATTTAAGAATAAACGAAGGTACTGCTACCAATGCATTAGGTTTTATTCGTTTAATGGTATCCCATTGTAGCTCAATCATTCCATTACCAACACGAACCATTCCGGCTCCCAGTTTCTTTATCCCTAAAAAATATGCTAATCCAGCCATAAAACGGCGATCAAGCGTAACCATTAACTGGTAAATATCATCCTCATTTCCATCAGAGCATTTAAATGAGATATACTCATTATATGCTAAACGTTCAAGATCGGAGTCGGTCATTGCGAAAGTTACCGGATCGCCCATTGTTCCCGATGTAGTAATATAATCAACTATTTTCTTTTGTTCAACACAAATAAAATCTTGATTTCTCTCGTAAATATCATCTTTAGTAGTAAATGGAACTTTTTTAAGGTCGTCTATAGACTTAATATCGTTGATATTTATTTTATGTTTACTAAAAAGATCCTGATAAAATTTTGAGTTTATACTTACATATTGAAGTAATTCGGCTAGCTTTTCTTCTTGGTGCTTTTTTATTTCAATCGTTGATTTGCGATCAATATCTTCTGGAAAAATATTCATGGTATTTTTTTTAAACAACCCCCAAATTTAATATCTAAAAATCAAAAGCAGGAACAATCTATAAATATTTTTATTGTGTATTGGAATTTGGTTTCTTTTTGCTAGTTGCTGGCTTTCCTGCCGAAGCCGAGTTTCTGGTTCGTCAATATAATTTTTACTAATTTACCAATTCGTAGCTATTTAGCCTTTTTATAATAAAAATCAGCCTTTTCTTTATCATCTAATCGAGTAAAAATATTTCCCAGATAATTTGCATAATCTTTCTTAGGTTCAATTTTATATAATCTCAGATAATAATCACGTGATTTTCTGAAATTTGGGTAAACCTCGTCTAACGCTTTTAACAGTCTGGCGTATTGTTTGTTAGTTCTATTCTCTTTATAGGCTTTCATTTCTGTTATATATAGATTCTCTGCCATCTCGTAATATTTATTTGCCAAATATTCCAAGGCAATAATATTATTTTTATCCAGTTTTAAAATTTGTGATGCCAGTTTATCGCAAGTGTTTTTATTTTGCATACTTATATTTACCAAAAGATAACCACCAAGCAAATTAACATTAGATTGAGCAAGTGTTTCAATTTCGGGCCAAAGCTTAACAGCCAAATCCCAGTTTTCACTTTCAATGTAAGTTTCAAATAACCTGGTATTAATAGCAGATATTTTTTCGCCTTGAGGATAAAATTTACGATAGGTTTCCAGTGCTGAAATTTCCTTAGATAAATTATCTATGTTTTTGTAAACTATAGCAAGTGATTCATACATTTCGGGCGATGAATAACTTATTTCTCTTGCTGTTTCGAGGTATTTTATAGCCTTATCATTTTGTTCCAATTTAAGGGCTGATTTTCCAGCTCCAACATAAGCAGGACCTTTTGCTTTTTTGCCTTTGCTTTCGCTATTTTCAATTATTTGTTCCCATGCTATTAAAGCGGTTTCATAGTTTCCTGCATTATATGCCGTATTTCCATCTTCCGATAGTTTTGTTGTGTTTACGCTACTTGCGCACGCCTGAATGATTAATACGATAATTAGTCCTTGGATAATTTTTGAGATTTTCATGATAATCCTATTTTATATAAGTTGACAAAAGTATACTTTTTTGTTTTTTAAATCAATGCAATTTCAGAAAACAGAACTAGTTACTTAAAGCATTGATTTTTGAACGGATATTTTCTGACTGATAGATATTCGGCATTTCTTTAGTAAGTGCTTTATTGTATGCTAAAATAGCCTTATCGTTGATGCTGAAGTGTGCGAAGTAATCTCCAATATATATATAGGTTTCGAAAAATTCAGGATTCAGCTCAACAATCTCTTTAAACAATAAATTTTCATCTTGAATACGCTTATTTGTCTTTAACGAGGCTTGAATTTGGGTTCTTATTTCTTTAAATCGGTTAAAGCTTTGATAATTCTTCGAATAAAGAAATGTGTCGGCTGGTATTGTTAAATCTTCCTCATGTATTGGTTTAAATGATCTTTTATTTTCAGCAGTTTCAAATACTTTTTTCAAATCATAACAAATAAATTTACCTAGTTGAAATGGAGCAGTAGAAACCCATACTTTTAGATCGTTTGGTTTAAAGATTACCGAATGATGTGCTATTAGCTGATTAATTGCTTTTTCATTTCCCATTCCAATATCTTCGTTATTCATTCCATTTTGATCTCGCAATATTTTGACAACGCTGTTTATGGTTAATTTGGGATTTTGATGAATAAGTTCATTTACTCTATTAAATCGATACAAGGTTGCATAATCGGAAGCATTTGCCTCAAGTAATTCGGGTAATTGCATTTCTTTATCCTGAAAATGATTACTACAAATAATAAAATCTGAGTTGGATTCAAATAAAGCTTGTTTCTTTGGAGATTTCTCAATGGTTGCTGTTTTGCCATCTTTGGCAGAACCAATGAATAACGATTCGGACACAAAAGTTTTTCGCTTTTTAGCTATTTCATATGCTTCGTCAATGGTCGATGCATATTGTAAAATTTCCCTTGCTACAAGCGATATTGGTGTTGCTGCACCAAATGGTATTTCCGATTTCGATGCATTTAATGTAACTGTTAACCCTTGATCATTCATTCCTGATGTAGCTCCAATCATTCCACCCCAAGTAATAATCATAAAATTATATCCATGTTCAGGATTACAGAACATAATAATTTTATCTTCGGCAAATTCATCACCAACATAAAAGTCAAAATTTCTTCCAATTATTATTGAGCTGTCTTCGGAAAACGTATTCCAACCAGCAAATGCTGTGCAAGCAACCAGATTCATGTTTTGCAATGCATGTCCTATATCATGTGCAGCATGATAATTCAATATTCGGTGGTAATTCGACCCAATAAAATCAAACTGATGTGATGCTGATTGTGATATTCCAAAAATCTCTTCCTGGTATTCAGGTATGATGTGCTTATCGATATTTCGATTAAAGAAGGCAAGAAAATTCTTAAGGAATTTTAGATACGATTCCGAAGGAATCATTACTTTAATCTGATTTAAGAATGCATTTTCCTGTTTATAAATAAATTTTTTAGTAAGTTTTCCATTAATCAAACCTCTTTCGTACGCTTCTCCTTCGATATACATCTCCCACAATCCTTCGTTGTTTTTTTGAAGCCAATTATTCTTAATATAAAAAAACGATGAATCTACTTGTGCAATTTGCAAATTCTCAATATCTGGATTACTTACTTTAGGCGGATTAATTTTTGTAGTAACTTTGAAAGTTAATATTAAGATGAAAATTACCAAAGCAATAATGGCAATAGTTTTTAAAAGAACTCTGCCTGTTTTTTTTATTCTATGCATGATTAATTTTTTGTAATAAATAATCCATTCCTAATATGGTAGAACAAGCAATAACTGAGCTTATTGTAACACCAAGACCTCCATGCAGATTTATATTCTGCCCTGTAAATAATAGATTTGGTATTTTTGTTCGAGTCAGAATTGTGGTTTTAAAAAGATCAGTACAGTCATGCTCAATTCCGTAAAGAGAACCATCTCTTGTGCCTGTGTAATCACGATAGGTTAGAGGAGTAGATGTATAGTATTTATTTATGCTATTTTTAAATCCGGGAAATTTCTGATCAATACTATTTATAAGTATTTCGGCTTTTTGTTTCTTAAAATCCTCATAATCTTTGCCACGATTACCTGTCTTTGTATTTTCCCATTTCTTTACCTCATCAAAACTCATGTAAGTAATACCAGTTGCAATTTCTGCATATTCGGTTAAATTATCAGTAGGTGGGGTGAGAAGCATATAGTTTTGTGGCCATTTTTCGGGATTATAATTTGAAATGGTCCAAACGGAATCTTGATTATGATGATAGTGATTGTATTTCAGATATTTAAATGATTCGGATTTGAGTGAAGCATATAGAATGAAAGATGAAAAGGTTTCATTTAAATTGTTAATCCTGTCGCGATATGATTTCCTAATCATTTTGGAATCAATCATCTGAAGGGTAGTGTATGGATGAATTGCAGAGATAAACTGGGTACCATCAATTTGCTCTCCGTTTTTAAGTTGTACCGATTTTATTTTATCATTTTCGATAGAAAAACCTACAACTTCGCTATTCTTTTGCAGTATGCCTCCATTTTTCTTAATCGTTTCAATAAGGGAATCTGCTATTTGCGAACTTCCATTTACAAATCGATACGTTCCACCTTCGATAAACGAATTCTCGATTAATGCATGTATCCCCAATGATGTTTTATCTGGTTTTCCGGCATATAACATATTATTACCAGCCAAAACGTGTTGTAGCGTTCTATTTTTTGTTATTGATTCTAAAAAACTACCAATGCTTTGTTCGAGGTATTTTTGCTCAGTGCTGTTTCCTTTTGAGGGTTTTAAATTATATAATGGGAAACTACTGCACACCTCAGTAATTTTCTTCTTATATTCAATTAGTGCATTTTTTTCTTTAGGAAAGCTGCTTAACAAGGATTCTACAAAATTATCAAATCCTTGTGCAAAGCAATAATCATTGCCATTAAAACCAATTTTATCGAAACAATTAGTATCTAATCGCTCAAGTTTTAATCTATCGATTAATCCAAAATATTTGAAATACTGATATAGGTTATGACCCTCGTTTAAACCACCAACATAATGAAATCCGGTATCGAAAATTTTTCCATCGCGCTTAAAAGTCTGTAGGTTGCCTCCAAACTGGTGATGTTTTTCAAGAATACAAACAGATTTACCCTCCCTGCTTAGCATTGTTCCGCAAAGTAATCCTCCTAATCCACTTCCTATTATTACAACGTCGTATTTGGGCATTTTATCTATTTTTTTTCAAATTGTCTATCTTTCGACAAGCTCAAGATGACAAGTTGTTTACCATTGTAAAGTCGTATTGATCTTGCCGAAGTATGAAATACTAATTTTTTCTAATTACATACACAACATTCGAAGTATGCTTTGTTTCATCAATTATTTCTACATTCAGATTATGTTTACTAAACATACTCTTAATCCTGTCTTCCGAAACAAAATAAAGTTGCTTTGAATCGTCAGCAGTTTTATTAAACCCGAATATTTTAGTTGAAAATATTTCGGTAAACTGCGTTCCCTTATGCCTGCTCTTCAAGTTTGTATTTGCATCCCTAATAATAATCATGCCCTCGTTATTGAGGTTATGAACACAGTTTGCAATTAAGTTTTCTTGTTCTATTTCGGGAATATAATGCAAAACATCACTTAAAAGAAAAACATCGGCTGGTATAAATTGGTATTTTGTAATATCGGCACTTTCAAAAGTAACTTTTTCGTTCTTCGATGGGCAATTGTTCGCTACCAGAATTTTCTCATCATCGTAATCAATTCCGGTAATTATTCTTTCATCGGAAGCAAAATGAAGAATATAGGATAGGTAACCATATCCGCAACCAATGTCATATACTTTCCCTTTTCGGGGGATAAGCTTATTAAACAGTTCATAATTATCTTCCAGTTTCAACTTAACTTTCAAATACCATTCTAAAACAGGTCCTTTGTAAATGTAGTTTTTGATCAATCTATCACGATAATAACTGGCATTCTCAATCTCATCGCGCATTTGATTATAAATAGCACGCATGTATTTGCTTATACCTTTTGAGCGTTCTGTGTAAGTTTCTCCAAAATCCTTATTGTCAGGGCTTATTCTGTCGAGATATTTAATATAAACAGTTCCATTTTTTAGCAACAGATCATCTCCTTTAGTCATGCAATAACCCATTCCGTGAAAAACAATAGGTACAATATCGAGATTTAACATCTCGGCCAAATAAAATGCACCCTTATGAAAGCGCTTCATTTTAAGGTCTGCTGATCGTGTCCCTTCAGGATATACAAGTATTGAATACCCCTCATTGACTTTTTCACGAAGTTTTGGTAATAAATTTTCATAACCTTCGGATACAGGATAAAAATCAGCCATTTGAACAATTTTTCCATATATTTTGCTGTTCTGTACCCAATCGTTAGTTAGTACGATCAGCTTATGTGAGATTTGTAAATTATAAACCAGATCGATGTGCGACTGATGATTACAAACTACAATAGCAGGTTTCTTTAGTTTTTCTTTATTCGGATTTATAATTTTTTTACGAATATTGAACATACCATAGAAAAGCATAGCAGAAGATATAACTATAGAATAGTTAAATATAATTTTTACTCGTTTGTTTTTAATTCGCAATATCTTAAAAAGAATAAACCCGAAAATGGTAACAATAATAGATGTACTGATAAATATACTCCAGGCAAAAGTAGATCCAATTGTCTCAAGCAGCGAATAGGCAATTTTACCTTTTTTCTTCCGGTTAATAAGAAACAAATCCATAAATGCCGGAATAATTGTGTACGAAATTATTATAACAGAAAGAATTCCAATAATAGATAAAGCAGCCATCGATTTTAATGCAGGATGTTTTGCAAAAATCAAAACTCCAATTCCTGTAATGGTTGTTAATGCCGAAAGGAATATTGATGTTTTAAAGGAATTAGTATTTTTTACTCCATATTTATATTCCTGTAGTTTTCCACGCATAATAAAAATGCTATAATCGATTCCCAAGCCAAATATAAAAGTCGAAATAATAATATTAAAGATGGTAAAATGAATATCAAAAATCCCCATCAATCCTAATGTCCATATCCAGCTAAGTATCATAGGAATTATGGTAATTAAAGCAAGTTCAATACGGCCAAAAAACAACAATAGTATTATAAAAACAACTAGCAACGAAATGTTAACAAGTAGCCTGAAATCTTCGCGTAAGGCTTTAATCAGGCTATCAGTCATATATTTTTTATCGAATGCAATTACGTTTTTGTTGTCTGCAAAAGTCTCATAAATTATGGGTTTGGCTGACTCATCAGCTTTTAAAATTGTAACAACAGTTGTTAACGAATCATTTTCGGTTACATAATCATCTATAAATAAATCATATAAATTACCTAGCTGATCTTTTTTTACTGGAGTAAATTTTTTATCCAGCAATTCGTAAAAGGAGCCGAATGCATTTTCTTTGAACTTATATTGTTTCGAAAATTTGGCGATGTTTTCTTTAAGTGTAGTCTTTTTTTCTTCAGTCCAGTAATTATTCCATCGGGTTATTCGCTCTTGTTGCTGCTTATCAGAAAAAAGCAATGTATTTACAGATGTGTACTGATTAATTATTCCATCTGATTTAAGTTTTTCCAGTTTAGGTAAAACATTTTCCGAATTATAAAGTGCTTCATCAATACTTTTTCCTGTACTTACCAGATAAACCGATTTAAGAGCAACATTAGATGTTTTATTTAGTTCCAGTTCGGCTTTTTTTAGTTTTATCGACATGTAATTCATCTTGTCCATATCACCATCAAAAACTGGTTTTCCAGAAAAGATAAAAGCAACAATTGTAAAAGTTAGAATAAATAGGATCAGATATTTATTTTTTTCGAACGGGTAAGCAAGTATATTTTCAATCCATGATTTCTTTTCAGGTTGAGGGATTTTGCTATTATCTCTTTTTATAAAATGGGGCAGAACAATTAGTGAGAAAAGGGCTGCTATAGCAACGCTAATTCCTGCAAATATTCCAAGGTCTTGCAATGCTTTTGAGCTAACAAAAAGCAAACAGAAAAAAGCAGCAGTGGTAGTAAGACTGCTCATTAAAACCGGTTGGGCAATATCTGAAAGTACTTTTTGTATTGAGCCAACACTTCTGTAATGTGTAAATAGATGTAGTGAGTAATCAACCGTTATACCAAGTAAAACAGAGCCAAATCCTAATGAAATAACCGATATCTTGCCATTAAGCAGGAATAATGTTGCAACAGCAATGCTACCGCCAAACAATGCAGGAAGAAACAGGAAAATGAAAATGCTTTTTTTACGAAAAAACAAACTTAAAAAAATAAGTAGTAATATTAATGCTATACTTACTGTTAGCTGAATATCTTTTTTAATTCTGTTTGCATTTCCTACGGCAACTACTGCGGCACCATAATACTGAGCATTTATTGTATTGTCGAATGTTGCTATCAGGCTATCAATATTATGTTCTAAATGGTTAATTAACAATCCATTTTGCTTGGTTTCGGCTGATGGAAATGCCGATGTAACAAATAATGTAAGGTTTTTTCTGTCTCGGGTGAATATACGATTGTTAAAAATCTCATGATTATCATCAACCTGGAATGAATTTAAACGGCTCAGAGCAATAGGAGCAAGGTGCAAAGGATCCTTTATAATAAACTGTTTCATTATCATACTGGCAGGTGAAACGAGTGTCTTGAAATTGTTTTTTATAGCATTTTGAATTCCATTTTGGTTTGTTAAGCTATCAAGCAACTGGTAGTCTTTTTCTTCAAGAAAAACAGGAATATTGTTCAGGAAAATATCATACACCTCAGCAACAATATTTTCCGAAACCTGATAGGTTATTTCCTTTATATATTGAGATTTGTATTTAAGAAGTGAGTTGTTAAGCTTGTCGGCAAAATTAATTAAAAGCTCAGGATTTGCGCTTGAGGTTGTGTCAGAGAGCGAAATACTAATAATTATTTTATCTGCAAAATTAATGTTTTGTGAAACAACACTAATTTTTTCAATTGTTTCGTCGGAGGGGAGCATGCGCGTGATATCTTCTTCGAATCTGATTTTTGAAGCATAGAATAAGGCTATAGAGAATATAGATAAAACCAAAATGGCGGAGATTATTCTATATTTTCTGAATAGCTTATATATTAGGTTGAAGATATCAGACATGAATATTTTTTAATGATTAACAAATTCTTCCTGTAATTGCGGATTTTTTCTAAAAAAGGTTAACAACAAATAGCTTATTATTCCAATTGTTATTGCCAGAATAACACCAAAAGCAAGACTTCCCAATAAATATTGAAGGAGATTGTCTTTAATCATATTCAGGCTAATATCCGATGAATATATTATACTTAGCTTATCTGCTTCGATAAATAATCCTCCTGTTTTAAAACTTGCAAAAAGAATTATTGGAATCATAGGTGGAATACTAATATTTGAAGCAACAATAACTATTACCTTATTGAGTTTTAAAAGATGTGCAATACCAAAAGCAATAAGCATCTGGTATCCCCATACAGGTGCAACGCCCATAAATAAACCAAGCATTAATGCAAAAACAATTTTATGATTAGGTTCCTCGTTTTGCAATATCTGCTTTCTGTAAAACTCTTGAATATTCTTCCTATTCAGGCTTCGAATAAACTTGAATGGTTTAACAACGAGCAATGCGTAAAACACAAGAATAGTGTTTAGAATACTAACCCTGGTAAAATCTCTGAATGGTCTGAAATGTGAAACTCTGGTTTCTTTCGGTGCATAATAAACCTGAATTGGAACTGAAGTTACTTCAACACCTTTCCATGCAGCACGCACAATAACTTCAATCTCAAATTCGTATTTGCGGGTAAAAAAGATCATCCTGCTTAGTGGTTCTAAAGGGTACAATCTAAAACCAGACTGGGTATCAGGAGAGCTAATTCCGGTTTCGAATTTGAACCAAAAATTCGAGAATTTATGACCAAAGCTGCTTTTGCCCGGCACACTCGACTGATCCATGTTTCGGCTACCAATAATAATAGCATTTGGCGATTCATTAAGCTTTTCTAAAAACTTAGGAAGGTCAGTTACATAATGTTGTCCATCTGAGTCTATAGTTATGGCATATTTGTATCCTTTTTCCCATGCAAAGCGAAGTCCTTTTCTTAAAGCAAATCCTTTTCCTTTATTCTTCGAATAGCTTACAATATCTATATTTGTAAAGGTTGATAAAATTTGCGATGTGGAGTCGGTAGAACCATCGTTTACAACAATAACCTGATTTGTATATTCCAAAACACCTTTAATTACCGAATCGAGTGTCTTTTCGTTATTATAGGTAGGAATAATTACGCAGCATTTCCTTTGTTCAAAAACTTCCTTATATTTCCCCGCAGCTTCAAGCATACACTAAATTATTTTGCTTTAAAATCTCCCTTAAATTTATAAAAAACGGTTCCATTAAAATGGGTTTCGCTGGTAACCTGAATATTGTTGTTTTCTTTAACTTTTATTTTAAGATCGATGTACAATTTATTATTTATTTCAGGATTCACAATGGCCATAAACTTAATATAATCAGCATAAACAAGCATTAAATCCTTTTTTTCAATAACTTCAATTATTTCTTTAATCAGTTGAGTAAGACATACACCTGGCACTACAGGATTATTTGGAAAATGACCTTTGTAAATTTCATGATTTTTATTGAGTTCAATTAGTGCAGTTGCATTATCAATGTCTTTTTTATCTATTTCCAGTATGGTGTAAAAATCCTTAAGTAACATCTTTATTGTAAAAGTTTTAGGTTGATTTTTAATTTTATATTATGATGCTCAAGTTTTATTTCGCCTGGCAAATCATTTTTATAACTACGCAAACCTACTGATATTTTTTCAGAATTCCGCTTTCTTTTACTAATGATATCAATAGAAGCTGATTCGTTATTCTGAATATAAAAAGTATTGATTTTACCTGAATTTAGTTGCCAGATTTTCTGTTTTAATTCAGTATTATTTATCACGAATAAATAATCAAAATTTTGTTGTAAAAGCAATAAATTAAAGTCTTCTTCGAATGTTTTAATAATCATCTTTTTATTCAACTGATCAATACAGAAAACAACATTTAGCTTACTATGGTTTAACTCAAAATCAAAAATCTTGAGTCCGAATTGGGTAGTTAGAACAATTCTGTAGTTTTTATCTTCAATTTTTTTTATTACAAGCAAACCACCAAAATTATTCTTGTAAAACGTTATATCAGCTTTGTAAATAATTGTTTTTTCTGATTGCGGCAGTGAAAAAGGAATTACACGAATGTCTTTTTCTGGATATTCAGTTTTAGGAAGGTTTTTATATGTGGTAGTGCAAGCCGAAAAGAATAAAATCAAATATAATAAATAAATTTTCGAAAAAAATCGATTTAATGTGTTCCATATTTTTGGATTAGAACTGAGCATTTAATTGCATGTATTAAATGATTTAACAGTTTATTTTAATCGAAAATTATCATCAATGATCGGTTGATTTAATTTTCTGTTTATGAAATCAATTTTTGTATAATCATCAGAAGATTCAATCATTTTGATACTGGCTACCGAATTATCAGTTTTATCAATAAATATTTTAATGGTTTTAAGCATACTTTTCATTTCAGCCATTTTGGGTTCGAGGTCAAGCAGGTATTGTTTATCCGATTCGTAATATTTTACACTAAACCTTTCGGAGTCGTTAAATAAACTACCTTGAATTGTTCCAACCATCATATTATTTATTTCGCTAAACATTTTATTCGATTGGGTATCAAAAGAGCTTATTTTGCCATCATCGCTAATCAGGATGTTTTTATTATTGAACACAATAATATAATTTATTGGTTCAGCATATTCCCATCGCAAAAGATTTGGATTTTTAAAAGCAAATTTCCCTTTTGAAATGATGTTCTCGGATAAAAAGCTGAGGTGTTTTTCCTGTACAAAATCACTCTGAATAGTTTGTGAGTTTGCCGTTAGTTCATTGAGCTTGTTTTTTAATCCAGTAATATCATCAACTGGTTTAAACCCTTTATCCTGTGCATTTGTATGCAATAATGCAATCTGAAGAATAACTACAAGAAAAATATTTTTAATCATATGCTTCAATATTTAAAAGTTCATCGACACGAACCATGCCATAATTATTAGACTGTAAAAAATCCAAAACAGACTTAAGTACTTCAATTGTATTAGAACGATTATCATGGAATAAAATGATATCACCGGGTTTTACTTTCTTAATAACTTTGTTTATTACCTTTTCCGGGTTATTAATAGTATCAAATGAACGCAAGCTCCAACCAATAATATGAAAATTGAAATTTCGTAAAGCCTTAGCAATTGGTGGATTAGTTACACCAAATGGAGGTCGGAAAAGTTTTGCTTTTTTCCCAATTACTTCTAGAATAAGATCTTGATTTTTCTTGATATCACTACTTAGGCTTGAAGCAGTGAAAAGGTTTTTTCCATGCGAATGCGACCAAGTATGGTTTCCAATTGCATGTCCGCGATTATCAATCTCCTTTAGTAAATCTCTGTTGTTTACAATGCTTTCTCCTGTGCAGAAAAAAGTTGCTTTTGCATTGTACAAATCAAGTAAATCAAGAATTGCTGGCGTTATTTCGCTATGTGGACCATCATCAAAAGTTAAAGCTACATTTTTTATTGTTCTTGATCCATTACATAACGATTTAATGTACATATTCGAGCAAATCGAAAATGATCCGTAAGCAATATGTACCAATAGGAGCAGGCTTATTATAAAAAGAAATATCCCTTTCCATGGGAGAAAGAGATATACCAGGATTAAAACAATGATGTAAAGAACGATTGTAGTTCTTATGTTTATCATTGATTTAACAAATAAAATGAGTGATTTATATTTTTAAAATGGTTGTAAACCAATACATTCTTTATTGGTTTTTTTGTAAAGTGTTGCTTATTATAAATAGCAATTTCGGGCACATTCTGGTGTTTAATACATTTTGATGCAAACCATAAGGCAAATGCACCAACAGTATGATATTCGCCACATAAATGCTTAAAATAAGCATAGTTGGTATTAAAGTAATTATCAGTTAAATTATAATAAATACCATCGGTATCGGTATTCCCATTTAAACCAAGCACTACAAGATCGAGATCGTTTTTCGAAATACCATTTTCTGAAAGGAATTTCTCAATATGATTCTCAACTTCTTTATAATCTTTAGGTTTGTAAAGTGTAGAAATATTTTTGATCTGGGCGTATGTTCCTTCATCTTTTTTGCCAGTTATTGCAATGAATGAAACGCCTTCTCCATCAACAGTTCCAGGAGTTTTGTAGTTTAATAAGTCCAGGTGATTTACTTGTTCTTTCTTAACCCATTTTGTTTTTTTTAGAATACTGTGATGTTGCTCGGTAATCTCATCAAATCCTCCAATCAATGCATTTTCGGCATCCTTATCGTGAATTAACAACATTCCATCGAGCAGTGCACTTTCGAATGAAAAGCCACGATGCGAATAAGTGTTATTGTAATTAAAACACTGAAGCGCAATTGCAACCTGTCCGCTAATAGTATTATGAGTTGATTGAATAAACGAAGTAGGAGTAAGGAACTGTTCTTTATAATCAAGAACGGAGTTTAGAAATTTCTCTGTGTCTTCAACAAGTCCTAATCCTGTACCTGAGATTATGGCTCCCGGATTTTCAATACCAGCCTCTTTTAAACAAATTTTCGATGCACAGATGCTCATTTTTATTAAGCGACTCATTCTGCGCAACTGAATTGGATTGATATATTCTTTATAAACAGGTTCAACACAATTAAGGGTGTCTTTTTCGTGTTTAACTATATCGTTCAGAAAAACACTGTTGTCAGTTGTATTCTGGGGTGAAATAATACCTGCGCCTTTTATAAATACTTCCATAATTAAACCCTTGAAAAAATTAATGCTGAATTGTTTCCTCCAAAACCAAACGAATTTGATAACACATGATCAACTTTTACATTTTCCATTAAATGAGTAACAGGTTTAAAACTAAGTTCTTTCATTTGTTCCTGGAAATTCATATTTGGGTAGATTAAATTATGCTGAATAGCAAGAATGGATAGAATTGCTTCTACACCGCCAGCAGCACTTGTTGTATGACCAGTAAAAGATTTTGTAGAGCTTACAGGTGGAGGTGTTTTGCCAAATAAGGTTTCTATTGCACGACCTTCGGAAATGTCATTGTTTTCGGTACCTGTACCATGTGCGTTAATATAATCGATTTGATCTATCCTTAAACCACTTCTATCTAACGCTTTTTTCATGGCCAAATAAGCCCCTTTCCCTTCTGGTGTCGATGCAGTTTGATGAAATGCCTCGCATGCATTTCCATAACCAGTAAGTTCGCAAAAAACTTTTTTTCCTGTTTCTTTAACCAGATCTTCCGATTCGAGTACAACAAAAGCGGCTCCTTCGCCAAGATTTAATCCCTTCCGGTTTTCGTCAAATGGTTTACATAGCTCACGATCAAGAATCATTAAGGTGTTAAACCCGTTTAAATGATATTTGGTTAACGATTCAGTTCCTCCGGCAATTACTCTGTCCAATCGATTGTTCTTTATTAACCGGGCACCAAACATAATTGAGTTTGCAGCCGACGAACAAGCAGTGCTTGTTGTTGAAACAAAATCTTTAACATGAATATAATCAGCAATACGTTCGGTACTATCACCGCAGTCGTGCGATTCTATATACCTGATGTGTTCACCTGCAGTTAAAAAATCATGATAGAATTGTTCACTTTTATCCATTCCACCAACTGTTGTACCTGAAATTACACCTGTTCTTTTGTCATTCATATTGGTAATTCCGGCACTTTTAACAGCTTCGGCTGCAGCCATAATACCCATTAATGTTGCACGTGTAAAAGGCTCATTTTTATCTAATCCCAGTAAAGCGATTAACTCGTCATTAGAATAATTAACCTCCGAAACAGGAATAGTATCTTTATGAAAAGTATCAAGATATTTTATCTTGCCTACACCAGTCTTACCACTTCGAATGGATTGTAAAGTTTCTTCAACATTATTACCGATACCTGTTATTATTCCAATACCAGTAATAAAAATTCTTTTCGACATCTACCAGATTCCTCTTAAAAATTAGTTTTTATGCGATTCTATGTATTCAGCAATTGTGCGAATAGAGAAAAATATTTTTTTTCCGTCTTTTGGGTCTTCAATTTTTATACCATATTGCTTTTCGAGCAAAACAATTAGCTCTAATGCATCAATTGAATCAAGACCTAAACCATCTCCAAAAAGTGGGGCGTCGGTATCAATATCTTGTGGTTTAACCTCTTCCAAATTTAATACTTCAATTACTTGTTCTTTAATTTTGTGAATTAATGCTTCCATTTTTTATCCCTCTTTATTTATTTTTTTTAAATTTTCCGGCCTAAAACTAATATTATCTTTTTGATTTTCCTTAATTTTTTCGACTAAAAAAAGCGTTGCTTTATAATTGTTATCAATAAAATCAGCCCATCCTGTAAGGCAAACATCCAGTTTTTCTGAATCCATTAAATTGTTTACATATTCAGTGATAAAATCAGGATCAAATTCTTTTGCAACGAAGCAGGTATTTTCACCTTGAAACTTATTCCTGATACATATCTCTCCAATCATTACATTTGGTAAAGTGTATACAAAAATAGCCGGACTTGGAAAATAATTGCTTTTATCTTTTATAGTATCAACATAACTCAAATCTGTGTCGATTGTAGAATGCGAATTTTGCAATATTACTCCAATACGATTTGGGTCAAGTGTTTTTATAATCTCATTATCTTTTAAAATTATTTCAGAAGCAATAAAAGCAATTTTGCATAAATTATCCATTTTAAAATACTTTGGATATTTAAAATCATAATGCCTGTAGATGGATTTCATGTAATCACCAAATGATTCGTTTGCCGAATTTTCAAACTCAGTCTTCCCATCAACAATTACTTTTGTCGAATCAATAAGGCAATATTTGGTTATTATATTTTCCATTTATTTGCTTTTAATCTGCGTTCTCTTCCGAAAAATAAACTGCAGCATTGCAGCCGCCAAATCCGGATGCTGTTTTTAGAAAGTTTCTTATCTCTCTTTTCTCAAATTTTGTTAGAATATTCAAAGGAACACTTACGCCTAATTCATTATATCCTAATGATTTTACAAGACAGTTTTCTTTAATCGACCGAATTCCAGCTATACATTCAATTATGCCTGCTGCACCAAGTGTATGACCCCAATAGCCTTTAAGACTATTTATCGGAACATGTTCCAATCCGGCCAGACCAATTGCTTTGGCTTCCATCTCATCGTTATACTGAGTTGCAGTGCCATGTGCTGATATATAATCAATATTTATATCTATTTTATTTGCTTCACTTAAGGTATTTCGGATAGCAAAGTATAAGCCATCACCAGTTCTGGAAGGCCCTGAAATATGGTTTGCATCGTTACTGTTTGCACCACCTCTAAAAATTACAGGATTTGAATCTTTTACAAATTCCTTTTTTACTGTTAGAATTATTGTTCCAACTCCTTCTCCAAGCGTAATTCCATCGCGGGTTACATCGAATGGTTTGCAAGGATTGGCACTAATCGCTTTAAAGGATTGAAATCCAGATGGTGTAAATTTGGATATTATATCTCCTCCGCATACTATGGCGTTTTTATATTTACCAGATTGTAATAAATGGGCAGCAGTTATTATAGCAGAAACACCAGAAATACAAGCGTTTGAAATAAATATTGGCTTTTGTTTATTTGAGAAAAACCTGCAGACTTCATCTGCAATAGCCCAAAGATTTATTCTTTCAGTATCGAACTCCTGACGACGGTTTTCTAAAAGATCAATATTCCCTTTTGTTGATGAGAAAATGAAAATTGTATCGTTGGATTTGGTATCAATGGTTGTTTGTTTAACAGCTTTTTCAATTGAAAGGATCATCATTTGTTCAAGCCTGGTATAATCAGTAGTATCGCCAAACTGAGTAAATTCGTTTTTTAGCATCTCTGAGTCAATAATCGAAGTATACATTGGTACTTGAGTAATCTTAGGATCATTAGTTTGTGCAATTCCAGAAATACCATTTTTTATTGCATTAAAATTTGCTTCTGTTGTAAATCCCAACGAAGTAATTATATTATCAGCAAGAGCATAAACCTTGTTCATTTTCAAATAATTCTTTAATCTATTAACCCCATTTTTCGTTTCCAGGCAATAAAGAAATCGGGAGGTGTAAGAATAAGTTCACGGTTTAAATCAATAAAAACCTGAATACTTTCACCGGTAGCGCAAACTTTGTTCGTTTTTTTATTATAAATGGTATATTCAAAATGAATTTTTGCTGCATCATGATCAATATACCGGGTTTCAATTATTGCTGTATCACCATATTCAAGAGGTAATTTATAATCGAAAGTTAGTTTTACAAGTGGAGTTAAGTGATTGTTAGCATAAACATCTAAATAGCTTATCCCATAATTCTTCCCAAAATCTTCTCTTCCATCTTCAAAAAACTTCGCATAATTCCCGTGCCAAACTATTCCCATAGAATCAACCTCACTAAATCTTATAATAGTTTCGGTTCTATGGATCAATTGCTTTTTATTCAAAATTGTTTTTTTTAGTAAGATGCAAAATTAGTTTTTTATAAATTCTATCAAGTGATTTTTATTATGTTTTTAATACCTGAAGAAGAAAAAACTATTTTGATCGGTGTATTTTATTGTAACCAATTGCAATCATTAGCATTACAGCAAAGAATAATAGTAGTTTTAATATTTCTGGCAGAACAGTTAAAATATCGCCATTTCTAAGGAAAATATTGTAAAAACCACTCAGTCCCCAATTTAGTGGAGAAAACTGACTAAGAATTCGCATATAATGTGGCATAACATATATTGGAACCCAAATACCACCAAGAGCTGCAAAAATTATTATTGATACAGCTCCGAATGTTGATGATTGTTCATGAGTTGTTGCGATAGTTCCAATTGCAACTCCCAATCCTGTTGCAGCCAAACCTGATGCAAGAGCTAATATAACAAGTGCTAATTTATGTGGTCCTATTTCTAGCTGGGGCAGCCCCATTGCCGGAAGAACATATAAGCCAACCATAAGCATCAACAAAAATTGTAAAAACGAAACACCAAGAAAAACTAAAATTTTACTAAACATAACAGTAACATATGATCCGGGCATTGTTTTTAACCTGAATGCACTACCTTCATCACGTTCTTTAATTATATTCCCAGCTAATGGTAAAACGATAAAAAACATAGCAAACATGGTCCATGCCGGAACATTGTGCTGTACCGAGTTAGGTAGTATCTCACTATTGGTGGTCGATGCGTAAACCTCTTTGTATTTTATTGTTTCAAAGCTTTCAAATTCAATAGCTTTTTGATCTGGGAACATTTCTGAAATAGCCATCGAAAAATTCTTAAAAAACAGCTTTATCTCAAGTTGCGAAGTAAATTCCTTCAACGAACTCATCACCGAATTTTTAAACGAATGACTCGTTGCAGGATCAATATAAATGATAATATCTATTGAGCTTTTTTTAGTTCGTTTTTTAACCCCTGCTATCGAATAGGTTTTAAAAGATTTATTAATTAGTGCATCAACATTACCTCGAATTGCTTCAGTAGCTCTCTCGGGTATTATAATGCCAATCTTGTATTTACCTTTTGCGACTGCATCTTTGGCTTGCTCTTCAGAAATTTTTTCTCCATCTATTTCTTCTACAATCTGGAAAAATTCTGATTCAATCAAGCCTTTACGAATAGCTTCGCCTAAACTATCGTGATCATTATTAACCAGGATCATTGATATACTTGCTTCCTTAACTGTTTTAAAGGTTGCATCCTGAATAAGTGTCATTATTAAAATAAGCACCAAAGGCATAAGAAACAAGATTGCTAAACCTGCCCGATCTCTAATTAAAACAAGAAATTCTTTATATATAGATGATAAAAGTCGTAACATAATTTTAAATTTTATTCGTCGCGTAATGCTTTACCTGTTAAATGAAGGAAGATACTTTCCAGATCGGTATATTCCTCTTTGCTATTAACCAAGTCTTTCGGTTTTCCTTCAGTAATAATTTTCCCCTGATCAATTATAGCTACACGGGTACAGAAATTCTCTGCTTCTTCCATGTAGTGGGAAGTATAAATTAGAGTAGTTCCTTCTTTATTTATATCTCGCAGGTGATTTAGAATAACATTTCTCGATTGCACATCAACTCCAACAGTAGGTTCGTCTAAGAAAATTATTTTTGGTTTATGAAGTATTCCTGCAATAAGATTAATTCTGCGTTTCATACCACCAGAATAGGTTTTAATTTTACGATTGGCAGTTTTTTCTAATCCAAATAATTCAAGGCACTCATCTATTCTATTTCTAAGGTTTTTACCTTTTAATCCATACAAATGACCAAAAAAAGTAAGGTTTTCTTTTGCTGTAAGTGACGGATATAAAGCAATATCCTGAGGTACAACACCAATAATGCTTTTTATTTTTTCTGATGAATGATTATATTCCATACCATCAATAAAAATATTACCGGCGGTAGGATCAAATAATCCACACAAAATGGAGATCGTGGTTGTCTTTCCTGCTCCATTTGGACCTAATAACCCATATATTTCTCCTGGTTGTATATCGAGACTTATATTATCAATAGCCGGTACATCTGAACCTCTATATACTTTTGTTAAATGCTTAATCTCAATAATTGGTTGTTTTTCCTGCATTATTTTAACAATTTCTTTAATTCAATAAAAAATTTCTCTTCATCATCGGCTATCTCAAGCATAAGATTTGCAACCGTATTATAACCATCAGGATCAGATGATCTTCCTTTACAGGTTTTAGCAGCTAATGATGAAAAAGTCCTCCATTTATCTCCAATTTTTGTCATCTCTTTTGATAATTCGAAATATCGTTGATCCTGCATTATTTCTGAAACTTCCTGTAAAAAGGCAGCATAAATAAACCTAAATCCTGCACCACCTGTTCCAATTTCTTCTAACATTCGTACCATTTGAGCTAAATACGCAGCTGCTTTTTTGGAACCTAGTTTATCGGGCCATTTTCGAATTCTTTTTGAAAGATAACGTATTCCTTTTACCCCAAATAATGGAACAGGAATTGTAAGCATCCAATCGGCAGTTTGCTTCATTCCTTTGTAAATTGCTGATTTAATATCAATTTCGTTTGGAATACTAATTGGGTAATACATTTTCCCATTTGGACTTAACGGACCTTTTGCAAATCTAACCTTTTTTAGTTCTTCATAGGTTAAAGTAGTTGGATATTCCATTACAGGATCGCTAATAAAGTAGGTATCACCTTCTTTACCATAAACGGTCATGTTATGAGCATTAAAATGGAATCGATATGCAGGTGGAAAGTATGATAAATGAAACACTCCTGCCTGAACACCAACAGGAAGTCTCTTTTCAAGGATTTTATCTAATTCATCCATTGCTTTTTTAGGTTGTTGTCGAAATGATTGTTTTTTCATTTTTATTCCCAACCTCTTGGCAGCTCGGGCAAATATCATTCCCGGTACAGGGCGAAAAGATGCTAATGGAATTCCATTAACCTTTACAAATGGCATATATGCAAAAAAATATCCACTACCAATACCAAAAATCATGGCTTCACTTAAGTTAAGTCCATGGTATTTTAATAAACTGGAAATAACCCCATTTTCACAATGTCCTGCTGGTATATGTTCGAAATCAAGTTTCATATTTAATTCGTAGGTTTATAATTTAGTAATTCCTCAACACTTATTCCTAAAACTTTTGCATAAGATGAGAGTTGATCTTGTTTGAGTTTTTTAAACCCTCTTGGTTTTAAATGTCTTTTTACTCTCCACTTTGGTAGCTCAACATATTCGGCTAATAAAGCGACATTCATCTGGTTTTTTGCCATAAAATACATGATTGGACTAGCTTTTCCTGCTAAAATCTTTTCGTTAGCGTCATTCATATTATCATGAATATCATCCCAGGCAAGCTCATTAACAATATTTTTCGGTTCCCAACCTTTACTGAATATTTTTACATATTTGCCATTTTCATCTACAGCGTATTGCACTTCGCGAGTTATTCCTTCGGTAATTCCTTCGTCTTGGGGTACTTTATCTATTTCCATACTATGTAATTATTAGGATACTTATTATTTCTTTTCATCCAGAAAAATTTTCATTGAGCATTCAACAAGAATTTCTCCTTCGCAAGAAATTTTACCATTTATTAAAGTAGTATTAAAAACTTCATGTTCAACATTAACTTCGGTACAAATAACTGAATTGCTTTTTGGAAGCTTATGAATAGTAAGTTTTTGAATTGCACCAATATAACCAGTAGGAACATTTTTACTCTGATTACTATATGCATAACCAACGCCTAAAGCAGCTGTTTGTGCTATATTTTCTATTAATCCTGGTTCTTCCAGAAATCCATCCTTGCAGAAAATATTATCAGGCATAATGGTTAAGCTGCTTATGGTTTTACCACCTTCGGCCAAATGCAATCTTTCCACCATAATTATTGGATTACGCTGTGGAATAAACTGCTTTAAAGCTCCGCCTTCTGCAATTACGAGATCAAGTATTCCCATAGTGGTCCTTTTTTGTTTTTTAATCGTAATTTATTTAATACATTGCTTGAATCTTCATCGGGAAAAACCCATCTGCGACCAGTATTTCTTGCTCTTTCTTTTAATGTATCGTAATTGACTTTATCCGAAATATAGTATTTAGGTTCAATAAGATCATCTGTGCTTTCTATTTTGCCTTCGGCAATGGCATATTGGTGCAATTTTGTGCCAGGATAAATGCGCATTCCTACAAATGGAAAGAAAACTGATCTATCAATTTTTTTTGAGTTTTCGTATGTTTCATTAACAGTTTCGTCAGTTTCTCCATATCCTCCCAAAATAAGGAAATGTGCAAAATCAATATCCAGTTTATTGCAAAGAGCCGATTTCTCAAGAATATCATTAACAGTAAAGTTTTTGCCATAGTTTTTCAGACTCCTGTCAGAGATAGATTCTGTTCCAAATTCTATATGACTTAATCCTGATTTTTTTAGAAGCACTAATAAGTCTTCAGGCAAATTGGTAAATGTAAAGTAACCGCCCCATTTAATCTTTATTCCACTATGGATAATCCTTTCAGCTAATTCGTAATTATAGTCATTTTTTATATTAAACACCGAATCGGTAAAAAATACATAGTCTATACCTTTCTTATAATAAAGTGTTTTTAAGGTTTCCACTATTTTCTCAGTATTTAATGTACGCACTTTACTACCTTCAATTACAGGGTAAGTGCAATATATACAATGATAAGGACATCCGCGCTTTGTCTGGATGTTAAGCATTCCACTACGTTGCCAGTAAAAATCAATAATGCTTTCGTCAAAATCTAACGATAAATCGCTAAAATAGCTTTCTTTCTTATTAAAAACGCATTTGCCATTATCGGAATAGATAAGTCGACTTATGTTTGTGTGATCTGAATTGCTGTCGAGTGCATTAATTAGTTTTAGTAAACTTTCTTCACCTTCGCCATAAATTCCATAATCTGGATTTAGTCGTTTATACATTAATTCAGGAAAAATTGAGAAACCTGAACCTCCAATAATAATTATTGCATTGGTAGTTTCTCTAATCGAATCAATTAAATTCTTATAATGATTAATAAAAAACTCACGATTATAAGAGTTTACATCATCAACATTGCGAAAAGAAATTCCAATATATTTTGGATTAAAATCACTTACTCTCTTTTTTATTTCATCAATTGAAAAAAGATTCAAATCAGCTAATTGAATTTCGTAATCGGTTAGTTTTTCTTTTAAATATGTTGATATATATGCCAACCCGATAGGATAAACAGGATAAGGAATAATATGTTGATTAGCTGATATAAGTAGTATTTTTTTATCTTTCATGTTTTAATTTTTTTCCCAAAAAGGATAATAATTGAACCATTGATATGGATATTTTTTAACCATTTTCTCAAATTCTTTCACATATTTCTCGACATATTCCAACAGAATCTTTTCTTGCTCATCTTTATTATCAATTTTAGGAATGTATATTGGTGCTGTTGCATAAAAATGATAATGGGTTTTTGATTCTTTCATAGCAAATGCAAATGTAACAGGTACTCCAAAACGTGCAGCAAGGTAAAAGGGGCCACTGGGAAACAATGCTTTTTTACCCATGAAATCAACTTTATATGCTTTGCTGTCATTAATAAATCTATCACCAGCAATAGCAATTAGTTCTTTGTTTATTAATGCATTACTAACCGGAATTATATGCGAAAAATCACTCTGAATAGAAATGACATTTACTCCTTTATTTGCAAGAACATCTGATGTATAATTTTTTATTTGTTTATGCTCAGCGTCGAGTACAATCAAATTAATTCTTGTATTTATGCGTTCAAGCAATTGTCCTGCAGTTTCGAAGCTCCCCATGTGAGCATTTATAATTATTCCACCGGTTTTTTCATTTGCCATTTGTTGCAGATGATGCTCTCCATCAAAATTATAAGTGAATTTTCCTTTTAAACCACCTAAAATTGCAAATTTATCAAGTAAAACCTGTCCGAATGAATAATAATTACGATAAACTCCAACTATTGATTTGATTACTGAGAATTTATGGATTTCTCTGAAATAGAAGTATATCTCCCTGGAGCTTGATTTTGAGAAAAGGAAAAAATAAAAAGCGACAAATAAAAGTATAAAGTATGCAAAAGAAAGCCCTAAATGTTTTAGAGTAAAAACAAAAATTTTATATCCTAATACCGTTCCGCGGGACTGACCTTTCCATGATGGCATTCAAAAAACCCTCCGTAAGCTTTCTTTTACTATGTTTAGTTTGATTTAGCATGTTTTATGATATAATCATAAAAATCCTGAAGCGTTTTTATACCTGCAAAATCTTCACCCTTCACTTTAAAACCGAAGTTTTTTTCAATAATTACTACTAAATCAACGTAATCAAGGCTATCAATTTCTAAGGTTTCTTTTAAGCTGGCAGCGGGCTGTAATTGACTCTCTTCCAGTTCGAACTCATCAATCAAAAAGTTATTAATCTTGCTAATAATCTCCTGGGTCTCCATTTTATAATCCTCTTCGAGTTAAATTATTTAATTTTTTTCACAATCAAAGTAGAATTTGTTCCACCAAACCCGAATGAGTTAGAAAGAAACATATCTATTTTATGATTTTTTATTGTTTTTGCTGCTATGTTTAATTTAGCCGAAAATTCATCTGGATTTTCAAAATTTATATTCGGTGCAACAAATGAATCCTGCATCATGAGCATAGAATATATAACCTCACTTGCTCCACCCATCCACATTTCGTGTCCTGTCATCGATTTGGTTGAGCTAACATAAGGTGTTTTTAATCCAAAAACCTTTGTTATTGCTTGTGCTTCGTTCAAATCACCAACTGGAGTGGCAGTTGCATGAGCATTTATATAATCAATATCCGATGATTTTACGTTTGCATCTTTTAGTGCCATCTCTAATGATTTGGCAGGTCCTTCAACATTTGGAACAGAAATATGATCTCCATTTGATGAAAATCCATATCCAATAACTTCGGCAAGTATTGGAGCACCACGACGAATAGCCGATTCATAGCTCTCGAGAACTACAGTTGCAGCACCTCCGCTAGGAACTAATCCATCGCGATCGCGGTCGAATGGCCTGCTGGCTTTTTGTGGCTCGCTCTCACGTATTGAGAAAGCACTTAATCCGTCAAAACTACCCATTGAATGAAAGTTTATTTCCTGACCACCACCACAAATAATAATATCTTGTAATCCACTTTTAATAAAGTAATATCCCATTCCTATTGAATGCGATCCACTTGCACATGCTGCACTTATTGTTAAGTTTATTCCTTTTAGTCTGAAAATCGTTGAAAGGTTCATGGTAATAGTAGAGTTCATAGATTGAAAAATTGCACCCGAACCAAGTAAAGCTGTATCTTTTTTATCTTTTAAAACATCATATGCTTCGCAAACGGCTTTTCCCGAACTATCATTACCATAGAGTATGCCGATATCATTTTTGTCTAAAAAATCATTATCAATTTTTGCTTGTTTTAATGCTTCGGCAGTTGCTACATAAGCATAATCAGCTTCTTCGGCCATACCTACCCGCTGACGACGTGTAATTTCACCTTTTAAATTTGGCATTTCAAGTATTCCGGTTAATCCAGAACGAAAACCAAGTTCTTTGCGATATGGATCGAAACCTATTCCTGAACGGCCAATATATAATGATTGTCTTACTTCTTCAACATTTTTGCCAATAGTAGAATATATCCCCATTCCTGTTATTACCACTCTATTCATATAAGTGCATTAAAGTGTTTATTGTTTTGCAATTACGTGTATAAACCCCCGTTAACTGAAATAACCTGACCTGTAATGTAAGATGCCTTTTTTGATGCAAGAAAAGCAACTACATCGGCAACTTCTTCAGTTTTTCCAAAACGACTCATTGGAATCATTTGTTTCAGCTGATTTTCATCCAATTCCTTGGTCATATCTGTTTTAATAAATCCCGGAGCTACACAATTCACTGTTACGTTTTTCTTGGCAATTTCTTGAGCTAGTGCTTTACTTGCTGCAATTACTCCCCCTTTGGCTGCTGAATAATTGGTTTGTCCGGGTAATCCTTTTAAGCCCGATAATGAAACAACATTAACAATTCGTCCATATTTATTTACAAGCATATCTGTAACCAACATGCGCGTAATTAAAAAGAAACTATTTAGATTGGTTGAAATAACATCATTCCATTCTTCATCTTTCATCCAAACAATTAAACCATCTTTTCTAATACCTGCATTATTTACCAGTATCTCGATATGTTGATCCTGATGAGTTGATTTCCAGTTTTCAATAGCTTTTTTTATTTGTTCAGGATCGGATACATCAAATTTAAGCAGTTCACCGTTTCCACCCAAAGACACAATTTGATTTAATGTGTCGTTGGCTTCTTCATCATTGCTTTTATAATTGATGATTACAGTATAACCCATTTCAGCAATTCTTAAGCAAATTGCTTTTCCAATTCCTCTTGATCCTCCAGTAACTAATGCATACTTCATTATTCGAACCTATTTAATTATACTGTTTTGATTTGTCATTAAATAATTCTTAATATTTTCAATATCCTTATATTTAATAGAATCTTGGATAAAGATAGGAACAATTGTCCTCATTTTATCAAAAAGAACAGTAGAAAAATCTGATAGTCTATCATTAATTTTTAAATAATCAATAGCTTGAAGAATAGTTATAAATTCAATTGAAAGAATCTCAAAAGTATTTTCTACTACCTTTTTAGCCATAAGTGCTGAGTTTGTACCCATGCTAACTATATCCTGATTGTCGTTATTGTTAGGTATGCTATGCACATACATTGGAAAAGATAATGTTTGGTTTTCTGCTGTTGTCGAAGTAGCAGTAAATTGAACTCCCTGCATTCCTAAATTTAAACCTAAAGTTCCTAAATTCACAAATGGAGGTAGCTTTTGGTTAATTTTATCGTTTAAAAGAAAGTTTAATTGTCTTTCGGCTAACATGGAAAGCTTTGTAATTGCAATTTTAAGTTTATCCATTTCAAACGAAATATAATCGCCGTGGAAATTACCACCATGGAATACATCCTTATTTGTGCTATCAACAATTGGGTTATCGTTTACAGAGTTTACCTCCTGAATTAAAATATCTTCGGTAAACTTAATAGTATCATAAATAATCCCAAGAATTTGTGGAACACATCTTAATGAATAGTATTCCTGTACTTTTTCTTTAATAATATCTGCTTTAGACGAATAATTGTAAAGGTGATCTGAACGTTTCTTAACAAGCTTGCTGCTTGTTAAAACATCTCTCATAGATTCGGCTATCTTATTCTGACCTACATGCAATTTTACCTGGTTCAACTCTTTTGAAAAATGATCATCGTACGATTCAACAATCTCATTAATTATGCAGGATGCAGTTACCGACCAATTAATTATATTTTTAGCATGAATAGCATTGATAATGCCTATACCACTCATAACCGAAGTGCCATTTATTAGGGCTAATCCCTCGCGCAAATGAATTGTAATAGGATTAAGGTTGTTTTCTTTAAACACTTCAGCTGTTGGTCTGAATTTTCCATTATAAAAAACTTCGCCTTCGCCAATCAATATGAGAGCCATATGAGCAAGTTGTACTAGATCACCACTGGCCCCAACACCTCCGTGTTCGAAGATCTTTGGATAAATATCGCGGTTAATAAGTTCCTTAATTAAAACAACAACTTCGGGATGAATACCAGAATGAGCTTTCATCAATGTATTTAATCGGGCTATCATTGCTGATTTTACATAAAGTCCAGGTAAGGTATTTCCTGATCCTGCAGAATGACTTCGGATAAGATTTAGTTGCAATTGAACCTGATCTTCATCACTGATTTTATATTGAGCCATTGGCCCAAAGCAAGTATTTATTCCATAAATAACCTTATTTTTTGAAAAGTCTTGTAAGAATTCAAAATTCTCTTTGACCTTCTTTAATGCCGATGAATCTAATTCTACTTTTTCGTCTTTATAAAGGATTTTATAAAAGTCGTCTAGGTTGAGATCTCTACCTCCAATTATTATCATTATAGTGTTTAATTAAAAATTGTTATTAAAGTTCAGTTAGTCAATAAATTGTAACACTTTGCCTAATTTAGAAATAGTGCAAATTTAATAAATAGTTTTAAATTATATTTAACACCTTACTGATTAAAAACTATTTTTAAACATATTTTGACGAAATAAACAAAAATTGAAGTAAAATTGTTTATCAGCAACGTTAATGAAAAGTACATTTACATGATTTTTTTATTGATTCAAAAGAGATACAAGTATTTATTAAAATTTTGGTGATTTATTAATTTAATCTAATTTAGTAACCCAAAAAATACAATAGGAAATTCAGGGTAAGAATAACAAATTTTCAGAAATTTTTGGCTGTTTTGTTAAAAAAATATCAATATTTAAATAAACTGGAATGAAAGAAAAAGAAGCATATATTGATTATGAACCGCATCAGCTTATGTTGTATGTGGAAAAGGATGATGGAACATTTGGCCCAATAATAACTGGATCCTATTTATCAAAAAATTATATAGATGATTTTTTTGAGAAAATGGAAAAATTGAGACTTTCCTTACTTCAACAACTAAAGGATAATAAAATAAGTCCTGTAGAATATTATCGCGTTATTCATGATTTTAATATTTTCGAATTATCTCGAAGAACAGAAATATCTCTTTTTAAGGTTAGAAGGCATTTACTAGTCAAAGGATTTTTAAAAGCAAAAGTTTCTGATTTAATAAAATATGCTGAGGTTTTTGATGTACCTGTTTCAAATTTATTTCAGGTAATAACTGTTGAAAGCAGAGATAGTGAAACAAAAGATGGAGTTAAGGATGAAAACAAATATAAAGTTAAACAAACAAAAACTCAGAGTCCACTTTTAGTAATAACCAAGTTTGAATCAAATAAATAAAATGATAATTGAATCTTTTAAACACAATATGGCAGCCCATTGTGAGTCGGGTACGCTAACTGCATTATTAAATCATAAAGGCCTTACAATTTCTGAACCTATGATATTTGGTATGGGGAGCGGTCTTTATTTTGGATATTTAAGACATACTCCCAACCTCAATTTCCCGATGTTTATTTTGCGTACCAAACCCGGAAAGCTTAGAAAAAAAGTTGCAAAACGAATTGGTATTAAGTTTAAATCAGAAACATATAGAAGTACTGAGAAAGCAGAAAAGGAGCTGGATGCATTAATTGCAAAAGGTATTCCGGTGGCTGTTCAGGTCGATTTGTATTATATGGAATATATTCCTGAATGGGAAAGGGTACATGCCAACATACACTTTATTACAATAGTAGGCCGAGAGGATGATTATTATATTGTTAGTGATAGCTATTTTCCAAAGCTGGCCAAATTGCATAAAGATAATTTACAGAAAGCTCGATTTGCTAAAGGGTATCTTGCTCCAAAAGGTTTTATGTATTATATCGATTCCATACCAGAAACCTTTGATCAGAAAAAAATCATAATTAAAGCGATTAAAGAAACCGTAAATAACATGATCGGTATTCAGCCTCCTTTTATTGGTATACGTGGTATGCGAATGTTTGGAAAAAAAGTTGTTGAATGGCCAAAAATTACACGCGATATTGACCACTTGTCGCATGAGATAATGAAAATAAATATTTTTCTGGAAGATCAGGGAACCGGAGGTGCAGGATTTAGATATATGTATGCAACATTCCTTCGTCAGGCTGCTCAATTATTTAACAGTTCAGATCTCGACGGTTTGTCAAAAAAGATGATGGAAATAGGGGATGGATGGAGAAAAATTTCTTACTTTGCGGCAAAAATTGGCAAAAATCGTGATCTTGGCTCCGACAAGTTATTAGAATTAAGTCAATTGATACTTGAGCGTGCTGATACAGAAGAATTATTCTATAAAGAAATGAAAGTAATTGTTAATCAATTAAATTAAATATTTTGCGATGGAAGAAAAGAATCTAAATGATTTGAAAATAGAGATTAAAGAACTAATTATTAAAACACTAAATATTCAAGATATTGCTGTTGCTGATATTGATAATGAAATTCCTCTTTTTGGTGGCGAAAATACATTAGGTTTAGACTCAATAGATGCTATTGAACTGGTTATGGCTGTTCAACGACAGTTCAATGTCAGAATTGATGATCAGAATCTAGCCCGTGAAGTATTGAAAAATGTAAATACTATTGCTGACTTTATTGTGAATAATAAAGCGGTCTAACGTTTACATTAGAAATAAAATCAAAAGTAAATGAAGAGTGCTTACCTGATAGCAGGGATAAGACTATCGAGATTTTTAAAACTCGTAGCAAAAAATGGTATATCCATATATCCCAAATATCTGGTTCGCTTTTTATTCCTCTTACAAAATGGTGTCTGGGCTTCTATTTTTCTTCGAAAAGAAAAAAAAATATATAGTTCAAAAATTCTGAATCAGAAGCTTTCAGATAATCCTGTGATAATTATTGGTCACTGGCGAACAGGGAGCACTTTTTTGCATCAATTGTTAAATCTTGATCCCAATTTTGTTACACCAAGTGTTTTTCAGGCATCTTTACCCGATAGTTTTCTAACTTCTCGTAAATCATACGAACCAATTATGGGTAGGATGATTAAAGGAACCCGACCTATGGATCAGGTAAAACTAGGCCTGGATGAACCTTTAGAAGATGAATATGCTCTTTTCAGGTTATCAGGATATTCGCCTCTCGAGCAAATAATATTTCCGAAAAAGGGAGGATACTTTTTAAAGAATTACCCTGGTTTCCTTCCAATAAATGAGAAACTAAATGAATGGAAAAATGCATTTTCCTATTTTTATAAAAAACTTCTGATATTCGATTCTAAAACAATACTTATTAAAAATCCTTTCCACTCATTACGAATAAATACCTTAAACGAAATTTTTCCTAATGCCAGATATATTCATATTGTTCGACATCCATACAGTGTAGTTCCATCGACCCAGCGGATGTGGGATATTGTAGGATCACAAAATTCAATGAACAATAATTGGCAAAAACCATCTATTATTGAAGTGTCGGAGTTTTTAAATTATATGCTTACTACTATCGACCGCGATCTTGAAAATATACCTGAAAAAAGGAAATATGAAGTTAGGTTTGAAGATTTTGAGAAAAATCCAAGAGAATCAATTATCGAGTTATATAATCATTTTAACTTAGGCTTTTCTTCCGATTTCGACTTGAAACTAAACAACTTCTTATTGAGTATAAAAGATTATCAAAAAAATAAATATATATTGCCAGAAGAGAACAAAATAATCATATCGGGTGTTCTAAAATCTTGGATGGACCGATATAATTATAGTGTTGAATAAATTTATTAGAATAATAATTAAACTATATAAACATGAAATTTCAATTAATATTCCCAAAATGGAGAAAGCTTGAAGGGCAAACAGTATTTAATTTACCGCCACATGGAGCTATTGTTTTTGCAGCAACCATTCCTGCTGATTTCGAAGTTGAATTTATCGACGAAAATCTTGAAGAAATGCGATATGACGATACTGTTGATTTTGTAGGAATCTCAATGTTACTTACCACTCAGATAAAAAGAGGCTGGGCTATTGCCGACGAATACCGAAAACGTGGTAAAAAGGTAATTTTTGGTGGAATATCAACAATGTTGCACGCTGAAGAAACAATGTTACATGCTGATTCTATTTTCTTAGGCGAAGCTGAGGGGCATATGGATCAGGTATTTAAAGATTTTAAAAAAGGCGAACTAAAAAAAGTTTATAATTTTATGAACGACCTGCCTCCTATCGAAACCATAGGCCCAGCACGTCGTGAATTATATAAAAGAGATTTATATTATCACAAAGGTGTACAAATGGTTGATACATTCCATGCATCACGTGGATGTAAATATAGTTGCTACCCTTGTGCGGTTTCATATTTAGGTGGTCGCAATTTTAGACCTCGGCCAGTACATAAGGTGGTTGAAGAACTTGCTACGATTGATAACAACAGATTATTTATAGTTGATAATTCATTGGCACAAGATACTGAGTGGGAGAAGGAATTGTTTAAAGCAATGATTCCATTTAAGAAAAAATGGTGTAGCCATACTATTGAAGATAAGCACGAAGTACTTGATCTTGCAGCTCAGGCTGGTGCATGGTACGTATATCAGGCAGTGTTCGATACTTCTGATTATATAAAGGAACGTGTTAAAAGATATCATGATTACGGAATAGGAGTAGAAGGCACCATACTTCTTGGTCTTGATGATCAAACTGAGGATGATATTAAACGGTTAATTGATTTTCTACTTGAGATTAATCTCGATTTAGCTGAATTTACTGTACTTGCACCTTTCCCTCATACAAAAGCGTATGTTGATTTAGTTAAGCAGAATAGAATTTTTAATAAAAACTGGGACGATTATAATGCAGGTCAGGTAGTTTATCATCCTAAACACATGAGCGCTGAACGTTTGCAAGAACTTTATCAGTATGCTTGGGATACATTTTATAAGGACGAAACCCAGGAGGAAAAAATGTTTAAACTGCTCAAAAAGGTTGTTTCCAGAGAAGTAGAAGATGGTACATTTAGAAAAAGGAGACAAGACTTGTCAAAAGTTAGTTTCGGAAAATTAATTAACCCCAAAATTGTATAATTAATATTGATAATTAAAATAATGGAGAATAAATATCAGGATCAAGTTTATCATTTTAAAGGGCTTTGGGATCTGCCTTCTATTTGTGGTTTGAAAATAATTAAGAAAGCAGAGACATCAATTATTATTGCAACTGATTTATACGATAATAATCCAGGGACATCAATTACCGAGTGGAATACGAAGCTAGCCTGGGAGTTATGCAATAAATTTGAATTAAACCCTGAAAACTTAATTTTTATAGAACATACACCTAATAAAGAAACAAAACTTGAGTTTAATAGAGAGACTTTTTTTAAAGTAAATTTTACAATAGAAAATGGTAGTTTTGTAAATCCCGTTTGGAATCAGTTGACCAATGATGAAGTTGATAAATTAATAAGCGAATAACTAAAATATTTCCAAAAATGGCTCAAATAACAGAACAATTAAAAAAAGAAGTAAAAGAAGTTATATACGAATTCTTTGCCGAAGAGTGTGAAACTTCAATCGATAATATAAGTGATAGTACTAATATTATTGGCGATCTCGATGGCGATTCATTAATGTTTCTTGAACTTATAGAGATTTTTAAGAAGAAATACAACCTGAATATCGAACTAAAAACTATTGGTAAGTATGCAGTAAAGCATCCAGTAAAAACTATTGGAGAGCTTATTAATATGCAGTTATTAATAATAGAACACGAAAACAATATCTTAACTATTGAATAAAAAATTAGTGGATGGTATTTTCCTGTGGTATTGATATTGAAGAAATTAACCGATTCGATAAGCATTATTTTCAAAACGGGATATTGTCCAATTTAGTTTTCGACATATTTACAACCAGAGAAATTGAGAATTTTTCGTTTTATGGTAAAAAAGCCTTTTTAAAAGGCTTTTGTTTTAAGGAAGCATTTTATAAAGCAATTAATTCAGCGGATGTGGGTTGGATGGATGTTGAAATTGTATTTAAAGATGATACATATAATATAGAAACATCAAGGTTTTTAACCAAGATACTTAATGATTTTGGGATTACTAAAATAGATGTACAATATACTGAAACCAACGAGTATGTTTCTTGTAAAGTTTTATTGATAAAATAAAGAAGATATGACGAATAAATCGGCATTACTTTTTCCAGCATTTATTACCGATTATACCAGAAAAGAGATTGATACTTTGACAAGTAATGGTATCGATTTTACTGATTATGTAAGAGTTGCTTCCGATAAGTTAGGAATTAGATTACCTGATTTCTCATACGATTCAGAAGAATACCGAAACGACGAATTACTTGCACAGGTAATTGCGTATTTATTTGGTTGTGCATTCTCCGATTTACTGAAAAATAATGCTGTTAAACCTAATTTTGGTGCTGGATACAGTATGGGTATTTATGCCAATTTATATGCTGCCGAATCAATCTCATTAGAAGATGGAATTTTAATTATTTATAGAGCGTTCGAATTAGTAAATGAGTTAGCTTGCAATGGTAAATATGGCATGGGTGCTATAATTGGCCTTGGTGTCGATGATATAAATGACATAATTAATAAATCGAATATTAATGCTGAGGTAATTAATACTAATAGCGAATTTTCATATGTAATATCTGGAAAAAAAGCGGATGTTGTGCGAACTCTTGATGAGGCTAAAAATGAAGGAGCTTTGAATGCTATTCCTTTAAATGTAAATACTCCTTATCACTCAAGCTATTTAGGAGGTTTTGCCAACAGATTTGCCAAATTCATTGAATTTATTGATATTAAAAAGTCACAGTACCCAATTATTTCAACTTACAACCAAAGAATAGTTGATTCTCCAAGTGAAATTAGAAAAGAATTAGTATACAACCTCACTGAAAAGATAAACTGGTATAAAACCATGCAGGTTTTATTGAATAATGGTGTTAACGAGTTTTATGAGAGCGGCGCAGGAAAGGATCTTTCAAAAGGAGCCCGTTTTATTAATGGAGAGTTCAAATTTATAAGGTTATAAAAAAAGAGGAATCAATTGTTTGATTCCTCTTTTTCTATTTTTTTGCTTGCCTATTTAAAAGCTTTTTTAACGAGAAAAGCTCCTGTTTCTTTACCACATTTTGCATAAGCTTCCTGAATTCTAAAACCGGTATCATAATCATTACCCATTGCACCACGACCAGGAACACCAGTCATAGTTATTACGGCTAATTTATTGTCAGGATTTGCAGTTTCAACAAAAATGATTTCAACATTAATTGAAGCATCCATTCTTGAAATGCCAATATTCCAACCTGGTTCAGTAAAAGTGGTTTTAAGAATTAAAGTATACTTTGCATTTACATTTGTTTGATTAAAGCTGCAATTTACTTTTGATGTATAACTGTTAAGTAATTCTTCGAATTTTGGGTGATAACGACCTTCTCTGTCAGCTTCCCATTTTTCTTTCCATTCGTCTCCACTACCTGGTTTCTTTTCATTATATTCTGCTGCTTTTTTCGCAGTATAATCTTCTTCTTTAGTAAATTTACCTACTGCCATCTGGCTATAATCATACTCTACTAAAACTTCGGTTTCTCCTTTCAGAAAAGCCAGATCTCCCTGCGTAATTTTAATTTTCTGCGCTTGAACAGAAGTAACACCTAATACAATAAGTGATACAAGAATCATTCTTACAGTTTTCATAAATAATTTGATTTAATAAAGGTTAAAATTTAAATATAATTAATAATTAAAGCATAAATTCCATGGATCATGGCGGTAAAGAACAGTATAATGCCAAGTGATTTATGATATTTGTATTTCACTTTTATATAACGTAAACCACTTAATAGTTGGAATAAAACAAGAAAAATATTAATTATTCCAAGCCAAAGTATAATATTAATATTAAAAAGCATGCTATTCAACTTTAATGGTTACTTTATTTTCTCCTTTTGAACCATGTTTATTGCAATTTCCTTCAGCAATAATTTCCATATTCTCCTCAGCTTTTAAAGTAAACTCAAGAACAAAGTTTTGATTTTCGGGTAAATTATCTTTGTTGTATTCCCACTTTTTGTATTCTTTTCCGTTTATTTTTATCCAAACCCAATCTGTATGATGACCTGCGGTATTTCCCATATGGGTAACTTCAATTTTTATAGTTACTTCAGTTCCTTTAGCAACTTTCTCAGGTGCAATTATTTTTACACCAGTTTTATTTGCAAAAACTCCGGAAGAGAAAGATAGAAAGATTGCCATTACAGCAATAGATTGAACTATTGATTTTAATTTCATAATTACCTCCTGTTTTATAATTGTTTAGCTAAGGTAATAAAAATTAAGAAAAGAATAACTTTAAATAAGATATTTACATATTACTTTGTTTGTAATTGATAAGCGCTCAAAAAGGTTGGATAATCGCACTCTTTCATTAAAAGAAAATCTAAATTACATCAGTACCTTTCTTAATAAGCCATAATTTACCTACATTTTCATAGTACTTTTCAAGTGGTAATTTGGTTTTTAATACGCTATTAAAGAAATTATATTTCGATAGATCAAAATCTATTATCTGGTCTTTTACTTCATTATAATATGGGGTTCCAGGCATTGGCGAAAGAATAGTATAACCAGCATATGTAACTTTATGTGAAGAAGTGTAATCTGATAAAGCGGCAAAATCATCTTCGTCGTAATCATTCGGAATAACATAATTACCGCGTAACATAATTCCATTTCTATGAAAAATCTCTATAGCCTCATGAATAAGTTTAGCTTCTGAACTTTTATTGTATTTCTTAAGTTCTTCTTCACGAAATGATTCAAATCCGCAGATAACAACTTTTAATCCGTTTCTTGCTAATTTCTCAATTAGCTTAGGATTATTTACTGCTGTATCAGTTCGTATATCCATTACATATGTTTTCTTTATACCCTCTTGTTCGATCCTGTCAAATAAATAATCAATAGTTTGCTCATGAACAATAGTATTGGCATCGGCAAATCGTACTACCGGATAATCATCAATTTGCTTTAATTCGTTGATTATACTTTCGACATCGCGCTGCAGATATTTACCTTCGAACTGACACCATATAGAACAGAATGTACATTTGTATGGACAACCTAACGAAGTAAAAAGATAAGTTGAAGGGTAGGGGTTATCACCAACTTTATAGGTTTCTTTCCAAGGCTCAATAAGCTTTCTGTTTGGCATTAAGAAGTCTTCTTTGGCCGGATTATGCTTTGCTGTTTGTATTTTTGTTTTAACTAATTGCCCTTTTTTATTAAGAATTATTCCAGAGACACTTTCAAATGGCAAACCTTTTTCTTTGGCCTCAATTATTTCTTTAAAAATAAATGCAGATTGTCCGGGAGCAATAATATCAACCGAAGGATCGTTAAAATCATTTGGAGCTAAGCTGGTATGCAATCCCCCAACAACTGTTAAAATCTCTGGATTATATTTTTTGGCAGTTTGTAGTATTTCTATAGCATAATAGCATTCAGAAGCGATGGTAGTTGTTCCAACAACATCTGGATTATGCTTTTTAAGCAAACTAAGTACAAGTTCTTTTAATGGTGGAGTTGTATCAGGATGAAGATCATATTCACCTTTTGTTTCGAAAAATATTACCTCATGATCTTTTACGGCTTCGGCAACTGTTAATAAGCCAAGTGGCGGCCCAATGAGCTTTTTATGTATATATTTTTTCGCTTCAGGTGGCGCTGATTCGAGAATCATATTATGAGGTGAACGTGGAGTGTTTATAAGTAATATCTTCATTTTAAACTTAAAATCAATTTACGTTTTAAAAAGGTTAGCTAGAATTGAATTCTCCAGAGAGCCATTGGATAAAGAGCCATTTCGTAATTATTGTAAATCTTACCATTAGTAGGATCTATTCTGCGCTCATAAACACTCGTGTAATTTGTACGATATTGTAAATCCATAGCATACTCAATGCTGAATTTTTTCTTGTTGCGTTTATAACCGATACGTAGATTTACTCTGAAATAATCACTTGGCCTTAATTCATAAGCATTATCCCAATCAAGAACTTCTTTGTTTTGCAGCAGTGTCTGATCTACATCGAATGGAACATATGGTCGACCACCAGCATAGGAAGTTCTCAATCCAAGGGTTATAACATTATTTGTATAAACACGGATTTCATAACCTGCAAGTGCATTAAATGCAAACTGTCCATTAAATGCAGTATTTCGTTCTATCTTATCGTAGCCTTTATAAGTAGAATTATAAACTGAGGCTGTAATGAGAAAATAAAAATCATTTTTTAAGAAGCGCTCCAGTGTTAGTTCTATACCATAATTTTCACCAGAACCTTTATTTACAAGGCTATCAATTCGTTCAATAAAATATTCTGCTCCAAAATTTAGTACAGAGTACTGGGGTAGTGTTTCTTTTACAGGTATATCATATAAATATTGGTAGTAGGTTTCAAATTTAAATCGCAAGCTCTCGCTGAACAAATGATCATATCCTATAACTAATTGATGGCTTTTAGAAAAGTCAAGGTCTTTATTTGTAGTGATATATTCACCTGTGCTTAACTTCGATTGTGCAAAATAAACTGCTCTGAGTTGCATTTGGGCATGCAAACCATAACCAAATTTAAGCGAATTTCTATCGTTCAAATTCCAGTTAAAACCGAATCTTGGTTCAACGGCATAAGTGCTGTTAAGATCAAGAAATTGGCCATGCAATCCCCCGTATAATTCAATATCATCGGTAAATTTATGTTTTAGCTGTGCATAAAGTTGATACAAATTAAACTGGTCTTCAATATCAGTATCAATATCATATATTCCATTATTTATGCTACTATCGGCAAAACTTATATAGTAGTGATCAATAATAAATCCTGAGCTAAAATTATTTTTTGAATTTAGTTTTGTATTTAATTGAGATCCAAGACTCGCTTTAATTTCAGTTGATTTTTCACCAGCCCACAAAAATGGAGTTTGGTTGGCAAAGTCAAAAGTATCAATTTTTGTTGTTACTTCTGATCCTTGTATTGAGAATGATGATTGAATTCGTGTGTTGTTGGTTAATAAATGCAAATTGGTAAGTGAAAGAGCTCCGATCTGAGATCCATTACTTAAATCTTCGCCCCAGTTATCGAATGTCCAGTCGCTTTGTTTGTCATTTGAATCAAACATTTCGATATAGCTTGTTCCTCCAACACCTACTAGTGTCCATCGACCTTTCGCTGTAGGAAAATTTAGTTTTACTGTTAAGTCCTGATATTTTGTTGTTTCAACTTCGGCACCCAACAAATCAAGAATATCAACCATTGAATAACGATATGAAATAAGGTAAGATGCTTTATTATTTGATGAAAAAGGACCCTCGGTACCAAACTCTAATCCATTATATCCCAATTCTAGCCAGTATTCACGTTTTTCATTATTCCCAGTTCTCATCCTTAAATCAAAAACTCCGGCAAGTGCGTTACCGTATTCTGCAGGAAAGGCACCAGTAAGAAAATCAGAATTGGTTAATAAATTATTATTTAATATAGTTATTGGTCCGCCAGTAGTGCCTGATGCTGCGAAATGATTTGGGTTTGGTATTTCAACTCCATCTAACCTCCATAATAAACCAGTTGATGAATTACCACGAATAACTATATCATTGCGATTATCACGTACCGACATAACTCCAGCATAATTGGCTGCCATGCGAGCTGGATCGCCATAACTCCCCGGATATCGGCTAGTTTCATCAACAGTAAATGATCGTGCACTTATACTTGCCATTTTATTAATAGGCTGATCTTTTCGGGCATTAGCTTTAACAACAACTTCATCAAGTGTAGTAACGGATTGTTCTAGCTCAATTTTTAGAATTGTTTCTTTAGCCGAAACAAGTACAATATTATCGAATGATTGTGTTTTATAACCTACAGAACTAACTTGTAATGCTTGTCTTCCAATCTCTATACCTTCTAACCTGAATTGACCATTTTCATCAGTTACTGTTCCCTTTTGCGGGACAGAATTAATCACTACAATATTTACTCCAGGTATTGGTACTTGAGTTTCGAGGTCAACAACGATACCTCGAATAGTTTGTGTTAATTTTACTTTTACTTGCGAATTTGTTACTGTGCAACTTATTAATAGTAGAAAACTAAATATGAATACTCTCATTAAAATACTTATAAAAATTAAAATGGAAACAAAGATAGTAGAATTATTGTTTATTTTTTATTGAGAACCCAGCTTGCTCAATAATTTTACCAAGCTCAAGGTAATTACCCTGAGAATAAGCAATTAACTCATTATTCTGGATATTAATTGTGCCTGTTTTTTCATTTATATAGCTTTCTGCAACTTGAATATTTAAAACCTCGGCAATAAACATATCATGAGAACCTAAAGTAATTATATCTTTTACTCTACATTCTATATTTACTGGCGATTCAGCTATTACTGGACAGTTTACCATTTCTCCTTTAGCAGGAGTTAATTTCATCTTTTCAAATTTTTTATTATCTGATCCTGAGTTTCTTCCACTCCAGTCCATTGCTAATAGTAAATCTTTAGTTGTATAGTTAATTACAAATTCTTTAGTTCGTTTAATAATATCATATGAATGCCTTTCGGGTCGTATTGAAATATAACACATTGGCGGAGTAGAACAAATTGTTCCTGTCCATGCTATCGAAATAATATTGTATTCGTTCTCGTTTTCACCACAACTAACCATAAAGGCAGGAATGGGATAAATAAGGGTCATAGGTTGTTTGTTAATCTTTTTCATTTTGAATTATTTTTAGCTGTTTGTTTTGCTGTTAAATCACATATTGTATTTTCATATTGATTTGTATGGGCTTTAATCCAAACAAATTCAATGTATTTATTTTTTACCAGTTTTATTATTTTTTTCCAATCTTTACTATTTTTTGCCTTAGTTCCATTTGCTGTATGCCAGTTGTTTAATATCCAAATTGGTATCCATTCTGTTATACCTTTTATTACATATTGACTATCGGTATTTATACAAATTTTAGTTTCCTCTTTTAATAGTTCTAAACTCTTAATTACAGCGTTTAGTTCAATCAAATTACTTCCTTTTTTACTGGTTTTATAAGAATATAATTGTGTTTCTCCTGAAACATACTTAATTAAAACAGCAAAACCTCCAGAATTTTTCTCTAAAAGAAATGATCCATCTGTATAAGCCTCGATTATCTTTTCTGATTTTTTATCAGTCTTTTTTACAAGGTATTCATTATTAGTATTATCGAGAACCGTAACTTTTGTACGATCATAGTAATTTGGATCTGGGAGTACATCCTGTAAAACAAAGGTTAATTTAAATCCTTTATAGAAAGTATCGGGTTGTTTATTGTGTAATATTTTCCTAAGCTGAAATTCTTTAAGTTTAAGAAAACTTGTTAGCGAATCTCTCTCTGTATATCGTAAATCTTTGGTTATAGGCGAAAAGTAAATATTGGTACTTTGCTTGTCGAGTATAATCTCAATTGTATAGCAATTATCAACAACATCAAGTATTTTCATATCTAATAAATAGTGATTCATTGCAACTTCTTTTTTATTAAGGTAGAAAAGCTTTATGTTTTTCTTGTAAATATATTTTCTACGAAAATATAACAAATTTAAACTAGAACCTGATTATTACCTATTTTTCTACTGTCAATTTGACGTTGTAGTGGTTGATTTTAAAGACATTTTGGCTCGATTTTGTATTGGCAATTATTTTGATGAAGTATTTCAAAGAAAATAACAAAATTATGAAAACAGAAAATTTTACAATAAAATCACAAGAAGTTATTCAACAAGCTTTTACAATTGCTCAGGGAAACCAGCAACAAGTAGTTGAAAACGGACATTTATTGAAAAGTATTTTTTTAGAAGATGAAAATATTTCAAACTTCTTATTTAAGAAACTAAATATTGATTTGTTGGTTTTTCAGAAAGCACTTGATAAAATAATACTTTCATACCCAAAGGTTTCGGGAGGCGATCCTTATTTATCGAATAATGCTAACAAAGCATTACAGAAAGCTTTGAACTATTCAAAAGAAATGGATGATCAGTTTATATCTATTGAACATATTTTATTAGGGATTTTCGCAGTTAGTGAGAATGTATCTCAGCTAATGAAAGATAACGGAATTACAGAAAAGGGACTAAAATTAGCTATTCAGGATTTACGAAAAGGCTCAAATGTTAAAAGTCAGACTGCAGAAGATACATTTAACTCGCTTAATCGTTTTGCAATTAACTTAATTGAGCAGGCTCGAGCAGGAAAACTTGATCCGGTTATTGGCCGCGACGATGAAATTCGTCGTGTATTGCAAATATTATCGCGACGCACCAAAAACAATCCTATATTAATTGGTGAACCGGGTGTCGGTAAAACAGCTATTGCTGAAGGAATTGCACATCGAATATTAAGTGGGGATATTCCGGAAAATCTCAAAAGTAAAGAAGTGTTTGCCCTCGATATGGGCGCTCTTATTGCTGGTGCAAAGTATAAAGGCGAATTCGAGGAACGACTAAAATCAGTCGTTAACGAAGTTATTTCATCAAATGGAGATATTGTTCTTTTTATCGATGAGATCCATACTCTTGTTGGTGCAGGAAAAGGCGAAGGTGCTATGGATGCTGCTAATATTTTAAAACCAGCATTGGCTCGGGGTGAGCTTCGGGCAATTGGCGCAACTACATTAAACGAATATCAAAAGTATTTCGAAAATGATAAGGCCCTTGAACGAAGATTTCAAAAAGTCTTAGTTGATGAGCCTGATACTTTGAGTGCAATTTCTATTCTTCGCGGACTAAAGGAGAGATATGAATCGCACCATAAAGTACGTATTATGGACGATGCGATTATTACAGCCGTTGAATTGTCACAACGATATATTTCTGATCGTTTTTTACCCGATAAAGCAATTGACCTTATTGACGAAGCTGCGGCCAAATTGAGGCTCGAAATGAATTCTGTTCCCGAAAGTATTGATGAGATTGAACGAAAAATAAAACAACTCGAAATAGAACGAGAAGCAATTAAAAGGGAAGGGGATAAGAAAAAAGTGAGCATTCTTAGTGAGCAAATCGCAAATTTATCCGACGAACGCAATAAACTTAAAGCAAAATGGCAGAACGAGAAAAATATTGCAAATCAAATTCAAGACTATAAAGAAACTATTGAAAAGCTCAAGTTGGACGCCGATCAGGCAGAGCGTGATGGTGAATATGGCAAGGTTGCTGAATTACGTTATGGAAAAATTAAAGATTTTGAAAATAAAGCAACTATTTTAAAAGATGAATTACTCGCATTACAGCAAGACTCAGCCATGATTAATGAAGAAGTTAACAGTGATGATATTGCAGAGATTGTTGCTAAATGGACAGGAATACCTGTTAGCAGGATGTTGCAAAGCGAAAGGGAGAAACTTCTAAATCTCGAAAATGAATTACATAAACGGGTTGTTGGGCAGGATGTTGCAATTGCTGCTGTTGCTGATGCAGTTCGCAGAAGCAGAGCGGGTTTACAAGATTCAAAAAAACCAATCGGTTCATTTATTTTTATGGGCACTACTGGCGTTGGAAAAACAGAGTTGGCTAAAGCTTTAGCTGAGTTTCTTTTCGATAATGAAAATATGTTAACACGTATTGATATGTCTGAATACCAGGAACGTCATTCTGTTTCCCGCCTCGTTGGCGCTCCTCCCGGATATGTAGGTTACGATGAAGGTGGTCAGCTTACTGAAGCAGTCCGCCGAAAACCATATTCCGTTATTTTGCTCGATGAAATAGAAAAGGCACATCCCGATGTTTTTAATATATTGTTACAGATGCTTGATGATGGACGATTAACAGATAATAAAGGACGTACAGTAAACTTCAAGAATACTATTATTATTATGACATCAAATATAGGATCTCATATTATTCAAGATAATATTCAGAAAATGAATGATAAAAACAGAGAAGAAATCATCGAAAGCACAAAGGATGAGGTATTGATATTACTTAAACAAGTTATTCGCCCAGAATTTATTAACCGTGTCGACGAGATTGTAATGTTTGCGCCTTTAACAAAAAATGAGGTGGTTGATATTGTGAAACTACAATTTGAAATGTTGCAAGCTTTGCTCAAAATGCAGCGTATTCAAATTGAAATAACTGACGAAGCCATTGAATACATTGCTAATATAAGCTTTGATCCACATTATGGTGCCCGACCAGTTAAAAGAAATCTTCAAAAACTCCTTGTAAATGAATTATCGAAACAGATTCTGGGTAATGCAATTAATAAGGATAATACTATCTGGGTTGATAAAAATGATGAAGGATTAATATTTAAGAACTAAATAAGAAGAGGCTGTCTCAAAAGGACAGCTTCTTTTTTTTTGTTAATAATTTAGGATAGATTTATTTTGTTATAATTAAGATATTCAGT
>MEOE01000024.1 GCA_001768565.1 Bacteroidetes bacterium GWF2_33_16 | reverse complement strand
TGTCCTTTTGAGACAGCCTCTTTCTTTAATAATCAACTAATTAGTAGTTAGATTTTTTTATCGGTTGTGAACTTAAACTGACCTACAATAACCCATTGTTTTGTATTTCTGTCAAATGTATATTCAATTTTCTCGGTCATATAGTTTAATTCGTTATAAGTAGCAACAAATCGGGTAAAGTTAGCCCAGTCTTTGATCGAACTATCATATTTCTTCTCAATATACTCAGTTTGATTTCCTTTTTTATCATAAACCAATTCCATTTGAATTCCTTCTAACCAGTTCTTTTTGCTTTGGTTATAAGTATATCTTGTTTCGGAGGTTTTATTACCACGTATATTATATTCCATAGTATATTTTCCATCAACCTTCCATTCACCATTTAGGTATGATTCTGAGATAACTATTGTTGGCGGGTTAAAAGGATTCTCATATTCCATATTAAAACGTTTATGATTATCCCAGTTTTTTGTAATTCCATTATACAGATTCACAGTAACTACATTCTGTTCTCCACTTGAATTGTACTTTATAAGATACTTCATAACGTTAAACCATTCGTTTGTAGGTCGTTTCCATTCTTGGAAAAGAATCTCGTCTTTTTGGTTTCCTTTATACGAGGTAGTACGAAGTTTAGCATTAACCCAATTATTGAAATTTTTGTCCCAAGCCTGAGTTATTTCTTCTGTTTCTTTACCTTTTTCGTCATACGAGTAGTTTACTTTTAAATAATTCTCCCAGCTCTTTGTTTGTTTTGCATAAACCTGAACAAAATTTTCAATAGGATCATTTTTAGTATTAAATCTTCTTACTTCTCTTTGGAAGTAAATCCATGAGTTTGATGCTGCATCAAATTCAAAAGTGTAGAGAGTATCAGCTCCTGCCCAGTTCATTTTTGTTTTATTATCATCGGGGATTTCTGATTTAGGTTGGGCGTTTGCACCTAATACCATTAATACTGATATTGCTATCCCGATCATAATTTTCATCGTTGTTTTCATAGCTTTATGTTTTTGGTTATTCATTTAAAACTTTTTATTTGTGTTTTCTATACTAAAGATTATGATCAATAAAAACACCCTATCTTTTTTTTAAAAATTTTCGTACCAACTAGGATTTTAAGCAAAACAACAACCATTTTAATGATTGTTGTTCCAAATTAATAATTGTATAAAATAGATTATTCGTATCGCAATGAGCTAACAGGATTTTTATTAGCTACTTTTAATGAATGAAATGAAACAGTAATAATGGCTATTAAAAATGAGAATATAGCAGAAAGAATAAAAATATCGATTGTTAGATGAATTTTATATGCGAAACCTTGTAGCCATTTATTCATTCCATAATATGCTATTGGTATTGCGATTAAATTAGCAATAAAAACCCAAATTGCAAATTCGCTTGAAAGATGTATTAATATTTTGTTAACCGATGAGCCTAAAACTTTCCTAATACCAATTTCTTTCGTTCGGCTTTCAGCTATAAAAGCAGACATTCCAAACAAGCCCAATGCCGCAATAAATATTGCCAGGATAGAAAAATATTTGAAAAATTTTGCTAATCGTTCTTCGCTTTTATACATTTTGTCAAAGGCCTGATCAATAAAAGTATATTCGAAGGGAATGCTGGGACATATTTTTTCCCATTCTTTCTGAATTATTTTTAGGGTTGAAGGTATATCTTCCGGGCTAATTTTTATATTTATATAGCCAAACCAATCATCATTCCAAGTCATTCCAAGAGGTCCAATTTCTGCATGAAGCGAAGTAAAATGAAAATCTTTAACTATACCGATAATTTCGCATTCTTTACTTGGAAGTGCCGAAATATACCAGCTATCGCGATGAAATATTGTGCCTGCAGCAATTTCCAATGTGAGGCCAGCTTCTTTTACTGCTCTCTCATTGAGAATTATTTTTTGTTTCTTGTCACCTTGCTTATCCCAGTCGAAATTTCTTCCAGAAATTAATTCTATTTCAAATAAATTAAGATAGTCTGGATCAATGGTGTGTACTTGAATAGTTGTTGAGTTTCCATCGCTATTAAAATCAAAACCTTCAAAATTTGATCCTTGTCCAGGAATTGTCATACTATATGAAGCTTTCTTTATCGTTGGATATTTTAATAAATTTTCTTTAAAAGCTTCTTTAGTATTTCTAAGTGTTGTATTTAACTCTAATGCAACTACTAAATCCTGATTAAATCCCAAATCTTTGTTTTTTAAAAAATTAAGTTGCTTGTTAACTGTAATAGTACAAATTATTAAAGCAACAGAAATTGTAAATTGAACAACAATTAAAATCTTTCTGAATAGCGCAGCCTTTTTACCTTTGGTAATTTCTCCTTTTAAAACATGAACAGGATTAAAAGCAGTTAAATAAAAAGCAGGATAGATGCCCGATATAATTCCAATAGCAAGCATTCCCGATACCATGATAAGTAGAGCTTTAAAATTTAGTAATGTGCTGAAAGAGATATTTGTTAATATCAGATTGTTGAAAATAGGGATACATAATTGTACCAAAGTAATAGCCAGAACAAATGCGATTAACGAAATAAGCATAGATTCGCTTAAGAACTGAATTACTAAATTTCTTTTCATGCCGCCAACTACTTTTCTTAATCCTACTTCTTTTGCTCTTGATGCCGCTCTTGCAGTGGTAAGATTAATGAAGTTTATACAAGCAATAAAAATGATAAAGATGCCAATTGCGATAAAAATCTTAACAGCTTTCTGATTTCCACTCTTTATTCCTGAGATAGTAAGGCGTGTTGTTTTATAAAAATAGGCATCAGATAAATTTCGTAATGTAAAAACTATTTCATCGGCAAGCCATTCAGGAAACATCTTTATATAGAAATCCGAAATTTTTGCTTCAAGTTCTTTAATGTTTGAACCTGGAACCAACCTAAGATAGGTGAAATACTGTGTAGTATTATGATTATTTAAACGTTCTTTCCCATATAACACTCCTAACAAATTTAATGATCCAATAGCATCAATTGTAAGATGCGAATGCTCGACATCTTTTATAATACCCGATACTTTAAATTCTAATCCCGTATTCGATTTTATTATTTGATTTATTGGACTTTCATTTCCAAAGATTTGTTTTGCAGTACTTTCAGTAAGCACTATTTTAAAAGGATCGTCTAAAGCTGTTTCGGGAGTTCCTAAAATAAAATTGAAAGTAAAAATATCCCAAACAGAGCTATCTGCTAAATACAAATTTGGAATTTTAAATGTATTTTCATTATTACTTATTAGCACGTTGTCCAAATATTTCAATCGAACCATTTTTTCAACCTCGGCGAATTGTCCTACATCAATACCCATAGCAGATGTCAAAAAAAGACTTGAATTATCTGCATTTCCTAATTCTAGACGATATATTTGCTCTTTGTCTTTTTGGAAATTGTCAAAAGATAATTCGTGTTTTACATAGAGGGCTATAATTATAAATAACGCAACTCCAATTGCTAATCCAATAATATTTATTAAAGAATGGATTGTGCTTCGTTTAATATTTCTTAATGCTGTAATAAAATAATTCCTTATCATAATTTCATAATTTTAGTTCCTATAATGAACTTTATAAAAATTGTACCAATAATGATAACTATCAAATAATGAGAATGTAAGAAATTGTTTTTGAAATATACAATCTGAGTTTGTATCATTTTGGTACAAATAATTGTATCATATTGAATCGATTTATATATTTGATTATTCAAATTATACAAGTACTTAAATGACAAAGATCAAAGGCGCCATATTAGTTATTGATGATGATCTGGATGTATTAACAACTTGCCGAATGGTGTTAAAGCAAGTATTTTCAAACATCGATATTGTAAGCGATCCTGCTTTTATTCCTACTATTTTAAATGATAATTCATATGATGTAATTATTTTGGATATGAACTTTAAACCAGGTGTTACAGATGGCACAGAGGGTTTGTTTTGGCTAAAAAGGATTCTTACATTAGATTCTAATGCGTCAGTTTTAATGAATACAGCGTATGGTGATATAAAACTAGCTGTTGAAGCCATGAAAATTGGTGCTGTTGATTTTATTGTAAAGCCTTGGGATAGCGAAGTATTTATTGCAACTGTTAAATCAGCATTTAATCTAAGCCAATCAAAGAAAAAAATTTATCAATTAGAAAATACACAGAAAATTCTATCAAAGGATAGTAATAGAGAATTCTCCGAAATAATAAGCAAGTCAAAATCAATGAAGCCAGTATTTTCATCCATTGAAAAGGTTTCGAAAACAGATGCCAATGTTATCATATTTGGGGAGAATGGAACAGGAAAAGAATTAATTGCGAGAGAAATTCATCGAAAATCAAATCGAGCAAATAAACCTTTTATAAATGTTGATTTAGGATCTTTAACAGAATCATTATTTGAGTCAGAATTATTTGGACATACCAAAGGTGCTTTTACCGATGCCAAGGAAGACAAACCAGGAAGGTTTGAAATAGCTTCTGAGGGAACTTTATTTCTTGATGAAATAGGAAACCTCCCACTCAATCTTCAATCGAAGTTATTGTCCGTAATTCAGAATAGAGTAATAACAAGAGTTGGCTCAAATAGGGAAATAAAAATAGATATACGATTAATCTGTGCAACCAATCGGGATTTATATTTTATGACAGAAAACGGAGAATTTAGGCAAGATTTATTATATCGAATAAATACGGTCGAAATAAACTTACCTCCCTTGCGATCAAGGTCAGATGATATCCCTTTATTAGCTGATTATTTTCTAAATAAATTTTGTTTAAAGTACAATAAGAGAGGTTTAAAAATAGTATCTGATGGCTACATTGCATTAAAAGAGTATTTATGGCCCGGAAATATTAGAGAACTGCAACATTTGATCGAAAGGGCTGTAATTATGTCTGAAGACAAATTCTTAACCGAAAATGATTTTGTATTAAAAAAGTCAAGTGAGAATTATACTACTAAATCACTAAATATTGATGAATTAGAAAAGCAGGCAATAATTAATGCCTTAAATAAATGTAATAGAAATTTTTCAAAAGCATCAGAAGAATTAGGTTTTGGGCGAAGTACCTTATATAGAAAAATGAAGAAATATGGAATTTAAGACATTTAGATATAATATTATCTTCTATTTGGTGACCATAATTTTTTTATCTGTTGGCGGAGTATATATTTTATTAGAAAAGTATTATTGGTTAGTGTCTTTCTGGATTTTCATATTTGACTTCTTTATTATCGTTTCATTTTTAAAATATATTCAAAAGGAACACCAAAAACTCGCGTATTTTATTTCTTCTGTTAGTCAGAAAGATTTTTCAGTACCCAGCTCAAAAAAATACTCAGATCAAGAAATAAATTTAGCATTTAAAAAATTATCAGATGTTGTAAAGTCGTTGAGAGAGGAGGCTGAAATAAATTATCAATACCTGCAAATGATAATTAATCAGGTAGATGTTGTTATTATTTGCGCTAACCTAAATAATGAAATTGTACTTTTAAATAATGCTGCAGATCTGTTCTTCGGAAAAAGAAAACTAAAAACAATAGGTTCATTATCTAAAATCGATCCTGTTTTACCTGGTATCTTAACTGAGCTAAAATTAAATGAAAAGAAGATAATAAAACTACATCATTCTGAAGAAATAAATAGCTATTCTATTCAGGTTGCTGAATTTAAAATTGTTAATGAAAAATTTCGATTATTTACAATAAATAATATTCAGAGTGAATTAGAGCAAAACGAGATAGAATCGTGGCAAAGACTTACAAGGGTTATTACCCATGAAATTATGAATTCTGCTATTCCTATATCAAACTTATCAAAATTAGTATATACACAATTATATAATGAAAATGGAATTTATAACGATAAAAAAGATCAAGAACAAAAAGACGATATAAGAGAGAGTCTTCAGACAATTAGTAGCAGGAGCAAAGCTTTGGCTGATTTTGTTCAGGCAACAAAAAACTTTACAAAAATGCCGAAACCCGAGTTGGAGAATATCCTGATTAGTGGCTTAATAAAGAGAGTTTTAGCATTATTAAAACAAAAAATAAAAGACTCAAATATTTCTGTTGAAGTTTCATATTCAAACGAAAATATATTAGTATTAGCTGATAAATCACTGATTGAGCAAGCCCTTATTAACATAGTTTTAAATGCAATTGAAGCTATTTCAGATTCTTTTGAACCAAAAATCAAAATACTTGTTTATAGTAATGAGAAAAATCAAACATTGATTTCAATTTCTGATAATGGAGAGGGTATAAAAAAAGAAATTCTTGAAAATATTTTCATCCCATTTTTTACTACAAAGAGAAATGGCTCGGGAATAGGGTTAAGTCTTGCAAAACACATTATGCTTTTACATAAAGGAAATTTGATAGTAAAATCTATCCCGGGTGAGGGATCTACTTTTATATTTATTTTTTAACATTTGTTGTTATTAAATAAAATGTTGGAAAAACAAACCCGTATTGTTTATAAATAACATAAATATTTGTTTTTTTTTATAAGATATGCAGTATTTTCACGTTTTTAAATTTGTCTAAATTATTTGTATATGGTAAATATAAATCAGGTTGATGGTGAATACCATGTTTCATTTTATAATACTCCTAAGCTGAATATTATTAATTCTAAAGAAATTGAAGCACAACTAATTGATTTAACTAAAAAAGAAAGTACTGGATTGGTTCTTAATCTTTCGGAAGTTAAATTTATTGATAGTTATGGATTTGAATCCTTGCTTAATATATATCGTTCGGCAAAAATGAACAACTCTTCATTTAAATTAATGAATGTTTCTAACGAAGCTTATGAGCTGCTTAAACTTGTTGAATTAGATAAGGTTTTTGAGTTAGCTTAATTAGCCAAGTTTCGTTAATTTACTGATTCGCCAATCAGGGTGGCCGAAGTAGAATCAATAATCTCTACCTGTACATAGTCGCCAATATTATAGTTTTTGCGTGGAAAAACTACAACTTTATTTTGCGAAGTTCTTCCAAACAAACGATCTTTCGACTTCTTTGAATAACCCTCAACCAATACTTCGAAAACCTTTCCCAGATCTTCTTTCTTGCTTTTACTCGACAACTCATTCTGAAGATCGATAATTTCGGTTAATCTTCTTGATTTTATACTTTCTTGTATATCATCTTTTAAATGACGCGCAGCATAGGTATTTGGTCGCTCAGAATATTTGAACATATAAGCGAAATCGTAGTTCACCTCTTTCATTAAACGAAGAGTATCTAAATGATCTTCTTCAGTTTCTCCCGAAAAACCAGTCATTATGTCTGTAGAAACAGCACAGTCAGGAAGTATTGTTCTGATTGCTTTTATACGATCCAAATACCATTCACGGGTGTAACCACGTTTCATTAGTTCGAGTACTCTTGTACTTCCCGATTGTGCTGGTAAATGAATATGACGACAAATATTAGCATGTTTTGCCATCTTATGTAGAACTTCATCCGACATATCTTTTGGATGCGAGGTTGAAAATCGAACTCGCAAAGTTGGACTAACCTGAGCCACCATTTCTAGCAACTGCCCGAAAGAGAATTTTTCGTTATTTTCATCTTTCCAATTATAAGAATCCACATTTTGACCAATAAGAGTGACTTCCTTATACCCTTTTTCGAATAGCTCACTTACCTCTTTTAGTATCGATTTTGGATCACGGCTGCGTTCTGCCCCGCGAACATAAGGAACAATACAATAGGAACACATGTTGTTGCAACCACGCATAATAGAAACGAATGCCGAGATACGGTTTTTATCCAAACGTATCGGACTAATATCTGCATAAGTTTCTTCTCTTGATAAAAGTACATTTACGGCTTTGTGGCCAAGTCCGGCATTTTCCAGAAGACCTGGAAGGTCACGATAGGCATCTGGACCGACTACAATATCAATAGTTTTTTCTTCTTCAATGAGTTTTTCTTTTAGTCGTTCTGCCATGCAACCAATTACTCCAATAGTTAATTGTGGTTTCTTTTTCTTTATCTGCCTAAAAACGTCAAGCCTACCCCAAACTCTTTGTTCTGCATTTTCACGAATAGAACAGGTATTTACTAGAATTACATCGGCAAGCTGAATGTCTTCAGTTATTTCATAACCACTCTCTTTTAGTATCGACGCTACCACCTCACTGTCGGCAATATTCATTTGGCAGCCATATGTTTCTATATATAATTTAGTCTTGCTTTCCATTGTATATTTATGTTTGGAGTAAAAATAATCAAGCAAATTTATCAAAATTATGAGCTAAAAGTGATAATAATTTATGTTGATATAATAAAATAAGGCTAGCGAATCTGAAATGCCCGCATTTATTAAAGTTATGATGCCGTGTTTTTAAACATTAATTTGTATTTTTTTTGTAAATTGATTTGAAAACCCCGTTACCGTTTTTTTAATATCAACCTTTTGTTAATTTTACATTTTAACGTTCGGATTCTTTTTTAAAAAATATTTTATGTCAGGTCATAGTAAGTGGTCAAAAATAAAGCGAAAAAAGGGAGCAATTGATGCCAAGCGATCAAAAATGTTTTCAAGTGTTGTTAAAGAAATTACTATTGCAGTAAAAGAAGGCGGAAGTGCTGATCCCGAGTCTAATTCAAGGTTACGTTTGGCTATTAATAATGCCAAGGGAGTAAATATGCCTAAAGAGAATATCGATAGGGCAATAAGTAAGGCAGATAAAGAAGGGGCGCATCTCGAAGAAGTTATTTACGAAGGATATGCACCTAGCGGAATAGCGTTAGTAATAGAATGTTTAACAGATAATACAAATCGTTCTGTTAGTTTTGTGCGTGCCGTATTTAATAAATATAATAGTAATCTGGGTAAAACTGGTTCGTTAAGTTTTCTTTTCGAATCAAAAGGCATTTTTACAATTCCATTAACTGATAACATAAATATGGATGAGTTTGAGCTTGAAATTATTGATGCCGGAGCCCAGGATTTCGAAATTGATGATTCGGAAATTACAATTACCACAGCCAAAGAAGATTTTGGTACTATGCAGAAAAAACTGGATGCCATGGGTATTCAAATACAAAATGCCTCATTACAAAGAATCCCTAACGAAACAAAAATAATTGATGTTAATTCTGCTCTTCGTGTACTTAAAATGATCGATGCTTTTGAAGAAATTGAGGATGTGCAGAATGTATTTCATAATCTTGAACTTACAGATGAGATAGCTGCCGCAATGGAAGGGCAATAGAGTAGGCTGGGGTTTTTATCACACAAAAGTTTCAAGGGAACATTGCTATTTATCTTCGGTTTAAATATTTTGTATATTTAGCCAAACATTAAAATCTGTGAAAAAATATATTTTAGCCCTTGATCAGGGCACCTCAAGCTCAAGAACAATTATCTTTGATAAAAATCTGGTTATTTCAGGATCTGAGCAACAAGAATTTGCTCAATTTTATCCACATGCCGGATGGGTTGAGCATGATCCATTAGAAATTTGGGAAACCCAAATAGGAACAGCACAAAAGCTTATAAAAAAACTGGGGATTAATCCTGAAGAAATAGCTTCTATAGGTATTGCAAATCAACGCGAAACAGTGGTTGTTTGGGATAAAAAAACAGGAACACCCATTTATAATGCATTAGTTTGGCAGGATAAAAGAACAGCCGATGCATGTCAACAGTTGAAAGAAGAAGGATGGAGTGATTATATTAAACAAAATACAGGTTTAGTTATTGATTCATACTTTTCTGCTACAAAAATTCAATGGATACTAAAACATGTTGATGGCGCCATTGAACGTGCTAAAAAAGGAGAATTATTAGCTGGAACAATTGATACCTGGCTTGTATGGAAACTTACAGGGGGAGGGCTGCATATTACAGATTATTCTAATGCTTCACGAACACTCCTTTTTAATATCCGTAATCTGAAATGGGATCCAAAATTACTTGATCTTTTCGAAATCCCTGAAATATTGCTTCCCGAAGTCAGAATGTCATCCGAAGTATATGGAAAAACTAATGCATCTGTTTTTGGAGCTGAGGTTCCTATTGCTGGAATCGCTGGTGATCAGCAAGCTGCATTGTTTGGGCAAACATGCTTTAGCGAGGGAATGGCAAAGAACACATATGGAACAGGCTGCTTTATGCTCATGAATACCGGCAAAAAGATGGTTGAGTCAAAATCAGGTTTGCTTACAACGATTGCATGGGGAATTAATGGGGAAGTGCAATATGCTCTTGAAGGGAGCGTTTTTATAGCTGGTGCAGCAATAAAATGGTTGCGCGATGCATTAAAACTTATTACTTCTGCATCAGATACTGAGCGAATAGCAAACGAAGTGAAAGATACAGAAGAAATTTATGTTGTCCCCGCTTTTTCCGGATTGGGTGCTCCGTATTGGGACATGTATGCCCGAGGAGCTATTCTGGGTCTTACACAAGGAGTTACCGATAAACACATTGTACGCGCAACACTGGAATCATTGGCTTATCAAACAATGGATGTGCTTAAAGCTATGGAAAAAGATTCGGGTATAGAACTGAAAACTCTTAATGTGGATGGTGGTGCATCAGCCAATAATTTTTTATTGCAATTTCAAGCTGATCTTTTAAATGTTGATGTAGTAAGACCTGATAATATTGAAACAACTGCTTTGGGAGCAGCTTATCTGGCAGGGTTGGCAACCGGATTTTGGTCGATGATCGAAATTAATAACCAAAGAAAAATAGATAAAACCTTCTCTCCGTTAATGGAAGACTATATGCGTATTAAATTATATAGTGGCTGGAAAAAAGCTGTTGAGAAAGCCATGCATTGGCAACAATAAAAATGTGCATGGTATTTGTTATCCTAATATGAATAAAAAATAATTATATGCGCTTAAAGAGAATATTCAGTCTGCAATTGGTACTAATTATACTTTCCTTATCAAGCTGTAGTGTTTATAAATCAATTGATGTTGGTGATATAACCGATGTTAAATTCAGAGGGATGACTGATAATAAAATCTTGCTCGATCTAAAAATTCCAATTACGAATCCAAATAATTTCAATCTTAAAATAAAATCATTGGACCTTGACATCTCTGTAAATGGTAAATATATGGGGAAAATGAAGAATGACTCGCTTATTATAATTCCTAAAAAGTTTAATGGTGTAAAAAACTTTCCAGTAGTTATTGAGGTTGATAATATACTTTCTAGTGCCATGTCTTTTTATAAGCTTAAGAATGCAAGACAAGTAGATATAGGTCTTGATGGAAAAATTATTGCAAAATCTTTTTTGCATAAAAAAACAGTTAAAGTGTCTGAAAAGCAGACCATTGATTTAAAAGAAAAAATGGGAAAAATCAATCTCTAATTCTGGTAAAAAATACTTAATTTAGCGGCATAATTTTTTATTTCATTATGAGAGTCTCAATACTGGTAATTATTGTATTTATTGTCTTCTCCAAAATCCTTTTAGCACAAGATGATCATAACTCATCTGATTTGTATCCTACAGCAATCTTTCATAGTCTTGCCGAAAAAAAAGATGATAATGGTAATGTCGTTATTTATCAGGATGACAGGTTAAATAAAATAGTTTGGAAACATGTATCTCAGAATAAAGAATTTAATGGGGTACAAGGATTCAGGATTCGTATTTTCTCCGATCTGGGTCAAGCAGCTAGGGAAAAATCACAAGATGCAAATGCTAAGTTTAACGAATTATTTCCAGAAATTTCGGTCTATCGCGAATATGATAGCCCTTATTTTAAGGTATATGCCGGTGATTATAGAACAAAAAATGACGCAATTAAAGATTTTAAACGAATAAAAACATATTTTCCATCTGCATTTATTGTTCCGGGACGAATAAATTTCCCCAAACTGGATGATTAAACATAAAAGTTAATGCCTGCAATAAAAGATATAAGCGAACTGAAAAAAATATCTTTAGAAATTCGGAAAGATGTTATCAAAAGCCTTTCTGAAGCAGGTTCAGGTCACCTAGGAGGATCTTTGGGTTTAGCCGATGTTTTTACTTGTCTGTATTTCAGTATTCTCAACCATAATCCACAAAGCCCAGATTGGGAAAATCGTGATCGACTGATTTTATCTATTGGGCATGTTGCTCCGGTCTTTTATGCATCTTTAGCACATGCAGGATATTTTAAAAAAGAAGAGCTTTTAACTCTCAGAAAATTTGGTTCCCGACTTCAGGGACACCCAGGAAAAGAACATGGTTTGCCCGGAATAGAGCTTTCTTCAGGATCATTAGGGCAAGGACTATCTGTTGCTGTTGGACTTGCTCTGGCTGCAAAAATCGACAATAAAAACTGGCGTGTATTTTCTATTCATGGCGATGGAGAAATGCAAGAAGGTTCTATTTGGGAAGCAGCAATGAGTGCTTCACATTATAAACTTGATAACCTGATTGCTCTTGTTGATAGAAACTCTTTACAGATTGATGGTAAAACGTCGGATGTGATGGAAATCGAGCCTTTGTCTAATAAGTTTGAATCGTTTGGGTGGAATGTGCTCCATTGTGATGGACATGACCATAAAAATATAATTGAATCATACGAAAAAGCATTCCAATTGAAAAATAAACCAACAGTAATTATTGCCAAAACAATTATGGGAAAGGGAGTAAAAAGTGTTGAGAATGAATTTTCGTGGCATGGCAAAGCTCCCTCGACTAAGCAAGCTGAGGAGTTTCTACTTGAGTTAAACGATAGTTATTATAATAAAAAATGATATTTGAAGCAAAGCAGCATAAGCCAACACGTTTTGGATTTGGGGAAGGTTTAAAAGAGCTTGGAGGGAAATACCCCGAAATAGTTTCTTTGGGAGCTGATATTACAACATCTGTAAGTATGAATTTCTTTAGAGAAGCTTTTCCTGATCGATTCTTTTCACTGGGTATCGCCGAACAAAATATAATGGGCGTTGCTGCCGGTTTAGCCTTGGGTGGTAAAATTCCTTTTGCAGCTACCTATGGAGTGTTTTCTGCACTACGCACAACAGACCAAATTAGAGTTTCCATTTGTTATAATAACTTGCCGGTGAAAATTGGTGGCGCTCATGCTGGTATTTCTGTAGGTCCCGATGGGGCAACTCATCAGGCGTTGGAAGATATTGCTATAATGAGAGTTTTGCCCAATATGACTGTTCTCTCTCCTTGCGATGCTACCCAAACCAGATTGGCAACAATTGCAGCTGTTGAACAGGTTAAAGGTCCAGTATATATACGCTTTGGTCGTGAACCAGTTCCTGATTTTACATCAGAGAATTTGCCTTTCGAAGTGGGTAAGGGGCAAACATTAAAAGAAGGTAATGATATTACCATTATAGCTACCGGGCATTTGGTGTGGGAGGCTTTACAAGCAGCTTACGAACTTGAAAAACAAAATGTTCGTTTACGTGTTATAAATATTCACACAATTAAACCAATCGATACTGAAATTATTATTAAAGCAGCAAATGAAACAGGTGCGATTATTACTGCAGAAGAGCATCAGATATATGGAGGTTTAGGTAGTGCCGTTGCAGAGGTACTTGTAAAAAATGCTCCAGTGCCTGTCCATATGATTGGCATGAACGATTGCTTTGGTGAGTCAGGTAAGCCTGATGAGCTAATGCAGAAATATGGAATGAAAGCTGAACATATTATTTCGGCTGTAAAGAAAATGTTGAAGTTGAACTAATCAATTGATTAAATTATAAAATGAGCGATCAAATAAAACACGAATGCGGAATAGCATTAATCAGGTTGTTAAAACCACTGGAATATTATCAATCGAAGTACGGATCGTGGATGTATGGATTACATAAGCTGTATCTGCTCATGGAAAAACAACATAATAGAGGTCAGGATGGAGCAGGATTGGCAACGCTTAAGCTCGATCCAATTGCAGGACGCAAATATATACATCGATTCAGATCGAATAGCTCTACTCCAATTAAAGATGTATTTGATGAGGTAAATTCCTATCATGCTAAAGCTCAACAAAAAAATCCTGATCTTTTAAGTGATCCACTGTGGGCAAAAGAAAACTTGCCATCAGCGGCATGCCTTTATCTTGGTCATCTACGTTATGGTACCTTTGGCGGCGGTGATATTGAATTTGTTCAACCATTGATGCGCGAAAATAACTGGAAATCGAGAAATCTTATTCTTGCTGGTAATTTTAATATGACCAATGTGGATGAGCTTTTTAAAGTTTTAATTGATCTGGGACAACACCCGAAAGAATACTCCGATACTGTAACTGTTCTAGAAAAAGTAGGTCATTTTCTAGATGAGGAAAATCAATTACTCTTTCGCCAGTATAAAAACGAAGGTTTTTCAAATAAGGAAATATCAGAGCTTATTGCCAAAGATATTGATGTTAAAAAATTATTACAGGAGGCAAGTAAAGATTGGGATGGTGGTTATGCTATGGCAGGTATTATTGGTCATGGCGATTCTTTTGTATTACGCGATCCATGGGGTATACGACCTGCATTTTATTATAAGGATGATGAAATTGTTGTGGTAGCATCAGAGCGCCCTGTGATACAAACGGTAATGAATGTGAAAGCTGAGGCTATAAAAGAAATTAATCCGGGCGAAGCACTAATAATAAAAAAAGATGGACGTGTAACTTCTGAGGAAATAAGGATTCCACAAAAGCGAAGTGCTTGTTCTTTTGAACGTATTTATTTTTCTCGTGGTAGCGATTTGGATATTTATCAGGAAAGAAAACAATTAGGACGTTTGCTTATTCCACCTATCTTAAAATCAATAAATAACGATATTGAGAATACTGTTTTCTCATTTATTCCGAATACCGCTGAAACAGCCTTTTACGGAATGGTTGATGAATTAAAAAATTATCTTCTAAAGGAACAGAAAAAAGAAATTCTTGCCTTAGGTAACCAGTTTACCGAGAAGGAATTTGATCGTATAATGGATAAGAAAATCCGCGTTGAAAAAATAGCTGTTAAAGATATTAAGCTCCGTACTTTTATTGCACAGGATAAGGGTAGAAATGATCTTGTAGGTCACGTTTATGATATTACCTACGGTACAATTCGCGAAGGCATCGATAATCTTGTTGTGATTGATGATTCTATTGTTCGCGGAACTACATTGCGAGAAAGTATTTTACGAATTCTTGATAGGCTTAAACCCAAAAAAATAATTGTTGTTTCATCATCACCACAAATACGCTACCCCGATTGTTATGGTATCGATATGGCAAAATTATCAGATTTTGTTGCTTTCAGGGCTGCAATCGATTTGCTAAAAGAAACAGGTAAAGAGCACATAATTAATGAAGTGTATAAAAAATCGAAGGCTCAGGAAAATCTTCCAAAAGAAGAAATTGTGAATTACGTTAAGGAGATTTATAAAGCATTTACTCCCGAAGAAATTTCTTTTAAAATTGCTGAATTGCTTAAATCAAAAGAAGTAAATGCCGATGTTGAGATTATTTTCCAGTCTATTGAGGATTTGCACGCCGCATGCCCAAATAATACCGGTGATTGGTATTTTACAGGAAAATATCCAACTCCGGGAGGAAATAAAGTAGTTAACAGATCATTTATTAATTTTATTGAAGGCCGAAACCAAAGGGCATATTAAGAAAGAGGATGTCTAAAAAGTGTTTTAGTTGTTCCTATTTCGACGAGCCTGCCCGTCCGGCAGGCGGGCTCAACATGACAACAAATCGATAATTAGTATTTCTACTTTTTAAATTTAAATCTTCTAAAAAGTTTATTTCTGATATATGTTGTAATATGCCTTTCCTTTTTTACAGGAAAAATATCATCAATGGTAATCATAATTCCTGATTCTTCAACCTCTCCAAAGGTCTCGTTAATAGCTGTTCCAAAAAATTTCATGGAGGGAGAAAGATTCATGTACGCATTAATAAGCGGAGGGATATTCAGATTAAACTCGCGGACTTTCTTCTGTAAAATACGATAGTTTTCTTTGTAATCATTCCCTATAAATAACGATTTCATTTTTGATTCATCGATATTTAAAGTAAGAGGCTTTCTGGGGATAACAAAATTGTTATTATCGTGAAACTGGCTATTCAGGAAATATAATATCATGTTGCGAGCCTCAGCATGGAAATGGGGATACATGGTAACTTTTCCAAAATAATACTTGATCTGTGGGTTTTCAATAACTAAAGCACCTAAGCCATCCCAAAGATTATCAAGTGCAAATAGAGCTTTTCGTCCGGCAGATGCAGACTGAAATTTGGGTTGTATAAACGATCTGCCAAGTTCAATCATATAGGGCAAATAGTTTTTGCTAAACTCTTCTGAAAATTCAAATAATTTTGATGTTGCAAGATTATTCGGATCACTATTTTGATTGCAGACATGAAAACGATAACCACCAACAATCTCTTTATCTTCGGGATCCCACGAAATCAATTGCTCGTATGGTTCGTCCTGTGTATCAAATGTATCAATATCAATTGCCTTACCCGTTCCACCACCTGCATTTCGAAATGTTAGCTCTCTTAACCGACCTATTTCTTGCATTGTATATGGAGAGTTATGATAATTAATTATATATAATTCATTACCTCCATTATTTGTTTTTCGTAGAAATTTTTCAGGAGTTAACTCTCTCTCAATTAATCTCTTGTCAATAGGTTCGATGATGTCTTTCATACTTCTTATATGATTTAGGATAACAAATTTATAAAATTTATCAGTTATTTTTAAATTCTATGGTTTGCTCATTTGCCAAACGATAAACATGTGCTTTAACTTTCTGAGCCCATTCAACGGGACTAAATGACTTGTCGAAGACTGAATAGGGAATGGACTTTCCAAAAGTTAATGTAATAGTTTTGCCTTTTTGCTTAAACATTTCGTCTGGTAAATAAAACATCTCCAGATTAGCTTTAACGCCCAACTTAGTGCGAATGTTCGAAAGATTATAGAAGAATTTTGAATTTATTCCGTCAATATAAACAGGAACAACGTCTCGTTTATGTTGAACAGCTTTTGCTACAAAGCTTTTCATCCATTCCAGATCAGTTATTTTTCCGTTTATTTTCCGCGAACACATGCCTGCTGGAAAATTTAGCACCTGAACATCCGATTTGTAAATCTCTTCGATTCGTTTAACGTATTCTACGGATTGTTTTCCGTGTTTATTTACAGGTGCAAAAATGGGTTCGAGGTTTTTCAGGTTCATTAAAATATCGTTAACAAGAAATTGAAGATTAGGGTGCCTTTCTCCAACAACTTTTGCAAAAACAAGTCCATCTAAACCTCCAAGGGGATGGTTTGCAACAAAAATAAACCTGCCTTCTTTCGGAATATTTTCTTCACCTTTTACTACCACCGTAGCTTTAAAAAGGTCGATAATTGCATTCACAAAGTCAAGTCCCATTTTATCACCTAAAACGGGCAAAGCCTCATTTATTTCTTTTTGATGAACAACGCGTTCAATGTACCTGTAAATAAAACCAGGGAGTAGTTTTGCAACAGTTGGATTCTTTTCTTTAAATATCTCCCTGATGTTAATTTTTTCCATGATTTCTTAATTAAGTTTTTAAAATAATCCCCCAAAATAAAACAAAAATTATCTAAAAATTTAATCTACAGCAAAAAACATGATTTCTGATATACTGCCTCATGAAGATTTTGTAAAGTGTAGTAAGCCCCTCATTTATAAAAACAATTGATAGTTATGGTTATCCCGATTAGTACTGAGATTATTATCGATCTGTACAAGGTTTTTTTATCGGTTGCCAGATGCGTAAAATAATTGATTGAATTCTTACTGGTTGTCAATTAACTTATTTTTCGTTCAATGTTGTAACTATCATTTTTTTAAAACATCTATATCAAATTCTTTGTTAAAAAATGCAATACTGAAACCAATTTGGTTCAACACAGCCTCGCAATTGAACTTTAGTCCTGTGTTCTTATACTGCGCTGCGTTGAGAAAGCTAAAGGTAATTAAAAAGTTCAGGAATTACTTCAACTAGCATTCTTTTGATTCCGCTGTTATGCTTTGGGCGCAGCAGCTTCCAAACTTAATAAGTTGTTGTGGTTGACCTACTGTATAATGTTCTTTTAGAAAATTACATTTTAGATAGTTATGTATAATTAAAAAAATAATAATTACTTTTTGTTATGTTTGACTGTTTTTCTCGTTATCAGAAGTAGAATGAACACAAACGAATTTAAAAGCAAGGTACTCTCACTATCAGATCGTTTATTTCCGATGGTAGCACGAATGTTGGGAAATAATGAAAATGCACAAGACGCTGTTCAGGTTATTATGATGAAACTTTGGGATAAGCGCAAACAACTTGGAAAACATCCTAATGTTGCCGGTTTCGTTTTCTTAACTGCGCGAAATTATTGTTTGGATGAATTAAAGAAAAAGACTCCCGAAATTGAAAATTTGGAATTAAGAATTCATTTCGTGGAATCAGGAAAAACAGTCGAAGAGGAATTGGAGCAGAAAGAACTAAATAATCTAGTTAGAAAAGTAATTGAAACTTTACCAACGCAACAAAGAGAGATAATAATATTACGGGAGTTAGATGATTTGGAGTTTAAAGAAATTGCTGAGATTACTGGCCTGCAAGTTGAGTATATAAGGGTGTTACTGTCACGAGCACGTAAAACTGTAAGTATTGAGTTAAATAAAATATACAGCTATGAACAAGGGAAGATTTAAAGACTTGATCGAAAAATATGAGCAAGGAGAAAGCACCTTGCAGGAGGAACAAATTATAGTTGATAATACTGAGAGTTTTCCTAATGAATATCATGCATGGTTCAAGTTTATTCAAATTAATAAGGAAAAGGCACCGAAAGGATTACAAGATTCTGTCTGGGAATCTATACACAAAAAAAAGATTCTAAATCTTCAATTAAAAGTGGGAATGTTATCTGCAGCCGCATCAATATTGGTATTGTTAAGTATTGCAATTTATAAGCCATTTGGCAATATGCAAAGCTATAATAAGAAAGAAGCTCTATTGAAAGAAGCATTAGAGATGTTCGAAAACAAGAACACTAAATCAGCACTAAAACCCATTTATGAAGACGATATAATTATAATTTATGCATCCGCGGAGTAATTCAATATAAAATTTATTAATTATTATTTACTAAAAAAAACGATTATGAAAAAAATAGTATTAACATACCTTTTAATTGGTTTAACTGTTATTGTTCAAGCACAAGTAGTGAGCGTTGAATCAAAAACCGATGAAAAAAAAGATGAATTGATTATAAAAGTTAAGGATGGAAAACAGCCTGATATCTATATTGATGGTAAAAAATACGACTCAGAAATTTTTGAGCTGCTTGACCAGAATAAAATTGAATCAGTATCGGTAATTAAAGGAGAACAAGCCTTAAAAGAGTACAATGCTCCCAATGGTGTGATTTTGGTTAAAACCAAAAAGGAAGAGGAAAATACAATTGTAATAAATGCAAAAGGAAATACTGGTAAGGGTGATCCTAAAATTATTATTGATGGTGAGGTTTCTGACCAAAAAAAGCTGGAGAAAATATCACCCGATGATATTCACTCAATTAGTGTAGTTAAGGATGAAAAAGCAAGAAAAGAGTATAATGCTCCAAATGGCGTTATTCTTGTTACTACCAAGAAGAAACATGAGGAGAAGAAATAAATAAAAAGAAGCCGTCTCAAAAGATAATCTGAGACGGTTTTTTTATGTTGTTATTTTTAGCGTATTTATATTTTAGCTTATAGTCTTTTGTTTAGGTTT